>JBEKKT010000047.1:0-3030 GCA_050010535.1 Methanomassiliicoccales archaeon | reverse complement strand
AAATGGCGTCCAGTTTCTCCAGGCCTCCTCTAAGGGCATTGCGCTGCTCGCGGCCTCGATTCTCTACCTGAGGTCCACTCACAAAGAGCTTCGCATGTCCGGACTGATGCTCGGGGGAGCACTCTACCTCCTCTTCTTCTGCTGGTCATCCTGAATGTCTAGATCGTCGGCACGTATTCTGAGTTTCACTCGATCGGATTCATCCTCTCGTGTTCATCTGCCACGTATCGGTTCGAAAGCCGGTGCGAGGAAGTCTCAGACCCAAATGGCGTGTCGCTTCCGCATTGAGGCTTCGTTCTGCCCGAGCTTGGCCATGATCAATGGCACGATCGAGTCGAAGAACAGAAAAGTCGAGTCCTCGAACAGTGTGCCGAGGGGGGCGATCTTCCTGCGCTGCTCGTCCTTCGCCATCGTCAGCTCCAGAGAGATGTTCGACGCTTGGGCGAGCTTGGAATGCATGTTGGACGTGATCGAGACCACCTTGGCTCCTACCCTCCTCACGATGTTCGCGGTCTGGACAGCAGACATCGTCTCACCGGTGTTCGAGACGATTATGACGAGGTCAGTCGCTTCGACTATAGGAGTCGTGGTCTCACCGATAAAGTGCACGTTCAGCCCCATTTGAACAAGCCTGACCGCGAACGCCTGCCCGACGAGTCCGGACCTTCCAACCCCGTACACAAAAACCTTATTGGCCGATATGATGGAACTGACGATATCGTCCACGACGGACTCGTCGATCTTCGCCAGGATTTCTTGAATCTCCTTCAATATATGGCTGGAGGTCTCCTTCATCTGCCCTAGTCCTCTTTGTCCTTGTCGGCCTTCTTCGACTTAGACTCCTTCGTAACCTTCTTCATCAGGACGCGCTCGAATATCACTTTCATGTACATCGCGTCGTGCTCCAGTAGAGGCGAAGAAGAGATTATCGTGACGTCGGGCATCTCCTCGACGAGATACTCCGCAAGGGGCTCGAACCTCAAATCTCCTTTCTTGATCGGCGTGACCCTCTTCTCGTTTCCTTCCTCGTGCTCGACGCCTGCGAAGTGAGTATAGTCAATCTGTCTGACGTATCTTTTCGTTCTGTCGAAAACTTCGCCGAAGTCGGACGGATCCCTGAGCGTGCCGCTCTCCCTGGCATGGAAGTGGGCGAAATTTACTACAGGGACTGGTCCTTTCACTTCGTCGCATATCTCCAGAATCTCATCCAAGCTCCCGAAGACTTCCTGTCGCCCGCTCGTTTCCAGGCCGAGCACGGGCTTTATCCCGTTCTCGTTCCACCACTCCATAATCGTTCCGATATTGTCGGTAACGTTCGTCCTCGCCTTCTTCTTGCCGAGGTCGCTATATAACCCCAAGTGGGTGACGACGATTCCGCCTTTCATCTGATGCGCCATTCTGCCGGCCCATCGGATGCTGTTCATGCTCTTCTCCGTGAGCTCGGTGTTCGTGGAGAGGTCCATGTAGTAGGGCGTGTGCATCGAGAGCTCCACGTCCAATTCCTCAGCCATCTGACCCAGCATCTTGAGCTCCGAATAGTTCTGAGCCAATCCTGACGCCAAGGTGATGAGAGTGTCCTCTTCCTTTATCTTCTCGGCAGGGTCAGTGATCCGGATATCCTTCTTCCCTTTCCTCCTCATCATCGCAACTATCAGATCGCCCTCGACCTGCAACGGCGTGAGACCGATCTCCTCCTCGTCCGGCAGTCGGTCGACGATATTCACTCTGACCATCTGGATTTCCATGGCGTTGAGGCCAAGGTTGTGAACATCCTCAATGCCATCCTTCAAGGTCCTGCCTTTACAAGAAAGAGGTATCCCTGCTGGACCAAATCGAATCATCGTGTCACTCCGGGTGACACCACACTATGAACAAGGTTATATTTAATGGCTACCGGGTATAGAAACTCGACATCTGGCTAACTAGAACCATTGAGCAGTCGGCTAGGAGGACGCTTCCGCACCGATTCCGGCTCAATCACCTCGGTAACAACAACCACAACACGAAGCCCGAAAACGAAGGGCGCCGGACAGTCTAAAAGCCTTGTCAACCCCTCATACTCCCTATTTGCCATACTGACTTGCTTGCTGCCGGTCCAGGATTCTGGTCGAATTCCTCGTTGTGACACCTGCAGCGGCCGCGTGAACGACAAGTTCAAACTTGTTCGGATACGTCAAGTTGATCGCGACCTTCGGCGTAGTCTCCTCAGCAGCCGGGGTACTACTATCGAACTACTTCGACATCCTCCCTGCTCCTTTGGTCGTCTTGTCAGGAGTCGCAATATTCGCAGTCGCAACCATTGCTAGACGACGCATGAATCATAGTAGCCAGCCTAACAAGCTCCTTGGATGGATTCTCGGTAACAGGTCTACCTCAATGATGAGAACTCAGGTGTAAGGGATTATCTGTCAAGAAAAGTGGATTCATGGGCAAAGGTTCGCAGAAATCCGAAGGCGACGAGAGTAGTGAATCAGGTGGGCAAAGGGCCGAGCTCTCACATCTTGGTGATACCTTAGAATACGTGAAGGTCTATTCTTGCCGTCATTTCTTCAGCTTGCCAGCAATAAGAGACCACCACGAAGTTGACGACGCATTTCATAGGAAAGCTTTATTAAAGGCCTCCATATTAGAGCCTTTCACCCAATGTCGGGAGAGTCAGGATATGAAGAAGATAACAAAGACGGACCCAAACCTCGTGTTCCTCATCGAGTCTCTGAAGAAGAAGTCGAGGGAGAAGGGTGCCGCTATCTGGCGAGACATTGCGCTGCGATTAGAGAAGCCAAACAGGAACTGGGCCGAGGTGAACCTCAGTAAGCTCGAAAGATACACCGAGGAAGGAGAAGTCATTGTCGTTCCGGGAAAGGTACTCGGAGCAGGCAGCCTGAACAAGAAGCTCGTTGTCGCAGCGTACAAGTTCTCAGGATCGGCCCGCAAGAAGATCGAGGGTGCGGGAGGAAAGAGCCTTACGATTGCACAGCTCGTCCAGGAAGTCCCAGACGGTAGCGGCGTTACCATAATGGGGTGATATAC
>JBEKKT010000046.1:0-3370 GCA_050010535.1 Methanomassiliicoccales archaeon | reverse complement strand
GAGGAATATCCTAGTTCCAATCCCGATGGTGCGACACTGCGGGTCGTTGAGCAAGGGAGACAGCTGTCCCGCGCTGCTGAATGTTGCGTTTCCGTAGTTGGGCAGCAGCTTGCCCATGTATGTGAAAAGTGTAATGTCCGAGGAGTTGGTCGCGACCCCGTAGTTCTGGTAAGCATTCCTCGGATTGTAGAGGTACGCCTGATTTAGGGTTTTGAGCGAGACGTAGGTCTCGATCTTCCTCCTGGGGTAGCAGTCGGTGCCGTATGACGTCGCCTTCAAGTGCACCGGACTGCCTGCGATCAGCTCCTCGATCACGTTCGCCCCGCCGTAATCCAAGTCCCCATTTTCTCTAATCTCAGTGGCGCCGATGTACGCATCTACCGCCGCGAGACCCGTGTAAGCAGGAACATCGTTCAGCCAGACCTTCTGCATTCTTATTGGGGGCTCTGAGTGCCCGAAATTCAGGAACGCCCCGGAGGAGCACATAGCGCCAAAGGTGCCGGTCGTTACAACGTCCACCTCTCTCGTGGCCTTTTCGACACCCTCGCGCCGGACGACGTCGATGACCTCCTCCGCGGTCATGACCACGGCGTCTCCCTTCTTTGTCCTCCGGTTAATCTCCTGATATGTTCGTTTCACTCGATCACCCGCTCTCGGCAGAAATGCCTGCCGCGCGATAAGCAGAGTCTATGCAAGTACCCTTACTTCAACAATCGCTTCACGTAGGCGAGTTCAGCGTTCAAAACGGAACCGCCAGCACCCCCCCTGATGGTGTTGTGCGACAGGATGAACATCTTGTAGAACTTGCCCGCCTTCCTCAGCCTTCCGACCGTCACCGCCATGCCTTTCGCCCTCTCTGGTTGTCCGGCATTGGCATCCATAAGTGGCTGGGGTCGGTTTTCCTCGTGCCTGACGATTATCGGAACGCGCGGTGCGATCGGAAGCCTTAGGCGCTGAGGTTCTGCTCTGAAGCCGGACAGGCAGTTCTCTAGATCCTCGAGCGATGGCTCTTCCCTGAGAGTCATTGTCACCGATTCCAGGTGACCATCGACCACAGGGACTCTAGCGCAGTTCGCCAGCATCGTAAAATCGGCTGGAGCGATGCACTTACCCTTGAGCCTCCCGAGCATCTTCAACATCTCCGCCTCTATCTTCTCCTCTTCGTTCTTGATGTACGGGATTACGTTCCCAAGGATGTCGAGCGACGGGACCCCCGGGTAACCTGCCCCCGAAACAGCCTGGAACGTCGTCACCACGACCATGTCCAGGCCATAAGTGTCATTCAACGGCCTCAACGGTATGGCGAGACCAGTTGCGGAGCAGTTCGGGTTTGTGACGATGTAACCTCCGTCTCTGTACGTGTCTTGGACATGTATGATATCTAGATGGGGAGTATTGACCTCAGGCACGAGTATCGGCACATCCGCTCGCATCCTGTGGGAGGCCGCATTCGAGAAGACAGGAACGCCTGCCGCCGCGAGCGAGGACTCGTATTCCTTGGCGATGTCCGATGGTAATCCGCCGAAAGCCAGGTCGCATTCCTTGCTTATCATCTTCGGGCTTATCTGGCCGATCACCATATTGAGTGTCTCTTCCTTGAACGTGTGATCTTTGAGCTTCAGAACATCGCAGAGCTTCTTCCCCTCCGACCGCTCTGAGGCATAGAGGCCGCCGATCTCGAAATAAGGGTGCTCCTCCAGCAGTTGGATGAACCTTTGTCCGATCATTCCCGTCGCGCCCAGCACCGCCACGTCCACCTTTCTCATTCAGTCTCCTCCGAAGTACTTCCTTCCTTTCTCCATGATTCCTGCGAGCGTTCGCTTGTTCTCGCTCGATGCCGCTCCCCTGATGTCCTCGACCGCATCGGTGAGCAGTTCCAGCGCTATCCCGTTATGCGGGTTGAGATGCTGTATCTCATAATACAGTTCAGGATTCTCGAACGCCACGTCTCTGCTCGTGGCGGCCTGCTTTCTGAAAGTCGTCGAGGCCACCCTATCGAAGGTAGCGTAATCAATCTTCGTTCTTGTCAAAGCGTCAAAGAAAGCGATGTTGAGCGCGTGGCTCAGCCCAAGCACGTAGGCCATCAGCTCGTCGTGCTCTTCGATTCGCATCCTAATAATATGTGCCCCGCCCCAGTTCATGAGATCCGTTGCAGCATCCGCCGCCTCCTCGGAACCGCAGTCGCAGATGATGATGTTCCTGTTGAAGATCGATTCAGTATCTGGTCCGAACATTGGATGAACACTGCAAACGGATATGCCTTTCTTGGTCGCTTCCCTCAGGATAGGCACTATCGGGGTCTTGATCGAGGATATGTCGAAGACGATTCCGTCCGGATGCAACTCGATCAATTCTTCCAAGCACTCGCCGACCGCCGAAATGGGAGTTGCGATGACTACGAAGTCGGAATTGGACGCGGCGAATTTCAGGCTGGTCGCGTTCGGGAAGTCTGCAGACTTCGCTAGATCGCTGACCGTCACCCCGTGTCCCCTAGATCTGAGGTACCTGCATATCCAAGACCCCATTTTCCCAGCGCCTCCGACCACGAGAACGTCTTTGGGCCTAGAGGGCTTGGGCAACGTGCTCTGCGCGTCTACGGACTCCCTTATCAGGGTGGAGGCGACCTGCCTCGCCGTCCACTCGCCAATCCCCAATCGAGCCGCATGCTGGACGTATCGAGAGATGACCTTGTCCTCGACGACCTGATCCCTCAACGGCAGCGACGTTGCCATCTTCAGCCGGCCTATTTTCCTTGCCGCCTCAGTCCTTTTCGCAACGAGCTCGAGGATTTCCTTGTCAATATTCTCGATCTCGGCCCGGATACCATCTATTTCCTCAACCAAGGAAACCACCTCTCTTGCACAAATCCGCCAGAACGAACGCTGTCGCGCCCTCCACCACTGCAACGGCTCTCGGAACGATGCAGGGATCGTGTCTCCCTTCGATCCTGAGTGTGGTGCTCTTCATCTTGCCCAGGTCCACGCTCCTCTGCTCAGCTGAGATCGAGGCGGTGGGTTTGAACGCAACTTCGAGCTCGAGCGGCATTCCATTAGTCAGTCCGCCGAGGACACCGCCGGCGTTGTTCGTCTCCGTCACGACCCTTCCCTCGACGATGGCATACGGATCGTTGTGCTCCGAGCCGCGCATCCTGACGGCATCGAATCCCGCGCCGAATGCAACTCCTTTGACTGCTGGTATCGCGAACAGTATCTTGGAAAGCTCACCCTCGATAGTATCGAAGAATGGCTCGCCGACCCCGATAGGAAGACCTATCGCAACGCATCTTACAGTTCCTCCAACACTGTCCCCCGCTTTCTTGGCAGCGAGTATCTCAGCCTTCATTCGTCTAGCAGCTGAAGGGTTGGCGGCA
>JBEKKT010000045.1:0-4996 GCA_050010535.1 Methanomassiliicoccales archaeon | reverse complement strand
CGATCTCAGAGCAGGCCGAGCCAGTGGAGTCCTTCGATCACGCCGTCCGAGTGTGGTTTACTACACACGTATTTCGCAACATTCTTCGCGGCCGGCGAAGCGTTCGCGACGGCAATCCCGAAGCCGCAATCCTTCAACATCGATACATCGTTGTCGGAGTCGCCGATGGCGGCGATCTCCTTCGTCCTTACACCGATCAGCTCGCTCGCCTTCCTCACGCCGTTCATCTTGCTGTGATCAGGCTCCATTATGTGGATGGCGAATCCGGTGGTCTCGACGACGACATTCCAGTCCTTCAACACTCTCCTCACGGTCTCTGGGTCCACGGTCTTTTTCAACGCGACTTCGCTCTCTCTCCACTTGTCAGTGAAAAGCCTCTCGACCTCGACCTTCGTCCTCAGAAACTCGTAGGCTCTCAGGGGCTGTGAGTTGCTGTTCAGTTTGTACACGTCCTCCTTGAAGGACACTATTCCGCCGTTCTCGGCGATGACTGGGCCCTTGAGACCGATGAAGATGGAGAGGCCGTATGCGATGGGTAGGACGTTCCCGCTAGACAGCATTACCGCGACACCCTTTTGTTGCACCTGGCGGAGTGCCTCGATGCCGTGTGGTTGGATCAGTCTCTTCGAATCGGTGATCGTACCATCAACGTCAACAACAACGGCCTTGACCACTCATTCACCCCGAGGAGATTGGATAGTCATATTCATGCGTAAATAAGATCACTCGCGCAGTTCCCTCAAAGTCGTGACTCTTTCGGCGAATGCATTGTGCTTGTGTATCGACTCCTCGCTCTCGCTTCTGACCGTGACTATAACATCGTCCGGGAGACTGCTGTATTTGTCTAGTATCCGTGCCAGTATCTCTCTAACGACATCCTCCACGAACTTGGGGTTCTCGTGTGCCGCGAGAACGACCTTCGCCTCCTCTGACCGCTTCAGAATCTCGAACGTCGGACTGCTCACGGACCTTTCGACAATATCGATGAGATCGTTCGCTTCAATGTCGTATTCCTCTGGGACCTCAATCATCACGGTCGTTATGTTCCTCTGATTGTGAGTAATCATCGGGATACTCTCCCGATCGATCTTCACGATCCCCCGGAACTCTTCGCTCAATGTCTCCATTGCGCAAGGGCAAGTCGTCATGCCTATGACCTCGACGCCGATCAGCTTCTTCAGCCCGTTGTTCCTCCTATTCACTGCCTTCGCTATGAGCTTGTACGCCTCCAGAGTCCTCCTGCCGCTGAGGCCGGTCCGTTCCAGGAAGTAGTCAGCCTTCAGGTTGACTTCCGAGTACGACGCGTACTCGTGCCGCTCCAGAAGGGAACGACAAATGCTCGCGCTGAGTGTCTCCAGACCGGTCACGGGCTCCCTCACACTCTGGTCGACTACCTCCGCGATCACTTCTAGGTTCCTCGACATGTGAGATCCCTTCTGGCTCGAGGGAAGATCCACGAAAACGTCGATGTCGCAGGTGAGAGTAACAGTCTTCTCGCCCCTCTTGACAGTGACCGGTTTCTTAACCCCAGTCACGCCGACCCTCGTGAGTTTGAATCCGTTCGTGAGGCGTCTGCTCTGCACATCGCTTGCAGAAATGAACTTCACCAGATACCGCATTGAGGTCATCGCCTTAAACGCTAGTGTTCGACAAATTCATTGGTAGATATCGTACTTAGTTGTTCATTCCCCTGACGTGGTTCTCCGGACAGATCTCAGATCCTGATGAGTCTGTAGTCCCTGCTGCCGAGGCCGAGCTTCTCCGCATAAGCGAGTTGAATCTCCCAATTCACCTTATGCAGAGCCTTGAACTTGTCCATTCCAGAAGCAAGGTTCCTCTCGAGTCTCGTGTTCTCGATTCCCGACTCCTTGTTGACGAGATCTGCCGAAGCCTGATCGATTGCCACTATGTCTTTTGAGACGAGAATGCCGATATCCGGAACAATGGGTTTGTCGCTCCACGGCGGGCAGTCGCAGTCCGGGGTGACATCCACCACGAAGGTCACGAACCCCGCTTTCCCCCTCTTGTCCTTGAGGACGCCATAGCAGTATTCGACGATCTTCTCCTGCAAGACCTTCTTCCCGACGTGCCCACCCGGGGCGATCGCCTTGTTCGGACAGTAGACGCAGCATTCGCCGCAGCCGATGCACTGCTTCTCGTCGATATCGGCCTTGTTTCTCAGTCGAATCGCACCCGACGGACAGTTCTTGACGCAAAGGCCGCAGCTCTTGCATTTCTCCTCCTTGACGGACGGGTGGACGTCGCAGTGCATGTCCAGCTTCCCAGCCCTAGATCCCAACCCCATCCCGATGTTCTTGAGCGCTCCTCCGAAACCGGTCGCCCCGTGACACTTGAAATGCGCGACACCGATGATCGAATCGGCCTGACTTGCGGCCGCAGCGATTTTCACTGTCTTGCAGTGTTTCAGAGAGACTCTCACCTCGACCTGGTCCTTCCCTTTGAGTCCGTCTGCGATGATTACGGGAGCGTTGACGACTGGGAACGTGAACCCGTGGCGAGCCGCGGTCGTGAGATGATCAACAGCATTTGACCGCTGGCCGACGTACAGAGTGTTGGCGTCGGTCAGAAACGGTTTTCCGCCTTTCCTCGCGATGACTTCGACGATCTTGTCGAGGAGTTGGGGTCGAATGAATGTTGTGTTGCCAGGTTCACCAAAGTGCGTCTTTATCGCTACGAGATCGCCTTTCCCGAAAACGCCATCCAGACCTGACGCCTTGAGGAGCCTGCCGACCTTGCTTACCAGGTTGTCTGATTTCCTGCGTGCCCTCGTATCGGCAAAATAGACATCCGACTTCGTCATCCTGTGGAAATCCAGGACGTATCTCATGAACTTCGCTTCTCGGCAGACGACTCGCACGGACTCGCAGTGTCTTCGTAACACGGGACTTCGACATCAATTTATACTGGCTGGTGGATGGAGCGGATGATGATCTGTGGGGTCGACGAGGCGGGAAGGGGGCCCGTCCTCGGTCCGATGGTGATAGCAGCCGTCATGTTGGAGGATGACGGTCCTCTGAAGAAGATGCGGGTCAGAGACTCGAAGAAGCTGTCGCCCAAGCGAAGAGAGGAGCTGACGTCCATGATAGAGAAGGTTGCCACGATCGAATTGGCTATAATCCCCGCGGAGGGTATCGACGAAATGAGGGGGCACATGTCGCTCAACGAGTTCGAAGCTCGCGTGTTCGCGTCTCTGATCGACCGTCTCAAGCCGGATGAAGCATATGTCGATGCGGCCGATGTCGATGAGAGACATTTTCATAACATGATTAGGAGCAGCCTTTCCTGCAGTCCGGAACTTTTCTGCTGCCACAAGGCCGACGACATTTATCCGGTGGTGTCTGCGGCATCGATAATCGCCAAGACGCGGAGGGACCGTTTGATCGCGGACATCCAGAACGAGATCACGGAACCGATAGGGAGCGGATATGCCTCGGACCCCGTCACGATAGCATTCCTTGAGAAATGGACGAGGGAAAAGCAGGACTATCCACCTCACACGCGGAAGTCATGGGCAACCGCAAGAAAGGCCATCATATTGGCGAAGAACACCAAACTGACGGAGTGGAGTGATGAAGGATGACCGTGAAATGCCTATTGGAGAATCTGGTGACGAAGTTCAATCAAAAGGCGGAGAATGACGGGGCCCTTCAAAAGGAGCTTGAGGGGATCACAAGAAAGGTCCAGATCGATCTCGGCTCCGAGCAATACAGGTTCGTTCTTGAGAACAAGCGGATCGGGTCTTTCGCTGAGGGTAGAATCGAGAATCCAGACATATCTTTGATATCCGATCCTCTGACAATTGAGGATTTGGTGTCTGGAAAGATGAAACCGATGAAGGCTTGGGCATTGAAGAAAGTGAGAATCAAAGGGTCGCTGGATGACATTCTGCGCCTCAGAAAATTCTTCTGAATATCCAAAAGTTTAATTAAGGGACGCGTGTTAGGAGACTAGTCCCACAGCGGGGTGGGGTAGCCAGGATATCCCGTCGGGCTCATAACCCGGAGATCGGTCGTTCAAATCGACCCCCCGCTACTTTTATTTATATGTCGACAATAAATTAGTTCCGATTCGATCCCTAATCGGTCGCTGTTTCTCTGTGCACTCCCGTTCTTTCATCTCTTCGGACAGGATGCGGTGAGTGGCTGCATGAGCCCAGAGTGCGGACAAAATGAAATACTGATGATGGCGATATGTCGTCAGGGAGGTCGACATGATGCCCGCTTATGTTGGAGCCATAGATCAAGGAACCACGGGAACGCGGTTTGCGATATTCGATCATTCCGGCAATCTCGTATCCTCAGCATACGAAGAACACACTCAGATTTTCCCAAAGGCCGGCTGGGTGGAACACAACCCGATGGAGATTTGGCAGAAGACCAAGAAGGTCGTCAGAGACGCCCTCAAGAACGGGGGCATCGATCCGAAGAATCTCGCGGGAATAGGGATCACCAATCAGAGGGAGACGACGGTGCTCTGGGATAGGAAAACCGGGACTCCGATTTACAACGCCATCGTCTGGCAATGTCGTCGAACATCGGGCATATGCCAGGAACTCGCGAAAGAGGGATTCTCCGATATGTTCCAGCACAGAACGGGTCTTGTGTTGGACTCGTACTTCTCTGGAACGAAGATCAAGTGGATACTCGACAATGTCAAGGGCGCGAAAGAGAAAGCCAACAAGGGGGATCTTCTTTTCGGGAACATCGATACTTGGCTGATATGGAAGCTCACGGGGAAGCACATCACCGACTACACGAATGCATCCCGCACCCTCCTATTCGACATATTCAGATGTGTGTGGGATGACGATCTTCTGGAGACTCTGGATATCCCCGAGAGCATTCTTCCCGAGGTGAGGCCTTCAGTCGACCCCGACACGTATGGAATGACGAAACCCTCAGAGTTCATGGGGGCCCAGGTCCCGGTCTGTGGCGACCTCGGCGACCAGCAGGCGGCGTTGTTTGGGCAGACGTGC
>JBEKKT010000044.1:0-6492 GCA_050010535.1 Methanomassiliicoccales archaeon | reverse complement strand
ACACCCCGCCGCTGATAAGGGACCTTCAGACCGATATGCTGAAAGTCCTTTCGAAAGCTGCGAACTCAGATGAGTTCGAAAGGACGATCTCATCTGCTCTCGAAGTGGCAGACCTCTATGTGAGGAATCTGCTAGACGGAAAGACGCCGTTGGAAAAGCTCGTGATAACGAAAAGGGTTTCGAAGAACCTCGGCGATTATAGACAATGGAATGATTCCGTGGCGGCTCTCAAGCAACTTAGCTGTAAGGGGTTCGACATTCAACCGGGCGAGGTCGTCGAGTACGTCATTTGTGATGCAGGCAGCTACAGCGCGTCGGAGAGAGTGAAAGTGGCGCAGTTCCTCAGAGGCGACGAGAGCTACGATGTCTACAAGTACGTTGAGCAGGTCTTGAGAGCCACTGCAGACCTACTTTCCCCTCTCGGATGGGATTTTGTAGCCCTACAGGATCGAATGAGATCCAAAGCAGCGGCAACATCACGGTTGTCGGCACGAACGCACCGATAGCTCAACCGCCGAGAAACGCTAGAAGCTCCGGTTCGAGTCTGGCAAAGAAGATGATAATCCGTATCAGAAGACATCCCGTCAGATGCACTCTACTCACGCCGGCAAGGGGAGGAATCGCGATAACCTTCTTCATCACGGTGCACCTCATGAAGAGAAGGATGATCAAGTGAGAATGACCCTGCCATCCTTGATGTCGATTCTGACCAGTGTCTTGACGCGAACGCCCAGTTCGTTCTCCAATTTCGCCTTGCCGCCCCCCTTCTCGATCGCAACGATGACGTCGACCAATTCGACCCGCATCGACCTCAGTGCCATGACGACCGCTCGGAGCGTGCCGCCGGTGCTGACGATGTCATCGACGATCACGATCCTATCCCCTTCCCTTATGCCATTGATGAACATCTCTCTTTCGGAATAGCCAGTCACCTGATTGATGCTCACTTCTTCCGAAAGACCGTATCTCCGCTTTCTCACCACGGTGAAAGGGATGCCGAGCTGCAGCGACAGAGGGACCACGAGAGGTATCCCCATGGCCTCTGGAGCAACGAGCAAATCACATTGAAAGTCGCCTATCTCCAGAATGCGGTCCAAGACCTCTCTTAACACGGCGGGGTCCACCTTTGGGATGCCGTCCGTGATCGGGCTTACGATGTACTCGTAGGCGCCCATCCGCACAATCGTTGAGGATTCCAAGCTCTTCTTGAATCCCTCTAGCATCGCCGTTGTGATGGATCATGCCGATAATAAGCGTTGTCCAATCGGATCATGTCGTGGGATACGTCCGAGCACCCGATCTTGAGGGGCGTTCAAGTGGTCTTCGTCCAGGTCTTACCAGAACGCCGTAGCTTATCCTTTGCTGCAAGGTCGCTGAGGGTGTTCTTTATGAGTCGCTCAGGAACATCGATCTGAAACTGGACCTTGAAAGTCCTCCTAATCTCGGCCACGGTCTTTGGCTCGCTGAGGGTCTTCGGCAGTAGCGTCCTAAGGTCCTCGTGCAGGTTCCATGGGAAAATGAACCAGGTCCATTTCTCCTCCGGTACCCTAATCGAGTAGAAATCGGGTTCCATCTTGGAGTGCGCGATGTGCAGAAGCGTCGCGCTCTTCAGCTCTCTCGGTCTCATCTTGAACAAGTGCGCCATCGCCAAGGTAAGACTCTCACCCGTGTCGGTGATGTCGTCCACGACCAAGACGCTCTCGTTCTCGATGTTGGCGTTGAGCTCCTGCGTCAGTATTGCCTTGCCGTTCTGGCTTGCCGTCACACCCCAGTGCTCGGTCTTCACCGCGTACAGCTTCTTGACCTCGAGATGATCGCATAGCAGCCGTGCCGGTACCCACCCGCCCCTCGTGAGGCCCACGATCACGGTCGGTTTGCAGTGACAATCCCGTATCTTCTTGGCCACCGAGGCGGTCCACTTCGACATCTCTTCATATGAGACAAGCTTGCATCTGAAACTCTCAACCTTCTCGATGATAACACCCCCTCGTTCCTGAGATTGAGGACACTTGATGCGCGTCGTGGGCGGTGCACGTGACCGCCATCGACTCCATAGTCGTTGGAGCGCGGTACGTTAGGAAAAACTTTTTGTCGACAGACGTCTAGTCTCCCCATGGCCTCTCCCAAGGAGGTCCTGACTAAGCTGAAATGGGGACCCGGGTCAGACATAAGAGACGCAGAAATCCATTTCCTTCATAGGGGCGCTCCGAACGACACGAAAGTGATCAAGGGGGCGGACATCGTCGAACTGGAGCGATCATTCTTTGTCACAACGGAGGGCGTGATACCCTACCACAGGATACGCAAGGTAATGTGCAGAGGAAAGACGCTATACGAATCGGAATGCCCGACGCTCGAGTCGAATCCGGAATCTGACCCTGGGAACAAAAAGGAGATAAAATGAGGGAGTGGGTTTGCTGACCGACATCCGATGGTGGGTTTATCTCTCTTCGCCGCAGTTAGGACAGGTCCTCATGAACGCCGGATACTGAACCCCGCACTTCTTGCACTTGACCATCTCAGGGTGCTTTGATTTCTGCGGGGCTGCGGTCGGCTGCTCCTGCGGACTGGCCTGAGGCGCCTGCTGTTGGGGTGCCGCCTGCTGAGGTGGAGGAGCGTTCGCGGACGATGGTGCCTCCTGAGATTTACCCTCCTGATAGGTGCCCGGAGCATACGGCTGATACTGTGGCTGGAACACCTCCTGCAGCCTAGCGAAGGCAGTTATGAGGAATATGCCTGGAATTACTCCAAAGATTATCCCTAGAACACCAAGGACAAGAAGATGGTCGCTTGCCTCGTTGAATCGGCCCTGATCCATGTGCTCGAAGACGGTTGACTTCATCAGAACTAGGATAATGAAATCAACGAAGCCGGAGACCACGAAGTAAATCCCGAATCCGAGGTCACCGGTGATCAGCAGAATGATTCCGAGTATCAAAAAAACTATCATGAACACGAAGCACATCAGCTGCCCCCAGTACGCGATCTTTCTAGCGTCTGAGGCACTAGCCGGAAGCCATGGTGGGCCTCTACTATCGGTAAAGAACGAGCTATTCACCAACGTCATCCCTTCCTATCTCATCGACACTTTCTACGTGTTGGATGAGACTGTCCCTTCTAATAATGAATCGCATTCCTTTATATATAATCATATTGCATGGACTCTGAGAATATTCGCAACGTCTGGTCGGGCCCCCGTAAAGTCATGGGATTCTTCACGGTGGAGATCGAGAAAGCCGACCATCTTGGCGTACTCGACACTACGGAAAGAAAAAACAGGAGCCGCTAGCCGCACGTTCCGAGTTGAAGAATTGTACTTAATGCCAGCTTTCTCTGTTTCGTCGTAGAACGGCGATAATTATAAATAGAGACCGGCCGCTACGACGAGAAAAAGACACAATAAAATCAGAGTGGAATAATGAAGTACAATGATTATAGGTCAGTATATGAATCGCTCAACGATCCTGCTGACATAAGACATCTTGCGAAGAAATTGGGTCTTGATGAAGAACTTCTCACCGTCATATTCACACAGAAGACAGTAAGAGAGACTACGAGGAAATTCTACAAGGTAAAAGAGAATGCGGATCGACTCGTACGTGAGTGGAAGAACGGAAGGAGCATGCTGTCGATCGCCAGGAAGTGGAGATTCCCGCCGATATTGACGGGCTTGATGATATTCCAAGAGTTGGGTTTCTCGAAGAAGCAGTTCTGGAAGTATGTCAAGAACCCGGAACTCATCGAAAATACAAGGACCAGGAAGGAGATCACCGACATAGCGAGGGAGGATATCGTCTACTCGCCGCAGGCCGCCGCGAGTCAGTACAAACGAGGAGCTTGGGGGGAGGAGCGCCTGAGAGACTGGCTCAACTCGCACAACATAACTTACAGAACTGAGCGGGATCTCCGGGGGGAGTTCCCGAAGACCCCAGATTGCCTTTTGGACGAGCCGATCCGAGTCAACGGATGGGAGATCAATTGGATAGAGTCAAAGGCGTCGTTCGGCGACAGCATAGAGGTCAGGAAGAACATAAGGAATCAATTGATACCGTACAACGAACTCTTCGGCAACGGTTTGGTGGTCTATTGGTTCGGGATAGTCGACGACGTTGACAGCCCCGACGGCATAATCGTCGTTGACTCATCGCTCCTGGAACACAGATGTGAGAAGATTGAGAACGGCGGAAACGGAAAATCGCAAGTATTACAGACAATGAAGTGATACTTACAGTCAAGATGGAAACGATCTCGGCGAGCGACCTGGAGCGATTCGCGTATTGCCCTTTGAGCTGGTGGCTGAGCACCAAGAGTGACGTCACATCTCCTGTTCTTGAAGAGGGCGAAAGGGAGCACAAGGCTCTATCGGTCGAGCTCTCGGACATCATGGACGAGGAGAGAAAGGCGAGGAACTGGGAAAGGGTCGTGCTTTGGTTCGCGTTGACGGCTACGGCTCTCGCCGTCATAGGTGTCGTTTTCAGGCCGGTAGAGAACTCCGCCGAATGGAGCAAGATACTCGGCCTTCTGTCAATCCCTTGGGTCATCTCCGCTGTCTTGATGCTATATCAGTCTGCTTCCACGAGGGAAGAGAGAAAGCGCTCTCAGTACGAGCAGGTGATCGTCATCTTCGCGATCATAGCGATGATGATAGCACTGAACTCGGTGACAGTACTCGGGGTAGACCCGGAAATCGCTATGATTTACGAGGTCGCTGCTCTAATTTGGCTCATAGGGGCGAGCGTCGCCCTCTATGTTTCTCTGTCTGCGAGCCAAGAGGCAATTGAGAAGAGGAGGAAGAAGGACATCGAGGGAGAGATCAGATACGTTGGCAGGAAAGAGTCTAGACTGCTCAAGTCGGAACGGTATGGCCTATCGGGAAGACCTGACTACATTCTGTTGATCGATGGCGAGCTTGTCCCGGTGGACGTAAAGACCGGACGGAAACCGAGGGGACCGCTCTTTTCGCACATCCTTCGCGTGGCAGCCTACTGCCTTCTTCTCAGCGAGGATGAAGGAACCAAGGTAACTCATGGCATCCTGAAGTACGACAACATCGAACACGAGATCGAGTTCGACGACGAGGTGAAGGGGCTTCTCATTTCAAAACTGAACGAGATGAGGGACCTCATGAACACTCAAGAAGTTCACCGGAACCACAATAGGGTGGGCAAGTGCCGATCGTGCTCCCGAAGGAGCATCTGTCCCGAAAGGCTTGCTTGATCACTCCACAGTAACGCTTTTCGCGAGATTCCTGGGCTTGTCAATCGGACATTCCTTTCTCTTCGCAGTGTAGTATGCCAGCATCTGAAGAACGACCGTTATCGGCACGGGCGAGAAGATCGGTGCGACCTTCGGTATCCGAATGACCCTGTCTGCAACGGCGCTCAGCTCGGTGTCGTCCTCAAAACCGATCGCTAATACAGGACTGTCCCTGGCCGCGACCTCCGCCACATTAGCAAGCATCTTGTCGTAGGTATGGTCCCTTACGCACACCGCAACCACTGGGGTGTGAGAATCCAGCAGAGCCAGTGGGCCGTGCTTCAGCTCTCCTGCAGCGTATCCTTCGGCGTGAATATACGATATCTCCTTCAGCTTGAGGGCACCTTCGAGAACGGTAGGATAGTTTATGTTGCGACCGATGAAGAACACGTCCCTCGCCTCCACGAGCATGTCCGTCGCCTCTTCGATGGCAGATGCATTGTCGAGCACCGCCCTGACGTACTGAGGCATGGAGCGCAACTCGGACTTCATTGATCTCAACGCATCGTGTCCGATGGTGTCCCTTGCCAGGCCCATTCGCAATCCCAATAGATAAAGCGCGATCAGCTGGGTGAGATAGGTTTTCGTTGCGGCGACCCCGATCTCCGGGCCTGCCCGCGTGTAGAAGACCTCGTCCACCTCCCGCGTTATCGTGCTCCCGATGACGTTCGTGATCGCGTAGGTCTTGCAGCCCCGCCTGCGCGCCTCCCTGGCGGCGGCCAGCGTGTCGGCGGTCTCCCCACTCTGGGAGACCAGCACGACCAGGGGAAATTCCTTTGTGCCTGGTGAATACCTATACTCGGAAGCGAGCTCAAGGGTCGTCGGTGTGTCTGAGAGTGCCTCGATCACATACTTGCCGACCATTGACGCGTGATAGGATGATCCGCAAGCCACCATCTTCACAGAACTGAACCTCGAGCTACCGATGGAGTTACCGTTTGTGATCTCATCCAGATAGCCTAGCAGGGTGTTATGAATCGCCACCGGCCCCTCGAATATTTCCTTGAGCATGAAGTGACCGAATCCACCTTTCTCTGCGTCTTCGATCGTCCACGAGATCGTGGTTGGCTCGCGTTCGATCTCCTTGCCCGATTCGTCAAATATCCTCGCGCCGGCGGGAGATATCACTACGGACTCGCCATCCATTACGTATAGGACCTTGTTGGTGTAGTTCAGCAGCGCGGTCACATCCGATGCGACAAAATTCTCACCCACTCCCAAGCCGACTACAAGAGG
>JBEKKT010000043.1:0-6642 GCA_050010535.1 Methanomassiliicoccales archaeon | reverse complement strand
GGAGGTGCAAGAGTAGAACTCATAGTTCCCCATGGACGTAACGCCGTTTCCGATGGTCACGGAGGTCAGGGAAGAGCAGGATGCGAACGCATAGTCCCCGACGGAGGTGACGCTGCTTCCGATAGTCACGAAGGTCAGGGCGATGCAGTTAGAGAACGCATAGTTCCCGATAGTCGTGACGCTGTTTGGAATGGTCGCGGAGGTCAGAGAAGAGCAGTCGGAGAACGCCCAGTACCCAATGGACGTGACGCCGCTTCCGATGGTCACGGAGGTCAGGGCGGTGCAGTCAGAGAACGCAGCAACCCCGATGGAGGTCACGCTGTTGGGGATGGTGAGCGCCCCTGCCTTACCGCCCGGGTACTGGATCAGTGTGGTAATGGCTTTGTTATAAAGCACGCCATCGACGCTGGCATAGTTCGGGTTGCCAGCGGTAACGTTTATCGTGGTCAGGGAGGTGCAGTCGGAGAAGGTCGCGTCCCCGATGGATGAAACACTGTTGGGGATGGTCACAGAGGTCAGGGAGGTGCAGGATTGGAACGCATAGTTCCCGATGGACGTGACCCCGCTTCCAATGGTCACGGAGGTGAGAGAGCCGCAGGAGTAGAACGTATAGTTCCCGATGGACGTGACGCTATTTGGAATGACCACGGAGATCAAGGACGTGCAGGAGAAGAATGCAGCATCCCCGATGGCCACCGTGGTATACCCGCCTAATGTGGAGGGAATCGTAATCGCTCCGCCAGCGCCAGTGTATCCCGTGATAGTGGCAACGGCGGGACTGCCGCTTAGTTCATAGATGTAGTCGCCTTCCTGGGCCGCAGCCACCGTATTTATGGCAGCGACGAAAAAGGCACCTGACAACACCAATAAAATGGAAATTGTGCTAACCCATAGTAAACTGAACCTGTTTCCCGAAGTAATTCTCCGGTAAATCCCCTTCATGCACTCCCTCCGTCCTTGTCAGGGCAAGACGATGGTCAACCGACCTTAACTCGGATTGGCTTCCTTCAACCCGGAATTGTCTTATTGAAGAAAAGCCAACAAAATCACTCACCTTCGTGATACATTAATGTGTGCATAGGGAGCTTCAATCCCGTTAGTTAGGATTCAGCCTCTCTCGATTTTTGGTACTGTCTGACTGGAATATGTGCTAGATGGGTTCGTTCAGGTCAGTCACGATTCGGCATCCTATCCTTCTTTGCTTGCCGAATGAACAAGACTGCAACTATTAACCCAATAGCAACCAGGCCAAATGGAATCACCCAGAACTGCTGACTAAGCCAAATCAACTGCCCTACGCCCATGGCACCGAACACACTGGCCAGATAAATCGGATAAAACTTCCACCATTTCATCGCTTCGCAGCCTCCTTCTTTCCGTTCTTGTCCCGATAACTTACGAGAGCCAGCCAGGCTGTCAGCAGTCCCACGCCGCCCAAAGCCATAGAGGCAAGCATCATAGGCCCCCCAAAAGGCTCCGCCGTGTCTGGTGTCGTATAGGACATCATGACTACACCGAGAGCGAGCATCACGAGACCCGTTGCCAGCATGATTGTCCGTTTGACCTTGGCTATTGGTCTCCTCTCTCCCAAGATTCGTTTCACTCCCTGTTCATTTGGCATTTCACTTCACCTTCATCGCTTCGTGACAAACAGGATTCCGACTACTGCCCAGATCAATGTCTTGGTTATCGTCAGTATGTTCATCATGCTACAGTGTTTCCCTTGCGCTCGATCTCTTTACTCCCCCATCGTATAGCCGTGGCTCCCGCAATCACTCCCAGAGCCGCACCGACTACATACCCACCGACGGAAATCGATGCAATACTGACGAGCGAGGCCACAATGGCAAGCTTTCCCCATTTTGCGCTCTTTGCTGGCTGACTGTAAAGGTATGTAGCAATCGAGAACAGGGAAACGGCAACTGCCAATCTGAGCCCAAACAGGATGCTGTACAGCCAACTATGCCCAATTATCGATCGCCAGAAATTGCCCGCAGGGTCGTTCGGGAACCATGCGGGCACCATGATGACGATTCCTGCGACAATTGCCAGCAAAACGCTGATGATAGGTTTGCGTTCCGACACCTTCGCTCCTTCCTCCACGTAACCCCCCACCCGATTGAATAACACAAAACCATCTGCGCAATGTGCTTATATGTCTTTTCGCCGAAATCGACAGGAGCAATCTCCTCTGACAGATTCTGCTTCCGTCGTCTTTGAGTCTATGGCCTCAATCCTTGAAATCAGAAAAAGAATATCTGGACAGTTTAGATATCGGGTCCGGGTGGACCCACTCATGCTCTTATCCAGACAATTATTTTTCGATTTCAATTCAATCGTTTCTTGTATTGATAGCTGGCTCATGCAGGAAGATGCGATTGTATGCTTCATTGATATGAGCGAAGGCGGATTCAGCTTGAGCACGGCAGTAGTATCGCTCTGATGTCTGCGTCGATGTGTGCCTCATGCTCTGAGACAGCTGACCGATTTGCACCCCGGTGTGAGTGCTAGCTCACCTCCTGTCGGCCTCCCCAAGGAGATGAGGGACTTTTCGGGTCGGTGGCTCTGTCGATAGTCGGCGTTCCGATGCCACATGAATCAGTAAAGGATCAGAGTTCACCGATCCTTATCGCCTGAGGAGGGCACGCATCCACGCACATCCCGCATGCGATGCATTTCTTCGGGTCGAAGGTGACTTTCCAGGAGGTCTGATCGGCCTCGAACGCATCCACGGGACAAATCGACATGCACATGCCGCAGTCGGTGCATATCTCGTCGTCTTTCTTTACGTATTCGTTGAGCTCTTTGACCTGTACTTTCGCGTCCATAAGATATCCGACGGCCTTCTTGATCTGCTGGCCGCTCCCTTCCATGGAGATAAGGAGCCTACCTCCACGATCGTCCACCTCCGCCCGGAGTATGTTGACGAGCAAGTCGTAGTCCTTCACTATCCTGTATGTTATCGGCTCGTTGACTATGTCCGAGGTAAAGGTGAGCAGGTACTTTTGTTTCGGCATGTTCACACCTCCTCCTGCGAGTGAAGATCCAGAGGTTTGAAAGTCTGGCTCTCGGGCGGACTCGCAACAGGCTGCGAGAGCAGGAACTCGCCCTCCTCTATCCACTTCTTCAATCTCTCGGCGATCTGCCTCGCCTTGTGGTAGCTTGAGAGCGATGAGGTCTTCACCTTCTTGTTGAAGAGCTCAATCGATCCGCTTCTTAGCTGCGCGTAGTTGACCTTCGTCAAGGGTTTGCGGGCCCGTGATTGTACTGCGTAATCGAGCACCGGCGCGAGAATCTGCTCATCTCTGATCGAGACGCTCCTCATTAGGTCTTCATCTAGTATCGGAATCGGAACGCCGATCCCGACACCGAGCGATGTCCCGTATTTGTGGAAGTAGAGGCCTCTGATATACTCGGTCGACATCTTCTTCATGTCCCCGACGACTGCGAGCGCTCTGCACGCCGCTGTTGGGACACCGTTCTCGACTGGGACGTCCGTCCTGTACTGGGTGCCCTCCCAGGCAACGTAGCCCTGGGCCCCGCCCAGGAAGATCCTCGTCCCGATGCCTATCGTCCTCAGATTCGGATCGTTTAGCAGCGGGGACAACTGGCCAGCGCTGCAATACGTAGCGTTCCCGTAGTTCGGCAACAGCTTACCCATGTAGGTGAACAGCGTCCCGTCCGAAGAGTTGGTCGCGACGGCGTAGTTCTGGTACATGTTCCTCGGGTTGAACAGGTAGGCCTGATTGACTGTCTTCAGCGAGATGTACGTCTCGATGTTCCGCCTCGGGTAGCAGTCCGTGCCGGATGCGGTGGCTCTCAGCTTCACGGGCTTTCCGGCGATGAGTTCCTCGATCACCTGCCCTCCACCGTAGTCGATTTTTCCGTTCTCGCGGACCTCTGTCGCACCGATGTATGCGTCGACAGCGGCGAGCCCGGTGTAAGCGGGAACATCGTTCAGCCACACCTTTTGCATCTTTATCGGCGGTTCGGCGTGACCGAAGTTGAGGAACGCGCCTGAGGAGCACATAGCGCCGAACGTACCGGTGGTGACAACATCCACTTCCTTTGCGGCTTTCTCGACCCCTTGGCTCCGGACGACGCCTATGACTTCTTCCGCTGTCAGGACCACCGCGTCGCCTTTCTTTATCTTGGAGTTTATCTCCTCATAGCTTCTCTTCATGTTCCTCATCTCGGTATATTCTGTTCCTCCCCTGGACATGCGTTTGCGAAGATGTTCGCAGTCCATTTCGGTTTGATTTGCGGAGTAACGATTGTTACAATACTTAATTCCTGCGCCACAAATCATTCGTTTATGAATAAAATGAAGAACTGGCAGTGAGGAAAGACCTAGATCTTATCACCGGCCATTTTGCTGATGCTCTCGAAGAAGATGGGCCAGAACGGGTCTTGCTCAGGGATGCACAACTCCACTACGCTACCGTCCCTTCTCTTCATTGTCCTTGTCCTCTTGTCCGTCTTCACCTTTCCAATCACCGAGGCATCGATTCCTCCTTCTTTGAGCTTCTTGAGTATCGCCTTGGAATTCAACGGCCTGGCAGTGATCAGGAGCGATCCTTCCGCGATGGCTGCCACAGGGTCTATACCGAAGTATTCGCAGACGATCCTGACCTCGTCAGGATAAACGAACTTAGACTCGTCGATTTCCATGCCCACCTCGCTTGCGTATGCGATTTCATAGAGGCCGCCGATGACGCCGCCTTCCGTTGCGTCGTGCATCGCAGTCACGCCCCCAGCTTCCATCGCCAAGAGGGCGTCTTTCACCACGCTCATCTTTCCACGGAGGCCCACGGCCTTTTCGACGATTTCCTCGTCGTACCTAAGGATGAGTTCTTTCTTATTCATCATGGCTAATGCACAGGTCGTCTCGATTGCAGGCCCCTTGGTCAAGATGACGTCATCACCTGCCCGTGCTCCGGTCGGCGTAACGTACTTGTTTTGTCGGACTACAGAGAAGACGGTCACTCCCCCGATCGTCGGAGTTGGGAGGCCTGGGTAGTATCCTGTGTGACCGCCGACGATCGAGATTCCAAGGTCATCGGCGGCCTTGTGGATCGAGTCGACAATGGTCTTCAACTCAACATCGCCGGTACCAGGGGGCATCAGTAGCGAGTACAGCATGAATTGCGGGGCAACACCCATGACCGCCACGTCGCTTGCACCTATATGGACGGTCGCCCATCCGAGGAAATCCAACGGGAAGCCAGGGATGGAGAAAATCGGGTCCTCAGCGATGATGAGGACGTTGCCGTTCCCTATGTCGACGACCCCTGCGTCCACGCCTGTCATCGGAGGCACGATCACTTTGTCGCTCCGCCTTCCAAGTCGGCCCAGCAAGATTGATTCGAAGACTTCCTTCCCGATCTTCCCGACCTTGACAGGCGGGGTCGAATACGCTTTATAAGCCTTCGCCAGCGCGCACACTTCTCTAACGACTTGTACCGGATCTTCACCAAGCAACACAGAGACCGGCTCTTTTCCGACCGCTCCAGATTCGTAAGCGATTTTCAGCATTCTTCCTCCAGCGGCTTTGACGACCTCTTTCGCCTTCCAGGGCACAGAGAGACCTTCCTGATCCTTGATGTCGTCAGGCTCTTTTGACCGATCGATGCCAATCAGCGACCAGCCCTTCCTGCTGCAATACTCTTCCAAGAATCTGGTGAGTTGTGGATCGTTTGCGAAGTCGATTCCAGCCCGCACAGATGGGAATGCCTTGTGGATTCCGATCAGGAACCGCGCCATGTGGCTCGATGCCCCGAACTTGGCGGGGCCTGAGGCGTGCGGTCTGCCATCGACGGCCGTTATCCTGCCGTCAACGGCGAGCACGTCCATCTTGTCCTTCGGGTTCTTTCTTGTGTAGACGAGGTTCGTCCTGACTTCTGGTATGATAGCTGCGAATTCCTCACATTCGGTAATGATATCCAGCGCTATCCGCATTTTGCCATACATCTCGACTATCTCATCGTTGTTCATTGTGATTTCTCCCCAATTACGCCGAACGTCCTCCATCGATTCTGAGGTTCGTTTCAAGGCGGCATGAACCTCATTGTGCTACCTGTCTATAAATGCTTCACGATAGTTAATCATTGGCGGGTCCGCTTAGAACGGCTTCGTCCGCTCCAGATTCGATTGTTCCTTGATTGACCGCTGATGATTTACCCTCATCTCTGAATATTAACAATCGTAAACCTTAAGAAGCAACAGAACCCCTCACCTTGCGTGCTAGGTCTTCCTGCGGAGTCTCGCAGGGAATGAGCAGCCTTTGGAGATACAAGGCGTGTGAAGAGATGGCAAAGGTCTACTTCGACAACAGCGCGACCACGCGGGTCGATTCTCGAGTGTTGGAAGCCATGCTGCCGTTCTTCACGGAGGAGTACGGGAACCCGTCGAGCCTGCATCAGTTTGGTAGGGAGGCATACAGCGCAATGCAGGCGGTAAGGGAAAAGGTCGCTAAGGCGATTGGCTCGCGAAAGGACGATATCATCTTTACATCTGGCGGGACGGAGTCCGACAACATCGCGGTACAGGGTTTCGCTTACGCCAACAGGGACAAAGGGAATCACATCATCACTTCGTCGATAGAGCACCATGCCGTCCTTCACACTTGTCATTTCCTCGCAA
>JBEKKT010000042.1:0-8014 GCA_050010535.1 Methanomassiliicoccales archaeon | reverse complement strand
ACCGCCACTATCAACGCGACAGCCACGACAGGAACCATTTCTCTGGTCACGTTCCGATAGAGGCAGAAGGTATTCTTCAACGGCTCCATGAAGAAAGAGATAGGCGGCTTCATTCTTAGTTGCGAAAGTGACACTTGCGAAAGTTTTTAATATCGAAAAATTCGCCTAGGATACGAGTTTTTGAGCTTGACCAGAAGCTCAAGACTCTCTCCCTGCCTTGAGAAGTGCGTTGAGTGTGCAGAGTGAGACTATAGAGGGGACTCGGAACTCTCGCAGTTCTTCGTTTTACCGACCGGATCTCGAGGAACAAATGAGGTTTTCGACGCGGACGGACGGCTCATAGCTAGATTATCCTTGACTTATCATGGGGGATGTAGTTCAGCTCATGCGATGACGGAGTCTGGCCGCTTATGAGTATTGGCGTTCCACCTACAAACAGATCGGCACTGCCTCAGATGGTCCTTAAGAGGAGAGCATAGGATTCCCGAAAAGGGTTTCAGTGTGCCATCCGCTGCCGAACTATCATATGAGAGTAGGAAGATAGCCGACCAGTTCAAACTAATCGGTTAAACGTCGATAATAGGGCGGATGGCAGCCGTTTCACCGGATTCCGAGCTGCGGCATGCACCGCAGGTAAGTCCTGCGAAGATCCTCGGCGTCGATATGATAATAGATGTCGATCGCTTCCTTCCTCACATCACCCCTAAGCTCCTGGATCATTTCCCTCGGCATGTTGTTCCTCCTGAGGTAGGTAGTGAACCAGTGCCTGAGGCAATGAGGCGTGAAGTGGTCCTCGAGCTTGTCTGAGGAGGCGTTATGGAGGCCCACGCGGGCTGCGTGGCGGGTCACGACGAGGTACACCCCGCTCCGATTGAGTCTTCCGCCGGCCTCGGTAACGAACAGAGCCGGGATTTCCTTCCTCGCGTATCTCTCCCGCACTTTCAGCCAGTCCTGAAGGACCCTCGCGCACTCCTCGTCGAAGAAGACCGTCCGATTCGATCGTTTCGCCTTCGGCTTCAACCTAATCTTCAAGCTGACGAGGTCGACATCCCCTACGTCGATTGAAAGAAGCTCGCTTCTTCGGATTCCAGTCTTCGCAAAGAGCACGATGATCGCCTTATCCCTCGGGATGATGATCGAGTTGACAAGGGTCTTGAGTTCCTCCACCGTGATGAGCTTCCTCGTCTCGGCTTCAGAGTCGTCGCTCTTGTACCTTCGCAGATATCTTTTCCTGACGGCCAGGGCGACATTCGATTCGATGATTTCCTCATAAATCAGGTAATCCAGGAAACATGATATGCTGGAGAGGTGGTTCTCTATCGTGGAGGTTGTGAGCTTCCTCTCCTCTCTGAGTAAACCTATGTAGCCGCGAACCGCCTCCTTGTCGATCTTGCCGACTTCTTCTATGCCTATGCTCTCCAAGAATCGCCGGAAATCACGAAGGCCCGAGGCGTATGACGCCACTGTCATCGCTGTCATGCCTCGAAGTCTGCAGTCTTCGAGAAAGGCGTCGAGCAGACCTTGCAGCCCTCTTTCTTTCGGCCTCCGGTGACTTTTTTCGCTTCTTTCTTGCTCCAATTCTGCACCTCAGTTCCTCGAAATCCCCTTTGATAAGGCCCAGCATCTTGAGATAGTCTATGTCGGTCCGGAGCCTCCTCATCGCTTCTTCATCAGCCAGATTAATGCCTAGGGCGGCTGGGACGTCGTCCAACCTCCAGACCCTTCGTCGAACGAACAGCCCTATAAGACCACTCAACACGGCATCCTTCTGAGGAACCTCAACCAGCACATAGAGCGATTCTCGGTATGATGCCACCAGCCGCTCCGTCCGACTCAATTGAGAACGTAATTCCTCCTTCTCCGCCCGCAAAGATGCCAGTTCGTTAGATGCCTTATCCAGTTTGGTCTTGATCTCTTCTCTGGGCGTGATGCCGTCGGGACTTCTTCGCAAGACGTCATCGACGACTTCTTGAACGAAGCGGGAGAGCGATAGCCCATGTCTCTTGGCCTCCTTTTTCCACCCATCCAGCATGTCTTTGGTGGGAAGGTAGATGTAGACCGTTCTTTCCTTGATCGTCTTCGACTTCCCGAGATCCGGCCTTCCGGGGGACTTTTCCATGAAGACTGCTATGTAGTCTGGGTAGATAAAGTTTACCGGCAATTAAAGCGCCGAGGAGGAGATTCGAACTCCCGAGGCGTGAACCGCCAGTAGCTCGCTCTGATGCTGATTTGCAGCATTCGAGGCTACCGCCTTTCCGGGCTAGGCTACCTCGGCCCTTGAGCTGCCAATGGCGTACACGTATTTTTACCTTTAGCGAAGCGCAGACTCAGGACATCGTCCTCGCCTAGAAAACCACAGGGAAGAACACAAAAGATTATTACCGCATCTTCGAATCGACCTTAAACATCGAAGTGAGATCGTGAACGGACATCCGCAGGATTATGGAGTCTAGGATGGCATGCCGAAATCCATAAGCGTGATCGTGGTTGCAAATGGAGACTTGTCGAGGGTGTCGCTAGATAGTGGCAGCGCCGCGGCCGATTTGCTTACGATTCTTGGCCTACTTCCGGACGCGTACATCGTGGTCAGGGGCGGACTGCCTATTCCTATAACCCAGGTTTTAAGAGACCATGACAGGATCCGAATAATCAGAGTTGCCTCAGGTGGATAGATGCCAATTCAAACTGAAATAGCCAGGCAATTTCAGCTGCAGTGGTGTATTTCCTGTTCGCCCTATGTAAACCGTACCGAAAGTTATATAGGTGACTACATTCTGTAGATGGACTGGAAAAACAGGTAAGGCCTGTTTGACATCATGATCACTATCATCCATTCATCATATCCTTCCACAGGATAGGTCAGGGAATGGTCCATCTGGGCAGGGAGCAATCAAGGATCGCCTCTGCTGAGCAGATGAAGAACGGATATTAGAGGTCCGTGCTGTTTTTCCAGCGAGAACAAGAAGAGGTGAAGAAAATGAACATAGATCCTAGCACCACCAAGTACCTGGTAAAAGCAAGGCTTGTCGCGGATGGTATCGTGGAGAAGCCTGACGTGGTGGGGGCGATTTTCGGGCAGACAGAAGGTTTGCTCGGTGACGAACTTGATCTGAGGGACCTGCAAAAAAGCGGCAGGATTGGCCGTATTGAGGTCGAGGTTGGTTCGAAGCAGGGCAAGTCCGAAGGTGAGGTACTCATACCATCAAGTCTCGATCAGGTTGAGACCGTTATTCTGGCATCAGCGCTTGAGACGATCGATAGGGTTGGACCTTGCAAGGCGAAGATAAACATCGAGTCGATTGAGGATGTCCGAATAACGAAGCGCACGAGGATAATCGATAGGGCCCGCGAACTTCTCAGCGACCTGATGAAGCAGTCGAAGACCACCGGCATAGATCTCACTGAGAGCGTACGCCAGTCGGTGCAGATTGAAGAGGTCATATACTACGGAAAGGACCGGCTTCCGGCGGGTCCGAACGTTCCAGATTCCGATTCGATCATCATCGTCGAAGGCAGGTCTGACGTGCTCAATCTCCTCAAATCCGGCATAAAGAACGCAATCGCGGTTGAAGGGACGAACATCCCTAAGACTGTGAGCGATCTCTCGAGAGAGAGAATCGTCACTGCGTTCGTGGACGGTGACCGGGGAGGGGAACTGATCCTTAGGGAACTCTTCCAGGTGGCTGAGGTAGACTTCGTCACGAGGGCACCCCGCGGTCAGGAAGTCGAGGAGCTCACGCAGAAGCAGATCATGAAGTGCCTACGGAACAAGGTACCTGGAGAGCAGTTTGTCGAGATGTACGGCTTTGGCGGAGAGGTTGCACAAGCCAGCAATGTCGTTGCTCACACAGCTGAGAAGACGGAGAGGATGGAGCGAATGGAGGCCATGAGCGCATCGAAAGAGGAGCACGAGGAGAAGCGACCCGTGAAGAAACTATCGCCAGCACAACAGAAATACAAAACGATGCTCAGTGAGTTGTCCTCGACTCTCAACGCGAGGCTTCTGAACGACCAAGGCGTTGTCGTCAAGGAAGTTCCGAGCAAGGAGCTAGCTAACGTGCTCAAGGAGGCTCCAAAAGAGACAATCGCGGTCGTCTTCGACGGTGTGATCACTCAGAGGATCCTCGATCTGGCAACGGAGAGAAAGATCGGGACCGTGGTCGGTACTAAAATGAGCAACGTTACTAAGCAGCCATCTTCTGTGGAGATCTGGACAAAGGATGATTTGAACTGATGACCGAAGGAAAGGTTGACCTGAGGCACGAGCCAGACCTGAAATCAATCGAGTCGACAGCGGATGTCCTTATTCCAAAGGATCCGCTGATGAGGGTGATTGGTCAAGATGAGGCTGTCACTCTGGCAAGAATCGCCGCGCGCCAAAGGCGCCACCTTCTGCTCGTAGGCCCTCCAGGCACCGGAAAATCCATGATAGCCCAAGCCCTGGCTCTTCATCTACCTCGGCCGATGGAAGAGATTCGCGTCGTCCACAACCCCGAGAATCCGGAAAGACCTTCGATCGAAGTGAAGAGGGCGGATGAGGTCCAGAAGGAAGTTGAATCGAAAGAGTTCGCGGAAGGAGAGCTCATCGACCCGAAGAACGCCCCCATCAACGTGGCTGAGCGCTTGGGGTACAGGTGCAAGAATTGCGGATCATACTCTTCGCCGACGGAGCGATATTGCCCGAAGTGCCAGCGCCCAAAGATCGGGGACATGACGTCGAGCAACAATCCATTCGGGGACCTCATCGGAGGTATATTCGAGGCGACGATGGGGGCTGCCGGAGTGAAAGGCCTCCCCGGAGCCAATGACAGAATCACGACCACGAGGAAGCGTCTAGGAAAGGAAGAGGTCGTCGTGTTCGAGCGTTGCGGAGATATGATCAGGGTTTTGGACCAGGAGGCGCTAGAGAAGAGGAGGGAGTTCGAGAAGATTTCCCCCCGAAAGGTCCTCGTGCGTCTGGATCGCAATCCTTTCGTACTTGCCACGGGCGCGAGCGAGACCGAGCTTCTGGGTGACGTCCGTCACGATCCGTATGGCGGACATCCGGCCTTGGGAACGCAGCCCTACGACCGTGTCATTCCTGGCGCAATCCATGAGGCACATGAAGGAGTTCTTTTTCTAGATGAGCTGCCACACTTAGGTCATTTGCAGAGGTTCATTTTGACCGCGATGCAGGAACGGCGGTTCCCGATATCAGGAAGGAACCCGCAGAGCGCGGGGGCGAGCGTGAAGGTCGAGAACGTTCCCTGCAATTTTATCTTCGTTGGCGCGTGCAACATACAGGATCTCGAGCAGATCCTTTCGCCGCTACGCTCCCGTATCAACGGCAGCGGTTACGAGGTTCTTGTCGAGACGTCAATGGTAGACACCTTGGAGAACAGGGCCCTCCTCGCGCAGTTCATTGCCCAGGAGATATCGATCGACGGAAGGATCCCCCAAGCCTCTCGTTCTGGGATCGACGCGATAGTCAAGGAAGCGAAGAGAAGGGCAAGCACGATCGACGGCAAGACCGGCGCGTTGACCCTCAGACTTAGAGAGCTGGGGGGTCTGATCAGGTCCGCTGGAGACCTGGCAGCGATCGAAGGGGACCTGCTCATCGAGGAGAAGCATATCAAGTTGGCCCTAAAGAGGAGCAGACCCGTCGAAGAACAGATAAAGGATCGGTATGGGTCTTATCAGAAGGGGCTCTCCACCGACATCACTTCCTCGCAGAAGGAGAAGTCTCCTTACTATTTCTGGAATGAGCATCAGAACGACCAGATGTTCCACTAGAGGAAGATGTGCATTCTATAGGCATCCTCCCCGTCAGTGTAGTATCTCTCAATCTCACCGGTGATCTGAGATCCCATCTTCTCGTAGAACGTTATGGCGGGTAGGTTGCTCTTTCTCACTTCGAGCGTCAGATATCGGATCCCCTTCTTCGCACATTCCATGCAGAACTGGCGGAAGAGCATTGTTGCATATCCCATCCTCCTGAGGTCCTTTTCGACAGCAAGCATCAGTATCCTCGCTTCTATCCGGGATACTGTGACCCCGAGAATGAAACCCCGGACCGTCCCGAGATCTTCGATGACGATGAATCCTTCAGGCCAATAGGACTGAAGATTGATGAACAGGGTCGGAGTGTAGCGCTCCTTCAACGCGGAGCACGCGAGATCAAACACGGATTTAAGGTCGCCGAGGGCGAAATGCCGGATGCGCACTAACGGTCTATCGCGCTATCCAGTCTTAACTCTTTTGAGAATTCGCCGGACGATGTATACTTCGGTCCTAGCGGCCAGAGGGAGCAACAACAAGAGGTTCGCATTGTCAGCATCTTCGGCCTCGGCCCCACGACCTCCACCTCCCCCTAGAGGAATTGTTGAGCGTCAGAAAGAGACCCTGGCTCGAAAGAAGGAACGCACAAAGAACCGTGGCAAGTTCAAAAAAAACTGACGAGATCCTGAAGGGCCTTCTTAACGTCGTCGGACTTGACCACGCCAGAGGCAAGCAGAACGCCTCTCGCTCCCAGCTCGATCGCCCGATTCGCATCCTCCCCGGCCTTAACACCGGCTCCGCAAAGGACGGGTATATTTTCATCGACCCGGTGAACGGCGCGGACCGCGCTCTCGACAACCTCCGGCTTGACACTCGTGACCGATACATCGCCCCCTATCAGCTCCGGAGGCTCGACCGCGATGAATTCCGGTCTCCAGAACGCGCACGCACCGGCAGTCTCGGCCGAATCCGCGCAGACGACCGTTTGGAGCCCCGCAGAACGACAAAGACGGACGGATGTCGATATGTCGGAGAGCATCATCCTGTGCTCTGAGTGATTCAACAGCGTGCCGGAACCACCAGCCGCCTTCACAGCTTCGGGCGTAGTCCAACCGGTATGTGATCCGGGTTTCACCGGATCCGTGTGCTGTGCAAGGACCGGGATACTCACCGAGGACGCGACGGCGGAGAGCTCCACCATCGGCGGACAGACGGCGATGCACACGCCGGTCTCCTTCGATACGTCCTGACAAAATCTCGCGATGGAAAGTGACCGGTAGCCCTCTACCTCGCGGTACGTCTTGAAATTCACAATGACCACAGGCGTTGAGATCTTACTCAATGTCTTCCATCCTTTCGCGCAGTTTCTTCAGGACGGCTGGCCTAGTCGTGTATTCCATCTCCTCTGGAGACAAGATCGCCGGCATGAACGGACCATGACCTCTGATGTAGATGCTCACCCTCACCGCCTTTCTCCTAGCTTCGTCCCAAACGCTCCCAGCGAAGTAGTCGATCGGCTTATGAACGCCCGTAGGAGAACCAGGGTCCTCGAGTCCCTGGAACTTCCCGTGACTTATCTGAAATCCAAGACACACGATTCGCGGAGGGCCGTCGAAGTAGGACGGGTCCGAGTCGTCCACCGAACAGGGATACCACGCCCCGTGGTGCGAGCCGCGCATCCACCCCGCGACAAGCTGGGGGAACATGAATGGCTGGAGCACCTCTCCAACGGCAGGGAATCCGCTCTGGCACCGCACTGTCATGACCGGATCGTCCTTTCCAACGTATTTCCCTGCGGCCATGTTCAGTTTCTCTGTGCTCACGACCGCCGCGATGCCGAGATCCTCGCTCTTGCTCATCACCCTCTTTATCGCGTATCTCGTCGTGTCGCCCAAGATGCTGAGGATATCGTACGCCTCCTCCGGAGCGGACATCATGATCCTCTTCGAATCGCAAACGTCCACGATCTCAAACTTGTATCCTTGGTGAGCCCTAGGGTCAATGACCAGTCCAGTCGTGGTGAAAGGGTCCATGAATATCCGGGTGAGAGGAAGGGAGAACGAGGATGGCTCTGTCTTGTCGGCCATGAAGAAGAGGACCGGCTCAGCGCCTCTCTCCGTGAACTCCATCTCTGCGGCCCCGGGGCCGGCGCCCCTAACGTTCCCACTAAAAGCATCGGTGAGTATGTCCTGCCCCGCAGCGTACAGCTTCATTTCCTTAGCTACCTTCGTTGCGGCCATGAACGCATTCCATGCGA
>JBEKKT010000041.1:0-8059 GCA_050010535.1 Methanomassiliicoccales archaeon | reverse complement strand
CTCCTTGATGGGGTTTGGACCAATCTCCTAGATCTTCTCAGTAAACACCCGGATCGTCTTCTGGAACTTCTCCCCTTCGGAGGCGGAGATCCATTCCAGCCTAAGGCGGTCCGGATCGAATCCGTACTGCTCCAGGAGAATCCGCAGCATTGCGATCCTTCTTCTGGTCCTGTAATTCCCGCCGATGTAGTGGCAGTCTGCAGGATGACACCCCGCCACGAGCACGCCATCAGCCCCTTTCGCGAAGGCCGTTAGCACGAATTCCGGATCGACTCTCGCGGAGCACATCGTTCTTATCACCCTGAAGTCGGTCGGCATCTGGAGTCTGCTCACACCTGCGAGATCAGCGCCGGCGTAGGAGCACCAGTTACAGCAGAAGACGATGATCTTCGGCTCCCAATCCTCGTTTGCCATCCCGCTCTCATGCTCCGCCTCAGTCGCTGACATCAGGAATCACCTCCTTCAAGAGCGCTGTCGATCATCGCGATGACCTGGGACGACTTGAACCCCTTCTGCTCCATCGCGCCAGAAGGACAGGCGGCGACGCAAGCGCCGCAACCCTTGCACAGTCCCTCGTTGACCGCTACCTTCAGCTTCTCAGGGTTTTCCGAGACCTTCACGATCTGGATCGCCTTGTACTCGCATGTTGGCTCGCAGATACCACAACCGTCGCAGATATCCTCGTTGACGGCGGCTATTATCCCCTCGGTCTCGAGCACATCCTTAGATATAATCGTCATCGCGCGGGTCGCGGCACCTGAAGCCTGAGCGATCACCTCGTCGATGAGCTTAGGCCAGTGAGCCGAGCCAGCTAGAAAGATGCCTTCCGTCGCAAAGTCCACGGGCCGCAGCTTCATGTGCGCCTCAAGGAAGTACTTGTCCTTGCTGAGAGGAACCTTAAGCATCTTGGCGAGCTCTTCGTTGCCCTCGTTCGGCCGTATGCCTACGCTCAGCACCAGAAGGTCCGACCTCACCACGATGTCCTCGCCCAATGCCGTATCACGAGCTACGACCTCCACCTGGTCTCCGCCACATTCGACGCGGGGCATCGCGTCCTCAGTGAACCTGACGAACTTGACGCCAAGCTCGCAGGCCTCCTTGTATAGTTCCTCTCTGAATCCATACGTGCGGACGTCCTTGTGGAAGACATACACTTCGGTCGCGTGGTTCTGGCGCTTGATAGCTATGGCGTTCTTCATCGCAGTGACGCAGCAGATCCTGCTGCAGTAAGGCACCTGCTCGTTCCTCGAGCCAACGCATTGGATCATCGCGATCTTCTTCGCGCGAAGCGCTTTGTCTTCAAGCTTCTGCTCCAGCTCGAGCTGGGTGATAACCCTCTTGTCCTTGCCGTAGGAGTACTCACTCGGCTTGTAGTCAGTGGCGCCGGTCGCGACGATGATCGCGCCGCTCTCGATCTCATCCCCGGAGGTCTTCATCTTGAAGTTGCCGACGAACCCAGTGACGTCCTTGACCTCCGTATTCAGATGGACGGTGATGTTCTTCGCATCTCTCACCTTCGCGATGAGCTCGTTCATGCACTCCCTGGGCTCGCGAGTACCTTCCTTGTGGTAGAGCCTCGCCAGGCTTCCTCCCAGCTGACCCGTTTTCTCGATGATATGAACCGGAAATCCTTGGGCCGAGACCTCGAGAGCAGCGGTCATCCCCGCGAGCCCTCCGCCGATCACTACGGTGGAATGGTTGACGGGGAGCGATGATTTCTTCAGCGGCTCGAGCAGCCTTGCCTTCGCAACTGCCATTCTGACGAGATCCCTCGCCTTCTTACTCGCCTTTTCAGGCTCGTGCATGTGTATCCATGAGCATTGGTCCCGTATGTTCGCCATCTCGAACAGATATGTGTTCAAGCCCGCTTCCCGGATGGTGTTCTGGAACAGCGGCTCGTGGGTGCGAGGCGTGCAGGAAGCGACGACCACGCGGTTCAGATTATGCTCCTTGATCTTCTCCTTGATCCTTTCTTGGGTATCGGAGGAGCAGGTGTAGAGGTTCTCCTCAGCATAGACGACGCCAGGAAGCGTCTTTGCGTATTCGACCACGGATGGAACCTTGACCACTCCGCCGATGTTGATGCCACAGTGACAGACGAATACGCCCACTCTGGGCTCCTGCCCGGTGACGTCAATCTCGGCGGGGTACTCTTTGACAGTGACCTGCGTGTTCCTTACGTCGGCGATGAGCGCAGCCGCCTTTGCAGCAGCGCCCGAAGCTTCGGCCACAGTCGTAGGGATGTCTTTCGGCGCAGCGAACGAACCGCTGACGAATATGCCAGGTCGGGATGTGCAGAGAGGTGAGAACACGTCCGTCTCGCAGAATCCGTACTTGTTCAGTCGGAAGTCGAGTCGCCTGCTCAGCTTCTCCGCGTCCTCGGATGGTCGCATGCCGACCGACAGGACCACAAGATCGAACTCCTCAGTTGTGATATCGCCGTTCCCGCTGTACCTCAAGAAGAGGTTCTTCGTCTCAGGATCTTCCTCCACGGACGCGACCCTCGTGCCGCGGTGTATCTTAATGCCATACTCCTTCTCCGCTCTCTCCCGATAGTCTTCGAACTCCTTTCCTACCGCCCTAACGTCCATGAAGAATATAGTGGGCTTCAGACCGGCCGTGTGCTCGCCCGCGATTATCGCCTCTTTCAGGGCGTACATGCAGCAAACCGAGGAACAATATGTATTCCCGACCTGCTCGTCCCTGGAACCTACACACTGGATGAATGCAACCTTCTTCGGGATCTCGCCGTCCGACGGTCTCAGGACCGCCCCGAAGTACGGACCGGTCGCGCTGAGCATCCTCTCGAACTCGATGCTGGTAACGACGTTCTTGCAATACCCGTAACCGTACTCCTTCTTCAACCTCGCATCGAACTCGTCGAAGCCTGGTGAGAGGATCACTGCGCCGACGCTGATCCCAAGAGCCTCGTCCGGCTTGTCATAGACGACCGCCTTGGCGCGGCACTCCTCCGCGCAGACCCCGCAACCGATGCAAGCGTCCTTATCTATGCTAAAGACCAAAGGGACAGCCTGAGGATACATCACGAATATCGCCTTCCTCTTCCTCATCCCCTGGTTATATTCATCTGTCGTTTCGACAGGGCACTTCTCCGCACAGACGCCGCAGCCCGTGCACTTGTTCTCGTCGACCCGAAGCGTCCTGCGCTTCAGGGTTACCCGGAAGTCCCCGGGGACACCTTCAATCTCCTCGACGTCGACGTTCGTTATGAGATCGATGTTCTGGTGCCTGCCGGCAGCGACCAGCTTCGGAGCCATGATGCACATCGAACAGTCGTTCGTCGGGAAAGTCTTGTCGAGCTGGGCCATGGCCCCACCGATGCTTGCCCTCTTCTCGACCAAGTACACTTTGAATCCTGAATCGGCGAGGTCCAGCGACGTCTGAACGCCGGAGATTCCTCCTCCGATAACCATCACCGCTCCGACCTTCGACATCATTCTAGTCACCTCCCACGATTATTGCCTTGTATTTCGGTGTCATTCCTTCTACGGAGCTCAATGCCAGAAGGTTCCTGGAACGAAGCGAGACAACGCGCTCGAGCGTGACGTCGGTCGCCTCGACGGCCTCCTTCGCCAGCTCCTTGACGGAAAGCGCCTTGCTCCTAGTGAGCTCCAATATCAGGTTCCTATGGAACTCCTCTTGCGCTGCGTTCTTCAGCATCCTTGCGAACCTCTCGGGGTCCACCTTCTCGCCGTAGACGTTCCCTTCCCCGGTCAGCTTGATCTCCTTGCCGGAGAGCAGCTTCAATCTGAAAATCTTGGCGGCCTCAGTGGCAGCGGCTAGCCTGAGGGCAAGCCTACTGTCCTTCGGAACAGGTGACGGCCCGAGATCACGCATCTTGCCGACGAAGTCGGTCATGACATTCGCACATCGCTCCCCTTCCGAAGCCGATATCCACTCAAGCCTCAACCTCTCCGGTTCGAGGCCGGTCAGACGGAGAAGTTCCTTCGTGAGCATAATCCTTTTCTCCGTGTAGTAATTGCCAGAGATATAGTGGCAGTCCCCTAGGTGGCAGCCCCCGACGATGACGCCGTCAACTCCGGCCCTGAACACCTCGAGCAACAGGTGGGGGCTGAGTCTCGTGCTGCACATGACTCTAATAGATCTGATGTTCGTGGGATACTGGAACCTGCTCACTCCGGCGAGATCAGCGCCCGCGTACGAGCACCAGTTGCAGAGGAATCCGACAATCCTCGGTTCGAAATCGCTCATTGGACCACCTCCTGGAACGCGGCCTTCGCCTCAGCGAGCAACTGGACGTCAGTATAATGAGACTGATCTATCGCGCCCTCTGGACAGGTCGCGCCGCAGCAGCCGCAGCCCTTGCACGCGGCGACGATAACCTCAGCCACTCCTTTGTCGGTCTTCCTGATCGCGCCGTACGGGCACACCGCCTCGCAGGTGCCGCATCCGGTGCAGATATCGGGGTTGACCTTCGCGGTGAGCGCTTCCGCCTGGACGTAACCCCGGGCAAGAGGTATCGCGGCCCTCGATGCGGCTGCGAGTGCCTGATCGACGCACTCGGTGATATCGGATGGCCCTTTAGCCGTCCCGCAGACGTATATGCCATCGGTGGCGAAGTCCACAGGACGCAGTTTGACGTGCGCCTCGAGAAAGAACCCGTCCTGCCCGAGTGGCACCTTCAGCAACTTCGACAGATCCTTCGCGTCCGGCTGGGCGACGAGGGGCGTGGAAAGAACGACCATGTCCACGTCCATCTTCCTCTGCATCTTCAGTGTGTCGTGCCAGTAGTCGACGACTAGCTTCTCCCCTTCCATGCTGACCTTCGGGCGGTTCTCGGGGGTGTACCTGATGAAACGGACGTGCTTCTCCCTGGCCTTGTTATAGTTAAGCTCGTGCTCGACGCCGTAGGCCATGATATCCCTGTTGAAGACCGCGATATCCAGCGCCTCGGTCGGCGGAACTTGTGCCGCCTCGCCCTCTTCCTCCTCGCCACGGCGGCCGCGCCTGCGCCTCCTCCGCTCGGAGATCTCCTCCGATGCCTTCATGTCGACCGGGGCCTTCACCGTCTCTCCGGTCTCCTCGCGGCTGAGGATGTTCTTGTAGTTCTCCGCGCAGTTCAGCGCGTTCTTGATAGCAACGTTGCAGCAGATCCTAGAGCAGTATGTCTTGTCCTGGTCCCTCGAGCCGACGCACTGTATGAACGCTATGCTGCGTATCTTCGGCAAGGCCTTGTTCTTGCAGAGTATCTCGAACTCGGCCAGGCTTACGACGTGCTTATACTGCTTGTATCCGTAGAAACCGCAAGGCACGTATGCCATCGCGCCAGTCGCAACGACGATGACCCCGAACTTGTCCTTCCTCTCCTTGCCATCGACGCTGAGCGTCACATCGTAGTTCCCGATGAAACCGTCCGCCTTGACTACTCGGGAGCTCAGGTAAGTCGTGATGTTCTTGTTCGCCATGACGCTGCCAATCACGGGATTGATCGTCTCGACCGCATCCTTCCCGTCGAGGTAGAGATTGTCCAGGTTCCTAACGAATCCTCCGAGTTCGCTCTCCTTCTCGACGAGAACGACCGGAAACCCCTGATCAGCGATCGATAGCGCGGTCGTCATACCGGATATCCCGCCGCCGATGACGAGCGCCCTCGGCTCGACGCCGATGCGGGTCTCTTCCTGCGCCTGAAGCAGCCCAACCCTAGCAACTCCCATACGGATGAGATCCTTCGCCTTCTCCGTGGCCCTGTCCTTCTCCTTCATGTGAACCCACGAGCACTGCTCCCTGATGTTGACGAATGTGAAAAGATACTTGTTCAGTCCCGCTTCCTCGCAGACCGCCTGGAATAACGGGGCGTGAGTGCGGGGGGTGCAAGACGCAACGACGACCCTGTTGAGACCGTGGTCCTTGATCGCATCCCTTATGCTCGCCAGACCGTTCTCGGCGCAGGTGTACAGACTGTCGGTGGCATAGACAACGTCAGGAAGCGTTGTCGCGTATGTTGCTACTGCGGGGACATCGACGAAGCCGCCGATGTTGGTTCCGCAGTGACAGACGAATACTCCGATCCTCGGCTTCTCACCATTCATGCGAACACCCTCGTCTCAACAAGCGCTTCGACTGCCTTCGCGGCCGCCGCCGATCCTTGTGCAACTGACTCCGGGATGTCGGCCGGACCGGCACAGTACCCCGCGACGTAGATTCCAGGGACCGTCGTCTCGACCGGCCCCAGAATCCTGTCCCTCGATTTGATGAAGCCGAATTCGGTCAACTCCACGCCCAGCACCTTCGCGAGTTGGGGTGTCGAGTCCCTCGGAACCAGCGTGGTTGCCAACACGACCATGTCGAACTCGCGCCGCTCCGACTTGCCCGCTACATCGTACGATACAACGAGATTATGATTCTCCGTCTCCCCTTGGACCGTCGCGTCGGAGTTGACGAACTCGACCCCATAGTCACGCTTCGCCCTTCCGACGTACTCGAAGAATCCTTTGGAGCACGCCCTCAAGTCCTTGTAGAATATCGTCGTCTTGATGTCCTCCTTGTGCTCCTTCGCTAGCATAGCCTCTTTCGTAGAATGCATACAGCACACTTCGCAACAGTATGGATGGTTTAACTGCACGTTCCTGGAGCCCACGCACTGGATGAACGCGATGTTCCTCGGTTCCTCGCTGTCAGATCTCCGGATGACATGTCCACCAGTCGGGCCCGCGGCGTTCGTGAGCCGTTCGTACTCCATCGCCGTGTAGACATTAGGAAATCTCTCATAGCCGTACTCGCTGGCGACTTTGGGATTCCAGACGTCGTAACCTGTCGCGCATATCACTGCACCAACCTCTATCTCAAGGACCGCATCCTTCATCTCGTAATCAATCGCCTCACGCTTGCAGACCTTCTTGCAGACGCCGCACTTTCCTTCGGCCAGGAACTTGCAGTGCTCCCTGTCGATCGTGGCGACCCTCGGAACCGCCTGCAAGAACGGCATGTATATGGCGCGGCGCGTTGCCAGCCCTTGCTCGAACTCGTTGGGGATGTCCTTCGTGGGGCACTTCTGGAGACATTCTCCACAGCCGGTGCACTTCGACTCATCGACGTACCTGGCCTTCCTGAGCACCTTCGCTTGGAAGCGACCCTTGTGTCCCTCCAGCCCGATTAGCTCGGAATAGGTCAGCACGTTGATGTTCGGATGACCGTAACAATCCGCCATCTTTGGCGCCAGTATGCATATAGAACAGTCGTTCGTGGGGAAGGTCTTGTCCAGCTGCGCCATCCGTCCTCCTATGCTCGGCGAGCTTTCGACCAGATGGACTATCACTCCCTTGTCGGCCAGGTCTAGGGATGCCTGGATACCTGCGACTCCTCCTCCGATTACTAGCACAGATCTCTCCATCGCGACACCCTCTCCGTCCGTCGGAATCGTAAAGGAACCTTTAATCATTTCTCTGGGTTCCTCAATCCCAATGAGACGTTTCCTTTTCTTGCGTCTCTCCTATGCACTCACATTCGGTCCGGAATAGACGCTTTCCTTCCGGACAACTAGACTCCTTTCGAGAGCACGGTCCGCAGTTCCTCGTCCCCCGAAAGTTCCGATACCTTCACTTTGAAGGGTTTCTTTCTCACAACCTCCCTCTCATACCTCTGACAATTTGGATAGGTGCAGGGGTTGCACTTGCGTTCTGAGCAGGAGAGCTCCAAGAGCACGTAGCGCTGTCTGAACGTGTCGCCACCGGCAGAGATGCGCGTGGGGACCTCAAAAATGCGGCTAGAGACTATCTGTTTGTGGCCGTTCTCCCTCACAAAGCGTTGACAGTTGGGGTATGTGCAAGGGTTGCACTTTCTGTCTGCGCAAGAGAGCTCCAGCATGAGGTATCTCTTCTGCGCGTTGTCAAGATCCCGCTTGTTCATCCGCATCACCCTCTCCTAGTCGTTCTGCGATGACAACCCCGAAATCCCGAACGAGTATTTTCACCTTTCCCCGGTCTACGGGCAATCTAGGGCTGCTTAATAGGCAATTGAAGTGAATAGCACACTTCGGGCAGAATGTGAGCATCGTATCCGCACCGGTTCCGGCCGCCTC
>JBEKKT010000040.1:0-8921 GCA_050010535.1 Methanomassiliicoccales archaeon | reverse complement strand
TCTTCCAACAGATGGACTAGAACCTCGGTGTCGGTCTCGGACGTGAACTTATGACCCTTCGCCATGAGCTCCTTTCTCAGAGCCATGTGATTCTCGATTATTCCATTGTGAACGAGCGCGAACTCGCCTTTGCAATCGACAAACGGGTGCGCATTCTCCTTCGATGGTCTGCCGCAGGTCGCCCACCTCGTGTGGCTGACCCCGACCGTCCCCTCCAGAGCCGGAAGTGACTCCTCGAGTCTGGCGATCTCGCCCTTGTTCTTGCAGACCTGCAACTCTTTTCCGCAGACTGCAATTCCGGCCGAATCGTATCCTCTGTATTCGAGTCGCTTCAGGGCATCGATCAAGACTTCGACTGCCTGCCTTGACCCACAATAGCCGACGATCCCGCACACTTCAAACCACGACGCTTCTGTTCTCGAGATTACCGGTCACTCGAACCCCGCTCCCAATCCTGCAGCCGGCGCCGACTATCGAACCCGGTGAGACGACGACCCCTGCACCGATCTCGGTGCCTTCCCCGACAAGCCCGCCCACGCATTCCAATCTGAAGAACTCATCTTCCACCCTGGCGAAAGCGGAACCGGCCAGAGACGCCAGACCTGTGGCAATCTTGATGCCGTCATCGAGCACCGAATGAGATAGATGGGAATGAGAACCGATCTCTACGTTGTTCATAACCAAAGAGTTCGACAGCAAGCTGAACGAATCTATCTGCACACCGTTGCCGATGCTTGTCGACGGGAGGATCGTCACGCTGGGGCCGATGTCGCAACCTTCACCGATCGTGACTGGACCCTCGATGTACGTTCCAGATCGAATCCTTGTTCCGGCACCAACCGACACGCTTCCCTTTATCGTGACGCCCGACTCTATCGTACCCGCGATCTCCTGACCGTGGACGGTCAGAGCAGCCGCGTTGACACCGATCAGATCCCAAGGGTACACGGCGTCGATCCACTTCCCAGTGGTGTGAACGGCAGGAAGGTCCATTCTTGGGACTAATGCCTGGAGAACATGAGTAATGCCGATCTTACCACCACTGACAGCATCTTCGACGATTCTAAGCAGGTCCCTGTTGAAACAATATATTCCGGTACTGATGATGTTACCGACTCTCCCCTCGGGCTTCTCGTCAATCCGCACGACCTTGTTGCCCTCGACCTGGACGACCCCATACTTCGACGGTATCTCGCTTTCGGTGACGAGGATCGCAGGTCCCCGTCTACAGCCGACCAGGTCCGAGATCGTCCGGCTGTCAATCAAATTGTCGCCTGCGACCACCAGGAAATCCTCGTCAAGATGCTTTTTCGCGATAGTGAGAGCGTGGGCCGTTCCAAGCTGCTTCTCCTGAACCGCATATGTTATTCTTGCTCCGAACCTCTTCCCATCGGCGAAGTATGACATTATCGTTTCCTTCCTGTACCCAACGACCAGTACGATTTCCTGAATGCCGTTGTCGACGAGCGCAGAAATGACATACTCCAGTATCGGCCTGTTGCCGACCGGGATCATGACCTTGGGGCGAGAGACCGTAAAGGGACGGAGCCTCGTCCCTTCGCCAGCAGCAAGAACGACCGCCTTCAATCTTCAATCCTCCGCCTATCTGGATTCGGGTTGATACACTTAATACTTTTCGCACTCAGGGACAGTGGAATCTCTTTAACGATACATGCCTTTCCGTCACAATATCATTCGAGAGAATATGTTGAGAAGGTTTAAGGAAGAGTTGCCGAATTGAGAAAGTATGGCACCGGTTGAATCCCTAACCCAAAGAGAAGGGAAGGCGACTGTGTCCAACCTTAGGATACCATCGGAGGTATTCGACTTCTTCACCTACGAAGGCGGCCACTCGCTGATAGTACGGGGGAACGCTGGTACCGGCAAGACTACGTTCGCGCTCCAGACAATCGAGGACATCTCGGCGATCGAGAGGAGCTTCTATCTCTCGACTCGTGTCTCGGGCGCTTCGCTTTTCGCCCAGTTCCCTTGGCTCAGGGAGAAGATCGAGCGAGGGGAGGCCTCATCCCGACCACTTGCAAGCGACAATGCCGCAGGGGGCGAGGGGCACGGTCGGAGGAGGATTGGCCTCAGCAACCTGAAGGGACTGGGAGAGGCGTCGGAGGGGCAGGAGGTCATGATGTCCGTTTCGATCGGACGGGACCTCGGAGATCTAGAGGCCGTCTACAACACGCTTGAGAAGAACCTCCCGGCAAGATCACTCATAGTTTTCGACAGCATAGATGCGCTAGCGGAGAAGTACGGCGAGACTTGCGCAAGACTCATACTCACCGTCCAGAATGACATCGTTGAGGGATACGGCGCCAACGTCCTTTTGGTTCTCGAGAGCGCCGACCCGCAACTCGACTACCTAGGGGATGGCGCACTGGTGCTGAGGTCGACCGATTACCAGGGCAGAAGGATTCGCGAGATGGAGATATCCAAGCTCAGGGGATGCGAAATCCGGCAGCCCAAGTACTTGTTCACACTCAAAGACGGCAAGATAACGAGCTTCGGGCACGATTTCAAGGAGGAATTCTTGTCTCCCAAGGCGTGGTCGCCAGTCAAGGATTCCTCGGACCGGGTATCATGGGGAATAAAGGATTTGGATAGACTGCTGCTCGGGGGCCTCGAAAAGGGATCGATCGTGCTCATAGAAATGGGATACGGCGTTCCCGCAATGATCAGCAGCGCAGTCGAATGCAGCCTTGTCGCCAACTTCGCAGGGTTGAAGAGAGGCGTCATGTGGGTTCCCCTCAGGAAGGCCAGCGCGGAGAGCGCTAGGAATCACATATTGAGAATGCTGCCGAAGGATGAGTTCGACAGATTCGTGAGGATACCGGAGAAGGCGACCCAGATGGGAACGACAAGCGAGCGCTTCGTACTTCCCGTCGAGGGAACCACAGCCTTGGCCGACTTCAGTTGGCAGGGTCTGGCTTTCAGTCTGGGGGATGCAGGCGCGCCGTTCCTTTCGCTGATGGGCTTCGACACGATGGAATCCATATACGGGAATCACGTCATGGATCAGCTAACAGATCATCTTCTTTCTGTGAGACGAAACAACGGCGTATTCGTCGGCATCACTTCACCCTCGACATCATCGGCACACCGCTTGGCGGACCTAGCCACGACGCTTGTGAAGATAGACAGGATCGGGGGCACCGTCATCCTGTACGGGGAGAAACCGTTCACAGAATGCAACGCGCTCACGTTCGAAGAACAGGAAAAGGGGGGTGGCGTCTCGCTGACGCCGATCCTCTAAGGCGGGTGATGTCAAGTGATCAAATCCACGTTTCCGGACAAGTCCTCGATAATCATGGTCGGGAGCCCCGGCATCGGCCTGCTTGAGTTCAACATAAGCTTGGCGAAGAACTACATCGAGAACGGGGACACTGTAATCTTTGTCGCGGTTGATCTTCTCCCCGGGGATGTAGTTTCTGCAATGGAGTCCTTCGGGATCAACGCGAAGAGTGCGCTCGGCCACAGCCTGTTCATCATTGACTACCACTCTTGTCTGCTCGGTGCGTTCGAAGGCAGGGATTCGAAGCAAAGCGGAAATGTGCGCCAGGTGTCAGATATCGAGGGGGTGATGTTCAACGTATCTGCAATAGCGAAGGAAACCGGCAAGCCCGTCCGCATCTTCCTGCACTCGTTGTCGACGCTGTTCCTCTACAATCAGACGAACGTGGTGCTCAAGTTCTTCCAGATATCGAGTTCCCGAATTCGTTCGGAGTTCGGGACAGGATTTTTCACAGTCCACGACGGCGTTCACGACGAGAAGACAATGAACCATCTCATGGCCATAGCGGACGGGGTCATAGAGCTGAAGTTCGATGACAATCTGAACCGGAGGATGAGAATAAGGAATATGAGGGGGTATGTGGCTTCCTCGCAGTGGATCCCATTCGAGATAAAGCAGATCTACAAGGGAGATCGGATATCGCTCCTTGAATGGAAGTGACGTTTGGGCATCAATCGGACCTGGTCACTCTTCCTGAAGGTCGTTGTCCGATATCACTCCGTACATCATGTTGCGCATCTTCTCCTTCCCTTCGTCGGTCGACTTGACATAAAGATCACATTTCGTCTTCGGTCTCACGACGATCTCCTTCTTTGCGCAATAGATGAGTTCGCTGTTGAATCCCAGTTCTGGCCTTTCGTCTTTGTAGAGGCAGGAGAAACAAAGCGCGTCACGACTCATATGTTCTCACCAGTAATATGCCCCTGCCTTTATTTCTAATTTTTCGATTTCACTCATTCCAGACGCTCATTCAAGAATGAAATGAACTCTCCGATTTCCAAGAGGTCGACCCTCCTCAGGTTTAGAACGCAGAACGGGCATGGGGCCAGCAGCAGCTCCGCTCCAGCCTCCTTCGCTTTTCTAGTCTTTTCGGTCGCAAGGTCCAGTGCGATGTTAGGGTAGCCGGCCACGACGCCTCCCCCGCCGCCGCAGCAAGAACCCGGGTCCTCCATCTCGACAAGTCTCAGACCGGGCACGGACTGCAGCACTGCATAGGCGTAGTCGATGACGTGAGGACCGACTGTCCTTGCCAGATGACAAGGATGATGAAGCGCGACCCGAGTCGTGCTCGCCGATGACTTGAAGCGCAGACGACTCAGGCCCAGGTTCTCATACAAGAATTCGATAGTGTGGAGCGGCTCAAGATCGTAGTGCTTCAGGAGATGAGATGTGCAGCCAGGACACGAGGTAACAATCTCCCTGAAACCCTCGAACCTCGACAAGTTCTCTTCACGGAGGATCCGAAGCCTTTCCGAGTCCCCGATCTTCTCCAGAGGGGCACCACAACATACCCAGCCATTCGGCACTCCGAAGTCCGCGCCCACCTTTCCGAGAACACTCATTGACGATTCATATATCGAAGTGATCCTCTCCCTGCTGATGCAGCCGGGGAAGTACATCACTTCTCCGGTCTCCTTCGGAGGAGGCACTTTCAGCCCGCTGTGGGGCTCGATGGACCTCCTGTAATTGTCAATGTTCTCTGCAATCCTCCTGTGCCCCTCGAGCATCTCCTTATCGGAGAATATCAGCTTCCTGATCCGAAGCATCGCCTCAGGAAGCGGCAGGTTCGCGAGGCAGACCTCCTCGCACTTCCAGCACGTTGTGCACATCATGATGTTGTCCCTCGTGGCCGCGATGTCAGGAAGGAATCTCGGGGCCTCAACCGCAAGGTTCCTCGGTCCTGAGAACCTCTGTACTCCCTCCGCTGCTATCACCGGACACGCACTGATGCAGCTTCCGCATTTGATGCAACCGCTTGTCTCAATTCCCAATCTCACCAATCAACCCGCCTCCATAGCGTTCCTGGCGGCCATCCAAGAGGTCAACATGACGCCACCCAACCCGACCCCCGTCGGAAGCGAGAAGCCCGAGAGCACAGATCCGGCCCCAAATACGTTGTCCAGAGTCTCACCTTGCATTGTGAACAGTCGGAGATGAGAGTCGACTCTGACCCCGCTGTGCATTGCGTTGCGGAGAGCCTGGGAGCTCAGGCTCGGGTCGGGAGGCGGATAAGGATCTGCACCGCCCCGGCTCTCGATTTGCACAGAAGATGTCGCCTCCTCCACCCTGTCCCCATCTAGCACCAGGCCGCCGCCGACAAGGTCCCCCGTGGCCAGTATCAGCCTCGAGAATGTGATCCTCTGTTCCCTCGTTCGGCTGCGGACCGTGACCGAGGAGGCCCGATTGCCCGAGAACTCGACCTCGACCGCCGTCAATCCCCTCAGTAGTCTGCAGCCCTCCCGTACGGCGACATTCTCGAGGGCGTCTTGCAGTCTCTGACCAGGAAGGGACAAAGGGGTCGCGACTTCGAACACCCTCTTGCCCGTGTGCTGTTCCAAGTATTCCATCTTCCTGACGAATTGTGGAAGGGAGAAAAGAGGAGGGAGTCCGACGGACTCCTCATCGAACTCCTTCAAGACTTCTGCGATCCCCTCTTCAATTGAAGCGCGTTCGCTAAGTGCGGCGACTTCCGATGAGGACATGTCATATCTCTCCTTGACCTCCGGGATCTGGATCCAGTAAGCCCTGACGTTACTCCGCCCCATCGCAGACTCGAGCATGGATACGGCCAGGTCGGGATCGAAATCCCTCAATCCCAGAATCCCAACGAGCGCTACCGTGCCATTGGCATTAAGGTCAAGCCTGCCCTTTTCGACGTAACTCGGACTCACAGAACAGGAATAGGGAGTACCGGCGTTCGACAGAACGGAATAGGAATAATCGAAATCTCCGCACATCGGGAGCCCCTGCGAACTGAGCCTTGGGACGATAAAAGAGAGTATGTCGGACAATGAACCCGCGAGGTCCTCCGAGCTCTGTTCGAACAGTGAGTTGAACGGAGCAACCATCCTCGAGAGCATGTCGAAGTCGGTTTGGGACGGCCCGGGAATGATGCACGGGGGACGAAAGAGCGTGAAGCAGCCGGTAGACAGCGCAGTCGCCGTGGCGGTCCGCCCTGCAATTGCAACTCTTCTTCCGCGTGAAGAAATCAACGAACCGCAAAGGAGTCCGGCCGCGCCGTGCCCCACGACGAGGAAGTCCACGTCCACCTCCGGGACCTTTCTCAGCGCCCTTCACCTCCGAGATGCGACTCCAACTGGTACACGCCATCGTGGAGATAGCAATTGAGGACCTCCTGGCGGAGTTGAGCCCCAAACAAGACGGGCTCGACACCCCTCCATCGCTCCCTCAGGAACTGCCCGATCATCTCTAACGGGTCTTCGTTCGAGTGCCCGATCATGACGGACGCCATGCCGAGGGCACACATCCCTGCTTGGCAATATCCCATGCCAGCCCTCGTTCGCCTCATCAGGTCGGAAAGTCCGACCACATCGCTCTTGCTGGCGAAGTGTTCGACTTCTCCCCTCAGCACCTCCTCGCACGAACAGAGAACCTCCTTACCTCGAAGGTTCGACAGGCAGTCCCTCACGATGTCGCAATAACCCTTACCGTATTTCCTCGTCATGCGAACCATCGGAAAAGCGAGAAGGTCCTGCCTCCGCTCCGTGGTCATCGGCGTCGAAATCGGTTCCAAAGCGGTGCGGCAATGACCTGAAGACCCCACCTTATGCATCACCACGTCGGACGTTTTCTCGGCCATCAGACGGTATGTTGTGAGCTTGCCACCGATTATGCTCACAAGATTGGCCACGCCCTCCTCGGCATGATCGATGACCTTGAACGTCCTGCTCGCATCCCTGCCCCCCTTTCCTCCACCAGGCAAAGGTCGCACCCCCGCATAGGCGCGCACGGCACGTGCCAGTGCGATGTCTGGGACCATCTCGGACGCTTCCGAAAGGAGGTAATCGACATCCGATCGACTGGCAACAGTGTTCTCGGGGGTGCCCACCTTCTCCGAGGTCGTGCCGACGATTGACGCCGAATGATTCGGCACGATGATGTCTCCGTCAGCGGGCACCCTCAGCCTGTTCACCAATCGATTGACCAGTCTGCCGTTGAGCACGACGAGCGTCCCCTTGTCGATCTCCATTGGAATACGAAGACCGGCTAAGGACGCGATACGGTCGGCCCATGCGCCTGCAGCATTCACAACGATTTCCGGCCGCACGCTCTCCTTGGACCCGTTTCGCATGTTCTCGAAAATCACTTCCTGGATGTTCCCATCGGCGAGAACGAGATTTCGGACGACGCAGTAGTTGAGCACGTCTGCACCCGCATCCCTCGCATCCTCCACGTTTCCTATGGTAAGAGCGAAAGGGTCTACAGAGGCGTCGTGCACCTCAATCGAACTCACGACCTTTCTCGAGAGACAAGGCTCAAGAGACAGTGCCTCCTTAGGCGTTATCGTCTTCGCCTGGACGCCGCTGGTGCGGCAACCACGGAGAAATCTACCAGGAAAGTCCGGATCATCGTCCTCGAGTCCGACGAACAATCCTCCTGTGTCTTCGATGCAATAACCAGCAATACGTCTCAGTATAGTGCTCTCTGTCGCGCACTCACCCGCGGACTCGGGATCCTTGACAGCGTAGCGACCACCGCTGTGAAGCATTCCATGGCTTCTTCCGGTCGCACCCGCAGAAAAGTCAGATTTCTCAAGAAGCATGACACCGACACCGCGCAAGGCTAGATCCCTCGCTATCCCGGCCCCGGTCACCCCTCCCCCGACGATGAGCACTTCGACCTTGAACAAGAATTCACCTCAGCGCTCTTCAAAGGGGAGCCAATCCCTCGCCCTTTCGACAGCGCGCTTCCATCTGGAATAGAGCATCTCGCTCTTCTCCGGGGTCATGATCGGTTCGAAGGTCCGGTCGATCACCCAATTGCTCCGCAGCTCGTCCATATCCTTCCAGAACTTCACGGCAAGACCGGCGGCATAAGCGACCCCAAGCGCGGTGATCTCCTGGACCGTAGGTCTCAGCACCTGAACCTGGAGTATGTCGGACTGCAGCTGACACAAGAAGTTGTTCTTGACTGCACCTCCGTCCACTCTCAGAAGCTTCAACGGAATGCCGGAATCCGCGTTCATCGTCTCAATCACATCTCTCGTCTGATAGCATATTGATTCGAGCGTCGCCCTGACAATGTGTTCTCTCCTCGTCCCCCTGGTGATTCCGAGTATCATCCCCCTGGCGTAGGGATCCCAGTAAGGGGCCCCCAGTCCCACGAACGCCGGGACGAAGTAGACTCCATCAGTGTCCTGGACGCAACCGGCCATCTTCTCGGTCTCCCCTGCGGTCTCGATTATCTTCAGACCGTCTCTCAACCATTGGATGGCAGCTCCCGTGATGAAAATGGACCCTTCCAAAGCGTATCGCGGGGCGTCCGTCCCCACCTTGTACGCGATGGTGGTCAGGAGCCCCCTTTTTGACAGAACTTGATCCATCCCAGTGTTAATCAGCATGAAACAACCAGTACCGTAGGTATTCTTCGCTTCGCCGGG
>JBEKKT010000039.1:0-8988 GCA_050010535.1 Methanomassiliicoccales archaeon | reverse complement strand
CTCCGCGACCGCTTGTTGGTCTGCAGCAGGATCTGTGACGAAAAGCACCTCCGGTTCCACGTATTGAGGTAGCGCCGGGTTGGTCAGCGTCCCAGGAACGAACCTGCCCGCGATCACCTCCGCCCCTATGGTCCTAGCGAAGACCTTGGCCGGTTTCTGGCCGTACTGCCTCGCGGACACGATCATTATGCTCTCCTGGGAGTACCGAGAAAGGAACTTCGCGACCGCCCTGATACGAAGGTCGGTCTGCTTGACGTCCAATACATAAAGGCCGTCCGATCTGACCTTGAAGATGAACTGCTTCATGTCGGCGCTCTTCTGCTGAGTGCCGATATGGACTCCGGACGTCAGATACACATCCTCAGATACCAGAAGATCCGTCTTTACCTCGTCTGTCATCAAATAACCTCATGTGTCTCTTTTGACCGTGATCGGAATGACCTTCTTATCGAACTCCAACATGGCTATCGCGATCGGGTCAATCATGCCCTCGGGTATCTCTATGAGGACAGGCGCGCCAAGAGAAACCTGCAGTGCCCTAGCACCGATAATGCGAGCCTTTTCGAATCTAGTGTACTTCATAAAGTCACCAAGCCGGGGGTTTCCCCATATTGACAGGGGCCTTATAAACTTTATGCACATTGCAGAAGGTCCAGCCAGATATCCGACTAATCGACCTTCGCCGGACGTTCCTCGCCATTATCGCGGAGTCGTCCGATGCGCGCCTGCCGCCGATGGCAATCATTAGTAGAACCTCTTCCCAATAAGCGTAACGAGTCCTCCATCTATCAGCATCACGAGCAGGAACTCTGGCGGGGACTTGAAAGCGATCAGAAGATAGGGCGAAGACCTCAGTATCGTCCCCCTCTCGAGATCGACCGTGACTTCATCTCTGCTCAGCTTCTTTGGCGAACTTCCGCCCACCCGGTGGCCTTCCGCGGTCTTGACGGTGGTTCGCAGGCGCCCTGTGATCGAAGAGCATGACGGGCTTGCTCTCGTCCCATATCCTCTTCGCTCACATCTCCCTGAACGACTTCGACACAAGCAGGGAGTTCTCATGCGACATCGCCAGATCTATCTTCGCACTGAATATGTCGCCTGGATTGTCGCTTCTTTCACTCACGCGCCAACACCTTCAGAGCAAGGGTCGATGCAGACACGTGGCCTTCTGAGGCTCCAGCATCATATATTAGTGTTGGCCGAGCCGTCGTCTACTCCTACGGAAGGACCTCGCCAGCTGACCCGTTCTGTGTGAGAATACCTATCAGATAACGCTTCTCATCCTCGTCCGCGAACGACACCACACCGACCCTGACCCTGCATGTTATCGTCTTCCGCTTGAGTATTTCGATCGTTCCCCCGTCCTCCCCTGGCTGTTGCCCTATCTTCAATGTCAAGAACATCATCGTCATAGTCTCCATTGGTCTACTTGTGATGAGCGGGGTGCCTTATTCCTCTAGACATATTTGTATGTTCTCACATTGCCGAGATTGTGGCTGTCAAATCCATTGTTTGGCGCGCAACGAGCTTAGGCCGGCAAATCGGCGGTCATGACTTGATTGGAGCGGTCTCCAATCCAGGAACGATTTCAGCCTTCCCTCCATGAAACGTCAGAGTGAAGACTGCGCCATAGGGTTTGTTGTCCTACACGCGGACCGTTCCCTGTGTCTCTCCATCGTCTTCCTGACGAAGAGAGCGAGGCGTGGATTCGCATACTCGGACGTCCGATTCAGGTGAATGGCTCAGAACTCAATGATCGTAATGCCCTATGCTCTCGTGTCGCGAGACGTACTTGCCCTTCAGGATCCTTGCAATCTCGTCAGCGAGTCTTCCCTTGTCGTCCCCCCTGTTCAGTCCGGAGACTATCGTCTCCATCGACATCCTTACCTCGTCGTTCGGACCTGGAAGAGCGATCATCAGAGTGGGGCCGACTCTCCCGACAGCTATCCTCACGCCCTCCTTCTCGTGCCTTCCTATGCCTTTGTGATACTTCGTGACATACGGCGTGGCGGCCTCATTGTCCAGTTTGATCACCGCCTCGACTGTCCTGTCCTTCGACTCGGCCCCTACACCTCCGGTCGTGATTATCAATCCATATCCGTAGTCGATCGCGGCGCTCAGGGCGGCGGAGATGATGTTCATGTCGTCCCGGAGGACCGGCCCGACATCCACCTTGAATCCCTCGGACTGAAGCCGGTCTCGTATATAGGGAGAGTTCGTGTCCTTGATCAGCTCCGCCCGAACCTCCTCACCCGTCGGGAAGACCATGCATCGCTTCCGGATGTTCCTCAGCAGGTCCGCGGCAATCTCCTGCGACTTATCCAGGACCTCCTTTGCCGCCTCCTCATCCAGGCTGATGAAGCCGAGAATACCTTCCGAATGGAGCGTCGTTTCGTCGGAGACGCCGACTCCGGGAATGCTTGCAAGCTTCCCTAGGATCTCGGTCTTCTTGCCATACAAGTTCTCCGCGTCCATCTCGGTCCTAAGGATGTCCAAGGTTATGTGATCGTTCGAGGCGTCGGTCACGAAGACTTCCTCGCCCTCGAACCCTAAGACTTCCGAAACGGCCGCGGCGATCGCGCTGAGGTCTGCCCGTTCGAGCTTGATGTTCCTTATCCAGAGCTCCGTCTTACCGAGCAAATTCACCTTCACGGTCCCGCCAGCCTCACGTCCAACCCGATGTCCAACATCGGGGCATCGATTATCGCCCTGCCAATGTCGAGTATGTCTACGTCCATGTCTAGGAAGCTCGGAATGTCATCTATGAGAATCGAGCCCCCGAACGCGATCTTGACCTTTCGCCTCAGACCCGCAGCCATCAAGGCATCCGACACGGATTCCAAATCGACAATGTTCCCAGTGTCGACCATGACAATGCCGGCGCCCCGCATAGCCGCCTCGACCGCCTCGTCGGATATGTCCCCTGTCTCTCCCCTAATCTGGACGACCTTGATCCTCTCCTTGAGTGAAGCGACGGATCGAAGCGCATCGGGGATGCTCCCGAACATCCTGACGTAATTCTTGTCCAAATAGACGAAAGGCTTCTCCGTTATCCTGACGCCGACCCCTCCGATTCTTATCGCCTCCCTGATCTCCTCCTTGATCGGAAGGGGTACCTTCTTCCATCCGCCGGATACGACCGTCACCTTCTTTCCGGAAAGGCCGACCGCCTTCCTCGCGGCCGTCGCGATACCGGACGCCTTCGCTACCAGGCCTATCAGACAATCCTCGGCCAGGGAGATCTGTTTCGGTGTCCCAGCGATGAAGGCAATCGCTCCGCTCGCCGCGACCTCATCGCCTTCCCGGACGACCATTTCGACCGAGAGGCCGATCTCTGCCGCCTTACGCTCCAATTGCTTGACGCCAGCCACGACTCCTTCCTGGCGGCTCCATATGACCGCTCCGACCCTCCTTTCCGCGATCGACTTGAAGATCGTATCTCTTATATTCGGGCTGCCTCGGTCACTTAGCCGCGACGCCTGGGTCTTCCCCAAAAGCGATCCCCCTCTGCCTGCACCACTTCGGGACGAGCTGCCGGTTGACGTCCCTGTCAACGTCCGGCGCCATCTTGACCAGATCCGATGCCAGCGATTTGCTGACGTTCATCGCGCCTGGCGCTCCGTCGAAAGCGATGACCTTGTCGGTGCCTGCGATCCTCTTCGCCATCTCGATCCCGGTCTGGAGATCCTCTGCGACCAGAGCGTGCTTCATGAACTCCACGTTCTGGGGGTCCCGCCTGAAAACGTCCGCCTGCCATTCGCCCACAACGATTGTGGGGATCATCTTCGCCCAGAAGACGCTCGGATAGCCGCCCCAGGCGTAGTTGATAACGATCGCCTTGATCGCCGGATTGACCGGGGCAACATCCGAAATCAACGGCTTCCCGTTCTTTCCGTAGAACGATTCCGTGTACCATGTGTAACCGGGCAAGGGGTAATCCAAATCGAATATGTCCACACTCGACGCCGAGAAGTTCGCGAAGATCATGCCGGCGGAGAAGACATAAGGGATTGGAGCCTGGAAGTCCAGCACCGCGACGCACTCGTCGATGCGGCTCAGCAGGGTCAGTATCTTTCCGTAGTATCTGAAGTTGTCAACGGACAGTCTTTCGTCGAGCGCGAAAAGGTCGTTGTCCGCGTCCACACCGGCCACGCCAGCCGGGGTCGGCTTCAGGAACGTTGCGAAGGTCCACTTCTTCTGGACGAAATCGGAGTTAAATATCGCTCTCGCGACAAAGTTTGCGCCCCTGGGCCCGAGGTTGTGATGATATGTCGATCGGGTCTCAAGCCTCGCGTAAGACATCCCGAAGGGTTTCACCGCCCTATCCACGTGCCTGTGGAAGTGTATCTCCCTGACGTCGCTGTTGTGCGCATGGACGATCCAGTCGGCGTCGTAGCACCTCTTGATACCATACAAAGTACCGATCTCGGTCTGGATCGGAATCCCTTCGTCGATCGGAGCCACTCCTCTCGCCTTGCCGTCGAAGTACTTGTCCAACCCGAACCTTTCGATGTACTCGTCCGACTCCCGGAACCTAAGTCCGACGCCGGCCCTCAGACGAACCTCTTTCGCCCCCGTCCTTTCAACGATGACGTCCTTGGTAGCCTTCAGCATCTCCGCGTATGGGTCGCCACCAAGAATCGTGAAGCCGTGATGGGAGCCAAGGATGTTGACGGAGTCCCCAGACTCTATCATGGACATGTCGACCTTCTCGAGGGCTGCCATAGTGGCCTCTCTGACTGCCTTCACTCCTTTCTTAGAGGGGAAGATGCTCTCGGCAAAATCCGGGAACACGTCCCGAACACCGACTGAGACCATGCCATCCAGGTCCACGGCCCTGGCCTTGATCCTCTCCGGGTCTGGTCCGTACCTTGATGGCTTCGGGGGAAGAGGCATGACAGAAGGATTGAACTCCTCCGCCATTCTAATCCCCTCCCTCGATCTTGGCCTCGAGCAACTTCTTGAATAGCGCCCGGTCCTCCTTGAAGTAGAATCCTCTAGACGAATACTTCTTCACCACAGACTCGGGAATGTCCCAGACGGTCGGGGTAAGGCCGTACCATTGCCATCCCCCTTCCACCGGCCTGAGTTCCCTCCCAGCAGCGACAAGCAACCTCAGAATCGGCTGAATGCACTCGACCTTGCAGCCGGTCCTCGCACCGACGGTCCTCGATATCTCCTCCGGAGACGACGCCCCGAGCAAGATCGCGGCCGCGACCTCCTCGGCCCTCGTGCCGGTGCAGAAACACAAGACCTGTTCGGGATGCAGTTTTGCTTTGAGGCATAGGTCCGATACCTTCTTTCGATCCACCACACTGGAATCTACCCTGATCGTTCTAGGAACCTCGAGGTTCTTCAGACTCACCGCCCCGAATTGGCATCTCTCAGAACAAGCCCCGCATCCGACGCAGGTACTCAACGCGACGGCAGCCTTCTTCCCATCCTTTTCACCCTGGACCTTGATTGATAGGGTGGGACAGACCTTCTCGCAGGTCCGGCACCCGGTGCACTTGACCGAGTCCACCTCGGCGAACATGTTAATGACTCTCACCGTCTACTCCTCCAGACACACTGGACAGATCATGGAAGAAAGTCGATCTGCCTGACCATTGAAGATTCTAGATGATATGCGGTCACCCTATCGCATTTATCCGAATTAAACCTTTCAACATCGCGACCTCGGCCCTCCTCCAAGAAAGATGAAGCCCCGCAAGTCCGATAGGTAAGAATAAGGATTTCCGAAGGGATAACTTGGAGGCTTATCGGGGGGGAGACGGAAGCGATGCGGGTTGCGGTTCTTCTCGATTTGGACGAAGTCGTGTTCCTAGAGCCCTCGTTCGACAGGTTAGTCGACAACGTCTACACCTCGACGCTCGAGTGCCTCAGAGCCTCGGAAGGGCACCTCTTGATCAATGAGAATGAGGATCCGATAGCTGTGGCTCTGAAGGACGAAAAGGGATGGAAAGCATGCAGCTTCGCCCTGCGCAAGCCCACCGAGACTCTTTTCGACAAGCTAGAGCAGGTCAACGTCGAGATCTACCAGCAGAGACAGCAGGAGTGGGACGCGGCGATTCGCGAGTATTACGCGCTGCAGCTGATGAGAGATGCCCCTCCCGCTATCGACGACTTCTCCGCCGAGAGGGCGGGAAAGTTGAGGGAGCTCACAAGAGAGACATGGAGGGGGGAGAGGAAGGGGTCGTGCCTGGATGCGTGCTGCGGCAGCGGCATTGGTTCTCTGGTCTTGAGAAGCATCGGCATGTCCCCCCTCGCTTTCGACAACGACCCTGCGCTCCTGTCGAGGGGTCTTGCGGCCGGGAGACTGCTACCAGAGGAGACGATGTGGATAGATGCCAGCAAGGCGACACATTACATGAAACCCGTCGACCACGGACTCCTCCTGATGGCAGGAGAGATAAATCCTTTCAACTCGCTTCTGTGGACGGGAGTAGTTAAGCAAGTTCTAGATCTCACCAGCCGGGCTATCATTACGACGGGGACAGAGAAAGAAGCAAAGCTTTTAGAGGAATGGGCGGTCGAAGAGGACAGAGAGGTGAATCGATTCGAGAATGACCGAGATCCTTTTTACGACCATTGGGTCTGCGATGTGAGACGGAAGTGAGTGATAGTAGCGGGCCCGTGGGAGCTTGCATTCGAACGCATCCAGATGTCCACGAAAAACAGTCAAACAAGCCGATTTCTGCACTGAGGACAAAACACCTTCCCTCTTTTCTCATCCTACAACCCGTGGCCCATGCTTGTAAGAACTGTCGGAAGTATCAAAACTGCGAATTCGGACGGAAATGCCCTTCACGTATTTTGCGAGGGCGTTTCAGGGGTTGACAGTCAAAGGGTACGAATAGCAGATTGTCGGAGAGGCATTTCTGACAGTGTTCGTCATAGGAGTAATCACAATGGCAGCAAGCACTGCGATGTTTCGACGTACGATGTCTTGAAATCTGAGACTCGGCATAGACAGGAACCGAGAAGGATAGGCAAAGAGGCGTAACGAGCGGTCCGTGATCCTACGAACCACAGGTCGACGAATAGTCACCTCGTACATAACAATCCTGGAACTGGCTGATGTGCCAATAAGTCGATCAGCAAGGCTAAGAGAAAGTATATAACAGGTCTTGTCCCGTAGTCTATTCAAAGCCAATGGTGTGAGCGATTACACTACGGTCGAACTTAAGAAGGTCATCGATAGAATGAGCACGAGAGACGTAAGGTTGTCCGAATTCCTGGAATACACTGAATGCAGAGAATATGAACCAGTTTAGGGGAGCGAAGAAGTGAAAATTCAATCTAACAGTGCCATGCTTGATTGCGTCGATGAAGATGGAAGTAGAGGATTCTTGGGTCGGATGGCATGCGCTCTATGACAGGGAAATCTGCCCGTTGCGACAAGTGTTCGAATGCTCATGAGATATCAGCTTCCGGTTTGGTGGCATCATGGTAGAGAAAAAGAGAATCTTGGTTGGCATTGACGGTTCGGAAGATGCGATTCGCGCGGCTAAGATGGCGGTCAAGGTCGCAAGAGTACTGAACGCCACACTGACTCTGGCGATGATCGAAAATCCAGAAGACTATGCGCTAACGGTGGAGAGAGAGTCCTTGCTTAGGGCAAAGGAAGAACTCATGCAGAACGTTTTAGAGACGGCTAAGAATGAGCTGGCCGAGGAGGACGTGGAAATCGATACGATGATTGGCCTCGGGAATCCAGCCTTGAAGCTCGCTGAGATAGCTAGAAACGGTTATGATATGGTCGTCGTAAGCAGGAAAGGGTTGGGAGCGACAAAGAGCCTGTTCATGGGAAGCGTGTCGGTCAGATTAGCCCAGCATTCCGTCGTGCCCGTCCTGGTAGTTCCTTGACGTCACAGAACGAAGCCAAGAGGCCGTGAGTATTTGATCTTAGTTCGTTCTACAATCGCTGCGGCCTAGTCTTGCGACATGATTCACCATGCGTTCCAGGTCATTGCGTCAAACATTTGCGAGGACTGTCGACTACGAGTAAAGTCTATTTCATAGGGATCCTTACGAAAAGGGACCCAGTGAAGACAGTGAGTATCTTGTCATCGGAATCTGATGCTCTTATTTGAACTCAACAACTACTTCAATGCGCGTTGCACTATTGGAGAAATGATGAGCACCGAAGACCGGGTCGAGGATGAGGAAGACCTTGAGAATGACAAGTGGGTAGAAGAGAACTTCCTGCGTCTCGTCCAGGCCTATCCAAGAGAATGGGTAGCTGTTATGGATCAACGGGTTGTTTGCTCGGGAATCACCGAAAGTGAGACAGATTCGAAGGCTAGAAAGATCATCGGCGCGCGCAAGTTCTCCTTGTATTTCATTCCTTCGACTCCAACAGGTACCGACGTCAGTTATGCTCATTGACGACGATTCTGAGAGGACCAAGGACTCACATCAATACGTCCTTGTGCAGTGATCGAGAGATTCTCTACACAAAGATGGAAGCATGTTCTAGTTGCCAGTGTCAAGGATGGAATGGCGAGTTCATTTCAAACAACGTCAGTCGCCTATGTCTAAAGAACATTATTCGTTCACTAGGTTGAGGTGGCGATGCTGGAGGAACAGGGCGAGCTGGTTCTTCAGGTTCGGTAGAACCCCTCAGATGGCTTGACCTTCTTGCCTGCCTTGATGAAAGTGCCTTGCCTAAGTTCCTGAAATGCATTTTCTAACTCATCTTGGGTGTTCATGACGATTGGTCCAAGCCATGCTACCGGTTCACCAATCGGTTTTCCGGATATCAGGAGGCACCGAAGACTTCTATCCTCAGTGCGAATCTTGACTTTCTCTCCTTCCTTGAAAATGACCACTTGTTCGACGTCGGTTGAGTTTGATTTCGAGGGGTCAAAGACGCCTTCGCCACTGACCACGTACGCAAAAACCTTGTATCCTTTCTTGATGGAGCGCTCGAACGCTGTCTTCGGATACATTAAAATGTCAAGGTATTCGCAGTCTACAACAAGG
>JBEKKT010000038.1:0-9040 GCA_050010535.1 Methanomassiliicoccales archaeon | reverse complement strand
ATCGGGACGCCCGCCTTGATCAGCGGCACGAGGCCACCGACGTGATCGTAATGACCGTGTGAGATGAACGCAGCGCTGATGCTTTCGAGCTTGTACCCCAGCATGTCCATATTGTGCATGAAAACCTGCTCGGATGCCCCTGCATCGATGAGAACTCGCTGCCCCTTTTCGTTCTCGATCAGGAGAGAGATCCCATGCTCAGACATGAAATGCTTCTCCGGACTATCGAGCATCTTGACCAGCCCCGAAGGCGAATATGGGGGCGAGGAGATGTTGTCCACTACCGAGATCATTCGCACTTACCGCTCACATCCTCTCTCTTTACTATCTTCAACTCGTAGAAACGGAAACATTCATTTGGACAGGCCTGCTCGCATTTCTTGCACGCCGTGCCAAGACAGAATTCCGTCGCGATCCTTATCCTGAACTCCTTGTCGCCGACCCTCTCGACCCTCAGTGCCTCCTCTGGGCAATCCATCTCGCATTTCTTGCACCCAACGCAATTTTCGAACCCGCCCATCAGGTAGACACCGACGTGCTCGAGTGTCTTGAGTCCCTTCGACCCCACCTCGGGTATGTCCCTGTCCACGATCCTCAGGGTCTCCTTCGGCCTGACGATTTCCGGCATCGGCTTCAACCCTGCCATCTTGATGAAGTTGTTGTAGGCCTCCAACGGCATTCCTTCGAGCCAGTATGCCACTTCGTTGACATAGAGGTCCTCGAATATCTTCGAGGTCGCGAACATTATGTGCTTCGACGCGATCGAATCCGCGACCCGCTGCATCATGTCCAACACATCGGGGTCGACAAGCAGGTCGTACGCCATCATAAGAGAGGTGTTGCCGATCTGCACGGTCCTCTCCACGATTCTCGGGACCAGGCCGCAGGTCTGGGCTTTTATCGGGTCGACGTAGGTGCCGGATGCTCCAGCGAGATACATCGTCTTCACCTCGGCGTCGTCGATTCCAATCTCTTCAATAAGGGTCTTATGCCCGGCCCTTATCGCACCCATCGCCTTTCCGGCCTCCCTGAGATCCTTCTCGCTGAAGTATATCCCGTCCTGAAGGTGGATGGTCTTGTCCGAGGTCACTATGTTGGGCAGCTTGACGAGGCCCGACTCGAGGCCAAGAGCTACCGCCGCAACGACCCCCGTGCCGGTGATCCCTCGCGCCTTCAGCCCGTCGAGCTTCTTGATCTCTCCAGTATTGGGGTTGACCGCCGTGCTGTGATGCGGACCGAGCCGCTCATCGAGAACGTCGTTGACCCAATATCCGTTCTCGCCGAAGTTGAGATCGGATATTGCGTGAGGTGCTGCGAGCATTCCGAATGATATATGCTGGCCCTCCATCGCAGGTCCCGCAGCCGCACTCCCGCTGTAGAGCTCTCCCTCATGATAGAGACCCATCTCAGCGTTGGTGCCGTAGTCAGTGACCATACATGTCTCCTTCTTGTCCAGCATTTTCGACTTGATGATCATGGCAAGCGCATCCGCGCCGACCTCGTGCCTAATCGCCGGAGGTATCGCGACCTCGACCTCCGGATCCACTGACGCAAGACCGATTGTGCCGGCAGTGGTCGTATGCCCTCTCCGATTTGGGCGCTCGACATTGAGTCGCCGGAGAATGGACACTCCGGCGAAGGCAAGGTCTCTAATCTCTATGCCTTCGAACATGGAAAGCTGCGCGGGGTTCCCGCAAATTGCAATGCGCTCGATCTTCCTACAATCGGCGCCATGAAGCGCGATGAGCTTGTCTACAGTCTCAAGAACGATCCTATGACCAACCTCAGATCCGTTCTCAAGCCAGAAGTGGAGATGATCCATTATGTTCGCGCCAGGAAGCGGATGCCTCATTGTAATCGCGGTTGAAATTATCTTCCCACGCTTGGACAGATCAACAAGATGCGTGCGATATCCGCTCGTTCCGAGATCAAGGGCAATTCCAAATCCCATGGGAAATCCTGCAGGTTAATATAGTCCCCATATTTAAGAATGCAGGCAGAAGTTGATCAACCCGGGCAACAGACTGACTACATTGCCAGACGCCTGCTCAATTGACAAGTATTAGAGCAAAATACTTCTCGCCAAAGAAGCTAGCTATCAAGGTGCATTGGTCCTCGAACAGGCAAAAATTCTCATGCACTGAAAAGCTACAACGAGGGAATGCCGGGGAATCGGGACTATTCGAGCTGACGTTCTGTGAGAACTTGAGTGAGATCAGCATCGTTGCAGGAATGCTTCGGGTCTTTGATCGTGTCTTTCGATAAGTTGATTACTTGGTGTTCACCATGATCTTGTCAGAGGCATTTGAATGGCAAAAGTCGCATTAGTTGTGAATGGGACGGAGCCTAAGTCTGTGTATCCTCCCTTTGTTCTGGGTACAAGTGCGCTGGCTATCGGGAATGAAGTGATGATATTCTTCTGCCCCGCGGGCGGAACGTGGTGCAAGAAGGGCGAGCTGGAGAAGGTCACGGCCAAAGGCATGCCCGACATGAAGGACCTTGTCGAGAATTTCAACGAGCTCGGTGGCAAGCTCTACCTCTGCGAGCTGGCACTTGGGGCCAAGGACATGCAGAAGGAGGATATCAGGTCCGACGCGAAGATAATCGGGGCCACTGACTTCATGTCCAAGGCTAGCAGCGCGACGGTGACCTTCGCGTTCTAATCGAAAAGCGAGACGAACGGAGCAGGGCCGAAGAGCGAGTGGACACGGCGACTTACAGGCAGGCACGCTGGGCCTGAAATATCCCCAGCCTATATTGGAAGCTAGAGTCAAGACCAAATAGCTTAAGCCGGTGATATCAAGGAGGTATTGTCCGACTGCCATTCCTTCCCGAGGGACCTCAGGGCATGGTGCGAGAGAACGGGAAGGTGATTCTCTTCATTAACACTAAAGGGGCCAAGTCAAGAGCTCAGATGCGATTCTAACTGGATTCGGTCGCTGGCGTCGTCAGGTCCATCGGAACTTGGGCGGTTCGGAGCTAAGAGAAAACACCTATGGTTGGGTTTGAGCCAAGGATGGTAGGATTCCTGTGCAACTGGTGTTCCTATGCTGGTGCAGACCTCGCAGGTGTTGGCAGAATAGACATTCCACCGTCTGTTCGTAATACTAGGGCAATGTGTTCCAGCAGAGTGAACCCTCTCTGGATTATCAGGGCCTATCTCAACGGGGCCGACGGAGTCCTAGTCGCGGGATGTCATCCCAATGACTGTCATTATCAGAGTGGGAACTTCTACACGCGCAGGAGAATGGTCCTCCTAAAGGGAATCTTCGAGGCGCTAGGATTGGAAGAAGAACGAATCAGACTATCCTGGATATCTGCCTCGGAAGGAGTGAAATACGCTGAGGTTGTGAAAGAATTCACGGATGCTGTGAAAGAGAAAGGTCCCAATCGAACCTGGACCGGGATCTTTCTCTGACCCAGAGTGCATTTCACGTATGGAGAGAGACTGGAATACTGGCAGAATGGAACATCGATAGTCGGAATTCCGCCTCGAAGGATTAATTGGGCGTCACATCGATTGCTCCCTCAGAGCGAATGCAAGACATGCGATATCCTTTTTCCTGTCTTTGTGGATGATATGCAAAATGAACCCTAGTGACACACCATGATCTGAGGAGCATACCAGATACAACAAGCTGAGAAAAAGGGACCTTTATTGAAATACTGCCCGCACAAAAAGAATAACGAAAGAGGGAACCAGTCTTCCCTCCTTTGCTAGTGCCCCTTGACGGCGCGAACGAGCGCCTGGATATTCGGCGAAGGCACTCTGGCAGCGAGGCCGCAACCCGGAGCTACGAGGTTGAATCCGGACTTGACCACTCTAGTCGTCTCCCTCTTCACGTCATCCGGTGTGCCTTGCAGCAACGGCTTCACGACCCCGACATTCCCGACGAGCGCGACCTTGTTCTTCACGATCTCGACCGCCTTCTCCGGTTCAACCTTCTCCTCGATGCTCAGACCATGCACGCCTGTCGACATCATGTGCTCGAGCAGCGCCGTGGTGTCTCCGCAGATGTGCAGTACGGTCTTCGGGCCATGGATCCCGCTGAATGACTGCTTGATGTATGGCGCCGCAAACTCGTCGAACATCTCTCCAGACAGCATGTCGGTCGATGCAGACGGGTCGCTCATGACGATGACGTCCGCGCCAGCTGCGGCTATCGCCTTCAAATAATTGTTCTCCACCTGAGCCGCGATCTTCACGAACTTGTGTACGCTCTCCGGCTCGGTCACGATCCAAAGCAGCAGGTTCTCTGTCCCGACGAGGTGACCGGCGATCGTGAACGGTCCTGTCGTGCCGACGACGACCGGTAGCTCCGCGCCAGCCTTCTTCTTCAGCAACTTCGTAGCCTCAACGACTATCCTGGCCCTTCCAAGCTGCGAAAAGTCCTTCGGGACATCGACCTCGCTCGTCGACTCGAACGCGTGCTTCTTCACCATCGGTGTCCTGTCGACCTTGCCGAGGTCGACCGTGCAACCCATGATCTCCGCCTCGACCGTCAAGCAGAACGGCAACCGCGCGGATTCAAAGCCGAAGACCTTGTTGGCGGCCATCGCGAGGGTGGCCATCTTCTCGGGGTCGGTGTGTGCATCGGGCCAGTGGACACCGACAGCATCCATCTGGTCCACGGTCGCGCTCTGAGTGAAGCAGACCACAGGAGGTCTGTCAAGCTTCTTGCAGGCGAGTGCCGCGAGGACTCGATCCTTAGATTTCATTCCATTGTTCAACAACTCTCCCTCCTCAAACATGCCATATGGTAAACTCAATTATCTGTGAGATGCTACTTCAATGTTTCGTAAACGATTGTTGTCACGTCCAATTCAACTATCCAGTGTGCAATGAAGTTGCAGGACGCATCAATCACAATCCTGCGGCCGGAAGCCTCACCAACCTCTCAAATTCGGTCTCCCTGTCGCGATCGCCCTCACTTCGACCCAGTTCAAGAACTTCATTTCTTTCCCGTAGCCGTCGGCGAATCTGTGCTCCAGCACCTCGATCTTCACACGCACATCCTCAGCCTCGGAAGCCTCGACTCTCTCCCTCACGCATCTCTCTGCATACGTCTTGGCGGAGGTTAGGGCCTCCTCAAGATGCGAGTAGTCGATGGGCGTCGTTCCGGGAGCGAAAACGATGTATTTGTAGTCCTTGGGATAGACCTGAACGGAGACCGACTCGGATATGAGACTGCATACGGCCCCGACAGCATTTCCAACCTCGTAGTTGTCGGGAATGAGGGTCTTGACGTTCATACGCTTATCGAGCGGTTCGACCAGCGCTTTGGCGGGCGCTCCAATCCCCACAATGGGTCGGTCGATCTTCACGGTGATGTCCATACTCTGGAACCTCTTCTCTCCGGCGCCCGCCTCGAGAAGGCGATCAAGAGCCTCCGAACGCGGGACGCTACCCACCTCGTCCAGTATAATCTTGAGCATGATCTCTTCTCCCACTCTAGTTATGACGCGCTCCATTACATTATCGACGAATTCGTCAGCGGAAACGTCAGATTTCTCCGCAACCAGCCGTGCGCCGATCCGGGAACACTCGACATCGCCCAGATCGCAGGAGCCGGCGATATGCATGACATCCGTCGGTGTCAGACCCGTCCGAAGTACATAGCCATGAGTCTTGAGCGACTGGAGAACGTCGCTCGTGAGAACGACATCACTCACTCCGTCCATGATCTCGTACAATGTGGAAGGCCCCGAGGAATTGAGGAATCGAAGGACCTTTGCCTCGTTCTCCGTCAGAGCAGCTGCTACGTCCCTGCACGCGACGTAAAGCCCCGTGTCCGAAGAGCTCTCTATCTTCCTCCTGAAAGAGGGACTCATCTCGGAAGCGATCGCCAGGGGGATCACCCTCTCCGGTCCGATACGGATCTCTCCTTTGCTGTCTAGGAAGACGATTGAATCCCCGCCGAGCCCGGTCGTCCAGATGTCGATGGCCTTGACCCTCGTCCTCCAACCGCCCACCATCGCTCCCTCCTTGTTCAGCCTGGGGAACCCTTTGTCCATGAAGGCGATGTCTGTAGACGTCCCACCGATGTCGAGCACTATGCAATGATCAAGGCCTGCCAATATACTGCCTCCCACGAGACTAGCCGCTGGTCCCGAGAGTATCGTCTCGATCGGCCTCTCCTTGGCTGCCTCTAAGGACATCAGGCCGCCGTCGCCTTTGAAGACCATGATGCGCGCCTCGATCCCTTTGGATCTCAGTGACCGCTCTGCGGCTGTCATGAAGTCGCCCATGATCGGGATCAATCTCGCGTTGAGCACGGCTGTGACAGTCCTCTCCATTATGCCAAGGTCCCCGGTCAGGGTGTGGCCGAGAACCACGGGAATCGGGGCCCGATCTGAGATCATCCGTTTCACGCGCAACTCATGTGTTGGATTGTAGATGCTAAAGATTCCAGAAACGACAGCCGCGTCCACACCAGCCGTGATGTGTCTGACTGCCTCGACGGTTTCGTTCTCATCAAGCGGCTCGGTTTGGCTACCGACTGAATCGTGACCTCCTCGGACGAAAGCTGATTTATCGCATCCGAGGACCCAGTCCTCTTGCGGCTTCCAACCGATACCTATCAGTCCGACCCTGCCGCCCTTGCCCTGCAGTATCGAGTTCGTTGCGATCGTCGTCGACATCCCGACGAGCTTGATGTCCTCGACGTCGCAAACGCTCGCGCGGAGCACTCCCAAAACAGCCTCATCGATCCCCTTGGAAAGATCCTGATATGTCGTCGGTGCCTTTGCCTTCGCCAGAACCCGATGGTTGCTCAAGTCGACGATAGCGGCATCGGTGAAAGTCCCTCCCGTATCGATTCCAAGTCCGTACCGGTTGCCTACTGATGGAAAGCTTGAGCTCATGTCAGCACCTGAATCCTTTAGTTATGATTCGGTCTAATGGGAAGGAAAAAGATAAAAATATGTCTGGCGAGAGCGAAGCTCTCGCAAAAAGGATTCACTTCTTTAGGAGTCTTGCGGCGATCTTGACGGCCTCAATTGCGTCATATCCCCAGGCGTCAGCACCAATCTGCGCGCAGAACTCCTTCGAGGTCGCTCCACCTCCGATCATCGTCTTGACCGGACCCTTCAGGTTCTTCTCGGCCAGCATCTTCTCGAGCTCCTTCATACCCGCAAGGGTAGGAGTCATGAGAGTGGATGTGGCAAGGATGTTGGCCTTCTCGGTCTCTACCTTCTCGATGTATTTCTTCAGTGGAACATCGCGGCCCATGTCAAATATCTGCAAGCCTGCACCAGTCAGCATCGCCTTGACGATGTTCTTTCCGATATCGTGAACATCTCCCTCGACGACACCAATCACAATCTTACCGGATGCACCCGCCTCCCCGACCTTCAACTTCGGAAGGACAACGTCGAGAGCTGCGTACATGGTCTGGGCGGATAGTAACACCTGAGGCAAGTAGTACTCCTTCTTCTCGTACTTCTGACCGACTACTTCCATGCCCTTGCTCAGGCCATCGAAGATGATAGTCTGTGCCGTGATTCCCGCACCCAGTGCCTGTTCCGCTAGTGGCTTGGCCTCCTTAATCTTACCTTTCACAACGACCTCGGCTAGCTTTTCAAGAATTTGTTCGCTCATGCTATGCTCCCTCCTCAAAGCAAACTGTTGCTATTTGGATTAAAATCGTTGATAATAAACCCTTTTATGGATGGATGCACCATCCAATCACTCTGTAACTATGGTGTACATTCCTCTTGTTGACTTAATACGACCGGGATGCATTCTCCACATCTAGGACACGCATTGCCCTGCAGTCTCAACTCGACCTCAGGGAAAGTGGGGCAGAACCGGCTGACCTCAGTCTTCTTCACGCAGACCTTATCAGTGACCTCTCTGCTAGCGCGCTTCACCAGAAGCTCGCCGCACTTCGGACAGTAAGTGTTCTGACGATCATCGCCGACGACGCCGGCGTAGTAAGGGAACCTCACGCCTTCCGACTTGGCAATATCATAGGCTTCTTTCAGCTTCTCGATCGTCTGCGCAGGAAGGTCGGAAAGCTTGTAGAATGGACGGAACCTGAAGAAGTGAATTGGGGTGTCCGGTCCCATCTCATCCACAACCCATTCGCAGAATCTCTGGATCTCTTCCTTGGAATCGTTAAGGCCTGGTATCAGAAGATACGTCAGTTCCACGTGGACGCCAGCCCTCTTCGCGAACGTGCAGGTCTCGAGGACCGGCTTAAGCTCCGCGTTGCAGTTGTTCTTGTAGAAATCCTCCGTGAACCCTTTGACGTCGATGTTCACTACCTGTGTGGATCTCAGAAGTTCCTCCCTCGCCCCGGGTTCGATGAAACCGTTCGTGTTGAGCAGGGAGAACAGTCCCTTGCGATTTGCTTCCTTAGCGGTATCGAGAATGAACTCGGCCCAAACCACCGGCTCGTTGAACGTCCACCCGATTCCCTGGACGCCTTTCTCGACCGCCTGCCCGACAACGTCTTCCGGGCCAATGTGGTTGCACGGAAGATCCTCATCCTTCGACCGGGCCAAGTTGAAATTCTGGCAATTCATGCAGTCCATGTTGCAGCCGAAGGTGCCGAGAGAATACAATCTAGAACCCGGCCGGTAGTGAAAGATCGGTTTCTTCTCGATGGGATCGACCGTAGTCACACAAACTTTGCCGTAGTTTGCAGAGTACAGTCTCCCGCCTTCGTTCTGACGCGCTCCGCAGAAACCTGACTTGCCGTCGGACAAGATGCATCTGCGAGGACAGAGGTCGCATCGGACTCTCGATTCCTCTTCGTGCCACCATCGGGCGGGTGTGCATCTGGACCCGGGGGCGGCGTAGCTCAATAATCATCCTCTTCGAACTGCGAGGCCCCACAGGCGGGACACTTATCTTGGTTCTTCTCGAGAACATACCCACATACGATGCATTCTGGCAGACTCATCCCTCTGTCCGATAATATGGCCTAAAGACGATTAATAGATTTCCTAGGATGTTGGAAGTGGAGTAGCGCAACATCGGAAACGAAACGACTACGCGGACTGGCAGCGACAGCACGGCGATCCGCCGCACCAT
>JBEKKT010000037.1:0-10087 GCA_050010535.1 Methanomassiliicoccales archaeon | reverse complement strand
CATCTGCATTTTAACATCGTCCAGACCACCGACTTCCTCCCAAGTGACCCTCGGTATCTCGACCAGAACCTCCCTCATCGCGCTCGGCTCGACCTCCTTCAGGGCCTCATCGAAGTCGTTGGCGGTGACCCTCACCCTTTCCAGGATCTCGGAGGGAACAGGTTTGTCCAGCTCGAGTTCCGGGACGAGTCGCCCCAGGCATTTCATCGCGGCCTCTCTCGCCAAAGCTGCCAGGTCCGCGCCGACGAAGCCGTGCGTTATGTTCGCGTACTTATCTAAGTCCACGTCCTCAGCCAGCGGCATGCCTCTTGTGTGGATCTGGAGTATCTCTTTCCTACCGTCGCGAGTCGGCACGCCTATCTCAATCTCCCTGTCGAACCTTCCCGGCCTCCTCAAAGCGGGGTCGATCGAATCCTCTCGGTTGGTTGCCGCAATGACGATGACCTGTCCCCTTCCCCCCAGTCCGTCCATGAGTGTCAGGAGTTGAGCAACGACCCTCCGTTCGACCTCTCCCTGCACATCCTCCCTCTTCGGCGCGATAGAGTCCAGCTCGTCGATGAAGAGGATCGAGGGGGAGTTCTTCTCGGCCTCCTCGAACTTCTCCCTTAGCTTCTGCTCGCTCTGGCCGTAGTACTTCGACATGATTTCCGGACCCTGGATCGCGTAGAAGTTTGCGCCTGCCTCGTTCGCCACGGCTTTGGCGATCAAGGTCTTTCCTGTGCCTGAAGGCCCGTATAGGAGCACGCCCCTCGGCGGGTCGATCCCAAGCCGGTCGAAGAGCTCCGGGTGCTTGAGCGGGAGCTCGATCATTTCCCTGACCCTCTGGAGCTCCTCCTCCAGTCCTCCGACGTCATCGTAAGTGACAGAGGGTGCGACCAACTCCGCCGTCTCCATCGGCTCGGTCTTGACGCTCAGCTCCGAGTGATCTCCGACAACGACGATGCCGTTCGGCACGGTACTTACGACGACAAACGGCAGGAACCCTCCCATGAGTGCGATGTTCGGGATGATTATCTCGTCGCCCTTCACGAGAGGCCTGTTGATGAGCCCCTTCCTGAAGAGCTCCTCGACCCCCTGGCCGAACCTCACCCTCTTGCCCTGTGGGATCTTCGGAGCGACAAGCACCTTCGACGCCGGCTGGGAGTCCGCCTTCGTGACCGTGACCTTCTCTCCGATTGAAACACCAGCATTCGATCTAATCATTCCGTCCATTCGGACGATGCCCTTCCCTTCGTCCTCCTGGGCGCTCCTGAAGACCTTCGCGGCCGTGTTCCTCTTACCCACGATCTCGATGACGTCTCCGACCTCGACGCTCAAGTCCTTTCTCGTCTTGGAATCGATTCTAGCGCGGCCCAGCCCGACCTCGGACTGGTGATGTGCGCGTGCAACACGAAGGGTTACCGAGTCCACCATCCTCTCCCCGTTTGCAAAACGACGAGTTCTCACTTAAATCTTTTGAATTGCTGGCCTCATGTGACGTCGGCAATTGAAATTCGCTTCCTTCATAGGGCAGGTTGGACAAAGGGTTAATCTCTTGTGAGTCGTTTGAGCGCCATATGCATATGGAAGCCGACTGCATCCCGTGCCTTCTGGGCAGGGTGCTTTTCGAGACGAACCTGTGCGCTCCAGAGAAGAAGTCCAAAGTGATGAGGGAGTGCATCAAGGTGCTATCGGAGAAGTACCGTCCCGGAGTGAACTCTGCTCTGACCGCGACCGCAGTGCACCGTAGGGCGTACGACTTGCTTGAGTGCAGGGACCCGTACGCCGATCTGAAGAAGCGGAGCAATGAGGTCGCCGAGTGGATATTCTGGAAGGCAAAGGAGATCGTTAAGTGCGCGAAGGACCCACTCGAGGCCGCTTCGTTAGTGGCCATAGCGGGCAACGTCCTCGACTTCGGCATCGGGGCAGCGCTGGAGGATCCGGAGAAGCTCGCAGACAAGTTCGACTCGCTCGTCAGCCAGGGGCTGGCGATCAATGACGTGCCTCGGATGAGGGAGATACTCGAGAAGGCGGAGAGCATCGTCTTCCTCATCGACAACTGCGGCGAGATCGTCTTCGACAGGTTACTCGTCGCGGAACTGAGGTGGTTCGGAGTCAGGGTCGTGGGGGTGGTCAAGGGCGAGCCCATACTCACCGACGCGACAGAGGAGGACGTGCGATCGACCGGCATCGACAAGTTGTTCGATGAGATCCTCACGACGGGATCCTTCGCCGTGGGCATCGATTTGAAGCGCGTCGGAAAATGCCTGAGGAGTGAGTTCAATGACGCCGATCTCATCGTTTCGAAAGGAATGGCGAACTTCGAATCGCTTTCCGACACAGGCAATCGCCCGATCGTTCATCTGCTCAGAGCGAAATGCCTACCGGTCGCGAAGGCCATCGGCGCGAAGAAGGAAGACAACGTCGTGAAAGTCTATGAGTGAATATTCGGACCGAAGGATCGAGGCAATAGACTGGTTCCGATGCAGACTGCATCGCAAGGAGCAATTCGTTATCGCGACGGGAGTGTCGAAGGAGACAACGAACCTGCTCGTGCGGATCCGAAGCGGAAACCTGGAAGGGTGGGGGGCCGTCGCACCGAACACCGTCACTAGCGAGACTCCCGAGACGATCGAGCGCTTCCTTCTTGACGCGAGGGCGCGCCTCATAGGGACCGACCCGTGCGACATTCCCGTGGTCCATGGGTCGATGAAGGGACCATCGCATGCTAATCCCTCGGCGATGGCAGGCGTGGACCTGGCGATTCACGATCTTATCGGGAAGATTTACGATGTTCCTTTATGCGGGCTCTTGGGGCGGCAGAAGGAGAGCATCGAGACGTCCATGACTATTGGGATAGCGGATTTCCAATCGACGATAGAGAAGGCTAGAAGCAGCGTCGAGTCAGGATTCAATATACTGAAGCTGAAGATAGGTTTGGATCATGAGGAGGATCTGTGCAGGGTGAGAGGGGTCAGGGAGTCTGTTGGCGAGGGGGTTAGGCTGAGGGTCGACTGCAATCAAGGGTACTCCCTCGAAACGGCGAAGCGAATCGTGAAAGAGCTCGAACCCCTTTCCGTCGAGTTCATCGAGCAGCCTGTCCGCGCTGAGGACTGGGATGGGCTCAGGGAGTTGACCGCCGTGTCATCCATCCCGATCATGGCAGATGAAGCGGTAAAGACGCCGGAAGAAGCTCGGAGACTCGCGGACGGGGGGTATGCGGACTTGCTGAATCTGAAGCTGATGAAATGCGGTGGGATCTATCCGGCCATGGAGATTGCAAAGATATGTCAGGACAGAGGGGTGAAGATCATGGTCGGGTGTATGGCCGAATGCCAAGCCGCAATAGCCGGGGGGCTGCATTTCGCTCTTTCGCAGAAGATTGTCGACTATGCGGATTTGGACTCGTATTTCTCCTTGCTGGGCGATCCGACTAGGGCCGTGGTGTGTTCGGAGGGCACGCTCTCGCCGCGGCGAGGCCCGGGTCTGGGCATAGACGTAGATCTGGTGAGATTGCTTCTCCCGTTCCCTTGGCCGTGACCTCGTCGTTCGGAAACGCTAATAATCGCAAACGGACATAATGTTCGGTTCAATCTGAACGGATATGGAGTGAATGATGCTGCTACATGTCGGGAATGAACCTCAACTTCGAGGGGGCGGCGCTCTTGGTGAATGAGGTCACCAAGGCTGTCGTTCTTGCGGGAGGCGAGGGCACAAGACTCCGCCCTCTGACGAACACTCGGCCAAAGCCTCTTCTTCCAGTTCTCGGAAGACCCTGCGTCGAGTATGTGATCCGTTCTCTTGCTTATGCAGGGATCGAGCAGGTCTTTCTCGCATGCGGCTACAAGTCCGCCGACATAGTCTCCGTGCTTGGAGACGCGAAGGAACTCGGCGTGGACCTGGTCTATGCATTTGAGGAGGAACCGGCGGGAACGGCAGGGGCCGTGAAGTTGTTGGAGAATCAGTTGGAGGGGACTTTCGTCGTTGCGAGCGGAGACGTCCTGGCAGACGTGAACATCGGGCAGCTCATACGCTTTCACAAGGAGAAGAGAGCTCTGGGAACGATGGCCCTGACCGAGATGGAGAGACCTCAGGAGTTCGGAATCGTCGGCCTTGACGACTCAGGCAGAATCGTCCGGTTCAAAGAGAAACCAGCGCCTAGTGAGGTCTTCTCCAATCTGATCAACGCGGGAATATATGTTCTCGAGAGCGATGCGCTAAGTCTGATCCCTGAGGCTGAGAAGTTCGACTTCTCGAAGAACCTCTTTCCCGCGTTATTGAGCGCTGGTAAGCCTCTCTTCGGCTCGAAGCTACGCGGGCTGTGGAAAGACATCGGAAGGCCGGGGGACCTACTAGAGGCGAATGTGAAGATGGCCGCCAGGAAGGGGATAAGGGTCGAGGCCGAGGGTGTGAGCATCTCAGGCAGCGTGTGCGCGACAACGTTCTTCGCGACCGGCGCTGTGCTGGAAGGACCTTTGTACCTCGGAGACGGGGTGAAGGTGGGCACGGGAACGCGACTCTCTTCTTCCGCCGTCGGAAGCGGGACCGTTATCGGGGTAGGATCAGAGATCCACCGCTCGCTTCTGATGGACCGCTGCTGCCTCAGCGACAATTGCATCGTTAAGGGCAGCCTGCTCGGGGAGGGGTGCAGTCTGGGCGCCGGAGTGGCTCTGGTGAACAGCGTCCTAGGAGACGGTGTCACGCTGGAGGGCCCGATCTCTCTGGAAGGAAAGACGATCGAGTGAAGACACGGCTCTCTTCGCGTATGCGTTCCGGTTAAATAATCGGAGGCGAATTGCCCCCGGCATGAGAAAGGAATTGGTCAAATACGAGGCGTTCCTTGTCGCCGCCAGCGTCATCTGGGGCACCTCGTTCGTTTCCGTGAAGATCGGCGTTGAGCACGTTGACCCGTTCCTCTTCTCCATTCTGCGGTTCTTCTTCGGCTCTCTGGTGCTGATCGTTGTGCTCGTCCTTCTGAAGAAGATGGACACGAGGCTGTTCAAGGACAAGGTCATCTGGGGGATCGCCTTGATCAATGCCGTCGCGCTCGAGTTCCAACATCTCGGAATGACGATGACCAGTGCGACGAACGCGGTGTTGCTCGTCGATATCGATGTCGTTTTTGTTGCGTTGCTGGCAGCGATCATCCTGTCAGAGAAAATCACCAGCAAGATCATGGTCGGATTGCTACTGGGGATGATAGGAGTTTTTATCATCACTACGAACGGAGATCTTTCCTCGGTTTTCAGCGGGAGTTTCAATGGGAACGCTATGGTGTTCTTCGGCGGCGTTCTCTGGGCATTCTACGTCATCTATCAGAAAAAGGTCCTCGTCCGCGAATCGGACGTCCTTCTGGTTACCGGTACGGTGATATTCGAGACGACGATCTTCCTTCTCCCAATGACCTTCCTATTCGCGGGGAGTTACATTGTTGATGGCGTTGGGTGGCTGAGCGTCCTCTACACCGGCGTGCTTTGCACTGGCTTGGCATTCCTCTTGTACAACACCGGGTTGAAGGCCCTCAGTGCGACCGTATCATCGATCATCCTTCTGCTCGAAATCGTGTTCGCTATGCTGTTCGCGTTTCTTGTACTGGGGGAGACCCCGACGGTTGTCACGGCGATGGGGAGTGCGCTGATAGTCCTCTCGATAATCGTCATATCGCACAACGGGGCCGACGGTGGACGCTTGAACGAGGCCGCGAAGAGCTCTTAGGTCCGGTACTTAGACAGAAGCTCTTGGGCTTTGTCCAGATTGTCCACCCCGATCGCCAATTCCTCAGCTTGCACCCTCGAACCCAAGATGAATAGGGACCCGATGTTGATTCCGGCTCTCGCGAGCTTCTTCGTAACCTTGGCGAGCTCGCCTGGCCTATCTGAAAGGGCTATGATCAAAACCTCCCTCTCGGTGAACTCCAAATCAGCGCCCTTTAGAGCGCTTCTGGCACTGTTCTCGTCGTCTGTGATGACGCGGACTATAGGCTTGCTCGACCCAAGGTCGGTCGATATCCCGCGTATGTTCACGGCGTTTCTGGAAAGAGCTTCGGCCACCCGCGCAACTTCTCCAGGCCGGTTCTGTACGTAGACCTCGAACTGCTTTAGTGTCATCGTCATTCAATTGGTGGTCCCTGTTAAAAAAGCCTGCGTTGCGGTGTGGTCAGCACACGCAGACACTCAATGATGGACTCTTCGCAATTGCAGCTAGAAATCAGACATGTCAAGGCACTTGGACTGTGCAAATCGAGAAATATCCTCCAATGCCGTACTGTCCTGAAACCGAAGACGTGGTGCTGAGTTTGAGGATTCTCGTCGTGACGAAGTTCTACCATCCAAGGATAGGTGGTGTCGAGACTACCGTCAAGGAGCTTTGCGAGAATTTCGTTCGCTGGGGCCACGAGTGCACCGTGGTCGCTATGGATAAAGAGCATTGGGGGCAGGAGATGATCAACGGCGTCAAGGTGCTCCGCTTCCCTCTGGACAACAAGTTACTGGGTGGGCTGAACCGACATGTTTGGAAGCACCTGAAGGAGCAGCTCTGGTATGGGTGCTACGATGTGATTCACATTCACTCCTACCACATCCTGCTCTCGGCGCAGACTGCTTACCTATGCCACACTCGTAGCATCCCCTACGTGTTCTCGGCACACTACCACGGTAAGGGGCATACCCCCCTCCGTAACGTGCTCTTCCACGCCTACCACCCATTGGGGAGAAAGGTACTGCAGTGGAGCGAGGCTATCTCCTGCGTCTCCGACTTTGAAATGAACATGCTGCTGCGGGACTTCCGAGGATTGGAGGGCAAAGTGACCGTCATCCCGAGCGGGATTAAGCAGTTTGTGGAGGTACAAGTGGAGAGGCGTCGAGACACGATTCTGTATGTCGGTCGTCTGTCGAAGTACAAGGGCGTCGACCACGTCCTGCGTGCCCTGCGGTGGCTGAAGTCTCATGGCAGGAACGTCAATCTTCGGGTAATCGGCTCCGGCTCGGAGGAGCGAGCGCTGCGAGACTTGGCCAAGGATCTGGGAGTCGACGAACAGGTCACTTGGCTGGGCGAAGTCGGGGAAGACCAGCTCAATCGTCAGTATCACGAGGCCGGTGCTCTTATCCTCCTTTCCGCTGCTGAGGCATACGGTCTGGTGGTCGCCGAAGCGCTGTCCTGCGGGACTCCAACCGTAGTGGCGAAGAAGGAGGCCCTCGTGGAGTTCTTGAGTGAGCCAGGTTGCGTCGGGATCGATTACCCGCCGGACACGCAGAAGGTGGCGGAGACCATCGCCGGCGTGCTCGATGGGACTCTGATCCAGCACGTCGGTCCCTTCAGCCACAAGATCGCTTCTTGGCATCTGATTGCGGACGAGTACCTGCGTTTCTATGAGGGAGTCATCAGATCCACCCGAGGAAAGGCCTAGCGTCCGATCCCGTACCCCAATCGGAAGAATAGTCCCTTGACCAAGGACATCAGGAAATACCGTCCTTTGACAGCTCGCCGCAATTGCCGCCATCGGCCTTCTTCTCTGCCCAGGTCGCCCCGCAGCCCGGACAAGTCCACCGTGCGCGCGCTTCTGCCCGCTTTGAAAGAGTGGCGCATGAGCTGGTACCAGTTGCTCTCCTCCATGTGCATGACCCCTTTGCGTAGGAGGACCACGCGCTTCGAAACGTCGTATGTATGACGGAACAGCAAACTATCATCGTAAGTGAAAACCCTAGCCATCCTCGGTTCGTCCAGGATCTGGTAGACCTTCTCCAACACCTCTCGCCGGTAGAATCGAGGGTATAGGTTCGGCCCGACACCCTTGGCCGAATTGGCGGCAGCGTGCATCGCCGCCTTCTGCCGGCACAAGGATCGTTGCAGGTACCCCTTGGGCCGGTAGGAGGTCTCCTCTAACACTAGCATGTCCTGACTGGACATGGCCCGAACAGCCCGCTCGATGCTATCCGGGTACAGCACTTGATCCCCATCAAGAAAAAGGATGAAGATGCCTCTGCTCTGTGTGAAGCCTTTCCACCGTGCCCCCATCGGCCTACCGGGGTAAAGGACCACCTTAGCGTTGTGCTCTCGGGCGATGGTCTGGGTGCGATCCCATGAGCCTGAATCCACCACGATGACCTCTAGGTTTCCATAGGTCTGGAAATCCAAGGCCGAGAGCGCTGTTGGCAGCGACCCCTCCTCATTGAGCGTTGGGATGATAACGGACACTAGCTGTTCGGTCGTCTCACTCATGACAGCATCGGTCGCAGACATCCAATTTGTCCTCAACACATCCGAGGAGAAATATCTATCCGATCCATGGCGCACATATTGTGTTCGGGAACAACCGTAGGCGGGTTGCTGGCTCGATCGTGAGTAGATGACGACCTGTATATACGTCTTGAGTGAATATGGTGCGTGATGAGAGAGGGCCGGACGGTGATCCGGAGCAAAGCACCGCTGCGTATCAGCTTCGCCGGAGGTGGCACGGACGTGCCCCCCTACTCCGACGAGCAGGGAGGGGCGGTCCTATCCGCCACCATCGACCGCTACGCTTATTGCACTATCAAGCCTCGCGAGGACACTGAAATGCACGTCAAATCCCTTGACCTGGCCCGAGATGAGAATTGGATGGCCAACGGCCACTACTTACGTTATGACGGCAATCTGGACCTGATCAAGGCAGTGTTGAACCACTTCGAGGTGTCTAAAGGATTCGACATGTTCCTGCACTGCGACGCTCCGCCCGGTTCCGGGCTGGGGGGCTCGAGCACCGTCATCGTCTCGCTCATCGGCGCGGTCACGGAATGGCTCAATTTGCCCCTGTCTCAGTACGAGGTTGCGCGACTGGCTTATGTTCTGGAGCGGGAGGAGCTGGGGTTCGCCGGAGGCAAGCAGGACCAGTATTCCGCGGTCTTCGGCGGCTTCAATTACATAGAGTTCCGGGGGAAGGACGTAATTGTGACCCCTCTGCGGGTCACTGGCGAGGTTCTCAATGAGCTTCACTACCACATGCTTCTTTGTTATACCGGCAGGACCCGCGAATCCGCCAAAATCATCCAGGACCAGCAGAGAGATTATCGTTCCGGTCAGAATCGAGAGGCGTTGGACTCGACCAAGCGTCTGGCTGCGGAGACCAAGGACGCGCTGATGAAGGGCGAGATTCGCAAGATCGGAGAGCTTCTGAATGAGTCGTGGGAGCAGAAGAAGAGGCTGACGACACACATCACGAACGAGTGGATAGATCGCATCTACGAGACGGCGAGAGAAAGCGGGGCGATCGGGGGCAAGATCTCTGGAGCCGGAGGCGGCGGCTTCATGTTCTTTATCTGCGAGTACGATCGCAAGCACATGGTGGCGGAGGAACTGCAAAAGCTTGGCGTGGAATTGGTCAACTTCAACTTCGACAAGCACGGGCTGCAAACGTGGAGATACCGGGCATGAAGCAACTTGTGATCAGCGAGCTAGAGGAGAGCGCCGCCGTCACTTGTAAGGTGGACCCGGAACAGGTGCTGCGAGTTGCGGGGCGACTGGTCGAGATCTTTCGGAAGAGACACAAGGTGTTGCTCTTCGGCAACGGGGGCAGCGCTGCTGATGCCCAGCACATTGCCGCCGAGTTTTCCGGCAAATACCTTTTTGACCGGGTCCCCTTGAACGCGGTCGCGCTCACTAACCTGTCATCCATCACCGCCATCGGGAACGACTACTCCTATGAGAGCGTGTTCGAACGCCAAGTGGAAGCGAGTGTTGGCCCAGGTGATGCGGTCATAGGCATCTCTACCTCCGGAAACTCTAAGAACGTGCTTCGGGCGATCGCCAAGGCGAAGGAGCTTGGGGTCACGACCATCGGTTTCTCCGGCTCTGCAGGGAAGTTGAAGGATGTGGTGGACATCGTGCTCTCTGTTCCTTCCACTATGACTCCGCGCATTCAAGAGGGGTATATGGCGGCGGCACACGTCATCTGCGGTCTTGTCGAAAGGTCGCTCTTCGGCAAGAGGGCGGTGCTGATCGATCGCGACGGCACCATCGCTAAGGACGTGCCCTACTGCTCCCGCCCGGAGGACTTGGTACTTCTTCGTGGCGTGGGGACGGCGATCAAGAAGCTCAACGAAGCTGGGTTCCTGGTCATAGTTATTACCAATCA
>JBEKKT010000036.1:0-13189 GCA_050010535.1 Methanomassiliicoccales archaeon | reverse complement strand
GTCGTTGCGCACAACAGAGACGCAGGCGAGCATCAACATGACTGGGGCGATCCCAGTCAGGCGGCACCAGCCGCGGCTGACGTCGTTGCTGGCCGGGTCCTTCACCGTCGAGAAGGTCCGTTCGACCGCCGTGCGCCTCGCGTATGAGCGCCGGTGCTCTTTGGAGGGATAGTCGTGCTTCTGGGCGGTCTTGGCGTGAACTTGCAGCCCGACGGTGATGGTCTTGTGACAACAGCACGGCGGCGGGCTGTCCGGGGGCGAGAGCACCTCGGGCCGCTCGTTGGAGAGCGACATCGACTCTTCTCGTAACGGGCAGCGGAGCTTGCCCATCACGGCCGGGCACATCACCCGGTGGTAGCCGTCGGCGTCGTCGCGGCTCAGCCGCCCGAGCTTGTAGTGCGACAGCTCTGCGGTCTTGGCGTCGTGGGCGGCAACCTCGTCGACCGAGACCTGCCGGCCGAGCGGACCGAGCTCCAACAGCGAGCGGGGAGCCGCCGGGCAGTACAGGTTGCCGTTAGATGCGACCGCCCCCATGAAGGTCCCCCGCGGCCCCCGGTCATCGGGGTGCAGGTCGGTGACGATCTCGGCCCCCAAGGCCCGCAGCGGGAGCGACCAGTTCTCGGCTCTGCGGTGGGCATAACCGGAGTCCGAGCACACGTCGGTCACCTTTGTCCCCGATGACACCATGTCTTCCAAGACGGGGACGAACGCCTTGGGCGGGTCGACCGAGCAGGTCGTGAGGAGCATTCGCCGGACGAGCTCTGGCACGGGCTCGCCGCATTCCTCCTTCACCATCGTGGCGGCCTGCAGCTCGTAGCCGAAGAACAACTCGTCCTTAACGCCCGGCTGATCGGACTTGCGCCGCCCCCACGACGCCTCGCTATCCGCGCCCACGCCACCCCTCTTCTCCGGCGGGCGGAAGTGGCTCTCGATGTCGCTCCAGTCGACGGCAAGCGCACCCGAGGCGTCCTTCCATCGTTCGGGGATGCTCGCCTCGACTAACGAGTCGGCGACCTCGCGCAGCTGCGCGGACGGCCTCCCGTCGGGGACGTCCTTGGAAAGGGCAGTGGTCACGGGGCCGCCCACCGCCGGCGATGCGGGCCTCGACGGGCGCGGCCACCCCCGCGGCGTCGACCACCTCCTCGATCACGCGAAGGAGGGAGGCAGCGCCCACGATCTCAGCCGAGGAGATCGACGAGGTCGTCGTCGTCCGGCACGGTCATGTTGGCGACGAGGTCGCACAATTGCTGGGAGAAGCTGAACCCGGCCGCCTTGAACAGACCCGGCAGGCCGAGGCGCGCGGCCACCGTGGCGAGCCAGGTCGCCCGCAGCCGGGACAGATCGAGGCGCTCTAGGTCGTGACCACCCGACAGCGATGCGACAAGCCGGTTGGTCACGTTGTGGCGATCGAGCGACACCCCGCCGAGAACAAAGCCGCCGCCGGCGAAGGCGGCCGCATCTCTGAGCCGCTCATGGTATGGGCGCAGAACCGGGACCGTCCGCGGGCTGCGGCCCCGCACAGCGACGACGAGGCCGCCGTTCGAGAACATCACGTCGTCGCCTCTCAAGTCGCGAAGGTCGGCCCCTGTAAGCCCGGCCCCGGCGCCTAAGCAGACCAGCGCCTGCAGGCGCATCCGCCGGGGAAGGCTCGGCTGGGTGTCCGCCAGGGCCAGATAGGCATCGATCTCGCCCGGCGAGTACGGAATCTTGGCCCGCGACCGGGGGAGGGCTAAAGGAAGCGGTTGGCACAGCTCGGGCACGACCACCGTCACGTGCGGTGCGCTAAAGCAGGCCCTCAAAAACAGCGACGAACTCGGAGTGGCCGGCGGGAAAGGCAAGACATCCAAGAGGGCGCCCGCTGACATCGAATTGTGGTCGAACGGACACATTTCTTCCACCGACGCTCAGGACCAACTAGTATACGCAAGCAAGATGACCGCGAAGGTCGACAGCGCAGCCCTTCAGGACGGTCACCAGCTTTATCACCACTCATTCATGTTCGACTCCAAAGGCAACTGGACCGTCATTCAACAGGGTATGAACGGCGACACCGGGTTCGCTCGGAGGTACCACTGGTACTCTAATGATGTCAGCAGCTTCGTCGAGGAGCCCCACACCGCGATCCTCGGAACGAAGGTGCCCAGGGGGGTCCTCGACATGACCTCGCGGCAAAGCGAGAGGTCGAGGGCTATTTCGATCGATCTGATCAACGACGGCGTCGACAAGCTACGGAGGCAAGTGACAACGGTGGCCATAGGGCAGAGCACGTTGGCGGAGTGGAACGGGGAAAAGGTCGTCCGGCTCTCGATGCCGAGATCGATCAACTGGAATGCGCTCAGAACCGCTTACGAATTCCAACCAACGAATTACGAGGAGTTCCTGTCGCTGCGGGGCGTCGGCCCCTCAACAGTCCGCGCCCTGGCATTGATAGGCGAGCTTGTCTACGGCGTTGAGCCGAGCTGGCGCGATCCCGTGAAGTTCTCGTTCACCGTCGGAGGGAAGGACGGCGTGCCGTATCCCGTGGACAGGAAGGCGATGGACAGATCGATACAGGTTCTGCGCGAAGGCGTCGAGGAAGCGAAGTTGGGCAATAGCGAAAAGCTCGAAGCGGTGCAGCGCCTCCGAAGATTCGTGCCTGGGGACTTGAATCGCGAACCCGTTGATCCGTGTCGGTTTCGTCCCAGTTTGCGCTGTTGACGAAGGAATGGAAAAATGGGATTATTGGAAGGAGATCATACGCAGCCACGTATGACGGTTAAGCCGAAGCCAACCGCATCATCATGCCGACAGTACTATGCGGCCATAGACTTTAGTAACCGCGGACTGAATATCTCGGCGAACCTCGATACTTACATCCCGGTCCTATCAATCTCGTCATTTACGAGTGTCTTAAGGTGCCTCTTTTTCAAGGTGGTTTCGAGCTTAGATGCTTTCAGCTCTTATCCATTACGGCGTGGCTGCCCAGCTATGCCCTGCCGGACAACACTTCCACCAAAAAGCAACAAACCTGTCTCACGACGGTCTAAACCCAGCTCACGATCCCTTTTAATGGGCGAACAACCCCACCCTTGGCAGCTGCTGCACCACCAGGATAGGAAGAGCCGACAGCGAAGTAGCAAGCCTCCAGGTCGATATGAACTCTTGCTGGAGACGACTCAGTTATCCCCGGGGTAACTTTTCTGTCATCAATGACCCCCATTCAGAAGGTTCATTGGTTCGCTAGGCCCTGCTTTCGCATCGCAGATCCTTGTTATCCGGATCTGCGTCAAGCCAGCTTTTACCCTTGCATTCTCCGGCAGATTTCTGAACTGCCTGAGCTGACCATTGGGCGCCCTTGTTTCCTTATTGAGGGCGTGGCGCCCCACCCAAACTGCCCACCTATAGGTGTCCTTCCGTAGAAGTTAGTGATACGAACCCAATAGGGCGGTGTTTCATCGTCGACTCGGAGTCTACCTAGCGGCAGATCCTGATAACGCCTCCCGCCTACACTACACAATCGAACTCATACCACAACAACAGGCTGCAGTAAAGCTCCACGGGGTCTTCGCTTTCAGGTGGAAGATACCGGATTGTGCGCCGGTACTATCAGTTTCACCGGCTTCCAGGCGGGGACAGTAGAGCTCTCGTTGGGCCTTCATGCAAGTCGCCAATTAAGCGACAAGGTATTACGCTACCTTAAGAGGGTCATAGTTACCCCCGCCGTTTAACGGTCCTTCGCTCCGTTGTACCGGAGATTCAGATACCGTCACTGGGCAGGCTTCAGCGGCAATACACATCCTTTCGGACTCGCTGCCACCTATGTTTTTATTAAACAGTCGGAGCTCCCTAGTCACTGAGACCAGCCGTTTTCATGGCTGGCACCCCTTGTACCGAAGGTACGGGGCTAATTTGCCGAATTCCCTCGCCTGGATTAACGCCGACGCGCCTTAGGCTTCTCACCTAGGGGCACCTGTGTCGGTTCTTGGTACGATCACCTCTGCTGTAACTGACGCCTTTTTCATTGGCACCAGGAATCGGTCGAAGAGGGCCTTCGCCCTCCTACTCGCGCATTCACTCGTTTCTCACCATTACGGTTCTCCACAAGCTTAGACGCTTGAACAGGTAGACATGCCTGTTCGACCTATCTCGATGCGTCCAGCATCAGGCAAAATCAGAAGTGGCGCAGGAATATTAACCTGCTTCCCTTTCGACGCTCTCGGTTAAGAAGCATCTTAGGATCGGCTAACCCTCGGCTGACGAACATTGCCGAGGAACCCTTGCCCCTACGGCGGAATGGATTCTCACCATTCTTTGCTGCTACTCCTACCAGGATCCTCGTTCGAACACGGTCCACTTGACCTCACGGCCAAGCTTCTGCCCATGCACGACGCCTCCTTACCAAACCACCTTTCGGTGTTCTAAAGTATCGGTGACCGGCTTAGCCCCGTCCATTTTCGGGGCCCGCAATCTCGACTGGTGAGCTGTTACGCTTTCTTTAAAGGGTGGCTGCTTCTAAGCCCACCTCCCAGTTGTTTGAGACTGCCGACGCCCTTTGTTGTCACACTTAGCCGGTACTTAGGGACCTTAACTTCAGGCTGGGTTGCATTCCCTTGCGGACCCCAAGCTTACCCCAGAGGCCCTCACTCCCAGCGTCTACGGCGATCACAAGTTCGGAGTTTGACAGGATGCCGACGAATTTCTCCGCCTAAGCGCCCAATCAGTGCTCTACCCCATGATCTACCTCGGCTGAGATCTAGCTGCGACTAGTTTCAGGAGGAACCAGCTATTTCCAGTTTAGATTGGCCTTTCACCCCTATGCCCAGGTCATCCGAATGATTTGCACATCAATACCGGTTCGGTCCTCCACCTCCCTTTCGAGAGGCTTCAACCTACCCAGGCATAGATCAACTGGCTTCGGGTATCCCACCAATGACTCCAGGCGAGCGCACCCCGCCCCTCACTTCTTGCGAAGTTGCGGGCAAGTTGGTTTCCCTTCGACTCCGCGCTTCAGCGCTTAGTCTCGCCATTGATCAGAACTCCCTGGCCCGTTATTCGAAACGGACGATACGACATCGGTCAGCCCCGAAGGGCTTCTTCCCTTTCATGCCGTATCTGCTTATAGCCGTCTGGTTTCAGGCTCTTCTCACCTCCCGCTAAGGGTACTTTTCAGCTTTCACTCACGCTACTACTGCGCTATCGGTCTCGAGACGTATTTAGAGTTGGAAATGAATGTTTCCCAGCTTCACACGCGATATCCAACGCGCGTTACTCTGGATACTCGGCATTCTTCTTTTCGGCTTGTCCTTACGGGACTATCACCCTCTTTGGTACAACATTCCAGTTGACTTCTGGTTGACCGACGAAGAAGTAACCAAGTCCAACAACACCACACATCCCCTTCATTTCTGGAGGGGATTCGGTTTGCTCTGTGCCGCGTTCGATCGCCTTTACTGACGGCATCTCGATTGATTTCTTTTCCTGCGGGTACTAGGATGTTTCGATCCCCCGCGTTCCCGGTCCTTACGGACCATTCCGAAGAATAGGAAGTCCCATTAGGTCATCGCCGGATCATAGGCTTCTTGCACCTACCCGGCGCTTATCGCAGCTTGACACGACCTTCTTCGGCGCTCGAGCCGAGCCATTCCCCAAACGGCGTAGCAGGCCGCTGACTTGTCGGCTTAACACACGTCCGGGCTGCGTATGATCGGTAATCACAGAACGCCGGGATCCTTCCAAGTTCCGGACGTTCTCCGCCTCTTCCCCGAGGAGTGTTCCTCCACGGGTGCACGCCACAAATAGGCGAATCTCACGGAGCCAATCAGTTCTCTTGACCCCAGTGGCTCCCCTCAATACTCGAAGGGCTATAAATACGTTGTTTCATCAGGAAACAACTACCGCACGCCTAATCAGTGCGGTGTTTTTCTCTAGGGCGCGATTTCTATTTAAGACTTTCTAGAGCGATCACGCTAGAAGTAATGATGACATCTTAATCGGCTCATCTTGCGTATGTGACAGATCCAAGGCGGGGCGAAGCACCGTCGCGAAAAAGATCCCGTCATACTTTAGTTGTACTACAGCTACAGCTTCACTTCTCGGAACCCTGCGGGTGAGGAAAGATAGGGAATAGGAACTCTAGTTCCGTGAGGGTCTCGACCTTCTGTATGTCCCCAAGTCTCCGGGCCAATCTGTTCCTGTCCAGCCATACCTGCGTAATACCAGCGTTTCTCGCGCCGAGGATGTCGATCTCCGGAACGTCGCCGACATATACGCATCTTTTCGGCTCAAGCCCTGACTTGTCCAGAGCCTTGCGGAATATCGCGGGGTCCGGCTTCTCCACCCCCGCTTCTTCCGATGTCGTCACGGTGTCGATGTGCTGAGAGAGGCTTGCGTTGTCCAACGCGGCCGCGAGACTCGATTCGGCATTAGCTATTACCCCGACCAGACAACCTAGTTTCTTCAAGGATTCGAGAGCTGGCTTCGCATCGTAGAATGAGCTCCAAATCTTCGGCGACCTCAGTCTCTCGGACAGTGCCCCCGTGATCTTCCCAAGGGGGTCCTCGACCTTGCAGTTCGTCAGCAGAGCAGACGAATAGTTCCTCCAATAGATATCTCGCTCATCCTTGGATCTTATCGTGTAACCTTTGCTCGGGGCGGCGTCATCTGCGATCAAATATGCGACCTTGGCGACGGTCATGGCGATCTCAACACCCTTCTCCTTCAAGAAATCGACCAGCACTATTTCCCTGCTTGGGTTGTATCGGATGAGTGTGCCGATCGAACTGAAGAAGAAAGCCTCCTTCTCCGGCGGCGGTCCCAATGAGAATTCGAAGTCCAAGTCCTATGCCTCCTTCAGAATGATCTTCGGGACCTCCGCCGGTATCGATGCGACCCGAGCCCCCGCCGCCTCGAGCGAGCCGATCTTGCTCTGAGCCGTGCCTCGACCCCTCGCGATGATCGCTCCCGCGTGTCCCATGCGCTTTCCCGGAGGGGCCGTTAGTCCGGCGACGTAAGCGAAGACGGGTTTCGACATGCGGCTCTTGATGAACTCGGCCGCCTCTTCCTCGGCGGTCCCTCCAATCTCCCCAATCAGTACAACTAGATCCGTCTCGCGGTCCTTCTCGAACAGACTAAGGGCCTCGACGAAGCTTGTGCCTATCACCGGGTCTCCTCCGATGCCGATGACAGTCGACTGACCCAGTCCCGCCTCTGTCAAGGCGTTCACAATCTCGTAGGTGAGCGTCCCGCTCCTCGAGACCACACCAATCCTCCCTTTTGAAAATATCGAGTTCGGCATTATCCCGACCTTCGCCTTTCCCGGCGACGCCAGACCGGGGCAGTTCGGACCAATGATGCGTGTTTCTCGCAGTTTCGCGTACTGCACGAACTCGATGCTGTCCCTGACAGGAATTCTCTCCGTTATGACGGCGACGGTCCTGATGCCGGAGTCGATCGCCTCAAATACCGCGTCCTTCGCGAAAGGCGCAGGAACGAAAACGATCGAGGCATTCGCTCCCGTTTCCTTGACGGCCTCTGCCATGGTGTCGAAAACCGGCAGGCCGAGTACCGTTCCGCCGCCCTTACCTGGCGTCACTCCCCCTACCACTCGAGTGCCGAATTCAATCATCTGACCTGTATTAAAAGAACCTTGATGGCCCGTGATCCCCTGGACGAGGACCTTTGTGGTCTTAGTGAGGATGGTCGACATTCAAGTGCCTCCGAGCTCGCTTGCTTTCCTGCATGCCTCATCTAGATCCTTGACTGCGATCATACCGGCGCCCGACAGCATCTCCCGCCCCCGTTGTTCGTTCATTCCCCGGATCCTTGCGACTACCGGTATGGAGATGCTGAGCTTCTCCTTGACCGCGAGCACTCCCGCTGCCACACTGTCGCACTTTGTCATGCCTCCGAATATGTTCAGGAGTATGACCTTAGGAGACGCCTTGATCATTAGCTCGAACGCCTGCTCAGCCTTCTTCGGATCGTCCGTGCCTCCGAGGTCGAGAAATACGCCTCCTTTGCCTCCGTAAAGGGTAAGATTGTCGAGCGTAGCCATGGTAAGTCCGGCTCCGTTCGCGATGACGCCAATGTCCCCGTCCAACTGGACGAATGCTATTCCGTTATTCTTCGCCTCCCTCTCCAGAGGGGTCAGCTCCTCTTCTAGGTCGAGAATGTCCCTGTGACGGTAGAGTGAGTCGTCGTTGATTGTGATTCTTGCATCCCCCGCGACCAGCCTTCCGTCCTGCGTTTGGACGAGAGGATTGATTTCCGCAAGATCGCAGTCGTTCTTCCAGAACAGTACCCAAAGATTTCCCAGGAGATCGCTGAGTTCCGGTCTCTGCGCACCTTCTATTCTCAGATATGAGCAGATTTCGCGGATCTGGTACTCATTGATTCCGACAAAGGGGTGGAGGTGCCACTTGCCTATCTTGTCATCCGGAACGGTCTCGATCTCCATGCCGCCTTCGGAGCTTACCAACAGCACGGGGATTCGTTCACTTCTATCAATAGTGATGCTGAGATAAATCTCTCTTTCGATGGCCAGTCTCCTCTCGACTAGGATCTCCTTGGGAGCGTATCCAGACATGCTGAGTCCGAAAATTCCTGCGGCCGCGATCCTGGCCTCCTGAAGGGTCGAGACGAACCTGATCCCTCCAGCCTTCCCCCTCCCACCAGTCGGCACTTGGGCCTTCAAGACCGTTGGGAAGGAGACATCAATTATTTCCTCCGGTCCTCGAATGACATAGCCGTCAGGTATCGGAATGCCGTAGGAATCGAATAGCCGTTTGGCCCAGTACTCTAGAAGCTTCATCCGACCACCGACCATTGAACTTCATCTGCTTATTTCTAAATTGCTTTCTGAGAGGCCCGAAATCTTGTCAAGACTCGCGCTTCGCGACAGGTATGGCCCAATCCAAGGATTCGCAGAATGTAGCGTCTACATGAAAGGGGTTAAATATGTCCTCAATCTTCAGAATCTCAAATGAGTGTTCGCTGCTTGCCTGGGATGGGTTTCGACTCGAACATATTTCTCGTGACTGGAGAGAATCCAATCATCGTCGACACAGGCTCTGGTTCGAGCATCTCTCACGTCTTGCGCGGACTCTCTGATTTCGAAAGTCTCGACGCTGTCAAGCGCATTCTGCTCACACACGGCCATCTAGACCATGTCGGAGGCGCGGCCGCGCTTGTGAAGAGGCTCTTTGCCGAGGTCCAGATACACGAGCTCGACGCTCGGATGATCCGTGACAGTGACACGTGGGAGGACCAGTTGAGGATGTTCGGAGTAGAAGCGGAACCGGCGGATGTCGGGACTCTCGCTGGCGGAGATGTTTTCTCTACCGGAGAGCACGATTTCAAGGTGATCCATACCCCCGGCCATACTGCCGGAAGTGTGTCCCTCTTCGACAGCTCTAGCGGGACGCTAATTAGCGGGGACACGGTATTCGCAGGTGGAGTTGGCCGTTGGGACCTTCCGACCGGCAATTACCGGGATCTCGTCAAGTCGGTCAAGAAGCTGATGGAGCTCGATGCGGTCGACCTCTATCCGGGACACGGTCCCTGCGCATACGGTGACGCGAAGGAGCGGATCGCAGGGGCTCTTAGATATCTGGGAGATGCTTGAATGGAGCTAGTAAGGTGCAAGAAGAAGAACTGTGCGGTATGCGACCTGCCGGATTCCAAGATCGAGCAGATCGCCAACGAGCTGAAGGCCGGCAAACTGGTGGTTTACCCGACCGAGACCCTCTACGGCCTCGGGGCGAACCCCTTCGACGAAGCGGCGGTGAAGAGGGTCTACATGGTAAAGAGGAGACCCTTCGATATGCCTCTTTCGATTGCGGTCAGGGACCTGGCCATGCTGGAGGAACTCGCGGTCCTTGATGACAGGGCGCGGAAGCTTGTGGCGAAGTTCATGCCGGGCCCCATCACCATACTTGTGACGAAGAAGAGAAACGTCCCTGATATTCTTACCTCGGCTTCAATGGAGGTTGGGATACGCATCCCGAACCATCCGTTCGCCCTGCGCCTGATCGAGAGGTGCGGCCCGTTGGTCTCGACGAGCGCCAATCTCCATTCCAGGCCGAATCCAACCGACGCGGAGTCTGCGATCCAGGACATAGGCTCCAGGGTCGAAATCTGCGTGGATTGCGGCCCTTGCAAGGTCGGCAAGCCATCCACTATAGTGCAGCTCTCCGAAGGCGGGGCAGAGATTATTCGGCAAGGCGCGATCCCCGAAGACGACATAGAGGAAGCTCTCGATGAATGAGCATGTTCTGAGCTGCCTCAGGAAGGCAGGCTCGATTGCACGTGAAGCCAGGGAGCTCGGCGCGAGGCTCGTCGACGAGAGAGTGCGTTACTTGGACGTGGCCAGGGAAATCGAGGATCACATAATAAGCAAGGGAGCCAGACCTGCCTTCCCCGTCAACATTGGACTGAACGATATCGCGGCACACTTCACCCCCAACTACAACGATAACTCGAAGTTCGTCAGGGGGGACGTGGTCAAGATCGACGTCGGAGTCCACGTTGAAGGGTACATAGGGGATACGGCAACGACCGTTGAGGTCGGAACGAAGAACTGGCAGAGGCTGATCGAAGCGGCTGAAGAGGCCCTTCGAACAGCCGTGGAGATCACTGGGGACGGCGTCGCCACTAACAGTGTCGGAGGGGCGATTGAGCGCAGCATCAAGGAATCAGGCTTCAGACCGGTCGTGAACCTCACGGGGCACGGGATGAACCAGTATAATCTGCACGCGGGACTGACGGTTCCGAACATTGACGACGGGTCGACTTCCAGGATGCGCCAGGGCATGGCGATCGCGATAGAGCCGTTCGCGACGAACGGGTCCGGTTCCGTTTCGAACGAGCAGCCTGGAAACATCTACAGAGTGCTGAGGGAGAGGCCCATGCGGGACAAGAAGGCCCTGGAACTGTTTCACATGATCGAGGTTAGCTTCGGGACTCTGCCTTTCTGCGAGCGATGGTGCATGGATCTTAGCAAAGAAGCTCCGGCTCTGTTGCATACCCTTGTGAGACACGGACTGATTTCAAGCTATCCGCAGCTAAGAGAGGTCAAGAGGGGAATCGTCAGCCAGGCAGAGCACACCGTGGTCATAGTCGACAAGAAGTGCGAAGTAACTACCTGAAGCTTGGCCATCGAACCATCCTTGGATCATCTTGTGAGGGAAGATACGTCGATCGTACCGATTCCGATCATCCGGACTCATGGCCCTTAACGTACTCTCCGACGCGTTTCAACCCATCAGTGATCTTGTCGGTCGTTTCGACCAGCGGGCCGTACGAAACCCTGACGCCGTTCCTGAGGCTCTCCCCGAATCCGAAGCCGGGAATAAAGATGACGCCCGTATTCCTCAGCGTCTCCTTGGCCCATTTCTCGCCGTCCTCCCCCACCTCCATCACGACGTAGAGCGCACCTTGCGGCTCGGTTCTCCTCAGTCCGATGTACTCGTCGATGCAGTCGATCGTGATCCTCGCGGCTTTCTTGTACGATTCGTTGATGTCGTCGAAGTATTTCTTCAGATTGCCATCGTCGATGGTCTCCTCGAGATACTGGGCCATGGCCATTTGATGCATGTTGTCAGCCGAGAGGATCGAATACGTCAACATTGTCTCCATTCCGACAATAATCTTCTCTGGACCGACGACCCACCCAAGCCTTCTCCCAAGGCTCCGGAAATACTTCGAGGCAGAGTATATTAGAATGAGGTTCTCGAACTCGTTGGGCGACCAGGAGAAGTATTCTGGGAGCTGATCTACGAAGGTCTGGGTTTTGTAAGCGAAGTCGATCACGAAATAAGCGTCGTTCTTCTGACACAGTTCCAGGACAGCCTCCATGAATTTCTGTGGCACGATCTGTCCGGTCGGATTATCAGGTGAGGCTATCAACACAGCCCCTGGCTTGTGAATCTCGAACGCCTCCTCCATGTCCCCTATCACCTTGTCAACGTTAGGCATGAAAGTCCATGAAGCAGGATCGAAGCTCCTGACGTAGGCAACCTCGGCATCCGGAACGAGCCTCTCGATATGTCCCTTGTCCTTGCACAGATGCCAGTTGGTCAATGTGAAAACGAGTTGCCCATAGTAGTTGACGTACGTGGGGTCCAGGAGAAGAACGTCGTCACCACAGTTGAGAATCGCCCTCATCAAATCCTGAGTCAGTTCTGTCGAGGATTGTCCGACGATTACGTTCCTTTCCGTGGCTTTGACGCCATAGAGAACCTCGTCCATCCTGGCCAACTCCCCCCTGCATGCCGGGATTCCGGGGATGGGCGGATAAGCACCGGTCTGATGAAATTGGGCGGGGTCGTTGCAGATTTCCGCATATATCTCGCGCAGCCTTTCCGGGGCGTGATGTCCTACCCATCCTCCGCCGAACGATATGACGTCCTTCGGATCCAGACCCATCGCCCGGATGTTCCGTTCGTCCCCGAACTTCATCATCGACCTGATAGCTGACGGCCTCGTCAGCATGTCGTCGACGATCTTGGACAATCCTAGGCGACTCATGTCAATCACTTTCGTACTGTATAGGTGTTCGAATATTAAAAAACGAGGAAAACCGTCGAGAATCGAATTCTCTGGCCGATTTGAGACTCGAAGTCCGTGCCAGATATTGTCACGATTATTATTTGTTCACATTTTTCCACGATTTGTGCCCGAGCGACTAGGAAATACTCCGCCGAATTCCGACCCTTCTCGATTCCTAGAATTCCGAGGGCAATTCCTTACTGCGCAGAACGCATTCTACGCTCCTGTCGTTCCTCTCCGATAATCCGCGATCCAGGTAGATATCCTTTATCGGACTACGGCATTTTGAACAAGTTTAACTAGGCATCTGCCATTTACGAGATTGTCAGATGCGAGGGTAGCCAAGCCTGGTCAATGATGATTTTGAACGAATCATCGGCCAATGGCGACAGACTCAAGATCTGTTCCTGCAGAGGTCCGCCGGTTCAAATCCGGCCCCTCGCACTTAGGTTCTGGGGTAGTATACAATATCATCAAAGTGTCCCAACTATTGTTAAGATCATGATTGGTTGGATAATCCGTCCACCGTCGGTCGTTCGACACTTCTGACGGTTCTGACGACAGATGGGGAGACCTGCAACATACGGATAGGTTCATATCGCCCACCGCGTTTGATTTATGGGTTGGGGTGGAGAATGGAGAGAGCGTCAAAGAAGGAGCCATT
>JBEKKT010000035.1:0-11225 GCA_050010535.1 Methanomassiliicoccales archaeon | reverse complement strand
GTTTGATTTATGGGTTGGGGTGGAGAATGGAGAGAGCGTCAAAGAAGGAGCCATTGAAAAGAGCACTGGATGTGCTATGGGCAAGCGGATCTGCTACTGTCTTAGCGACTGTGCAATCGACGCACTCGACTAACTCAGTTCATTACACACTGTCACTGAATGGTGTCGAGAGGGCGCAAGGCGATCTAGCAGCCGGGAGTTCGGCGACGCATTGGATAACAGTGAACTTCTTGTATGGAGTCAATAATTACACTATTGCGACGGTGCTGGCAACTTCTACCGGTGGAGGGTTCGGGGCAACGAGCGACCAGTTCAGTGGGAATCTGGTCAATGGACAAACCTATCCAGTCACGCTCAATATCTGAAGAAGAGAACTTCCTCAGCTCGATACTCTAGCCTGTTCGGACAGTTCTGACGGCACGCGGGGCAAAAAATGTAAGAGAAGGAAAACGGTTCAATGTCCGAAAATTCCGAATCTGAAACGGTATATTCTTCAATCATTCTGGAAAGCATTATCATTTCCGTTCGTAGAGCATCAAATGCGGAATGAAATACGTGGGCAAAGAAGACGAGACTCCATTGAATTGAGAGATTAAGAAGTTAAGTTTATAAGCCTGGAGGGTTAATCATATGGTTGTGGCTCAGGGCAAGGAGAAGATTTCTGTCAGTCTGTCGAAAGACTCCATGGAGTGGCTTAATGAAATGGTTGATGTGGGAATTTTCGCTGGTAAGTCGCATGGCATTGACCGGTGCATTCAGATCGTAAGGGAAAAGAAACTCCTCCAGAAGTGACGCATCTTAACGCCCTTAAGGAAAATCATCACACATCATTGTGGTGCTGAAATCATGTGTGCAAAACGTGCTGGCTTGGTGGCGCGCCTCCTGGTCCTTCCTTTGCTCGTCCCCATCAAACCTGCACCTGGTGGTCGAGCCCCTTCATCTTTTTTTGTCTCACGTTAAGAGTAGGAGTGGGACCAAGGAGATTCGGCGAGACTCGATATACTGGCTACTCAGAATTACATCACAATGTTGCTTATAGTCTTGGCCTGGGTTGTATTTCTAGCCACGTTGATGGTGGCGATCCTCAACATTCCTTGAGAATTCAAAGGTGTTTGAATAGAACCCAAGTCAGGGTAAACACCAAAGTGAGAATAACGAGAATAGCAGTCCAAAGCATGAACATCCAATTTCCGCCTCCTGACTGAGTCATGCGAGGCGGATCTTCGTATTTTGTCTCGCCCACCTGTGTCATATGAGGCATGGACTTCATTTGCCTCAGAGCCTCATCCTGAGATAATAACGTTCTCAATAGAAGAAAATTCATTGCCTTGTCCCTTGATTGAATTCAGAAGAAGAACGTCTAGGCTTGCGGTATATTCACGGGGGACTTACGAAATCGCTTTTTCATCCGATACAATTTCTTTCGTGAAATACCATATCTACTGGCTGTTTTTGGATTCAAATTCAAAATGAATTTCCTCATATCCTCATTTTTGTCGATAGAATTTTGACTGTGCAAATAAACTTGATAATGTTTCTCGGAAACGCCGAATGTTTGGGTATCCTCCAGGTTGTTCGACTCCTTTCGGGAATCAACGAATGATCTCATAAAGATGCGTTTCCTGGCCAGCTTTCGAGAATCATCTTGGGATCCGAAATCATCATGATTCCTGTAGTCCCAAGAACTGTCCATTTTATACGCGAAATGCAAGATCGGTTTAAAGGCTTGCGGAGGCGGATTAATGTATCCGACGGTGACATACTCTGTTTCTGTCGTGGTGAGTTTGTGGCAGTCGGCAGATTCCAGGTTATGGCGACTCTTCAAGCCGCACGCGCCTATGTACTCGGCCTTCCTCTCGACCTCAGCATGAGCTGGGGTCTCAATAGGGCCATCTTCTACGCAACCGCAAAGCGAGGCTTCAAGGAGAAAGTCGTCAAGGAAAGACGAAAGGGGCTGGAGGAAAAGCCGCTTCTGGAAGAGAAAGACGTCTATTTCCTCGGTGATGAGATGGCCTACAAGGCTGAGGATGGTGGGACAACATACTTCACTATCGGCGGTGAAATGCAGAAGGTCAAGGATTTTGAGAAACAGATAGAGTCGCGTTTCAAAGGCTGATTCAAAAGTACATGGAAAGAGGCCGTCGCGATCGTTGGAACGTACGATAAAGAAGTCCTGCTCTCACAACATGGATTCTACGAGAAGGTGTACCGCCCTCGCCGCGACGAGCTCGCCGAGAAATGGACCGAGATGGTCGCGTAGGCAAAATACCTGGTCCTGTCGTCTAACGATACTTCGAGTAGTAGTCGAGAAGGCCGCATATCTCGTTTGACACAATATCCGAGTACTTCCCCACTTCTTTGATTTCCTTGACATATGTTTTCGCGTCTTGGATAGAAATCCTGGACGCCTTGGCAACGATGCTCGCAATGAATGAGGGGGCGAAGCTCTGGTCGATCTGAGATCTCCTAATGATCTCCTTCAGATCGTACTTGAACCCGCCAAGCCGACTGATGTTCAGCATGGCCGACCTCGGGGTCTCCTTTCGATTGTTCCTCTGAGAGTCTCGATAGCTGTTTCGCCCTCTGTTCCCCGGTCTTCTGCCCCTGAATGCCAAGATGATTGCTCCTATCCGCACGCACGCGGTCCCAATACTTAAAGGTTGGCGCGATTTCGTTACAACAAATGACTCTTACCAGTGACTAAAGGCCGTTCAAATTGGCCTGAGCTAAAGGGCACGCTTTCCCAAGATCGATACACATTGGTCCGTCAGCACACGGCTCATGCTACCACCCTTCACCAAAGTGGGAAATGCCCCGGGATTCATTGTTTGCTTGTAATGGTCTCCAAACGGTCTGCGACTGTCCGCCCCTCGGGCATCCGGGAGATATTCGACATGGCGACGAAGGGGGCTATAAACCTCGGATTGGGAGAGCTCGATTTCGACCCTCCCGAAGAGGCGAGGGACGCGCTGAAGAAAGCATGTGTCTCCACCACGAGCAAATACGGCCCCACTGCCGGATTAACGGAGCTTCGTGAGTTGATCGCCTTCTATGAGGCGAAGCACTCGGACAGGATAACCGCGAGGAATGTGCTGGTCACGGGCGGAGCGACGGAGGGGATCATGGCGGTCTATCAAGTCCTCCTGGACCCTGGCGACGAGATACTCGTGCCGGATCCAGGGTTCGTCCTGTACTCCCCCGATGCCGCTCTGGTCGGAGCGAAACCAGTTCCCTATGATCTTCACCAGGAATCCGACTTCATGCCGGACATCTCCAAGATCGAGGAGCTCATTACTCCCAGGACGAAGGCAATCGTGGTGAACAGTCCGTCAAATCCCACCGGCGGCGTCATCTCAAGAGAGGTCTTCAACGGATTGTTGGACTTGGCCACGGACCACAAGATATGGATGGTCTCAGATGAGGTGTATGGGGATTTCACTTACGATGCGAAGCACTTGACATTCGCGGGCAGCCTTGAGAACTCGATAGTCGTGAATTCCTTTTCCAAATCTCTCGCCGTTCCGGGATGGAGGATCGGCTATCTGCTGGCAAACGAAGAACTGCTGAAGGAGCTCTCGAAGATGCAGTACTATCTCTTAGCCTGTCCTGCGACTCCGATACAGCAGGCTGTCACAGCGGCGCTGCCCTACAAGGACAAGTTCATCAGAAGGATACTTCCGATCCTCGATGCTAGAAGGAAGAAGATGGTCTTCCTCCTCAGCAATATTCAAGGATTTTCGTGCAGGCTGCCCTCCGGAGCATTCTACGCGTTCCCGCGTTATGATCTCAAGATCTCCTCGAGAGAGCTGGCCGAGAAGATCGTTTCCGCGGGCGTGATCAATTCACCTGGATCGGCGTTCGGGCTGCTTGGCGAAGGGCATCTGCGCCTCTCCTACGCAGCGTCGGAGGAAGACATCACCAGGGGAATTGAGATCATCGGTTCCGTCGTAGAGCACCTTACGTGACGTTCCACCGGTCGGCAAGGATATTTAGCGGGGGTGCGATGTCGAATTCCCATTAGGGTCGAAGGGTCCGCGATGTACAGGGTGATCGAGACAGACGTGCTTGTCATAGGAAACGGCGGAGCGGGACTCCGTGCGGCCGTCGAAGCAAGTAGATCGAAAGTTGAGGTTCTCATCGTTGCGAGGACTATACCGGGGAAGGCGCAGACGACGATGGCCGAAGGCGGGGACTAAGAGGATAGTCGTCAACTGCGCGGGATGCTCCAAGGCCTTGAAGGAGGACTACAAGGAGTGGTTCGGGGACTACGGAATCGAGGTGGTTCACATTTCGGAAGTCCTGAGGAAGGCGATCCGAGAGGGTAAGTTGAAATTGAATGAGATCCCTGAGAACAACGTGACGGTGACATATCACGATCCGTGCCACCTCGGTAGGGCCGGGGGGTATACGACCCTTCAAGGAAGGTGCTAGGTTCGATGATACCAGGTGTCAGGCTCGTCGAGATGAGCAGGATCAGGGAAAACAGCGCCTGTTGCGGGTCCGGCGGAGGCGTCAAGACCGCCAAACCAAACCTCGCGACGACGATAGGCACCACGAGGCTGGAAATGGTCAGGGAGACCGGCGCCGACGTGATAGTTGCCTGCTGCCCGAGGTGCGACAGAACATCGAGGACAGCATAAAGGCCGGCGACTTCCCTGACTGGAAGGTACGGGACCTCGTAGATATGGTCGCCGCAGCGCCGGAATAGGAGGATGAGGGATTGGCAAAACAGAAAGTCTCAAGGAAGGTCAAAAGGAAGGGGAAGAAGATCGCTCCGAAGGACGAAGCGGACGAGGTCACCATCGAGGATGCTCTGTTTGGGAAGAATCCCTCTCGATCCTACGTTCTGAGGGACGTGTGGTATTCGAGCCTGGCCTCGGTGATAAGCGAAGAGGACCTACCGGAGGACTCGAAGCGGGAGTTGATGTTCCTGACACTCTCGAACGCGCTTCTCGACATGATTATGGACATCATGCCGGAGGATCTGTCCGTGCTGTTCGCAAGGAATCTTGACGACTATCTTGCCGTGACGGTTGTGAACCAGCAGTTCAACGTGGACCTGCTGCAACAGTTCCAGGACGACTTCGCCGCGGCGAAGGGAACGAAGTTCAAGGACGAGGAGAAGCTGAACGATGCCGTGGTCGAGTTCGAAGAGATTTGGTGGAACTCGCCGAGGAAGGATCTCGGAGGGAAGACCCCGAACGTCGCGGTGGAAGAAGCAGCTGCAAAGCATAACCTATGAAGGAGTGAACGGGAAAATACTCTCCGACGATTTGGGCGACCGACATGAATCGCGAGGTGCGATGCACTCTGGTTTTTTCAGTAGCGGCGTACTTCGTGATGTTTGGCATGTCGCTCGTCTCCCCGATACCTCCGCTCTACGCGCTGAGGTTCGACGTTTTTCAATTCATTGTGGGAGCACTGATCTTCGGGTTCGGGATAGCAAGGCTTCTTCTCGACGCCCCAACCGAGGTGATGGTCGACCGCTTCGGCATGAAGCGGTTCATGACGTACGGCCCTTCTCAGAGGAAGAGATCAGAGCCGCGAAGGAAGGCACACCAGCGCCGAGAAGGGAGAAACGGTTTAATCCAGGAAAGTGCATCGATGTCTGGATGGTTTCCTCTTCCGCGCCCGGCAAGCTAATATTGATGGGAGAGCACGCCGTCGTCTTCGGTCAGCCGGCGATCGCCTTGGCGATCGATCTCCGAATCAGATGCAAAATCAACCCATCCCATGCCTTTTCCGTGAACGGGGAGGTGTTGACCCAGCGGTATCATTCCTACGTCTTCTCTTCAGTGAAGAAGGTGTGGGGATCGGACCCGGTAGCGATCGACATAACTTCGGAGTTGCCTTCGAGCTCCGGTCTGGGGTCGTCCGCGGCGGTTACCGTGGCTGTACTGGCAGCCCTTTCAAAGATGAGTGGACGGTTCTCCGAGCAGTATGTAGCCGGCAACGGCTTCGAGGTCGAGTCAGAGGTGCAGGGAAGGGCCAGCCCCGTCGACACATCGACCTGCGCTCACGGCCACGGGGTCTTCGTCGACAAGTCCCCTGGAGCGAATCTGCTCTGGGAGATTAGGAGGGACACGAGGAGATGGTTCGTCCACCATTGCGCAGTCCCCGAGATGGAAATAGTCGTCGGACACACGGGCGTGGTAGCTCACACCGGTCCGCTCGTCGCGAAGGTCAAGAACTTCGCTGACCGAAGCAAGTTCGGAAAGGATATGATAGAAGAAATCGGCTCGTTGACCCTAGAAGGGCTGAGCAAGTTGAGGGCGGGGGACAAGGTCGCCCTTGGAGAACTGATGACAAGGAATCAAAAGTTACTCGCGATACTTGGGGTCTCCTCCCCGGAGATCGATAGGCTTGTCGAAGTCTCCCTTCCATATTCGTACGGCGCAAAGCTGACTGGAGCCGGCGGGGGAGGGAGTATGATAGCCCTCACGGACCGTGCGAAGGATGTCTGCGAGGCAATCAAGAAAAGGGGTGGCACGCCGATCGTTGTGCGTACTGGAGCGAAAGGGGTCACGATAGAGGCGAGCTGATGATTCCCGTGCTGTTCCCTAGATCATCTCTTCGAATTCCTTCACAAGGTCTGGGTGCTTGTCCCTCATGACCTTCAGGATGTTGTGGACCGACAGCTTGTCTATGCCCGACTCGGAAAGCGTCTGGACCACGTCGTCGAGGCTCTTGTCCGACAGGGTGATGAGCTTCTCTTTTGCCATCCAGTTTCGCCAGAGATTGTTCTCCAGCTTGTCCCTCCAGAGCCTCTCGTATTCCTCCAGGACCGCCGAGCTGAAATCCCCAGCCTGAGCTGCCTTACCGAGTACCTTTCCTGCGTACATACCGGTTATGCAGCCGTTCGCTATTCCACCGCCAGTGATCGGGTCTATGACTCGGGCCGCGTCCCCGACGAGGAGCAAGCCGTCCGTGATGGCCCTCTCGACCGGAGGCGAGACCGAAACAGCACCGCTGACAGAGTCCAATGGCTGACCGTTACTCAGTCTCTCGTCCTTCTGTATGAACTTGTCTAGGTAGCCCTTGACCTGCCCGGGCTTCTTCAGTTTCGATAGCAGGACGCCGATCCCGACGTTCGCGGTGAGATTATCCTTTGGGAATATCCAGACGTATCCACCCGGAGCGGCACTCCCTATGATGAACTCGCAGTATCTGGGGTTGTGTTTGATGTTCGTCAGTCTGTATTGAAAGCATGAGGTGATGTCGCTCGGCTTCAGGGTAGTGTCGATCCCGGCCCACCTTCCTACCTGTGATTCATAGCCGTCAGCGCCGACAACGCATCCAGCCATGATATCTATCGTTTTGCCGTAGGAGACGGCCTTCACTCCCTTGAGCCTACCCCCATCCTTGATCAGTCCGACCGCAGAGGTCTTCAACATGATCTCCGCACCAGCCTTCGCCGCGTCCGCAGCCAGCGCCTTGTCGAACATGTCTCTCTCCACAACCATTCCGACCTCGTTCCCAGCCTGCTTCTCGTTGATGACAAACTTGTGCCCGCTCGGTGATACGATGATTGCGCCGTCGACCTCGGTCGCGATCCACTTCTTGTCCGGGGTGATACCGACCTCGTCTAAGGAGGTCCTCGAGATCCCCTCTCCGCATCTCACGGGTGAGCCGATCTCCTGCCTCTTTTCTATCATCAGTACCTTCGCTCCGTTGAGCGAGGCGTGCTTCGCGGTCATGCTGCCGGCAGGACCTGCACCGACAACGACGACATCGTATTCGACTTTCATGTCTTCGCCTCCAACTTCAGTGCTCCGACAGGACAGATTCTGATGCATCGACCGCATCTGTTGCAGTCAGAGTTGAACTCAAGGACGACGTCGTTGAGGTAGATGGCATTCGCAGGGCAAGTCCCGACGCAGGCACCGCAGTGCATGCACTTCTCGACCGTGACTATTATCTCGATCACCTCTAGGTGAACTCCGCCCCCTTCGTCCTCCTCCAATCTTCGAGGGGAACGGAGAACTTCTTCTCCACTTCCTCTCTGTAAGTGGGACCGCCGTTATAGGCGCAGAACGGGATGATTCTTCCGTCCGGGACGGCGTAGTGGATTACGCATCTCTTGACCCTCTCGATGTCGTAGTTGTACGCATCCTGAAAGTGCATCCCTCCGATGAACATCATCCTCCAGGAGAACTGTGCCAATCCTTCCTTGGTCGAGTCGCCAAATACCGTTTCCATCATCTTCAGGAACTTGATGAGATCTAGACCTTTAGGCGCCTTCTCCTTGTGGATGTACTTCCTCAAGATGTTCATTGCCTTGACCTTGGCCGGGAACTTCAACTTCGACTTCTCCGCCTTCTCGGAAAGCTTGTACAACTCAGCGAACAATGGCTCGACATCGACGAATCTCGTCAGTGGGATGACATTGTTCACGTCCTGCACGAAAAGGTAGGTGGCAAGGCCGCAGTGTGGATGCGCGGTGAAAGTGACCTTAGGGAGATCGACCAGTGCGGACACGAGTGTGGAGATTGGTACGACCGTAGGGACGGGATACCAGTCCTCTTTCGTCGCGTAGCCGGTCTGCTTCTCGATCTCTTCTTTGCTTATCCTGCCGGTGAAGGCCACGGGCTGAAAATTGACGCCTCTGATTGCATCAGCATTCTCGATAGCGAATTTCAGTATGGGACCGACCTGGTCGTCGTTCACTCCCCGGACTATCGTGGGGACGAGGACGATCGACGGGGGTTTCTCCAGCTTCCTAACTTTCTCGATCGCTTTCATCTTGATCTCCAGGAGTGGTTTCCCCCGCGTGGACACGTAGATGTCCTCCCTGAGGCCGTCGAACTGAAGGTATATCGTATTGAGGCCGGCCTCCGCCGCCTTCTGGATGAACCCCTCTTCCTGGGCGATTTTGATGCCGTTCGTCGCGATTTGTATTTGAGCGAACCCGAGCTCCTTTGCCTTCTTTATGACGTCGATGAACCTCGGATGTATCGTCGGTTCTCCCCCTGAGAACTGCACCGCTGGGCATGGCACCGGTCTCTCGTTCCTCAGGTTCTCCAACATCGCTACAATTTCCTCGTATGAAGGCTCGTAGACATATCCTGCTGCGTTGGCATTCGCGAAGCAGATCGGGCACTTCAGGTTGCACCTGTTGGTCAGGTCGACGTTGGCTAGCGAGGTATGGCTGAGGTGAAGATCGCAGAGCCCGCATTCGTTCGGGCAGACCTTCGCGCCCCTTATTAGAGGGTTCGTGACGCCGACACCGTCGTATGCGAAATTCTCTGCTTTGAGGTACAGTTCGGCGTCGGACCAGTATACATCAGTGAATTTGCCATGCTCAGGACATGTCTTCTCCATCAAGACCTTCTCGCCCGACTGGAATATCGTTGCCGAGATGATCTTCCTGCATTCAGGGCAAATCGACTCGGTCGTCTTCGGAAGCCCTTTCGGGAGGGCGCTATGCTTGGCTAACAATCGGATACACCGACGTTGGCATTGCGCAAGCAATCATTTAATAGTTATGTCGCGGTGATAGCTACAAATGATATGATGGATTTGACCGATGTACTTAGACTGGACTTGAAAGGGATCGATGAAGAGTATCGAAAGATTTCAGGGATGCTACGAAAGATTGGCATGTCCGAATACGAGGCGAAAGCGTACGTCGGTCTGATTGTTCAGCAGCACGCCACTGCGGACGAGGTGGCGAGCATAGCGGAAATCCCGCGCACGTCCGCTTACAAGGCGCTGCAGTCACTGAGGGAGAAGGGCTTCGTGGACATGAGCGAAGGTCGCCCTGCAATGTTCCACTCGCTCCCGACCGAGGAGATCAAGGGGAGGATCGTTGAGGATATCAAGGATGCCTTCAACAAGCTTGAATCTGTCAGGGGCATGCTGAGCGAGAAAGGCATTCCTCAGCTAGTATTCACGATCTCTGGCAGGGAGCGCGTGCTGTCGAAAATTGGGGAGATCCTGGAAGCTTCCAGGCGGCGGTTTCTTATATCGACATCTCAGATGCAAGCCGTCCGGGTAGCACACTCGCAGAGGTTCAAAGATGCGGTGAAGAGGGGCGTGGAGGTCCTCGTGGTCGCGGAGCCCTTTGTGAAAGTACCGGCCTGCACGAAGGTCTACAGAAAAACCGATCTGATCGCAACGGATGTGATTGGGGATGGAGAGATGGCTTTAATCGCCTCCCCTGATCTTTCAGTCTGCGGGTTCAGCGACAACCTCTTTCTGACGGGGCATCTTGAGGGCTTCATGATGACGGTTCTAGAGAAGACGGACAAGTGAGTCTCCCCGTTCGCACGACAAGGATCACCTATCTGGCCTCAGTCAATATTGTCATTAATATTCTGCAATTAACTCTAACGTTTTTTGTGCAATTTTTGTGCAATTTCAGATAGCACTCCATGATGACAGGGAGCAAGCGTTTCCTTGGATCAATCATCATCGAGGAGTCTGACGATTCTTGCAAGTCGACTTCGGGGTCTGCATATTGGCAATACCTTGAGCGTCGCTGCCTCTCGTGTTCGGTATTGACTCGGACAAACTCGCGACGCATGGATATCCAAAGACTGCATCTGTGAAACCTTATTGATGGGGCGGCGGGGGATCTCGCAGGGCCACTCTTCACCGTTCCCCAAGTTTCTTAATATTATTCGCTGATACTCTGCGATATGGATGCCTTGCTGAGCGGCACCTCACTGGCGATAGGAGACACTCAGTGGATGCTTGACTATGGCTGGGCCATTCTGGCGATCATCGCACTGTTCACCATCTCCCTATATGTCTGGTCATACGTCTCGAAGCATTTCGAGAAGCTGAAGAGGAGAGAGGGCAAGTATCTGGATTCTGACGTTGTCGAGTTCCTCGGTCATGTCGTCAAGGCTGTCATCATAATCGTACTTGCGTTTTCCGCAATTTACGTCGCTTCCCTCATATCGCCCTACTTCAGGGAAAACGTGTGGGAGAGTCTTATCGGATACATCCTAGATATCATCCTGATCATAATCGTCATCCTTGTGGTGATGCTCATCGTCAGGATCCTTCGCAGGCTTGCGAGGAGGGCGAGGATAAGGTCGACGACTGGGGAGACGCTTCACACAAGTGCCATCGAGTTTACGAGTCTGTCCCTGAGCTATGTCGTATACATAGTCGGGTCGATCATCGTCATCATCATCGCTCTGGCGATGATTCCAGGCATCGATCCCATCTCCGCGCTAGGCAAGTTCCTCGAGGTCAACGTGGCGGGTATCGGGTCG
>JBEKKT010000034.1:0-21434 GCA_050010535.1 Methanomassiliicoccales archaeon | reverse complement strand
GCCGGGCGCTGAAGAAGCGTTCCTGGCGCTGAAGACGCATATGTTCCTCGGCGTATTTATCGCCATCGCGACCGCCGTAACCATCTTCGTAATATGTTCAAGCTATTCCCAGATAATCGAGCTATTCCCCACAGGCGGAGGAGGTTATCTTGTAGCCAGTAAGCTGCTTTCGCCTTCCATAGGCGAACCGGAGAGGTCTGCGCTCTACTTCGTCTCCTCCCGCCGTCTATTCGAGATAGAGATGCGAGATAGGAACCTCGTAGAAAAGGAAATCAAGGAATTAGCGAAAGCGATCGAAGAAGCGCAGGCAATTTCAGTCAGGAAACACGGGACTGAGGACGTGGCTGACTGATGGCTTTTGAGATCAACTTCCCGACAATCATGCGTGTTACAGAATAATGTCAGTTCATAGAGTCTACTCAATAGGATTCAATTTCAAAATAGACCAAATGCGACCGGTCATCTTTGATCCATTCTAGGCTCGTCGCCGACTCGGACAGAATCGAAGGAGAAGAGCACTCAGGCTCAAGGGCAGAGAGATGTTCACAGACCGCTTCCAAGAAGCATCACGAAGCGGAGATGGGCCCAGGGGAAGAAGGTTTTGTGATGCTCCTTGGTCTCCCCTGAACCCCGGAAGGCTTCAAGCAGCTTCCTGAGGAGACAATAGCATGTCAAGCCTTGAATCTACGGGACATGCTCCCTCACTTCGCTCGGGGGCTAAAGAGAGTCCCTTCACTCACAATCCCCGATGCTTCCTGCGGTAGTGAGACTTGATGCTGTTCCGAGTCTCGGCAACATGACCGCAGAGATTGCACCGATAGGTTCCGTCGGGAAGTCTCGCATGTCGAGGCGATTCCCTCTTCGGGAGAAGGGGTGCATTCTCAGATGGTGCAGGCTGTCCCGTAATAAACTGGGGGTGCACAGGGGGTGCAACGGGGTACATGGTGAGGTGCATGAGGGGTGCATCGGGGGGTGTATTGAGGGGTGCAGAGGGGGTGCATTGAAGGGGCAGATAGGGCGTAAGGTCGGGAAATGCAGAGCCGCGTCCGAACCACGCCTCTGCCTCTGCTATCGCCTTTGCTATCTTAATGTCCTCTTGCGTAGGATAAAGAGCCCGCTGTATCGTCTGCAGATCTCTCTGCATCGTCTGCAGCAGCGGCAACGACCGCATCAACTTTTTCGCTTCAGCTTCCATCGCTTCGGTTTTCGTCACTTCGTCTTCCATCACTTCATATTCCGTCACTTCGTCTTCCATCACTTCATATTCCGTCACTTCGTTTTCCGTCATCATACACCCTAGGACGCAGCCCCTAGATACTCCTTTTCCTATTAAAACGAGGAGGAGGCCGTTGAGGCTCTAGGCAGAGGGCGTGCATCTCCTCTTCCCTCACCCCGAAGGGAGCACCGAAACGACCCCCGCAAGCGCAGAGATGCGGAAGCGGAACTCATGAACCGCGGCAGAGGAGACTCCCACGACCCGATGAGATGAAAGCCCCTTAGGTCAAGCTCAAGCTCGTGGGCAAGACTCCCTGAGATGCTCGCCTTCGTGAGGTACATCGTCAGGTAGCGGGACGCCCCCGCATAGCCATCCCGACCCCCACGGAGAGCACGGACGTCCAGAACGAAGGAGTCGCCCGTAATCCCCCCCATGCCAAATCCCCTTCATCTCGTGCCTAGGCACGTAGTCGCAGTCCACGGCGAGATGAATGTGGTTGGGGAGCTCGACCGCAGCACACCAAGAGTCGATGCGGTAGCCCCGCCGCTTCAGGGCAGAGAAGAAGGATTTTCTCATCCCCCAGATGTCCATGAGGTGTTCAAGGGTGCAGGGCTTCCTGAGGGTCAGAGTCACGAACTTAGGAGACCGCATCTCCCTGATACCAGCCACGAAGCGGGCCCGTGTCCGTTGTCTCCACCGCCTCGAGCAGACAGGGCAGGCGTCTTCGAAGCGGGACTCACAGGGGAAGACGACGCCCTCGACTTCCCCGCAGTCCCGACATGCTCGAAGGAGAAGACGGCCATGAGGGCAACCCTTCATTTCGGCAATGTCAAGGATGACTCGGGGCCGTGCTAGTCTCGATGTTCCACTTTTTGGTAGACTATCAAGTATGGAAGTAAGAGAAAGAAAGGTTTTCAGGATTTCCTGAGCCCTAGAAAAACGGACCTTGGCAGCGTCTCCTCAGACGCCAAAAACTCACTCAATTCCTTGGTGTGAGTCTTTGTCTTCTCATAACGAGCCTCCCATCGAGGATGGGGGAAAGCGTACACGGTGACTTTTCTGCCACTCCATCAACTTCTCGATCTCCTTCAGCTTCTCCGCCACCTTTCTCCCCTTTCCCCATTAAGAGGCTAAGAATAGAGTCTCGCAGAAGGACTTATCGTTTTCGCCTGTCCAAAAGCCATCTGGAAGATAAGACTCGATTTAGGCTTACTCGCGAGGTTGTTCTACGCTGCCTTGTTTCAGAATGCGCCTGTAAGTCTCATCATCAGAAAGCTTCTCGATTAGGAAATCCACCCAATGAGGGGTGTAAACGTAATCTCTGTGAACCTCGTCGTAGATGCAGAATTCCTGTTTACATTTCTCAGGGTGCTGGCTCCTATTTCGCGGCCGAGCATCGAAGTACTTCCAGCAGAACGTATGTATGTTCATGTTGAACCTCTGCGAGGGTTGAATTCTGGCCTTGACGGCAGTTACAACTTGGCCCGGTTTCAACTTCCCGAGATTAGAGACGGAGACCTGCCGTTCCCTTATCATAGTGACCAATCTAGAATACTGGCCCTGATTTTCGGAGTCGTATGGAATGAACTCTACTGCCAGAGCGTCTTTCGAGTAGTTGTTCTTCACGTTTGGAATCAGAAATATCTTGTAGCTGTAGGCTAGGTCATCCCTGAGATCGTCACTCAGAGCGTCTCGGAAACCATTTATGAATTGGTCAATATCCTGAGGTAGAGGCTTCAGTAGGTAGCGCAGGGCTTCATCTGCCTGGCACATACGGACTCTGGAGAATTGCAGAGGGATTGTCAGCGATTCACAAATCAACCACTTGTCACCAAACTCCCTCTGTAGCAGCTCCTCGAAATTGAAGAGCATTGCCTGGCACTCCCCGTAAACGTAGGGATCAATTTCCGGCAGATCTCTATGTTCGATTTTGTTCCTCAGTTTCATGAAGAATCTGAGATTCGACGTTACTGGCGTCTGTTTGCCTTGCCAGTATGCGTTCATGCATTCCTCGAGGTCCCACCACTTCGGTTCTCCATCGATCTTGATGTATCTGTTCGAGTCTTTTCTTCTTTGAAACGGTTTGACACCCTTTCTCTTGAGAATCGCGTGCAAGAGGGAAGTCCAGGCGATCTGCATTAGGACAACATACCCATAGGTTCTGAACGATGCGGAAGGCCGGTTATACGTCTCGACCGCGAGCATGCAGGACTCGCGCGCCTTTCTCAGAAGACCTAAAACATCTTTTGGCAATCCTCGTGACACTGATTCACACCACCAATCACAACGAGCTACTAAACCTTTCTAACACCTTCCTCACTGTTTTAGGACAACAATCTAACACTTGTCCTGGAGTGTTTATTACTTTCGCAAGAGCCCTCCAAAGTCTATTGCACCAATCACTTTTGAAAATCCCCGGCGAACCTCCTAGTCTCCCGCCCCGCATCCGAGTACAAACCTATCGTTGGAGAGGGGGAGACACTTGGAAGACACCGCGAAGATCCTCAGGATTCATCCGGCGTTATATACGGAGCAGGTGCTCGAGGCGATACTGGTCAAATTGAGGGATGCGCTCGGCTGCGACAACGGATCCGAGGAATGCCCGGCCGTTCATATGATCCACACCGTTCTCGGCAACCTGAAGGTCATGGAGTCGCAGCAGTCCAGGAAGAGATCGGAATAGCCGACTTCGATCGGAGATGCAGAGAGTGTCTTCGCAACGTTAATCTTGCCTGAATCTGAACTCGGACTATGTGGGGTCACGATCAATCCAGACCTGCGTCCACTGAGAATGTGGCCCGCACAATCTGACTATTCGAATTCTTACCAGAGTATCGCAAGTGGACCGGCAGCGCCTCGTCAATATCCCAGTCTTTGGGTTACGAGCCTTCAGTCTCATTCCGAATACTGTTCAGGTCTGTCAGGAGATCGCCCATGTATATGGTGGTCGTGTACCGGCGGCACACACTGGCTCTTTCATGAATTGAAACGGCCCACATGAGAACTCGAGGCGCGATGGGAGACCGGGGTTGGACCTATGAGCATTCTGAGAACACGAAGCGATGCCTGAGACTTCAAATCAGAAACTGAGAGCGAATCTCCGTCAATGACCGATTTTCACTTGAGCAGTTCGAAGTTGTTTCGAAACGACCAGATATCCTTTCGACGGTTCAGGGAGTAGTCAGGACGATCGGAGGCCGCCCACCAATTTAGAGTAGCACACTGGTCTCCAACCGATATGCCCAGGACCACGTTCTTCTTTCTTCCGTAGTAGGGGTCGCGTATGGTGTCCATAAGGAAGGATGCAGGCAGGACATAACTTTCGTTGATATTGCCGTCGCATAGCAGGAGGACGTACGTCGAGTCGGTGGGCATCTTTGCAAGTTGATCCTTGCTCATGACAAGTCTGTAAGTTCTGTCGCCCATCATCGATAACCTGTTCTTCGATTTCCTGACGATAATAGACTTGCCCTTGGCAGTTCTCAGGAGTCTTCCTCCGCTGAAGTGGACTTCGATTCCGATGGCTTTTGCAATAATAGCCACCTCTGAAGGATCCAAGCCATGTCTCAACCACCGAGGCTTCGAAACCGACAAGTTGGTCGGCACTGATGGCAGAATTGGACCTATATCCGGCGGCTTCACCATCGGTATCGGAAGCAAGCGAGAATTCGGGTCGTAGGAGAAGAGGGCGTACGCTTCAGGCTGCTCGGCGCCAAGCCTCACCATCGTATTTAGCACCATAGACTTCCCCATACGTTCAAGCACGGCCGCCGCCATCGTCTGAGCGATGTGTTCTGTGATATCTGGATGCACGTCTGAATTCAGTACCGCATGCATCTCTTCGTGAGTCCAGACAATCTCAAGCATTTCCTCCAGAATGCAGCTGTTTGAGGAAGAGGCCTTCTCGATCCGCGAGGGGCAAAGGTAGACCTGACCATCGGTATAGCATCCCATGGTCGTGAAGGTCGTGAACTTCTTCTTCGCTTTCTCAACTTCTTCACTCTTTTCTCTGAGTCCCTGGTTGTTGAAGGTTAGCATGCCTTCGAAGTCGGCGAGACGGCCCCTATGCCCGAGTGCATGTATTATGTCGGGATTTGTCTCAACGAATGCATCTTCACTCCTTCGCAACCGCTCCAAATTCCTCCCTGCAAGATAATCCAGAATGAATTCGACTAGGTACGAGACGAGTCGATCTCTCTGCTCCGGACTCAGATTGACGGGGTGCTTTGCAGAAGCGAAACTCTCTTTGAGATAAGTCTCGACCATGTCCCTCAAATCATAAGGATTCCAGACCTTCCTTGCAGCCGCACTGTCGTTTATCTCCTTGATCTTCGGAGGACATCTCCGGTCCATATCCTCCTCCGTGAGCAGCGTGCAGGTGCTGGTGCTTCTCCCAGGGAAGCTTGCCCTTAAATCCTTGCCCACCATGGTTTCAACATTCAGGTAAGCCTTCTGATTTGAATTGGAAAGGAAATCAAGATTGGTGATTCTGGTCATCGAACTCGGCTCCTATACTCGGCTGAGGAGGTCCATCTGACAGGTCTCTCGACCCATATAAGAAATAGAATTCTATCATTCAGCTTCCCACCTCTCAAAATGTATTGACGGCTAGGCTTATTAGATTAACGCAATTGCGTTAATGTCACTATATGAGCTGATAAACATAATTTGGCTCTCAGATCCTGACTACCATATGATAGTCATGGGCTTTCTGACGGAGCGAGAGAAGGAGATCCTCAGACATCTTCGCGAGGGAAAAAGCGTCATGGACATAGGCAAGTTGCTTGAGGTTCCAGTCACCAGCGTTTCGAGGTCGATCACTAGCATCAAGAGAAAGGCCAGAGACATTGAAGAGGACATCGCCTTCATGCGAGAGATCAAGTTTCTTTCGATCGAGAAGGGTCAGATTGTGTATCTCACGCCCGACAGGGATCCCAAGGCGCTGAAAAAGGTCAAGTGATTGCAGTTCACCGAGTCGGACCCGTAATGACCCCTGAAGACTGAACCAAAAAAGAAGGAGCCTAATTCCCACCTCTAGTAGCCTGATGCTTTCGGAGGCGTTGGGCGATCGGCAAGAATCAACCTGTTTTCTGAATAACCGGTGTTAGTCTCCCCTTTTGAGCCAAGATCATTGACTTATCTGCGATGTCAAGGATGTGGGCAGACCTCAGGTAGTCCAACAAGCTGTTCGAGGAGGGGTTCTCGCCATTATGGGTTGCGATGTTCATTAAAGCATGACTGAGGTGAGGGTCCAGAACCCTTCTCAGGGCGCCCGGGGAAGCCGAGCAGATTTCCTTGATCTGCACCCGGACACTAGAATCCAATTTCATCCCAAGTGCATTTTCAGCAGCCGGGACTACCAGCCTGTCGATGGCGGTTTTTGCGTATTTGCTTGTGACAAACAGTCTTCCGCATTTGTCGAGAAGCAACCGAGTGACACGCAGCATCTTCTCTTTGTCATTTAAAGGTAGGAAGTAGTGAGGGGTCTCCTGTTTCCTGCGGGGTGGTTTCGCCATTTCCGACTCAACAAGCCCTACCCTTTTGAGATCTTCACACATTTTTCCGACTGCTCCACTGGAGACGCTGACATCCCAGATATCGTCTCCCACGACCTTCATATTCATCTTTCGCAGCAGAAGACGGATCCGATTCGCGTTGAGTGGATGCGTACAATGGTCGAGAAGTACAAGGAGTATTGGCAAGCGCTTCGCGCTCTTCGTCATCTTAGACACGAATGGAACAATAGACTCCGGCCAGATAGTTGTTTCGGAATTTGCCACTGTCTCAGAACGGGGTCTTTGAGCGAGCCCTTTTCTACAGAAGTGTAGCCAGGAGAAATATGCAGATCCTGAGGATGCACAATGCACCGAAGAATCGAAAAGGCGTTAAGCGACCTCGAATCGGCCCACATCGAAGCTGGTTTTCCGAAAGAGGAGGCAAAGGCCTTCGTAGACGAGATCGAGCAGAATGCTGAGGAGCTGGTCCAGGAATGTGGCACCTCTGAAGATGAGGATGCGGAGATGAAGAGGCGTAGCCAGGCAACAGACACAAACGGCCAGCAGGCGGGAGGCGAAGCGTCCCTGACCACGAATGAGGATTTCGGCACAGTCTTTATCCCTTCTCCTCCCGATATCGCAGCAGGCCGCGAGGAAGGGGACAACTCACGGCCAGGACAGGAAAACAATGAATCCCGAGACCTCAGCATCGCTGAGCACAACCCCCTCGGGACAGGCGAAGGCGAATCGGCACTGGACGCTCTCAATTCGGACGCGGGCGATTCTACCGTGAGAGCTGAGGATGTCCTGAGGCGCTTCGTTGAGACCTCGAGGGTGCGGCTGCGGTCGTCGACCCTCGAAAGGTGCAGTAGCGCATTCCGTCGGTTCGCGAAGGAGATGCATCTCGACTCGTTCACACGACGACAGTTGGCGGGTCCTAGTGGAAAACGGATCCTGGTCGAGCACTTGGGGAGCATACCGAGACCGTCGTGGCGGTCCACCCTCACGGAGCTCAAGATGGTCTGGATCCCCGGTCTCAATCTGCCCTGGCCGCTGGATGCGAAGAGGGACCTGGGCCGGTTGCCACCGCCTCGACGCAGAGAGAGCCCGTCCGATGAGACTGTGAAATCGTGGGCTGGTGCACTGGTCCACGAACTGGATCTGTATCTGCGCCTTCTATGGCTCCTCATCGCCCAGCACGGCTGGAGGCCGTCGCATGTCTGCCTTCTCAAGTGGCATCACGTCAGGTACGACACTGCAGGACGGCCGGTCACGATCGTGGCGGACGGCACCGAGGCGGGGTTCAAGACCTCGGCACCAGTGGCGGTACGTCTTGCACCCGATGTGGTCGAAGCCCTCGAGGCATGGCGTCGGGCTGCGCCGGAAGCGATGCCGGAAAGGTCAATACTGCCATGGCGGTCGTGCACGGGCAGACTAGAACCATCGAGGGAGAACAACACGTCATCACTTCAGGTTCATTGGACCCGGATGAGGTTGAAGTGGCAGCTGCCCGTCCTAAGGATGGTAGACCTCCGACATTGGGTCGCGACGGCGTGCCGTCGGTCGGGCCTGTCCAAACAGGCCAGCGCGTATCTCATGGGCCACGATTCGACCGCGGGCGGGGCGATGAGAGACTGGTACGACGCACCTTCTGTCGAGGCAGTCTTTGAAGAGCAGGCTGACCGGCTGCCGCATGGGCCACTCGGCCTCCTGGAGCCGTCTGTGGAACTGTTAGCGGACGGCCTACCCAAGGAGGCGATCGAACTCGTGCAAGGGTACTTCGCGGAGGAGATCGGGACGATGGAGCTTGCGACCCGACTCGAGGCGGTCCGCTTGAAGACATCGCATTCGACCAGCGGTCTGCCCGAGCCGTAGCCTCACTTCACCCCTGTTTTCCGCGGTGAAGGGTAAGATTCATGTGCCAATACTCTATAATGGACACGGGTATGGGATGCAGACTTCGTGTTTCGATCTCTTGGTGAGGTGGAACCTTGATTGAGTTGATACTGTTCCAGCTCTTTGTTCTCATCCTCTTCGCGAAGATCGCGGCCATATTCTTCGAATTCATCCACCTGCCGCCGGTCATCGGAGAGATCATTGCCGGAATAGTCATCGGCAATACGTTCCTTTTCGATTTTCTCCAGCTCGCTACGAACATCGAGGTGCTCAGCGTTCTCGCAGAGCTAGGCGTCATCTTCCTACTTTTCGCCATCGGTCTCGAGACTCCTTTCAGCGAGCTGAGAAAGGTCGGCGGGAACGCGATCCTCGTCGCGGTTCTGGGTGTGATATTCCCCTTCATCTTCGGTTATCTTCTGATCGTATACTCCGGTCACCCCCAGATAGAGGCGCTCTTCATCGGTGCGGCAATGACGGTCCAGACGGAGAAGACCGAGCTTACCGCTTTCTTTGCCGGGCTGGCGGTGCTCTTTGTCGTTGCGGTCGTCTTCGTCGGGTCGGGGCTGCTGCCGAGGGTGAGGAGGTATGCCCCTGAGTTCAAGACCGCTCCCCAGCTAGTCGGACTGAGGCGCAAGATAAGCCCTCTTGCCGTCGCGCTCATCGTATGCTTCGGCCTGTCTGCGATGGCATCATACGTTGGATTGGCGGCGATTGTCGGTGCGTTCCTCGCTGGGATGATTTTTGCGGAGTTCAAGGATCTGTTCCAGGTCGGGGAGCAATTCGAGGCGATAAACGAGTTCCTCGTTCCTTTCTTCTTCCTCTACATCGGAATATCGGTCAATCTCTCTACATTCGGTGGAGTTGCGATACTGGCATTGCTGATAACGTTCGTTGCCATTGCGACGAAGTTCGTCGGATGCGCTGTCGGTGCCTACAGACTTGGAGCAAAGTCGGCAACGATCGTCGGCGTCGGGATGGTCCCGAGGGGAGAGGTCGGGCTGATCATCGCGTCGGTCGGACTGTCGATCGGGTCGATCTCTGGCGACATGTTCTCGGTCGTCGTGTTCATGTCCTTACTCACGACGTTGGTGGCGCCTCCGCTTCTTACGTATGCGTTCAGGTCGAAAATGGGAAGGATAGCCAGGTTCTGACCCTAACGCTACAGATACTCAGAAGGTATCCTGTTCACGGGGTTTCCTGCCTTGAACGAGCGAATCGTCTCAATCGTGAGCTCCGTGATTCTCAAGAGTACCTCTTTAGTGTAGAATGCGGAATGCGGCGTGATTATCAGGTTCGGCGCTTCAAGCAAGGGGTCGTTCTCCGGATGCGTTTCGTCCTCGAGCACATCAATTCCAGCGCCCCAAAGATGACCCGACTCCAAGGAATCCGTCAGGGCTTTGCTGTCTAGCACCCCGCCCCTCGAGGCGTTGATGAGGATGCTTCCCTTCTTCATCTTCGAGATCGCCCTCGCATCTATGAAGTGGTGTGTCTCCGCAGTCAAAGGGGTGTGGAGTGTGACAAAGTCGCTCTTCTCAAGGACCTCGTCGAGGGGCAGGTACGGGAACCCGTATTTCGTCGCGAGGCTCTTGTTCTCGTAGACATCGTATGCTATGACCTTCATTCCGAATCCCTCGGCGATATCAATGACGGCCGCTCCGATCTTACCTGTACCAACCACGCCCAACGTCTTGTCTCTCAGCTCGAGGCCTAGGAATGGGGAGAAGTCGAACCTCTTCTCGCCCTTGACGAAGGCGTTCGCTGAAGGTATCTTTCTGGCGCAGGCAAGCAGAAGTGCGAATACGTGTTCCGCTACGACGTGCGCCCCGTAGTCGGGGACGTGGCAAACGATGATGCCTCTCTCTATGGCATACTTCGCAGAAATGTGGTCGAAGCCCACGCTCCTTGTGGCAATCAACCGCAAGCCTGGAAGGGAGTCGATCACCGTTCTCGTCACTGGCGTGTATATGAACACCGAAATGATCTCCGCGTCCCTCGAAGCCTCAACAAGCTGTCGTTCTTCGAGCGGGTGATCGAATATAACTAATTCATCGTCAGGGAAAGCGTTTCTGATGAGGTCAACGTGGTCCGACAGCTCCGAAAACACGATATTCATCCAGGCATCTCCAGGTCGACATCCTTGACTTGATTGATTCAGGTCTCTTTTGATATTTAACGGGTGCCTCGAGAATTGTGCATTCAAAGGGATTAAGACTCGAATCGAACATGACGGGTCGGTAGAACGATGTGGAAGAATGGCGCGAAGTGTGCGGTCTGTTTGACGTTCGATTGTGACAGTGACATTTCCTGGAAGAACATCATGAGACGCACGGGAGCGGTCAAGGAAGGAGAACCCTACAGCCCCGTTGTTCTTTCGCAGGGGCAGTACGACTACAACGTTGCGATACCGAGAATGCTGAGATTCCTAGACGCTGAGGAGCTGAAGGGCGCGTTCTATGTGCCTGGCTTGCTGGCGGAAGAGCACCCCGATCTCGTGAAGGACATAGCGAAGCGGGGGAACGAGGTCGGTCACCACGGCTACGCGCACCTCAATCCGTCCAGACTTAGTGCGGAGGGCGAGCGCATGGAGCTGGAGAAAGGGCTGGAGGCTCTCGAGGCGGTTATCGGTGCGGAACCGAAGGGATATAGGGCTCCTGCGTTCGACATAAGCCCCCGGACGCTCGACATGCTCGTTGAGCACGGGTTCGCGTACGAGAGCAACCAGATGGCTTGGGACACTCCGTACATCCACCAGCAGAAGAAGGGCAAGATTGTCGAAATTCCGTTCAACTGGCTGACCATGGACTGGACCTATTTCGCGTTCAACTTCTTCCCGCCCCTCGAATATCAGAGTGGAATTGCGAGCCAGGAAGATGTCCTCGACATATGGTCAGAGGAGTTCGAGGGTCTGTACGACGACGGCGCCCTGATGACGATTGTAATGCATCCACAAGTCATGGGTCGCCCCTCGAGGGTCAGGATGCTTGGCAGGCTGATCAAGAAGATGAAGAAGAAGGGCAAAGTTTGGATCGCGAAACCGATCGAGATCGCTGAGTATTGGCTCGAGAGTCACTAATCGGGCTAGCTGGGCATCTCCTTCCCTTTTCTCTTCTCATAGATCATTTCTGGATACGCAAAAACCGTTTTTCGAATGAATTGAATGCGAACACGGGTGATTCCATAGGTTTATATACTCTCTTGGGGCTAGGTTTGTCAGCGAAGGTATCTTTCTTAACTGAAAAACTTATTAAACCGTTGAGTTTATACTTTCTAAGTAGGGGGGATAATAGACCCGATGTTGAAAACTAGAATTAAAGTAATGGCCGCACCGAATCGGTACATTATCGGTCCTGGTGCAGTAAAGGAGTTAGGCAGACGGAAGGCACTCCTGGGTACGAAGGCATTGGTTATGGGTGGAGAGCGCTCCATTAACAGTGTCGAGAAAGATATGAAGGAGGACTTCGAAACACATGGACTCGAGATAGTCCACATGGAAAAGGGTGTTCGATACTGTACAAAGCCTGAGATTACCCGATTGACCGCGAAGGTCAAGGAGAAGGGAGCCGACTTCGTGGTGGGTGTTGGTGGAGGTTCGATTATGGACCTCGCCAAGGCGGTTGCAAGCAAGGAATATGGTGCTAATAAGCCGATCGCACTGATCAACACGATACCATCTACGGACGCACCGTGCAGCGCGCTATCAGTTCAGTATGACGCGAAGCATGTCGTTGAGGCGGTTCTGTTTTATTACAGGAGTCCTGAGATCGTCATTGTCCCAACGGACATTTCAGTAAAGGCGCCCGCAAAGTGGCTGGTAGCCGGTATGGGTGACGCCCTGGCAACTCGGTTCGAGGCCGAGGCGTGCGCAGAGGCTCGAGCCCCGAACGCACTGATCGACGGCGGATTGCCGCCATTCACAGCGACAAGGCTAGCACAACTCTGCTACGAGACCATATACAACTTTGGATACCAGGCGAAAATAGCCAATGAAAGACAGGCTATAACGGAAGCATATGAGAACGTCGCGCAGGCGAACACTCTGCTCAGCGGTCTCGGATTCGAGAGCGGTGGTCTTGCTGCCGCACACGGAATCCACGACGGTTTGACTGCATCGCCGGGTAGAATGAAAGCGCCGAAGCCCGAGCACGGTGACCTAGTCTGCATTGGCACGCTCGCTCAGCTGGTCATGGAGAACAGGCCGAAGGCCCTCATCGAGGAAGTGTACAACTTCGCCTTGAGTGTCGGTCTGCCAGTGACGCTGGAAGAGATTGGTACCACATTCGACGACCTGCCGATGTGCATGGCCGGAACCTGCAACCCAGGTCACCCGTATGCCCACAACGAGCCGTTCGAGATGACCGTGGACAGATGCGTGGACGCGCTGAAGGCCGTCGATGCGATGGGCCGGGCGTACCGCGACAAGTTCATGCGCAGGTAGACCTGCAAACCATTTTCTTTTTCAATTTTTTGTTTTTTTATTCTTGCCCTATCGCTGTCTAATCTGAGTGCTCCATACCATGGTTTCTGCTTTGGGTGAATACGGAATCTTCTGAACGGTCTAGACTATCCGGAGCGCAGATACTCTGCAGAGGGACAAACGAGATATACCGCCACGCCTAATCAGGGCGCGCTCCTGCATGGAAGTGTGCTCATTATGGATAATGAAGTCATGAATCAACTCACCAATCTGGTCGGCAAGGAGAACGCCTCCACAGAGCCGGTGGACCTTGTCTGCTACTCGGTCGACTGCTACGCGATCAAGAAAGGTGTCATGCCGGATATCGTGCTGAGACCCGGAAGTGTCGAAGAAGTCTCTGGCATCCTGGAGATCGCTAACAATAATCTGATCCCCGTCGTCCCAAGGGCCAGCGGATCCTGCCTTACTGGGGGATGTGTCCCGACGAGGAAGGGGATCGTTCTTGACATGACGCGAATGAACAGGATACTTTCGGTTAGCAAGGAGGATCTGATGGTCACGACCGAATGCGGCGTCGTATTCGCTGACCTCAACGCATACCTCAGAAAATACGGTCTCTTCTTCCCCCCAGACCCTGCCAGCGGGGAGATTTGCACCATCGGAGGGATGGTGGCCGCGAATGCGAGCGGGATGAGGGCCGTGAAATATGGGGTCACGGGCGATTACTTGCTCGGTCTGAAGGTCGTCCTTCCCGACGGCAGGATTCTGGAAGTCGGTACGAAGGCTAGGAAGTCCGCATCCGGCTACGACCTCGTGCATCTTTTCAACCGGTCAGAAGGAACGCTTGGTGTAATTGTGGAGATCAGTCTCAAATTGAAGGCAGTGCCCCGTGTGACGCTGGGAGCAAGGGCGAAATACAGCAGCGCTGAGGCTGCAGGCGCGACCGTTGCGAGGACCATCGCTTCCGGCATCGTTCCGGCAGCGATCGAACTGCTGGACTCAATTGCCTTGCAGGTCATGAGGGAAGAAGCGCACGTCGACCTGCCGCCTGCCGAGGCGATGTTGTTCATTGAGTTCGACGGCGACGACAGAACCGAAGTGAACAAGGCACTGAAGCGACTCACGAAGATAGCGATGGAAGAAGGCTGCAGCGGCATCGATGTGGCTTCCGATCCGGCGGAGTTCGAGACGATGTGGATGGCGAGGAAAAGACTGTTCGCAACCTTCACGAGGCTGAAACCCTCCCCCATCGCGACGGATATTGTGGTTCCGCTCTCGAAGATTCCAACTGCTTTGAAGGGAATCCAGGAGATCGGCAAGAAGAACGACATTAAGATATCGACCTACGGGCACGCCGGGGACGGCAACCTTCACTCGCTTCTTATGGCGGACCTCCGGATCCCAGGGGAGTCGGAGAGAGCTCACAAGGCGCATGATGAGATAAACAGGATGGCCATGCACCTGGGCGGCACGATCACTGGAGAGCACGGCATCGGCCTGGAAAAGAAGAAGCTGGCTCCTGAGGAGCACGGCGCCGTCGGTATCGAGATTATGCGGAGGATCAAGAATGCGCTTGATCCGAACGGCATCATGAATCCTGACAAGATCTTCGAGATGTGAACATGACGACCTACAAGCGACTGGAAAAGTACTCCGAACCTCTCGAATACTGTATCAGATGCGGTTTCTGCAAGGCGAACTGTCCTTCTTTCAAGCAGATCGGTTGGGATTCAGCATCCGCACGGGGCAGGATGACCGCAATCAAGGCGATGATGAGGGGAGAGATCGAGCCGGACGAGGGTTTTGCCAAGAGGATGTTCACCTGTACGACCTGTGGCGATTGTGAACTGCACTGCCCCCCAAGCGTCAAGACAGTAGAAGCCATCGAGGCGGCGCGGGCCGAGCTCGCGGATAGGGGCCTCGTTTCCGAGAAACACAAGAAGATACTTGAAAGGATCAGGCTGGAACACAACCCATACGGAGAGAAGAACGCTGGTAAGAACAGGTTCAAGCGCGAGACCGAGGGGGCCGACGTCCTGTACTTCATGGGGTGCACTGCACCTTTCAGAAGCCCAGACACGGTCATCGCCACCATGGACATACTCGACGCCGCTGGCGTAAATTACAAGGTCCTTGGTGAGGACGAATGGTGTTGCGGCTCCGTTCTCAGAAGAACCGGCTTCGTCGATGAGGCGGAGAAGCTCAGAGAACACAACGTTGAGGCGTTCAAGAGGTCTGGAGTGAAGACGATCGTCACTTCTTGCGCCGGATGCTTCAGGGTGATGAAGAAAGAGTATGGCATTGAGGGCATCGAGGTCCTTCATATCACCGAGTACGTTGATCAACTACTCAAGGAAGGCAAGCTCAACCTTAAAAAGAGTAGGGATAAGGTCACGTACCACGACCCATGCCACCTGGGAAAGCACATGGGTGTGTACGATGTGCCCAGGAATGTGCTGAAGCAGGTTGCCACCCTAGTAGAGATGGAACACTGTAGGGAGAACTCAATGTGCTGCGGGGCCGGCGGAGGCGTCAAGTCAGCATATGGTGAAATCGCCACTGGTGTTGGAGCAAGGAGAATGGAAGAAGTAAAGGTCACTGGGGCGAAGCTCGTGGTAACACCGTGCCCTTTCTGCGTGACCAACCTGTCAGACTCCTCGAAATGTCTCCCGGTGGTGGACTTTGCAGAGTACGTCGCTTCAAAATTGAAGAAGGAGTGACTAAACGGGCTTAAGAGAGGGGCGAAATCTGGTCATTTTTCTTCTCCTCTCAAAGTCTTCTTCTTATTCGTATCCAGATGCACGGTTTCTCTTGACATTTCTTCGTGACTTCCTTATCTGGGAATTGTAATGTCGAAACATACTTAAGTGTCGAATAGGATTAGTCTTTCAGGAGGAATTACATGGCCAAAGCGTTTGTTTTGATGAAGATGGGAAGTCCTGCTGATCTCAAAATGATGGACTATCCTATACCGAAGGCCAAGCCTGGAGCAATCGTGGCTGATGTGGCTCTCTGCGGCGTCTGCGGAACCGACACGCACATAATCTATGGAAGGCTCCCAGTACCGACACCACAGCTACTCGGACACGAGTGGTTCGGGACGATTCGGGAATTGGGAAAGGGTGTGAAGGTCGATTATACGGGGAAGCCCCTGCAGGAAGGAGACTATATCGCGACCTGCTTGGCGAAATGTGGAAAGTGCTGGTTCTGCCACAATGTGCCTGGGAGGGAGAGCCTTTGCATGAACATGGACGTCATCGGTATCAGTCCCAACAAGGCATCTGATCCGCCACACTTCTTTGGAGCGTTCGGCGAGCACGTCTACATCGGCGAGCAATTCCCAGTGTTCAAGTTCCCGAAGGGAATGACAGAGAAGGAAATGGTCCTCGTTGAGCCGATCGCTGTTGCCACGAGGGCGTTCAAGAGGGCCCAGTCTGGTGGAACGGACTGCGCGTATGCGGGGGAGGGAGTTGATCCTTCACAGACTGTCGTCATTCAGGGTCTTGGACCGATTGGACAGAGCCACGTCGTCGTGAACAATGTCTACGGCATGTCGAACATTATCGGCATTGACATTATTCCGAGCAGGCTGGAGCAGGCCAAGAAGATGGGCGCAAAAGAAGTCATCAACATGAAAGAGTACCCGAAGATGGATGACCGTGTTGAGAAGGTAATGGAGCTGACGAATGGCATCGGAGCCGATGTTGTCATAGAGGCCAGCGGTGTCCCCGCAGCGTTCACGGAGGCTTTGAACCTCGTGAGGCGTGGCGGTACCGTGGTAGAAATGGGCCACTTCACCAACACCGGGGAGACGTCGGTCAACCCACACGTGCACTTCTGCAACAAGGAAGTCAACTGCTTCGGTGACTGGGGATACTCGAAGTTCGAGTACAGGACCGCTATCGCTGTGATGAGTAAGGCCAAGAAGATGGGCATACCCTTCAGCGACATCTGCGCAGAGATCGCTCCGCTTGAGGACCTGCCGAACCAAATCATTAGGCAAGAGAAGAAGCTGTCCCCAGGCAAGATCGCAGTAAGGCCTTAGTCTTCAAACCCATTATAAAGCGGTGACTCTTCAGGAGTCACTGCTCTAATTAATTTTTCACTTTCTGATCTTGATTCCATCAATCCTTTATCCATTTCGGCGACTAGTGTGCAAAGTGAACGTATTCTAGAGTGAGATCAGAAAAATCCCAATGGGGTAGAGTATGGCGAGAAAAAGGAAAGAAACAGGAAGTGAGGATGATCACTGCTTGAGTGCTTTCTTGACTTCCTCGAACCGCTGCTTCTGTTCAGGTGTGATGCTTGGGTCTGCCTGAATCTTCCCCTCGACTTTCCCCCAGAGCCATTCCTTGTGCTCCTCGGGTACACGTCCCCATTTCTTGGTGACCAACTCGACGTCGTTTTCTCCCTTGAGGATGTAGCCTAGCATCTTCCTTTCCGCTTCATCCTCCAAATGCATAGACATGAAAGCGCACATGACGGCGGCCATCGAATATTTCGGATATAATGGTTTCGGTACGACTACTCTCTGGCTATGGTACAAAAGTGCCGTTTTCAGGGCAAGTCATCTCTTTTTGATACTGGACTAACTTGGTCATTGCTTCTCGCTTATCGTCGAGGTTTACGCCTAAGTATCTCAACGTGGTTCGAACGTCGGTGTGTCCCATCAGCTCGCATATTGTCTCAATGGGGACCCCAGCCTTGTAGAGCTGCCTACCCCAACTTCGGCGAAGTGTGTGGCTACGAAAGTATGTCCCAGAGCGTCTGGAGACGGCGATGACTGTCTTCTTGATAATAATCCGATGCGGGCCTGACCTTGTCTCGATCTATCTCGATTATCAGTGTTCCAGGGTCTTTCGCATCGGGGTTTCCTTGTTTGACATCCAGAATCTGTTTCTGTCGCCAGTCCATGTATTCGCCGTATATCAGTGGCGTCAACTCATGTATCGGGTTACGCCCCGGTTTGCCTCCACACCTGCCCTTATGGAGAACGTCCAAGGTTCGCTTTCGAAGGTCGATATCCCCCATCTTCTGTCTTTTGATCTCCACCTTTCGGAGCCCTAGGTCAGCCCCAAGGTAGATTATCATTCGCTCCAATGAGTTCTCGGTGCTTGCCTTGACTACCATAATCTGCTCTAATTCCAACCAGTCAGCGTTCGGTCTTTCGTATGTCGGGAAATAGAGTCCCAGTTGCTTCACGACTGGGTTCCCGTTATACATCAGATAGGTATTCAGCACCGTCGTCCTCCATTTTCTTCTCGGCGGAGCACCAGATAGGTTCGCCAGAAGCCAGGCCGCATCATCTCTCGTTACCCTCTTCGGGTGCGTGTTTCTTCTTGCTTCCTCCAATCGTTCGAAATTGTCCATCAGCGCCGAACGATATCCCTGTATCGTCTCCGCCCCAAGCTGTCTTCGTCTGCAATCTTCGAGGTATTCCTCCAGGATGCCGACCCAAACTCGATGTTTGGATGGCATCGTTCACCTCACACGTACATTGGGGAAGGATAACGTAAACTTATCGCCCGAATCGGTAGTCTCTATTTCAGAAGCATCACTGAGGTTGTCTGGACACATCGTCGGTTTTCCAATCCTTTCTGTAACCTGCCCTGCGGAGCCTCTGCTTGACCCCTTGATGACTGATCCCGAGCCGTTCCCCGATTTGCCGAAGGGCTCAAAGCCCTCTTGCCGTAGGCGCAGGATCTCGTCGGTCCTAGCAGGGTTAGGGAGGGGGGGGGGGGCGGGTCTCCCTATCCTCTTGCCTTGCGCCCTTGCCCTCGCTAACCCGTCCTTCGTCCTCTCCCGTATGAGGTCGAGCTCGAGTTCCGACACCGCCCCGAGAATGGTAAAAAGAAGTCTTCCGGCCGGGCTTTTCGTGTCAATTTCCTGGTCCGTGCAGACTAGATCCACGCCAAAGTGTTGCAGAGACTCGAGAACATTAAGCAAGTGTTTCGTAGACCTCGCAAGGCAGTCTATCCTAACGGCAAGGACGATGTCGAATTGCCGAGCCCTTGCGTCCCCTTGAGCATATCGTCAAATTGCGGTCTGGAGGGCTTCGCTCCGCTTGCATAGTCGACGTATTCACGATATACGAACCATTGATGACGCTCCGCGAAGGATCTCAGCTTGAGAAGCTGGTTCTCAGGATTTTGGTCCTTATCTACTCTAGACACTCTAGCGTATAGTGCAGTCTGCATTTTCCATCCCTATTCCAAGATTCTTCAATATGGTTTCATCAAAGGTCAGAATCATCTTGCCTCTCTGGGTGCTCGATTTCTTTGCATTGACTCCTTCTTTGAAGCCCAACTCTCGCTTCAGAATACCGAATCGTCCCTTTGAGACATGTTTGAGATGTTTATTGTCAAGTTCATCATTGAGAGTTTGCAGCAATTCCCCGGAGGGTATCCGAATGACGGCTCCAGGGTTCTTCAAGAATGATTCTTTCTGCCTCTCCCTCTCTGACAAATACCAATTGGCGATGATGTCCTTCTCCGTTTCAAACGGGTCCTCGCTCTCCTGAGATTCGACTATCTCCTTGATTCTCTCGTCCAGGTCCCAACCCATAATGTTAGAAACGACCAGGAGAATCGCAGCATGTTGGTAGCCTCTCCCCAGCTCAGGATCCACCTTACTGACCCTTTCTAAGAAGGCTTCCGTTTGCATATGTTCCCGGACTTTCTCCTTCGTCCAATCGTGTGAGTGAGCTCCGACTGAAGATGCTAGCCAACCTCTCAACCAAGTGAGATTCTCCTCGAGAAACAGGGAGTTTATCGATAGGGAAGGATCTCTGACGCAAGGCATGGATATGACCAAGCATCTAGATCTGAGAGCATCATCGACCCCACTCCTGAAGTTGAATACCTTCGGACCTCCGATATTAGCTTCTTCAACCTTCCACCCTTTGCCTTGCTGCGAGCAGAGAGCTCCCTTAGCGTCCCAGGAATTGGAGACTTTGAGTATTGTCCCGATATTGGGGTCTTTCAACATATGTTCGTCAATCTCATCGATCCCCAATGTACAGCCCTCTTCCACGAGGCGTTTGAGCGCAGCAGCAGTCACAGAACCTGACATCTTACCTTTGTAGGCCAGGATGACGACACATTTGGTGGCAGTGGTCTTACCTGAGGACTTCTTGCCATCAAATGCGAGATGCAAGCAGACATTCGAAGGCAGTATCTCCCGCATGTATGTATGAGCTGCCCAAAGCAGAAAGGAGCAATAATCGAGTTCAGAATCGAACCTCAGGACCTGTTTCAGACTTATGACGAGATCTGTGAGGATGGTCCGTTCCTCTTCCGTTGGGACGCTTGCCTCAATGTTGCTCTCCATTCATATCATCTCCTTCCTTGATCCAAAGCCTAGAAGCAGAGAGCTGCTTGTGAATCAGATTTATGCCAGTGAACTCGGAAAGGTAGTCGTCCAATGTGACCAGAAAATCCTTCAGTTCCAGAACGTCACCTCGGACCACGATTCCCAGGTTCGCCTTTAGTTCAAGGTCATTCATTGTCAGGAATGAGGAGTCCCAGCCTTTATATTCCACGAAACATGATTCGTGAGAACAATGACTCACCAAGATGAAGGATATGACGAATCAGTTCGAGGGAGCCACGGAGCCCGATTGAAAATGAAGCTTGAGTGGCTGGATGATATGCTAGACATTTGGAAGAAAGACAAAGACAAAGAATTCTCAATTCTCACGTCCGAGAATCTCGATTTCCTTAGAATACTCGCTGAGAGGAATGCGTGGTTTTCGAGCAACAAGCAGGGATTGAGCCCCGCTCAGAAAAGCATGAAAACAGAGATCCATCAGAAACTCCGGAACGCCTTTTTCGACATCGACAGAATGATCTCCTTAGGTTTCATGGGGATAAGTGATAATTGGAATCCGTTCTTTTATGGTAACAAGAAAGAGAACAGATATCCGTATGATTTCGAGACCTGGCACGAGGATTTTCCTGTGACGAAGGTAACGGAATTCGTGAAATGTCTTGTCACGATGTACGGGGACGAGTACGCGGTTCCGATTGCAGAGGCAGTCAAGCAGGGCTTGCAGAGCGGGGAAGTTCTTGGGGGCCAAACGAGCGTTGAGGTCGACGTTCCTGTAATCAGAAGATATAGGACCTATTAAGTGACCTCTTACTCCTCATCATATATTCTAGTTATTCCGGTATCTTCGGTATGCTCGGTATGCTTGATTTGCTGGTCCAGTTCAATGACCGTACCGAACGTACCGACATCGTAGCGTCTTCCTAGTGTCCTTCTAGTGTCTCCCTAGCATCCTCGTAGCACTTTCCTAGCAGAATCGTGCCGTTTTGGTAGCGTTCTCGTGCCGTTCTAGGGCCGTTCCCAAGCCGTTCTCTCCGGTTCTTGTCCCGTTCTGCCCTCGTTCTATCTGCGATCTAGCTACGATTGG
>JBEKKT010000033.1:0-13128 GCA_050010535.1 Methanomassiliicoccales archaeon | reverse complement strand
AGCCCCTGAACATGGAAACGTCGACGAAGCTGTTCCCGACGCATGCCGTCCTGTCCCTCGCGATCTTCCATCTCTCCAGAAAGGAATCGAGAGCGACACGTTTATTGGTCAGCTCCACTCGCAGTATCCCCTCTCCGGTAAGCTTGCCCGCCCGATCGCATTCTAGGCCGTTGGCGATCCAAGCATCGAATCCATATAGTTCGGAGATGTGTTTTGCCACCGAATCGAGGCCGCCGCTGATGATGACGGTTCTGATCCCCTCGCTCCTAAGTTCTGAGACCGTTGCGCCGATGCCATCAGTGACCGGGAGACCCTCCAAGATAGCGTCTATGTCGGTCTTGCACAGATCCGACTTCCTTGCGATCCACAGCGAGATGTCCCGCCTCATGAACTCCCTGTCGTCTATGCCTCCGTTAATGTATTCTTCCAGGGCCGTTTCGTCCGTCACCCCAAAGTGATGGTGCACCCATGTCCAGGAGCTCGGATACTTCACCAAGACCCCGTCCATGTCGAACGCGACCAGATCATATTTCCGTCGGCTGGACTCTCGCATTGAACCACGCAGGAAGAAAACATTATTAAAAGCTTAGTATCTTGGAAGGGCGATGATCGTACTCGTCGGCGTGGGCCATGTCTTCAACATATCGGATCAGGTCAGAGGACTGATCGTGAAGCACATGCCCCGAGCCGTCTGCATCGAGCTCGATCCAGGCAGATATGAAGCTCTCGTCCACCCAGACAAGCAGCGCAAGGTCCCAGTCACGTACAGGCTCCTCGCTCAGTTCCAGAAGAGGATGGCACGGGAGTTCGGAGCGGAGGTCGGCAACGAGATGCTTTCCGCCGCTGAGACTGCTCGAGAGATAGGAGCTGACGTCTTGCTCATTGACGCCGACGCCTCTGCGCTCTTCATGAAGCTCTGGAGGGAGATGTCTGCGAAGGAGAGGATCTATCTCATGTTCTCCGCGATGACTGGGTTCTTTGCAACCCGGAGCCGGGTCGAGAAGGAGCTGGAGAAATTCGAGGAGAATGAGGAGAGGTATCTCCAGCAGATCGGTGAGCAGTTCCCAACACTCAAGAAGGTCCTCATCGACGACCGGAACCGACTGATGGCGACGCGAATTGAGAACGCGTCGCAGAGGTACGCTGACGTCTTGGCCGTGATCGGAGACGGTCACATCGAAGGCGTCTCGAAGCTTCTGTCTGGTGGCGATGTACAGGTGTACCGTCTGAGAGAGTTGATCGATGGCGCGAAATCTACGGCTGCCGGGAATTCTGGAGCAAATGTGGTGGCGGACGCGCATTTCAGTTACACTTACGAGCAGGTCCCATGAAAACAATTTATGCCCTCTCGCTGATTGTGGTAGCGTTGCTGACATGAAAGTCCGATTGCTCTCGTACACCAAGGATGCCGAGAAGCTGTGCGCGGCCGCGGCGCAATCCTGCTATTCTGACAAACCTGCTGGCGAGCTGCTGAGGGGGATGAAAGGGAAGAATCCTGACAGAGTCCTCGAGAACATCGTCGGGATGGGCCATCACTCCGTCATCGAGCATGCTATATATACGTTCAGCGTCGAGGGCGTCTCCCGCGCCCTCACGCACCAGCTAGTTCGGCATCGGATCGCATCCTATTCTCAGCAGAGCCAGCGATACGTTTCGATGGACTGCGCCGACTACGTCATCCCTCCTAGCATCGAAGGCAATATGGGGGCGGAGATGGAGTTCCGCAAGCTTATGGATAGGATATGGGAGGTCTATCGGGTGCTGTCCGAGAAGGTGGAGGTGGAGGACGCCCGATACGTGCTTCCGAACGCTAGCTCGACAAACATCACAATCACGATGAACGCAAGGGAGCTCCGGCACTTCTTCTCGTTGAGGTGCTGCAATAGGGCCCAGTGGGAGATAAGGTTAGTAGCGGACGAGATGCTGAGAGTCGTCAAGAAGGTATCCCCTTCGATCTTTAAGGATGCAGGACCTCCGTGCGTCCGCGGCAAGTGTCCAGAGGGCAAGATGAGCTGCGGGAACCCCAGAAGAAAGGAACTGAAAAAGGTATAAATAGCCCCAGGGCTTAACCCTGCCTATCTGGTGTGAATCGATGGGAAATATTAGACCTACGTACATCAAGCGGGTCGCGGTCGAACTCGTGAAGAAGTATCCCGGAGCATTCAGCGCGGACTTCGAGAACAACAAGACCCTCGTGAGCAAGCTCACTGACGTCTACTCCACATCCATGAGAAACCAGATCGCGGGCTATATCGTGCGGTACGTGCAGCACCAAGAGCTGTGAAGCGATAGGTCTTTGTCTGCTTTTTCGGATTCCCTCAACGCCCATGGGGAATGCTATCAAATGCAAAGCCCTGACGGGGACGTTCGGGGGGAACAAGAAGAAGTAACCCGTAGTTGCGCTTGATGACATAAACCTCGAGGTCAGGGATGGGGAGCTCTTCGGTCTTCTCGGTCCGAACGGGGCCGGAAAGACGACACTGATCAAAATCCTGGCAACGCTGTTGTTGCCCACATCCGGTCGTGTGTGTCACGGCCCTGGGCTGCGACGTCGTGTTCCCGATCACTGCCCTGCCCTCCTGGGGCCAATCCATCGCCCCCCCTCTTCCGATCACGTACTGGCTGGAGGTCGTGAGAAGGGCGATTCAGCCGGGAGCGGGGATTAGCGCGGTGAGCGGGCTGGCAGCATACTCCTAGCTCGAGATATTCCTCTTGCTCGTAATCTCCGGAGTCATGTTCCTGATAATATCCATCGGCATATTCAGATACGCCGACTATCTGGCTCAGAAGAAGGGTAAGCTGGACATGAGCACCACATATTAGGTAGAAAGTGAATTAAAGAGAAGGGGTCATACAGGGCAGAAGCCCGAGTGGGGTAGCTTGGATATCCTAGGAGGCTGCGGACCTCCAGACCCGGATTCGAATTCCGGCTCGGGCGCTCATTGTCCTTCGATGCTCATGCCCTTGTTCTCTCTGATATCGACATCGCCGGGCGGCAGTATCCTCGATATCTCTTCCTCCGGCACCTCGAATGCTTTTGCGAGGAGCGCCGACATCTTGTTGCGGTCCGTCTTTCCAGGTGCAAGCACAACGAACTTCGTCGAAACTCTTTCGATGCTGGATCTCGGCCCACACATGATTTTCCTTTCGCCTTGAGGCTTGATCTCCCCGATCGCAAGCTCGATTGGGAGGTGGTAGAGATAGTTGCGTTTGCCCCTTATGATGAACGCTCCCCGCGGAACGAAATCGCCCGGCTCCGGGGTCTTAGATACTTGGTCCGGGAGGACCCAGTAGGAGCTGCCCTCCATCGCCCCGGCGTTCCAAGCCTTCGAATGTGCGAGGGCGAAGATGCATGCTTCTGTCATCTCCTCCTCCGTCGCTGCCGCCCCCTCCTTAATGACGATACTGGGCGCGCCGTGGACGTCCGCGTGAGCGAACCGGTCGGCGGGAGTCATGTGTTTCTTTACGACCTGGTCGTTCGTTCTCGCGTCCCTGCCGGCTATGACAAGCTTCCCCCCGGAAGTGATGAACCACTTGTAGCTCTCGAACCAGAATACCTTTGTCTTCTTGGACCTTGATAGGACGGCTTCCTTCTTCAGCCCTTTCTCCTCCTGCCTAATCCTGGATTCTGTCTCCTTGACCGATTGAAGCGCGCCATCGAGCTTCCCTTTCAGCTCCTTTGTCCTTTCGTATATACCGTTGGCATTCTCTTCCACTCCTTTCGTATAATCGAGTTGGATGGAGCTGCCTTCGAGCTCGATGGTTAGCTGGTGCTTCGGGGGGTTCACGTCCTTGACGCCAAGAATCTTGAGCCCCCTCTCCGTTATCTCCTCCCAGGTAGCGCCTTCGGCCAGCTGTCTCATCTTCGAAAGGATATTGCTAACCGCGACATAATTCACGTATAGCGTCTCCGCATTCTTTGAGAGCGATTCGATCTCGGCACTAACATGCTCTATTGTCTCCTTCTGCTTGTCCAGTTGTCTCTTGAGTCGCAGGATCTCTTCGTTCTCTTGCTTCTCCGTGTCCGCCTTCCGTCTGCTCAAGTACGATTGGATAGCTTCGGACAGGACGGAAAACTGTTCCTGCGTAGCGTCGGTGTACTGGATGAGGGGAAAGGGAGTGACATCTTCGGGCATGCCGTCTTTCACGATGACACATGGTCGTGGAGACTTGGATGCAGCGTCGACGATCTCTCTGAGCGCGTTGAACATTCTCTCGATGTCGCCATCCGTCAGGTCCTTCGCCTTAGCCGACTTGTCTATGCCTGCCCGGAGGCAGGTTTCCTCGGCGTACTGCCCACCCAGGTTGCTTGAGGTTGCGAGTGTCCTGACCGCGTCCGAGGTGGAATTGCGAACCGTTTCCCTGAACTTATCCAGGCTCGCTGTGATGGGGTTGAAGCGAGGAGGTGGGAACTTGTATTCTGCACCTGGCCGGATATCTCGGTGCTTCCATTGCCTGGAGACGACGCAGTTGAGTATGGTCCCGTCCGAATTGACAATCAGGTTGCCCTCCCCAAAGATCTCGAGAACGATCTGGAAAGTCTTCTCTTTCTGAATCTCTACGATAACGATCCTGTCAAAGTCCTTCTGCCGAACGGACGCGATTCGCCCGTTCGAGAGATGCTTTCTAAGGTGAACGGCGAACTGTGTGGGACTGTCCGGCGTCTCGGGTCTCTCCCCGGCGATGTAGAGCCATTTCATGTCCTGGAAGAGGAGTTCCTTCTTTCCGACTCCAGGGACGTTAATCCTGAAGAGTATGTTCTTCCTCTCCCACTGGAATATCTTGTCGAGATGCCCTCCGATCAGGCTCTGCATCTCTTCCGTGATTGCGAGGATGTCGAAGGCGCTCATCTCCGTCTTCATCGTGTCCGCTTAGGGTCATACGTCTCATAAGTCAATATTTGTTCTGGTCGTCGCGTCAGAAAGGTTTATGAATCCCCATCGATTTGGAGGAGAGCGTTGCCACTGTGGCTTAGCGGTAGTGCGCAAAACGCACCGCTAAATAGCGACGCCTTGGTAAGGCGTAGGTCGAGGGTTCGATTCCCTCCAGTGGCTCCATTTTCTCAGACCATGAGTCAGTTCTTGAGATGTGGACAATCATATTCAATGAATTCATTCACTTAAGATGAACAAGACCGTCACGTCATTCTGTAGTAAACGAATCCCGACCAGACCTTCGGCCAGAAAAAGGTTGTCTTTATTGGCATTAGATGGCCTTCGGTCGCGAGTTGCCAGATTGTTTCAAGTCTCGGAGGTCTGAGGAGAACTGACAAATCGTATGCCCCGCTCCTCATCTTGTGCTTGACCGATGATGTGCTGTGATCGTAATCGATCTTGACTCTGTCCTTTTGCGCAATCGAGTAAATGATCTTCTTCAACATCACTTCCTGGAAGACGAACGAGTCGATATCCCACATGGGATCGTTTATATCCCTCTGAATCAAACCTACCTTGTACGTGCTCCCGTTTCCGAAAATGACGCCAAACGATGGGTTCTTCGTTTGCCTTAGTGAACGGGACAGGGTTTCGACGTTCCGTAAGCTTTCAACAAAGCAGTATTCACGCATCTTCCTGATTGTTCGGTCTTCGTCCAAGTCAGGGACCTTGATCAGCCTGTGGGTCGGGAGGACGACAACACCTGGATCGTCTGAGCTCACCAGTGTTGCCAATACCCATCCCCTGCTTTTGATCTCAGGGGCCTCCTTGAAATACCGCAAGGCGGTCTCGTATCTGTGATGTCCGTCGGCGATGAGAACTCTCCTCTTCCTCAACATATCTGTGATCTTATTTGTCAACACCAGATCTGAGATTCTGGAGATAGCATGCGAAGTGCCTGAGGAGTCCACGCATTTGAATAGCATCTGAGACGAATCCTTTGCCCTTTCAAGTATCAATTCATCCCATTCATCGACCAATCCGAGAATTGACTCAGCGTGTGTATGAGTTGTTCTCAGCAGACTGAGTCTATCCTCCTTCACATTTGGGACGGTTTCCTCATGCGGGATGACATCTCCTTCACCATAACCTTCGAGGCCAAGGAGTCCGATCAAGCCTGTTCTGATATGTCTGGTCCTTCCAATCCTGAAGGACTGGCGATATAGGTAGTACGACTCATCTTCGTCCTTGACCAAGGCTCCTTTCGATATCCAGTTGGTAAGTTCCTTCGCTGCCCTCTGATAATTTCCGCCGATGCCTCCAAGTGTGATTCTTGTCACATTGCAGAGTTTGTTCCTCAGGACGGTCAATTCCGGTTCTTCGATTACATCATATGGTGGCGATACTCGATCCAAAATGTTCTCGTCCTTTGCCAGATTTGGCAGATAACCGTTGAAAGAACGGAACCTGACCATCGGACCGCACCCGAGCTGCCGTAATGAAGTAGCGGTTCAATAGCTTTGTTGTAGGATTCTGACGATATGGCCAATGTTGAAACGGTCGTTTTATCTGATAGATGCGTTGGACCAGGAGAAGAGAAGTGGGCTCACCCGGATTCGAACCGGGGACCTACGCCGTGTAAGGGCGTTGTTTGCCAGATCGTCTGGGAATGCCAGACAATCTCATGACCGCTAGACCATGAGCCCGTGGGGTCAATGGAAGAATCATCTTAAAATCTTAATCATTTCGGGTGTTCTCCATCCAATCCTGCAGTGGGACAAAAATAAATTGAAAAAGGGAAAAGGTTTCGTGGGTTTCATCATGTGTTGATTATGCCGAATTGGTAGTCCACTGGTCCCTGCGTCGTGCTAACGACTATGATCGCATAGTCATATATGGTCAGGCTCGAGAAGCTCTTCATCGCGGTGTCGCTGACGTCGTTGGCGGTTACATTGAAGAGCAGCGATGGCAGATACAGTCCTACAGCAGTATACTGGCTCGGGGCATACACCGTTATCATGTAGTCCGCATCTGGATACACTGTCTTTAGGCCAATGACATCCCGTCCGTTGTCGATCAGTTTGTTGGTCTGAGCATTGACATAGACATTACTGACATACCATCCATTCCAGGTCGTACCCTCGTCAGTCATGTACCTGAATTGGAACATGATCTTCTGTCCAACGTAATTCGACAGGTCATAGGACATGGTCATCCAGCCCCCAGAGTCACCAGTCAAGCCGGGCATGTTCGCAATTATCGCCTGCACGTCCGTGTTGTTCACGCTTGTAGTATATTGGTTCGAAAGCGAGGTCCAGTTCACTCCGCCGTTCGTGGATACCTGAACGAAGCAGAAGTCGTATGTCTCCTCAGCTGAGTAGTATGTGTCAAAGGTCAGCGTTGCCGTCTCAACGTTCGTCAAGTCAGCCGATCCCACCAATGTAACATCTCTCATGTTGGAGTTACCAGACCACCATGAGCCATCGGGTTGCAGCTGCCAGCTAGCACTAGGTGCGCTATTCCAGCCCGCGAACTCGTATTTGAGCATGAGAGGATCCACGCCCGTATACCACTGGGATGTCAACGCGAAGTAGTAGTTCGTTCCGTAGGAATTCAGAAGCGATTCATATGTGTCGTAGCCCAGAATCGTCCTGGTTGTACCATAGTCGGACCTAGCGACTTCTCCATAATATGGGTAGTACACTCGCGCAAAGACCGAAGTGACATTTGGGTTAGCAGACGATAAGTCAATAGACTTATAGTTGTAAAGTCCGTTGCCTGGGTTGTCACTTCGTATCAAATTGGCAAGGGAGAAGGCGCGGTACACATTCTTGAAATTCCAGCCAGAATACCCAAGATTCTTTAATGCGTCGGTAATCGAGTCCGCTCCATATAGCTTGTCGTGGAAGATCGCCGATATCGTGCTTGCTCCTCCAAAGTGATCATTCACGTATATCATGAATAGATCGGCCGCACCGTAATCAGCAAGAATGTTTATGTCACCCTGGTCGCCCCACTCGGTGAGCGAGTTATCTGGCGTATAGAAGTAGCTGTTGACATAGGACCAATCAATTCCATAACCGCACAGGAACTCCGCGTACATCGAGGACCCTTCATTGGTCCATGTGGCATCACCTGGCTTGTATGCATCACGCAGCAGATGCTGGTACTCGTGAGCCACCGTCGATTCATATACGTACGGTCTCGGCACGTTGCCAGTTGTCCGGTTCTTCCAGTCCCAGCAGTCGATTGTTATGATGTTCCTGTCATAGTACGTTTTCAATGCGGGATCAAAGTACCCAGCAATGTAGTAGGGGTAACTTGGGTAGTAATAATTCTCGTCCCTTATGTTGCCGATCATTATCATGACCCTGCCAGGTGTCTTCGTCTCGAAGATGTAGTTGTCCGGATATCCATATTCCTTCAGAAGTGAGTTCGAGCCGTCGAGCGCAGCTGGCACGCCGAAGTACTGCTTCTCCTTTGGGTAGATATTGTTGTCGAACTGGTTAATGATGTAGTTGACATTCGTGTCGTTTATCTGCAGCTTGTTCCAGTCATTCCTCGGGTCTCCGGCCGTAAAGTTCAGGTCGATCTGTACCCAGACCTCACAATAGGTGCCGTTGCCCCTCATTCTGAAGTTCGAGAAGAAGTAGTATCCGTACCAATTATCGATAACAAGGAACGGGGCTGTGTCCCCTATGGTGTGGTTCATCCCCAATCCACCAGCACTCGACAACGTGGACGAGATCATTCCGTCGGTCTTTATCGCGTATGCACCCGCGCTCTGACTTCTGAGCTGGGGCCCTATGTCCATACGCTCCGGTTCAACAAACATCGGAGCATTCGGAGTCTCCGCAGTCGTCCTTGGAATAAGGACCGCGAAAACCCCTAGCACCATTGTTAGTGCTACTGCTATGCTAAGGATCTTAGCGATTTTTCCTAACACTTCACCCCTCCTAAGTATGCCGCCGTATCAAAGGTGCTTTCGGCACCGCTCCCCCATTTCTGGCGGCCATAATACTTGTGATTGATTATATCGTCTGCAAGCGTATATATAAATTTTGTAACTGGTCTGGGTGCCTATTCGTCAACCGATTCTTTTGAGATTGGCTTAAGTGGAACAACATCCTTGAATGTTCCCGAAACGGAAATAATCGTTAGCGTCATTGACCCGATAGGAATCAAGCTTCCATATGGTGAGATCGCATTCTGTGAGTCTGGTGAAAGAACCATTGTCGAGGATTCGTTCGACACTGAGAACACCGAGACTGGACCAGTGATGCGTGGGTTCTTCATTAACACGGTCTTCGACTCGACATTCGTCGTCCTAGGGATCATCATCGGCTCAGCGTTCACGAGGCTGAGGGCATAGAGCAAAGCAGGAGGATGGAGATGATGGAGAGGGCTCTCCTGACATGATTGGACGACACCGAGATCAGGAGATTCTCAAGGATCAGCCTTGTGATAATGTCGTTCACGAACTCCACTGCGCCCATCATCGTCTGCTCGATAACGATATTTCCGTTCCTGCTCTCTCCTGAAGCCCGCTCCGAACAACCTCCTAGATATCGGTCTCCTTGGCGATAGGCATCCCGTTCAGCACCGGGGCCATAATAGAAAGAATGGGGAAGAGGAATTCCTGGGCCAGGGGGATTTGGATGGCCATCGCGGGTCTTGCGGCGTTCGCGATAAGTTTCTGGATCCAGACTTTGGTCTGAACGCTAGCATATCCTCGGAACGGGATCCCCTACAGGCGGATCGAGGATTCTGCGACCTCCGATCTCGGTCCTTAGCACGACCATGTCGGGACCCTTTGTGACATCGCCGATAATCTCTGCTTTTCTTCCGATGTCTGACTTCTTGATGATGGCGAGCACCTCCTCCGCCATCCCAGGGACGACGGCCACCACGAGCTTCCCCTCATTCCCGATCGATAATGGATCGATCCCGAGCAATTCGCAGGCGTTGCGCACTGGGTCGAGTATCGGAATTTTCGTCTCATCAACCTCGATACCTATCTTTGACTTTGCCGCCCACTCGTTGAGGGTGTTCGCTAGTCCTCCCCTCGTGGGATCCTTCATGCTGACAGCCCCGCCCACCTCGAGGATATCCTCCACAAGGTCGTTCAGCGGAGCGATGTCGCTCTTGACCTCGCTCTCGAACCCGTATCCTTCCCGAAAAGATAGCAGGGCGACGCCGTGGTCGCCTAGAGTCCCAGATACGATGATGACATCTCCTTCTTTCAGGTTGTCGTCCGTGAGCCATCTGGATGAGACCTTTCGATGTTCTCCGGCGACCTCGAGATCGTGATCGAGGCGGTCGCTCCTCCTGCCGATCGCGGAGCTCGTTATGACCACGCCATCCATCGCTCCCCTCTCCACCACCTTGGTGTCGCCCGTGACGATGGGAACCTTCGTCCTTTTCGAGTACTCCCCCATGCTCTTCATGACCTTCTCGAGGACCTCGATTTCCAACCCCTCTTCCAGGATGAGCGCGCTCGCCATGGCGATCGGTGTCGCGCCCATCACAGCGATGTCGTTGACCGTCCCGCATACGGCCAGCGAGCCAATATCCCCGCCCGGGAAGAACAGGGGTTTCACTGTGTGGGCGTCGGTTGTGAAAACGATCCCGTCCACCACGGCGGAGTCGTCGAAGGAGTGCAAAGGAACCTCAACTGGGAAAGCTGGCAGGAACGGAGCTATGTGCGAGTCGATCAGTTCGTGCATCATCTCCCCGCCCGCCCCATGCCCCATAGTGATTCTCTTCATGTTTCGGAGGATTGCGCGCGGCTCGTTTAAATGTTGCCTTCGAAACTAGAACGTGTCGCTACGATATCTGAAAGAAAGTTTTATCATCGTCTCGCCTATCACCGAGAACAGCGTATTAATCGAAGGAGAGGAGAGCGCTCGTGGCACCATTCAAGTTCCATGTCCCTACTCGGTTGACGATCGAAGCAGGATGCGTAAGCTCGCTGGGCTCAATGCTCGTCAAGCAGGGAGTGAAGTCCGCTCTGATCGTAACGGACAGTGGGGTCATGAAAGCGGGATGCGTTTCGAATGTTCTGTACTCCCTTGAGAAGTCCGGAATCTCCCACGAGATCTATGAAGGCGTGGAGCAGAACCCGAGCGAGCAGAACGTGATGGAGGCGCTCGCGATGGTGTCTCACAACGGATTCGGGGGGATAATCGCTGTCGGCGGCGGAAGCGCGATCGACACTGCGAAGGCCGTCGTCGCTCTGATGATAGAGAATTGCGACATCCGGGACTTGTATTCGAGAGAGGTCGTCGGAACAGCCCCCATCACTCTCGTAGCCATACCAACCACAGCAGGCACGGGCAGCGAGGTCACGCGGTCCGCGGTCATAACGAATAAGAAGGCGAGAGTTAAGGAGACGATACGAGGCGAGTGCCTGTATCCGAAGATCGCCCTCGTCGATCCAGAGCTCACGATATCTCTTCCCAAGTCCATTACGGCATCCACTGGAATGGACGCCCTCACCCACGCCATCGAGGCTTACACCACAAAGAACGCGCACGCTCTGTCAGATGCACTTGCCATCGAAGCGACACGGCTGATATTCAACAACCTGAGGAAAGCGGTGAGCGATGGCAGCGATATCGAAGCGAGGGGCAACATGTGCGCGGCGAGCACACTGGCCGGCATGGCGTTCTCGATCTCTGGCCTAGGCATTGTCCATGCGATGGCTGAGCCTCTGGGCGGAAAGTTCAACGTTCCCCACGGAGTAGCAAACTCTATCCTTCTTCCGTACTGTCTGAGCTACAACTGTGACGCGGTTTCGAATAAGCTGGCATTCTTAGCCAGGGTCCTTGGGCTCTGCGCGAATTATGACGAGAAGGACAGCAAGTCGGTCGAAGCCGCGGCTGTGGCGGTCGTCGAAGCTGTGAGGAAGCTGTCTGCTGATGTCGGAATTCCCCACCGCATACAGAAAGTCAAGGTGACGAAGAAAGAGTTCAACGATCTCGTCAGCGACGCGTTGAAGAACGGCTGCCTGTCTGCGAATCCGAAGAAGGCGAACAGAGAGGATTTGAGGCGAACTTATGCCTTGGTCCTTGACGTCGAGTGAGTCTGAAGTCGAATCCCGGTATGTCTGAATTATGTTCGAGAACCGCCTGACAAATCCTTATGAAGTCACGGCGTACTACATCTGCTGGGCCCGTAGGGTAGTCTGGATTATCCTTTTGGCCTTCGGAGCCAAAGACTGGGGTTCGAATCCCCACGGGCCCGCTACTAGGCATATCCAGACACCTCGTATTTTTCGTCAAAAACGCGTTTTTTTGCACTGGCTTGCTCCCAGGCACGCTGGATGCGCTCGAGGGCTTGGTCCTGTTTTATGCGCCCGTAGAATGCCTCGGTGGTTCGTGTACTTGAGTGCCCCATCGCGTAAGACACGTCGGAGATGAGGGAGGGGTCCCGATCGATATTCATCTGGCAGAAACTCGCCCTGAAAGTCTTCAAGGAGAAGTCCGGGAAACCAGGGGGTAGCTTGCTCTGAACGATCTTCTTGAGCTCGCGGAACTTACTCACGGAGTAGAAGCCAACAGCTCCCCTGTGATACGCAGGCATCAACGGCAACGCCTCCTCGAGTCCGAGTTCCCTCAGCCGATCCTTCCTTGCCTTCAGGAAGCGTATCACGGCTTCTCTCGCGGGAGGCAGGATTGGATCCGTTCTCTGCCTACCCCATTTGCCCTGACCTTTAGGGGAGCGGATGAACAGCGTCCATCGCTGGGCATCTATGTCGTCTATGTGCGCAAGGCGGAGTTCTGACGGCCGGGCACCTGTGAAGGGGTACATTGCGACAATGAATCGCGTCACCTCTCCTTGCCAGCCGCCGATTTCTTCTGCTTTCTGCATGATCAGCTCCACCTGCTCCTCGTTCAAAGAGTTTATCCCTTTTGGGCTCCGTCGGGGAAGTTCCTCACCTTCTGCCTTCATTCTCTCGAACACGGCGTTCCCGACGAAAGCGCAGAGCTGCTTTAGGAGTCTGAGAAGCTTCTCCACTGTATATCCGCAGAGGTTCCGTTCTCTTGTCCACTCAACGAATGCCGCGATGTCGTCCCGGTCGATCGAGACAGGGTTTGTGTGCGCCACTCGTCCCTCCTTCTTGAGCTCAACGAACACTCGATTGAGGTATCGGTGTTTTCTTTGCATTTCCTCTTCCGTGCTCTTCGCGATGAATCCACTCCTCCTCTCTACGTACGTCTTTGCCACCTCTAAGAGAGGATATCGGCCCATC
>JBEKKT010000032.1:0-18324 GCA_050010535.1 Methanomassiliicoccales archaeon | reverse complement strand
AGCCCTGATTCAGAACCCTCACATAGCGACCGAGCCTCATGTATATGCCCTGTTCGTACGGCCTGACGATCTTGATCCCGGTCACGAGTATGCCTATTGCAGCGATGATCACCAGCAACAGCAAAGATATGATAACTGCACTTACGATGTCCACTTCAACTCCCCCTTTTTCTCCCTACTCTTAGATCGCTCCTTGTCACTCCCTCAACTCGCCTTGGCTTCTCTCTCCGCCGTCTCTTCCACGCAGACGTGGACGCCTTCGCTGCTCTTGACAACGACAGTCGTTCCGACTGGAATCGTGTTCGGCGAGGTCGCACTCCAGGTGTCATGCTCAATCCGAACCTTTCCCTTGAGATCGTGCGGTCCTACCTCTCTCGTAACAACGCCCTTCATTCCGACTAGAGAGGCCGCTACTGTGGTTTCTGGAGCCACTGGCGGTGCCAGCTTCTGATACAGCTTGATCGTGATGATTGTCGTCGGGACCAACACCAGTACTGCCGCCAGAGGCGCCCACCAGCTAAGCAACCAATCTGGAGAGACGAGTCCAATCGCCCCAAGTACCAACAACACAGTGGCTGGTACCAGGATGAAGGAACCCGGCGATGCAGCCTCAGCTATCAACATGATGACGCCGATTACGACGAATGCCAATGCAAATATCGTGCCTGTTTCCATATCCATCTCTCAAATGTTCCTCTCGATATTTGTTTTGTTCGTCTAGTCTTTTCTTGCCCTTAATCCCGGTTAGTCATTGAACAATCAAGTCCAGATCATTTGTATGCGGGAACTCGCCCGGAAGGCAGTCCGAACGAACTGCATATTGGCCACCATGGCATCTTTGGTCGTAAATAATCAATCCGGGTTCTGCTAGACTCCCGGTTCTTCCACCTCCACAATCACTACCACGAAGTCCGCCGCCTAGCATCCGCTCCTCCTCATGCTCCTGCCGCACCCGAGGCTCATACCTGCTTTCCGCACTCTGGGCAGAACTTTGAAGACCCGGACACTTCGGCTCCACAGTTTGGGCACTTCTTGCTTGCCGATAGCTGAGCTCCGCATGACGGACAGAACTTCGCGCCCTCCTTAACAGGCTCACCGCACTTCGGACAGGGTTTAGTCGCGACGGCAAGCTTGGCTCCGCACTCCGAACAGAACTTACCTGTGACCGGATTCGGGGCTCCGCATTTTGGACAGGTGACCATTGCGACTGCCCCGGCGGCTCCAGGGGGTGGACTTCCCGGCGGAGCCTGACCTTGCCTCATCGAGTCGAGCATGGTCCATCCCATACCAATCCCGGCGCCGACGCCGACGCCCGCGCCCGCTGACCCGCCTGAAGGGTTCTGGGCAGCCTCAGTCATCGCTTGTCCTGCCTGATACTGGATGTAGTTGGCACCGAGCACCTGCATCGAAGCCCTCGTGTCCACAGCCTTCTGGACTTCCTCCGGCAGTGAAATGTACAGACCAGATATCTTGTCGATGACGACACCATACAGATCGAAGTGATCGCCTGTCTTCGCAAGAACGACCTGCTCTATGTTCGTCAAGTTGGCCGCGATGTCTGGTACTCCCATACCGGCCTTCTTCATGTCGCCGACTGAGTCGTAAATGAGGATGACCAACTGCTCCTTGATCCTCTCCTCAACCTCCACACTGGTAGCATAATTCAGAGTGCCGACGAACTGGTTCACGAAATTCGCGGGAGACGACACTTTGTACCTGAACTCACCGAACACTCTCAGGTTGACCATTCCGAATTCATTGTCCCTGAATTGGTAGGGTTGCTTGCTCCCGAACTTCCCATCGACGGCACGCTTCTGGAGATATATGATCTCGGCTTGCTGCTGCACTCCCGAAAGGAACTTAACCAGACCGCCGACGATCGGCGCGTTGATCGATGTCAGCGCATACCTGTCCGGCCGATCGATGTATGCCAGGACCTTACCATCTCTATAAAATACGGCGATCTCATCCTCCCTGACCACAACATTATCGTTGAACTTGATATTCCTAGGGATACGGAACATTATATTCCCGCGCTTGTCCGCATCCTCCCAAATGAAAGTCTCAGCACCGATTACGCTCATTCATCACACCTCCGTTCCTTCTATGACGTGCATCCTCCGGTTGAACTGGTCCTCGAAATCGGTGATCCTTTCCCTGATATCCATGAGCCCCTTGGTGGAGGCACTATTGTCCCTAGCGGCCAGAGCCCCCTTCACCGACTCGATGTCGGAGGCCATCGCAGTGATGTGATCGATCATGCTAGCATCATATTCGTACAAGCTATTTAGCTCGTCTTCGCGGATGTTGATGTCAGCCACCAGGCCTGAGTAACCGGTCTCGGCGTGAGTGACGACACCTTCGACCTTCTTGAACTGACTGATGAGACCACCAGTCATGTCCAATTCCTTCGAGCCATAGTCCTGGGCAAGGAGCTTCCTGCAGTCCTCCAGCCCCCTCCGCTGCCGTCCAAGGCTCTGGGCTAGCTGCGCGCGGAGCATCCTATCCGCATCCCTAAGATCCTCCCTCCTCCTGTATCCTCTAAATCCAGGGACGAAATTCTGGATCTTCTTCAGGATGCCGCTTTCATCCTCCACTCGCTCCCTGATGTCTGGCATGTAGTGAATCTCCTCACTTTTTTGCCACAAATAGCGTGTGTCTAGGTTTAAATATATCGTTAAAGGGCCAGTCTGAACATTGGTGTTACGAATATTACGCGCTTTCGGTGATACCTCCTCGTTGGGATTTGCCAGTTCATCCCTCGAAGGCTTGCTGATCCAAATACAGATTGCAAAGGAGACCGAAAAGGTCCCGCATATAACCGCGCCCGCCCTTCCCTCCCCACCCAATGACCTGGAACCCCTTCGCAAAAGCAGTTCTTCCTTGGCAGATTCCAGATTGTGCATCAGGAATGCAAGAATCGGGACTATCTGCTCGCCCTCATCGATGAGGAGGCGATTGCACCCAGCTCTCAATTCAACAGCGTTTTTCCCTCCTCGACCAGATCGAGACCGAACAAGTTCTTGTAGAAGCCGACCGCTGATTCGAGCCAAGGCGTTTGCCGGCAGATGCAACGACTAAATATCAATGGCACTTTCGATGTCCAGCGGATTGTAAACGACGAGTCTTTAAATATCGTATTCCATTTCAAAATACCATGAGTCGTGTCAACGCCTTGGGCCAGTGGACCTACTATGCTCTTTGGTTCTTTAAGACGAAGGTCGGTGCCAGAGACGCGCTCGTCAACACAATGATCATAAACTACGAGTGCAACCTGAGGTGTAAGCACTGCAGCATCGTTGCCCATGCGAACGATCTCCCTGGCCCCCATTCAATGTCGTTCAACCTCGCCGTCAGAGAAATGAAGGAGTATTATGACAGGGGGGCGAGAATCCTGTTCTTCGAGGGGGGGGAGCCGACACTCTGGAAGGATGAGGGCAAGACCTTGAAGGATCTGATCGACGCTGGCAAGGAAATCGGGTATTTCGTCATCGGGTACACGACGAACGGGATGACTGACATAGTCGAGGACAGTGATGTCGTTTCGATCAGCTTGGATGGTCCGGAGGAGATCCATGACGACATCCGTGGAAAAGGTGCGTTCAAGACGCTCATGAGGAATCTGGAGAAAACGAACCACCCAAATGTCTTCGCGAACATGGTCGTCACGAAGATGAACAACGACAAGATCAGGGAGACGGTGGAGGTCATAGCGAGGAACGAGAAGATCAAGGGGATAATGTTGAACTTCCTGACGCCTCCTCCCAACGATATCGCGCTGGACATCGAAGAGAAAAAGGCGGTCGTGGACCTTACGATGAAATTGAAGCGAGAGGGCTACCCGATCCTCAACACTGACAGAGCTCTCAAGGATCTGCTGAAGGAGGACTGGAGCGAGGAATGCCCATACTGGGTCTCCGCATTCGTCCTGCCTGATGGCTCGAAGTACCTGGGATGCCCTCTCCGCGACACGGAATCTTGCAGGGAATGCGGATTCAATGCTGTAAGGGAGTACCGACTGATCGTCGAGGGAAACATCGGGACGATCATGCAGATGTCAGGACGGTTCGCACTATCAACGAAACGATGATGAGCAGTTGGTGAATGAGGACGAACTTGAACATCTCTGGTGTTGGCCTGACGAACCTAAACCTGTCATTTCTGTCACGTAGGTAAGCGACAATTCTGACCGAGAACGGGAGGCTGAGGAGCAGCAACAAGTACGCATAGTCAAAGGCCAGAAGCAGAAGTGATAGCACGTACACGATCACCAGCATCATCGTGACTATCTTCGCCGCATTCATACCGACGATAGTGGCTATCAGAACCATCTGGATGTTAAGTCCCCGAACGACTACGAAGAACGAGAAGAACGATATCATGAAGAAGGAAACGAAGACGTCGACCTCTCCGAACCCCCTGGCACCCAGATTGAGAGGCGGGGCGGTGTAGAAGAAGCTAACGAAGAATGCTATCAGACCAAGCAGGACTACAATCCAGCCTGCATAGAGGATGATCGGTATTGAGAGGAGAACGGCGATCAGGGCGAGAAGGGCCATGACCATCCTCCCCTGGCTTCTCGTTATGAAACCTAGATCGAACGCGTTTCCGGACCAGTAAATCCTGCTGCCAAGTATCTCCCTCGCGCCCCTCTCCCACTCCTTGTTCTCCGAGGTGAACCTCGCTTGATCGGCGCCGCTGACATAGTCGAAGTAGTCGTTTGAGAAGTTCACGAAGAGGGCGAGAATGAAGACTTCCAGGACGATCAGGAATGCTATAAGATACTCAGTGCTCAGAGTCAGGGCGAAGGCCAGACCCGTCATAGAGGCAAGTACGAACGTCAGGGTATAGGTTATCCTGAAGATGTTCTTGAGCCTCACCCAGATGTCAACCCCCCCAGGCATGATTCGTCGCTCCTCAATCAAACTGATATATTGGACGTACCCCTAGAAACAAATCATCACATAACAGTAACTGAGAGACGTTTTCTCCCGAACGACGTCGTTTGTCCGCCCCAATAATACTACGTTAGCTTCATGGCATCAATACGCCAGGCAAACAGAACTGGAAAGAGAGAAGGGTTTGGAATCAACGTTGTTCGATGATCTAGCTTGATTTGACTTGGCTTACGCAGCCTTTAGCTTCGCCAGCGACCTAGCAATTAGCAATCCTGCGACAGCCGCGATGATTGTCGCCAATATCGCGCAGACGAATAGAACCATAAGGGCGTCGCCGACACTGAAGAACTGATCGATCGGCTTCCTGATTGCCTCGTCCAAGCAAGTACGGCAATCAGGCCAAAGGCAGCAGTCATCAAAGCAGCAGTGGTTTCCGTTGTTTCCATTCCTATGCTCGGCTCGCATTACTGCTGATGCATCGGTTGCTTTCTCGGAGAGTGTATGAAAGCATAGGATTTGTGAACGCTTCCTGGAACCGACCCACTGGCGATTCCGCAAAGAATGTTGCGTTAGAAGCAGACCCGAAATCAGGGCCCTCTAGCATCCCTTTCTGAATATCAGTATGTATTCATGGTCATTCTTAGGATAGTACGCCGCGGGATAGCCGAAGACGAGCCTTCCTCCGGTGCTGTAGTTCAGGATATAGATATTGACGTTGACTGTTTCCAGGCCGACTCTCTCTGCCAGTTGAATATAATCCGAGTGAATCGGGCACTTCGCATTCTTCTTGAAGAGATCCTGAGTGTTGACGACCGCATATCCCCCGGGTTTCAACGCCGAGAACATCCCCGAAAAAGCCGCCTCCATCCCTGAGAGGAAAACGTCGTAGTCGTGAACGTTGCCCAGTTGACCGGGATCGTCATGGTCATAATCTACGACATCGAAATACGGAGGGGATGTCACAACGAGATCTACAGAGTCGCCCGGAATCTCCTTCATCAGTTCCCTACAGTCCCCGTTCAGCACAAGATGAATGGTTCCGTTGTCCCGATCTCTACACTCTATGCTCACCAGTCTCTCCGATGTGAGATTGCTCGAATACGGGTTTATGTCGATCCCAATGCTGTTCCTTCCGAGCTCCATCGCGACGACGTTAGTGGTTCCGGATCCGCAAAAAGGGTCGAGCACTGTTTCACCCTTATGAGAGAAGAGCCTGATGTACTTCTCCGGGAGCTCGGGGACGAATCTTGCAGGGTGCGAGTCCTTCCATATTTGTCTCCGTCGGACGTTGAGCACGGTCGATCCGAGTTCGTAGGTCTCTTTGCGAGTGAGACAGTTAAGGCGACCTTGCTTGCAGGCGCACGCCTTTTCAGTCGGAAGCCATCCAAAGTCCTTCTTCCTGAGAACTGGCATATGATACCTTCCCACCTAATGCAAACCTGAGTCAAATTCTTTTCGTGATTGTCCTAAGAATTCCCTCCCAGGATTTGAGACAGAATCCGATTCTCCTGCGGGAGAAGATTCGGTCTAATCCCGACGAATGACGAAAGAAAGTTGACGCTTCTTATTGATTCCCTCACGAATCTAGCGATTTCGTCTCAGATGATGCAAATGGACGCTTTCTAACGCACCTTTCCATGATTTGGAATAGCAAGGCACCGTTTGTCAGGGTATCGTGACTCAATGCACATTACAAAGAATGCTAGGACGACGAGCGGCACGCGAACGCGCCTCTCAGATGTAAGCCCGCTCAGCGGGATGTGTCCACTGCGCATAGAAGAATGCCCCAAGTTGTGCGAGGTGGGAAAATCGACATGCCGGGGAAGGGAGATCCTCTACCCGGGTCCAGAATACTACTGAGTCAGCATTTCAACCGGTTTGGCCAAGTTCCAGGGACTCCCAGGTCCGTCCCGCGGTGCAGACTGCCAATCCGATAGCTCATACAAAGCGGTCTAGATCGGGACGACCGAGAAGCCGCAATTTTCATTGTGAACGGCCGCTCGGAAATCGCTCCCACATCGAAGCCGCCCACATTGAGCATGCGGTCTCCGATTCCCTCCACTAATCTCCGAAAGAATTAATATCAAAAATTGCATTAACAGCAATCACCGTGTCAGTGCGCGGATTCGTGGATGCAAAGCATTGCTTGCTGCGCTATGGGAGGGAAAGCAACGAGGCTCGAAGAAGTGTTCCGCCCTCGAGCGACTGCGACGTGGAGATCACACCTCCTGGACCATTTTTGAGGCAAGGAGAATGAACCCAATCCGATGCATCATGGAGTGATTCTGTGGATTTGTTCGAAGCAATAAAGTTGAGAAGGAGCATAAGGAAATTCAAACGCGATCCTATCCCGGAAGAATCGCTGAAGAGGATCCTGAACGCGGCCAGGATGGCTCCCACAGCGGAGAACTTCCAACCCTGGAAGATCATCGTCGTCACCGACGAGGATATAAAACGCAGGCTCGTACCAGCCTGCAACAGACAGCGCTTCGTCGCGGAGGCACCCATCGTTCTTGTGGCCTGTGGCCTTCCTGATGAAGCGTATCCGATAATGGGCGGATACATGAATAGCTATCCGATCGACGTCGCGATCGTGCTCGACCATCTGATGCTGGCCGCGGCCGCGGAGGGACTCGGGACCTGCTGGATTGGTTCGTTCAAGGAAGAGAAAGTCGCGGAGGCGACCGGAGTGCCGCCGGAAGCGAAAGTCGTCGCCCTGACACCACTCGGCTATCCAGCCGAGGAAGTGGAGCGGACAGACAGGAAGAACCTCACTGAGCTTGTCTCTTATAACAAGTACTGAATCTCCTGGTTAGTCTATGCAACAATCAGTTCTACGTGAAAACGGGGTCGAGACGAACATCCGATGAGGTTTTATCCGAGGAGTTCTAATTTGACTACAATAAGCTGCGACCGCGCAGCGCAGGCAGGACCCCATCCCAGAACGCGTCGGTTCGAGGACCGCCTCGACCTGACAGGCTCGGGGAATCGAATATCTCAAATAGTGATATAAACTATCGTTAAGAAGGAAGAACATGAACAAAAAAGGCGGGACCTCTGGTGAGCCGATCAAGGTCGACAAAACGCTCGATGCCATTGGACTGTACTGCCCGGTGCCGATCCTGAAGACAAGAGAGGAAATCGAAGAGCTTTCGAAAGGTCAGACGCTGGAAATACTAGCAGACGATCCAGCGGCCGAGGAGGATATCGTGCGTTGGGCCAGAAGGACGGGAAACGAGGTCCTGCTAATCGAGAAGAAGGATGGGAGACTCAGGATATTGGTGAGAAAAGGCTAGGAGGGATCTGATTGGCCAACAAGAAGAAGATACTATACATACAAACATCTGGAACTGACCATCCCGAGAGGCTGTATGCGCCGTTCATACTTGCAACCACCGCGGCTGCAATGGACATAGACGCGACGGTATACTTCCTCATCACGGGAGTGAGCGGTGTGAAGAAGGGCGAGGCGGAGAAGATAAAAATCGGGTCGTTCCCGTCCCTGAGGGACGTCATGGACCAGGCGAACAAGGCGGGCGTGAAGATGTACGTCTGCGACCAGAGCACGCAGCTCCTGGGCTTGTCAAGAGGGGACTTCGTCAGCTATGCTAAGGTGGTCGGGGCTGCGACCCTGAACGATCTAGCTCTTGAGGCGGATTCAATAATCTCGTTCTGATGGGGATCCGATTGAAGACTGTGTACATGGACTACGCTAGCGCCTCCCCTGAGGACCCCAGGGTCTCAGAGACGATGCTCCCCTTTTTGTCGGAAAAGTTCGGAAACCCCTCGAGCATGCACTACGTGGGTGCGGAAGCAAGGGAGGCGGTCGAGAATGCAAGGCGGCAGATCGCAGAATTGATTAATGCGGAGAAACCGGGGGAGATCGTGTTCACTTCCAGTGCGACGGAGTCTATCAATATGGCGCTGAAGGGCGTCTCATTCAGAAACGTTGACAAAGGCAAGCACATCATAACGACTACGATCGAGCACATGTCCATACTCAACACAGCGAAGTTCCTCACGACCCGGGGTTTCAACGCGACATTTGTCCCGGTAGACAGCTATGGATCCGTTGACCCAGCAAACATTGACGCGGCCATGACGAAGGAGACAACGCTCGTGTCTGTTACTTACGCGAACGGAGAGGTCGGCACGGTGCAGGCGATCAGGGATATCGGCAAGATCGCAAGGGACCGCGGGGCCTACTTGCATGTGGACGGTGTTCCCGCTGTCGGGAGGATGGCAGTCGATGTTCAAAGCGAGAACATCGATCTCATGTCGATGTCATCGAACGACATCTATGGCCCGAAGGGCGTCGGAGCGCTCTACATTAGGAAAGGGGTTAAGATAGAGCCACTGATTCACGGAGGCGGTCAGGAAAGAGGATTGCGTTCCGGATCCGAGAACGTGCCAGGAATAGTTGGCTTCGGAAAAGCGGCTGAGCTGGCGAAGAAGGAGATGGTGGAGGAGAGTGCTAGGCTTAAGACGTTCCGAGACAGGATGATTGGTGAAATCGGATCGAGAACCAAGGGAGCGCATCTAAACGGACATCTGGACAGACGCGCTCCACACAATGTTAACTTCAGATTCAACTACATAGAGGGCGAAGCACTGGTACTCAGACTGAACGATCTCGGGATTGCAGCAGCGACGAGCTCTGCCTGCAGTTCGAAGACCCTTGAGCCCTCGCACGTCTTGAGAGGAATTGGCGTTCCGGCCGAGGAAGCGCAGGGAACGCTCCTTTTAACAGTGGGAAGATGGACGACCGAGAAAGATGTGGATTATGTTCTAGAGAACGTTCCGGGAGTGGTGGACCTTCTAAGGAGGATGTCCCCGCTTACTCCGGAAACGGAGGCATGAGAATGTATACGGACAGATGTATGGATCACTTCAGGAACCCGCGGAATGTCGGGACGATAAAGGATCCTGATGGTGTTGGACGCGTGGGCAACCCCGTGTGCGGGGATATGATGGAAATTCAGATAAAGGTCAAAGACAACGTGATCACTGACATTAAGTTCAGGACTTTCGGTTGTGGGGCGGCGATAGCCACCAGTAGCATGATCACCGAACTTGCCAAAGGGAAGACAATTGAGGAAGCGCTGAGAATTACGAGAGGCGACGTCGCAGATGCGCTGGAGGGGCTTCCCCCGATAAAGATGCACTGCTCGAATCTTGCCGCCGACGCTCTGCACGCGGCGATCGAGGATTACTACAAACGAAAGGGAATAAGGGTCGAGCCTCGCAAGAAGGAAAGCTTGGAAGAACACGAGCATGCGGCCGGAATCTGAGCGGCACCGGAACCGGCTGATCTCCGAGAAGAGCCCCTACCTACTCCAACATGCGTGCAACCCCGTGGATTGGTATCCATGGGGAGAGGAGGCCTTCGAGAAGGCCAGGACCGAGGACAAACCGATATTTCTCTCGATAGGATACTCAACCTGTCACTGGTGCCACGTGATGGAAACAGAGTCCTTTGAGGACTCTGAGATCGCAAACGCGATGAACGAGACCTTCGTCTGCATCAAAGTCGACAAGGAGGAGAGGCCTGACATAGACAAGGTTTACCTAACCGCGTGTCTGATGATGACTGGCAGCGGCGGATGGCCTCTCTCAATAATCATGACTCCGAACAAGAAACCGTTCTTCGCAACCACTTATGTGCCTAGAGAAAGCATGTTCGGGCGGATTGGGATGAGAGAGCTGATTATGAACATTCAGAAGGTCTGGGAACTGCAGAGGGACAAGGTCGACGACATTTCGAACAGGGTCGTCGATGCCCTCAATGAGAGGGCCCCCGAAGGCGGGGAGGAACTCGACCGCACGATTCTTGACAAGGCCTTCGAGAAGTTGTCAGATTCCTTCGATGGCCAATACGGCGGCTTCGGCGCGGCCCCGAAATTCCCTACCCCGGAGAAGCTCACCTTCCTTCTTCGATATTGGAAGAGGGCCGGAAACGAGAGGGCGCTCGAGATGGTTGAGAAGACGCTCTCACAGATGAGACAGGGTGGAATATTCGACCATATCGGATATGGATTTCACCGGTATTCGACCGATCGGGCATGGATACTGCCCCATTTTGAGAAGATGCTCTACGATCAGGCGATGCTCTCGATCGCATATACGGAGGCATATCAGGTAACGAAGAAGGAAGAGTACGCCGAGACAGTTCACGAGACCTTGGATTATGTGCGAAGAGAGTTGGCATCATCCGAAGGCGCATTCTTTTCGGCCGAGGATGCGGACAGTGAAGGCGTCGAGGGCAGGTACTATCTGTGGACCCTCGGCGAGATCAAGCAGGTCCTCTCTCCTGCGGAGGCAGAGGTCTTTGCCAGAGCATATAATGTCACTGCTACAGGCAACTTGGGGAAGGAAGGTCTGGGCGACGGCGCAAGAGACAACGTTCTGAGCAAGAACGAATCGTTGGACGAGATCGCGTCCCAAACTGATATGACCGCCCAGGAATTGCGGGGACTTCTCGCGACATCGCTGATGAAACTCTCCGAACGCCGGGAGAGGCGCGCTCACCCGCACAAGGATGACAAGATTCTGACTGACTGGAATGGACTGATGATAGTTGCATTCGCTAGGGCTGCAAAAGCATTCGGGCGCACAGACTATGAGCGGGAAGCGATCAGAGCAACGGATTTCATTCTCAATAGTATGGTTAGCGACGAGGGACGTTTGCGCCATCGCTTCAGGGATGGAGAGGCGGCAATCGATGCCTTTCTGGATGACCACGCATTCATGATATGGGGACTGACAGAACTGTATGAGACCACGTTCGATGTGAGGTTCGTTCAGGCGGCAATGGATCTCACCCGTAGTATGATCGACCTATTCTGGGATGAAGACGACGGCGGCTTCTTCTTTTCCGCGAAGGATGCGGAGAAGGTCGTGGCACGAAGGAAGGAGTCATACGACGGGGCATTGCCTTCTGGCAACTCCGTCGCCATGCTTTGCTTGCTGAGGCTCTCCCACCTGACCGGCGATTTGGAGCTTGAGAGAAAGGCGAATCGTATAGCAATGGCATTTACGAAGGAGGTCTCGACGATGCCGGAGGCTTATCCACAGTTGCTCAGCGCGTTGGATTTTGCCTTCGGGCCCTCCTCCGAGATCATCATCGCAGGCGATCCAGAGAAGAAGGACACGACCGAAATGATCGATAGCGTGAGAGCTAGGTTCATGCCGAACGCTGTTGTGATTCTGAATCCTGAGGATGGAGCATCTGGCGGTCCTCTCGCAGAGTCGATCAAAGGCAAATCAAGCATTGATGGAAAAGCAACGACATACATGTGCTCGAATCGCGCGTGCGGGGAACCGGCGAACGACTTGGAATCGATGCTCAGAATGCTGAAGGAAGTGTGATCATCACAGCACGATGCCTCCCATGATTCGAAAAATGAATGAAGGTCAGAGGCAAAATGTATAAGGAGTGCGGGTACAGCCACACCCAGTTTGAGAAATCCACGAGGGTGTTGTAGACCATGCCGAGAATCGCGCCCAGAACGGCGATCCCGAGCGGTCCGATCTGCTGTCTTCTCTTGCCGACGGACAACGTCAGGCCAGCAAGGACTCTGTTCGACAGCGTGAATCTCAGGACATCACGCCCCTGGAATCCAATAACTGATTAATATTCCTACCCAGGAAGGTTCGCGCGTGGCGCGGTCGGGTGGAACGACATGCTAGTGGCAGTTGAGCATGCATGCGGTCATTCCACCGGCCGCGCGGTCGCCGGTCCGCCCCCTCCGTCATAGGAGATACGGGTCCTACGCTGGAACCGCTGGAACATGGTCAGCACGGGCTTGCCCAGAACCAGGGCGAAGATGACGTTGCCGGTGATGTGCAGGGCACCGAACGGAAGACCGGCGACGAAGGTGGGGATGAGCAGGTTGGGGTCTGCCTTATAGAAGGTGATCCAGCTGCTGAAGTCCATAAGGGTATTGTAGGCCATGCCGAGCACGATGCCCAACAGCACGATGTCCCGGACCGTTATCTTCTTCATCCTCTTGCCCAGGTATCCAGCCACGATGCCCACCATGCTCCAGGCTACCATCTCCCATGCCGTCCAGGGTCCCTGTCCGAAGAAGATGTTGGAGACGGCAGCGGTCATCGAGCCGACCATGGCTCCGGCTAGCGAACCAAAGACCAGGCCGGTGACGATGATCAGGAAGGTGCATGGCTTTATGTTCGGGAGGGCGGCGAACGGTATCCTGGAGGCGGCGGTGATGGCCGCGAGGATGCCGATGAGCGCGACCTCCTTGGAGCTTATCTGCGACTCTTCGAACTTGGCGAAGATGATGCTAACTATCAGCAGGACCAGGATGAAAGAGAGGAATGCTGCGTACTGACCTAGCAGCGCATTGGCGAACACGGCCATGGCGATGAGCAGCCCGGCCATGCAGATCGAGGCGATGGTCATCACCGTGCTCCACCGGACCCTCATGCCTCCAGCCCTCCTGACTCCTTAGCCAGGGCCGTGATCTCTTGGATTGGCACTTCGGCAAGATGCCCTTCCCGCAGCGTCATGACGCGCGTCGCGTGCTCGGCAACGAAGCGATAGTCGTGTGTGACCAAGATGGTGGTCATCCCTAGCGCCCTCAGGGATTCGAGGATGGAGGCGAGCTTGAGCTTGTTCCGGTAGTCCATCCCCCTGGTCGGTTCGTCCAGAATCAGTATCTTGGGCCGGCCGACGATGATCGATGCCAGCGCGGCCCTCTCCCTCTCGCCGCAGCTCAGTTCTCTGGGGAAGTGGTCGCGGAAGCGCTCTAGGTCGAGCACCTCAAGGGTCCAATCGATCCTCTCTTCCCATTCCTTCCGATCTATTTTCAGGTTCTTGAGCGTGAACTCGAGCTCCTTCTGCAGCGTCTCCTCGAAAAGGTAGTTGTTGGGGTTCTGTCCCAGATACCCGATGTCCCTAGCTAGGCTGGCCGTGGTGACATCGACAATATCTCGCCCGAGAAGCACCACGCTCCCCTTCTTGGGCCTCAATATGCCGTTCAGGTGCTTGAGCAGCGTCGATTTGCCGCAGCCGTTGGCCCCGACAATGGCCAATACCTCCTGCTTGCGAACCTCCAGATGCAGCCCTTCGAGCACCATGACAGGAGTATAGCCGAAGGTAACGTCCGACGCCCGCAGCACGACCTCGCTGATGCCATTCCCCTGCACGGTCCTGCTGAAATCGGCGACCAGTCCGGATTCGCGAAGTTGGGGCAGGACATCCAGCCGAGGGCCGTCCGCCTCGATCGCCCCGTCCTTCATGAAGATGATGCGGTCGGCGTAGTGCAGGCAGCGCTCCAAACGATGCTCGATCAGTATGATCGCCACCTCCTGCTCCCGGTTCAGCTTGTGCAGGAACTCCAGGAAGAGGTTCGCCGTCTCCTCATCAAGCTGCGAGGTCGGTTCGTCCAACATGATGTATTTGGGCCTCATAGCTATCACCGAGGCTAGCGCGACCTTCTGCTTCTCGCCGCAGGACAACTCGGGGATGAAGCGCTTGAAGAAGCGCTCCAGGTCGAAGTACTGCGAGTAGTAGGCGATGCGCTCCTTCATCTCAGCCTTAGGGAGGGCGAGATTCTCCATGCCGAAGGCCATCTCGTTCTCGACATTGGTCATGACCAGCTGGTTCTCGGGGTCCTGGAAGACCATGCCTATGATGCCGGCGAGCTGGGCCGGCGAGGTCGTCCTGGTGTCATGGCCGTCCACGGTCACCCTCCCGGATATGCTTCCGCCGTAGAAGTGCGGGATGAGGCCGTTCAGTGCCCGGCAGAGGGTTGACTTGCCCGAGCCGGAATGGCCAACCACGAGCACGAACTCTCCCTCATGTATCTCCAGGCTCACTTCCTTAAGGACAGGCCTCGTGGCCACGCCGTAGGTGAAAGAGAACTGGTCCATGCGGATCATCGGGGCCCTCCGAGTAGTATCGGGACGAAAAACATGACCTCGGCCGCCGCCACCGCGACATCAATCGTCCGCACGGTGAGCGCCGCCCCGCCAATGTAATCGGCGTTGCCGAAGCCGAGGACGAACATGGCGATGCCGAAGGGGATGGCGGCGAGGAAGATGACGGCCATGGCTTTGCCTCTGGCGGTCATCGGCGAATCGAAGTAGTGGGTCCGGGTACCTGCCCCGAAGCCACGAGCCTCCATGGCCTCGGCAATCTCCATCGATCGGTCCATGGAGTTCATCAGCAATGGTATCATGACCGGAGCCCTGGCCTTGGCCTTCTGCACAAAGTTCCCGTCGTCGAACTCCACCCCTCTGGCCTTCATCGCGTCCTCGATGTTGCCGGAGTCGGAGGCGATGGTCGGGTACATCCTGGTGGCTATGGAGAGCCCGGTCATGGACTTGAACCCGAACTTGGAGAGTATCTGCAGCACCTTGTCCGGATGCACCGTGAAGGTGAGCAGGGCGAATGCGCCGATGGCAAGGAACAGCCTCATGCACATGCTGGTGGCGAAGAGGACCGACTCCTGCCTGACCTGTATCGGACCAATCGTGAAGAGGATGTGGCTCCCCTGCGAGAACAGGATGCTGAAGATGAAAAGGAAGGCAGCGACGTACAACGCATACTTCAGAAGGCCGAGGGTGGACCGCAGGACCTTGCCCACGATGGCCACGACCATCACGAAGGCGAAAAGGACCGCGAGGTAGAATATGTCCGATACCAAAATGGAAAGGAGGAAGATGGACAGGACGAAGACGATCTTCGGCCTGGCATCCAGTCGATGAATCCTTGAATCCTTGTCCTGATACGGCGAGAACACGAAGCCTCACCCAATCTGGTTGGGCAGGTACTTCCAGATGACCTGATCCCCGTTGCCCACCGTGATCACGTTGCACGCCCGGTTGGCGTACACGCCGTTCACATAGTACTGCCAGCCGCGTCCCTCGTACTGCGAGTTGTTGTCCCCGCCAATGGCGGTGACGAAGAGCCCTAAAGACTGGTTCTGCGATTCGACCCTGAAGTGCGCGATGCCCGCCGCAGCCATGAGCTGATCGTAACAGTTCGACTTGCTGGTCAGGTTCCTGAACACCCAGACCGTGTGGCCTCCATTGTCCACGCTGCTCATCCTCCACTGCCCGTCCACAAGGGTCCAGGTGGTGATGTTGCCTTGGTGAATCGGGGCGGGAGCGTCATAGAAGTCGATGCTCAAGCTGGAGACGACAGTGTCCGAGGTGCTCCCCAGGTGGGGGAATCCGAAGACCACGATGACCGCCACTATCACGACGGCCACCACGATCAGGACGGCGTCTCGCACGTTCAGCTTCATCTTCCTTTACTTCCTCCTCCTGACCATCACCGCCGCCAGGGCGACCACGACGACAACGACCAGGATCAGTCCACCGACGATCAAGGCGGTGTTGTCAGATGCGCTCACCGTGGCGTTGACAAACACCACGAACTGCTGGTAAGATGACTTACCGTCGGGATTGGTGACCGTCAGAACAGCGTTGTACGAGCCCGTCTTCGCGTACGTATGGTTGGCCACTGGCGTTGTGCTCTTGTTCCCGTCGCCGAAGTCCCAGCTGTAATGGAACAACGTTCCAGCGGAGGTCTGAGCCACGAAGTGACCCGCCTTGTCGTTCACGCTCCATGTGGCATATGCGACAGGTGCCACGTTGTTCAAGTTGAAAGCATACACATGGCCATTGTCACAGGAGACGAACAGCTTCCCGTCAGCCACCGTGGGCGCGCTCAATGCGTATTGCGCAGGGAGCAGCGCCTTCTGGTAGTAGAGCTCGCCCTGGTCGCTGATCGCCAGCAGCCTGCTGGTTGCCTCGTTGGTCACCATGAAGAAGGTTCCGTTCACCCCGGTGGGCGCAGCGCCAGCGAAGCTCGTTCCCAAGGAGATGTTCCAGAGCTTCTTACCATCGAACCCAATCATGCTGACACCTGTGGGGATAATCGAGGCGAATCCCTTGCTGGTCAATGTGACGCTGGCCGGGCTGACGCCGGTCACCGTCCGCCACAGAAGCTTGCCATCGTATCCGACGGCCGCCAATCCTCCCGTGGAGGGGGTGCTGTTGACGAAGGTGACCACGATCTTGTCCTTCAACAGTATCGGCGAGCCTCTTACCTTTCCGCCAATCGAGGTGGACCAGGCCTCCTTCGTGCCGTTCGCGTATATTGCGTGGAGCTTCCCGTCATCCGCCCCTATGTACATCGTCCCGTTGAAGAACCCGGGCGATGACGAGTAGATGATCGGGGCGATAGTCTTGTTCCAGTTCTGTTCCCCCTTGTCGTTCAGGGAGAAGACCTTGCCGTTACTGGCCGCCACGAAAACGTTGTTATTATAGGCCATGGGCGACGACACCACCCCATAGGGTGATGCGGAGGCCGTGTCGAAGGACCAGAGCTTGGACCCGTTCTTAGCGTCGAACGCGAACACTTTGCCGTTGGCGGACGGCACAATCACCATGCTGCCGTAGAGGAGGGGTGACCCGACCTGGTATCCCCTCCCTATCTCGGCCTTCCAGATCAGCCCCCCAGAGCCATCGAGGCACATGAGCGAGGAGTTGGTGTCGTACGCGAAGGTGGTCATGTTCAGGACCCCGCCGGTCACCACGTATTCCCGGCCCTGGGCCACGACAATGGGCGCATCTATCGCCCCGTTTTGCAAATCGGTCTGCCACTTCAATGTCAGGTTGTTAGGAGTGTAGAGGGGCTGGCTGCCTGTGTTCATCGAATCGTGCCTGAAGCTCGTCCAGGGGTAGCGGTGGTCCGGGGTCGCCAGAGGCGCGTTCGGGGGCGCGAAGCTCGTAGGGTCGGTGGAAGCCGCATAGCTGAAGGCTATGGCCTGGACCTTGGCGGGGTTCACATCGGCCGCGCCAACCATCGACCAATCCCAGGCTGCCCTGGAGCTGTTCCAGGTCCAGAGGTTCCAGTATTCCCCGGTGGTGAAATTGTAGCCGATCCCATTGATCGATGTGATGTAGCCTGGCAAATCCTCTTTCAGTACCAAGTGATGCTGCTCGGCCGCCAGATAAGTGACGTTCAACCCGTTCAAGCCCGGGCTGAGGCTCACGTCTGACCAAACCACCTGCCCATCCCCGAAATCGAATAGTACTGCGCACGTGCTGCTGCTCTCCGCTGCCACTGGCGCTATCGCCAATGATGAAAGGACCATAAGACCAAATATCACGACCGCTACGAACTTCATCGGATTTCGTCTCCCTATTTGTTGGATGTATCATCCAACTCAAAGAACTAATCGCGCTTGCCGTATTTAGCCCTTTCTTAGCTAGACCTCATCGAATCGAAAGAAACGACCCTATAACAACCGCAATCTCAACTAACAAGTGATGATCCGGAGTTCACACCAGCTCAAGGGCGGCGGCCAGCGCTCCCCCTTCCGCAATCTTCCTCGATGTGGCGCTTCCGACGATTATCACATCCCCGTCTTTTAGTTCGAAAAGATCCTTC
>JBEKKT010000031.1:0-20700 GCA_050010535.1 Methanomassiliicoccales archaeon | reverse complement strand
GTTTCCGACCATCACCATGTCTGGCCGGTCCCTTGTGACCGTGACGCAGGGTATCCTAGTCTTTTCGTACAGCCGGAAGATATCGACGACGTTGAACCCGCCCAGAGCTACACCGTCAATCATGATGAGCTTAAGCTGCTCGGAGAACCTCGATCCGGAGATCATCTCCTCGAGAGCGTCGTTGGCGTCGGTCCCGTCAATCGTGCACTCCGTTTTCATCACCCCTTCGACGTAATCGGGAAGCCGCATGACCACGCCGACAACCAGCACTCTCCCGTTCTTGAAGACAAAAGGAGAATCGTCGATCCCGACGACTCGAACCTGACTCTTCAATCACATCAGCCCCAGATGGCCTGTGACCTTGTCGATCAACTCGTCCGGAGCCGGTCCGATGCCGAGACAAGTCGTGGTGTTCGGGGGGAGCTCGGTATGGCCGGCGTCGACGATGAGCGAGGTGACGAGCCCTGCGTCTTCCGCTGAGACCTTCAGCGCGAAGAGCTCCTGCAGATCGGCGACCTTGGCAACGACCTTCTTCGCGCCTTCCTCGTGCCACCTCTTGAACCAGTCCGGCTCCTTCTTTTCCGCAGCGAGGGCGCAGTTCACCGCCGCGTGGGCAGCCTGGACCGCCATCTTGCCGGACGAGAGTTTCAGATCACTCCTCACGGCGATGACCATCTTGTGCTCCATCTTAATCATCTGGATTCCATATCATAACACCCTCTGAAAGACTTAATAGCTTCGTCGCAGTTCTACTGGATATGCTCGAGCTCCTCAAGCGAGACGGCCTGGCAAGGATCTGCAGTCTGGAGACGCCCGGAGGGACTCTGGAGACACCGTGCCTTCTCCCAGTCATAAACCCCAATATAAATACGATCTCGCCGAGGGAGCTCTATGACGATTTCGGATTCAAGGCGCTCATCACCAACTCATACATCATCAGGAACGATCCGAGACTGAAGGAGAAGGCCCTCAGCTCTGGCGTCCACAAACTCCTGGACTTTCCCGGCGTCGTCATGACCGACAGCGGCACTTTCCAATCGTACACGCACGGGGAGGTCGACGTCGGCAACAGGGAGATTGTTGAGTTTCAGAGGGATATCGGTTCCGACATAGGAACCGTTCTCGACATCTTCACCGAGCCTTCCTGGGGGAAGGAGAGAACCTCGCAGGCGGTCGAAACCACCATCGAACGAACGAAGGTGGCAGCTGAGCTTAAAGCCGGCATGATGTTGGGAGGAGTGGTGCAGGGCTCCCTTTTCCCTGACCTCAGAGAAAGTTGCGCCAGGAGCCTCTCAGAACTGAACGTGGACGTTCATCCGATTGGTGGGGTCGTGCCGTTGATGGAGGCATACAGGTTCGCCGACCTCGTCGACGTTATAGTCGCTTCGAAGAAAGGACTGACGCCAGCGAGGCCGGTTCACTTATTCGGCGCCGGTCATCCGATGGTTTTCGCGCTCGCGGTTCTTCTCGGCTGCGACATGTTCGATTCCGCCTCATATGCAAAATACGCCAGGGACGATCGATTCATGTTCCCCGAGGGCACGATGCACTTCGAGGACATGAGACGTACCAGCTGCGACTGTCCCGCGTGCAGAGGTCAGACGATCGAGTCGATTGACGGCATGAGAAAGGAGGAAAGGATCAGACTCATCGCGAGGCACAACCTCCGCGAGTCGATGAACGAGATCGAGAAGATCAAGAGAGCGATAATGGAGGGAAGCCTTTGGGAGCTGGTCGAGCTGAGATGTAGGTCTCACCCCGCCTTGCTGAATGGATTGAGGAGACTGAGAGAACACAAGGCATTTCTGGAGAAATTCGAACCGCTCAGCCGCGACAGCCCGTTCTTCTACACTGGGTCTGAGTCTCTCGACCGACCGACTGCATTCAGATACGAGAAGAGGTTCTTCGAGCGGTATGAGCAACCGAACTCAGAGATACTCGTCGGGTTTGAGGAAGGGAAGAGACCTTACACCAGGACATTTTCTGCCGAGATGAGGACAATATCCGAGAAGAGCGACGCGCACTTCCTCGTCATGTCCCCGTTTGGACCGGTGCCGATCGAGCTGGACGAGATCTACCCCATAGCCCAGTCTGTATTCCCAGATACCAAAGACCGGGACACCGAGTTGAGGATCCGGGACCTTATGGAGAGGATGTCCCACCGCCAGAAGTACGGAATGTGCGTCATCTGGGAAGGCGAGGAGACGCACAAGATGCTCGCCTCGATAGCGACTGGTATCACCAAGTTCGACATCGACATGGCGAGGATCAAGGCCGTGGCGGACTACCAGTTCGGAAAAGGCACCGCTTCAATCTTGTTCGACGGAAAGGTCACGCTCGTCAAGTCGAAGACGACTGAGAAAATCAGAAACGTCCTGGTGGACGGCGCCCATGTTCTTTCGATGAGGGCGAACGATGGATTCTTCACTTTGCGCCCGGAGGGGGCGAAAAGGCTACGGAAAGGCTTCGCACCACCGCGGATGCGAGTGATCGTGAACAGAGACTCGGTGGAGTTCAACCGCGAAGGGAAGAGCGTTTTCTGCAACTTCGTCATAGACTGCGACGAGGACGTCAGGCCTAATGACGAAGTGCTCGTCGTGGACGAATCTGACAACCTTGTCGCCATTGGAAGGGCGATGCTCACAAGGGATGAGATGGTCGCGTTCAAGAAGGGACTAGCCGTCAAGGTCCGAGAGGGAGTCAACGGTTGATTTGTGGCCGGCGATCTTCACTGTCTCCTCAGCAACCCTTACGCAGGCCAGAAGGTCCTCAAGCGTGCGGAGCATCGACGGGACAGACTCAGATGAAGAACAGATGACCACGACCCTCCCTTTTCTTTCCGCGTCTGCATACTTGTCGTTGTCTAACTCGATCGCTCTCTTCACCATCTCCGCCTGCTTCTCGTTCTGGTACTCGAGCTGGATCGTACATTGCAGAGGCACAGAGACTGATTGCTGTACTGATAGAAAAAGAGCGCACCCGACTCGGACGAAGACTAACGCATTCATCGTTTTAACGCCTTGCATCGCCTCACATCGAGTCGTTCTCGGAAAGTAATGAAATGGAGCTCATGGAGTGGATAGAGAGAAGGATGAGTGTCAGAGGATTCACAATTGACGCGGTCCCGCCCGAACTCGTCACGGAGGCTCTTCGCGTCGGGAACCTAGCACCGTCGGCGAGGAATCTTCAAGCGAGGGACTTTGCGGTCGTAACCGATCCTAATGCGAAGAGGTCACTGGCCCAAGCCGCGAATCGAAGATGTGTCGAGGAAGAGCAGGTAGTCATCGTATGCTACGCCAATCTCCAGAAGATCGGCAGCTATGGTCACATAGGCAAGGAGCTGTACTGTCTCCAGGAAGTTGCGACGGCGTATGAGAACATGCTGCTGTTCTTCATGGAAAAGGGATACGAGAGCTGCTGGGTCGGAGCGTTCGATGGGAAGGCCGTCTTGCACGCTCTGTCAATTCCCTCATATATTAGGCCGGTAGCGATGCATCCGATCGGAAGACCGAAAGAGAGCGGAATGAAGACGTCGAGGATAGGCCCCAGCAATTAATCTATCACGAACGCTGGTGACCGGAGCAATTAATACCTCAAATCGCCATCTGCCGCTCAGTCTATTACTGGTTGATTTGGAGGTTGACAGTTGATAGCGAACATCGATCACATAGCGGTCACGGTGACGGACCTTGACAAGTCTATCGAATTCTACACGAAAGCGCTCGGAATGAAGGAAGTACTGAGGTGGAAGTCGAAGATCCCTGGCATCAGAGAAATAGCGTTCGTGAAGACCGAGGGCGGAATGCTGGAACTTCTCGCTGTCGACAAGCCGAAGAAGGCGAGGCCTGACGACCCGGCAGAGGCCGGGGTGAAACACCTGTGCTTCGCGGTAAAGGACATCGAGAAGGAGATCGAGAGATTGAAGAAGATGAAGGTCCCGGTCACTCAGGATTTCCACGTCCTCAACGAGGATCATCTACAAACGATAAGCGGGACCATGAGATTGGATCTCAAGAAGGGTCTGAAGAGAGCTGTGTTCGCCGACCCTGACGGGATCCCGATCGAGCTGCTGCAAGCATGAAAAGAGAGGAGTAGCCCCGGGCAGATTCGAACTGCCGTCGCCGGCTCCAAAGGCCGGCATGATTGACCACTACACTACGGGGCTGCGAGTCTGCGATGCGATTCCGTGTATTTAACTGTCAGTTCAAGGTATCGGAGGAAGAAGAACCTGGAGATCTAGACGAGGCGACCAAACAAGTGCGTCGGAGCGCTCCTGGTAATCTCCACTTCGACGAAATCGCCGAGCCTGACATTTTCCTCGATGACGACTGGCGCGTAAGAAATCGTTCTTCCGATGTAAGTGTCGTACTTGCCCTTCTCGGTTACGAGGACCTCCTCCTTGTCCCCTTCCTTGCCGATGTTGATGCTCTTGCTGATTTTGAAGCGGAGATGGGTCAGTTCTCTTGAGCGCTCCTTCGACACCCACCCGGGGACCTGGTTCTTCGCCTTGGCTGCGATTGTACTAGGTCTAGGGGAGTACCGAGTGACGTTCACGATGTTCGGCTTGACCTCCTTGATGAGTTCCATTGTCGATTCGTGGTCCTTGTCCGTTTCACCAGGGAAACCGGTGATTACGTCGGTGGATAGAGTGAGGTCTCGAAATCGCTCCCTGAACATCTCTACCTGGAACTTGAAATCGTCGACGGCGTAGTGTCTGCCCATTACCTTGAGGATCCTGTTGCTGCCGCTCTGGACCGGCAGATGAAGGAACTTGTAGACCTTGTCGCTCTCCCAAGCAGGAATCAGATCGTCAATGATCTTCTGAAGGCTATCGGGGTTCATCATTCCGATTCGCATTCTAAACTTCCCCGACATGTCCGAGATGGCAAAAATCAGCTCGCCTAGATTGTGGTCTTGATCAAGGCCATAGCAGGCTGTGTCCTGGGCCGTGATGAGCAATTCCTTCGCCCCCTGGGCGATGCCCTCACGGCAGTGCTTGACCACGTTTTCCATGCTGTAGCTCTTGAGTTCGCCTCTGGCGATTCTTGTGATGCAGTATGTGCAAGAACCGAGGCATCCCTGAGCAATAGGAACGATTGCGGTGACGATGTCCGATTCAAGGATTCTCGTGAAGACACCAACGCCGAAGTGGTCAGTAACGAGCGGTAAGAATGAGTCATATTCGAATGGAGGGATGATGAGAGCGTCGGGGACAGTCTCCTTGATCTGGTCTGGCTGGACTGCAGCCATGCACCCCGATACAACGAGCCGCTTGCCCTGCTTGGAGATCTCCTTCATGCGCTTGATCATCTTCATCTCGGTCGGGCGGATGACAGTGCATGTGTTGAGAACGACGACATCTGCATCTTCTGCCGACTGAACTACCTCGTGGCCCAGGGACTCGAGCTTCTTCTCAAGGACGGCGCCCTCTCCCTGGTTCATCGTGCAACCATAAGCCTCGACGCAGACCTTCACGCGACTCGAATTCGGTTCCCTTATATTAGTCTATTCAGCCTCGATCGATTCCAACGAGAAAGGAAAAGTAATTGCTCGTAACCCACAAGCGAGAGGTGCCTGCACACCCAGAGGTGTACAGACACCCTCCTTCTGATTTGAATCAAAAAGGGGAGAAGAAATGGTTTCAATAGAGAGGCTTTAGCGCTTCTTTTCTCGGAGTGACCACAATAGTCTCCGATTTGACCATGTCTATCATCAGTAGTGTCGCCTTCATTGCTGTCTTCTCATCTGGGGCTTCGAATATGAAGACGGTTTCGTACCTTCCAAACTTCCAGTACGCTTCGTGCACTTTGATACCGTCCTTGGACATTTTCTCCATGAACTTGTTTGCTTTGGCGATTGTCCCATTGGTTGGCTTCTACTTGTCCTTTATCAGGCTGATGAAGAACATTCATACACCTCCAAAACAAGTCAAAGATACATTGAGATGAATGGGTATCCCGAAAACCAAGCCTTCCCATCCGCTGTCGTAACCGTCAGAATTCTAACAGCGCGGGGAGGGGGATTTGAACCCCCGAGTCCTTTTCGGACAATGGATATCTGCCTCGGAAAGTCCGGGATAGCAATCCATCGCCTTGCCTGGCTGGGCCATCCCCGCCTCGAACCCTCAAAAGGAATAGTCTCATATTAAACCTTCTTTTCACCTAATGATCACTTGGCTGCACTTTGGCTAGATGGAGAGATCTGGGATGAAAAATGGATGGAGAGTGCCGCGAGCAGGATGCGCCCTCTAGATTCATCTCTGCCCATATTCCCCTTAACGGAAGGTACCAAACGAACGGTTCAAGATGAGAATATCTGGCCGAGGGACAGAAACTCTAATATAGTCCTACCCGTCATAGGTTCATGACAAGGGTGCGTAGCCTTATTTGCGTTCCCGAAACGCATTTATATAGCCTCGCTATTAGAGGGGGCTACGCTTATCCACAGCTAGCGAATCGCTGCTGAGCAGGCTGTTAAGGCCATCTGTGAGGCGGTAGAATCCATAGCTGTGAACAATCATGGAGAGCCAAGATCTCCGTCATAGCAACGTGAACTCTTGGCTCTGACGTTCGATGTGCGGATACTGCAGTAATACTGTGGTACCGCTGGTGAAACTTGGCGATCCTGCCAGTTTCAGTGTAATCCTACGGACAATCGATAGAAGATTGTCGCTATTGGAATACGATTAAGACATGCGAGTCGAGAGACATCTGGTCTCGGCAGACCGCTCAGTAACACGTGGATAACATGCCCTTGGGTGGGGAATAACCTCGGGAAACTGAGACTAATACCCCATAGACCTAGGATGCTGGAATGCTTCTAGCTCTAAAGCTCCGGCGCCCAAGGATTGGTCTGCGGCCTATCAGGTAGTAGTGGGTGTAACGGACCCACTAGCCTACGACGGGTATGGGCCTTGAAAGAGGGAGCCCAGAGATGGACTCTGAGACATGAGTCCAGGCCCTACGGGGTGCAGCAGTCGCGAAAACTTCGCAATGGGAGCAATCCCGACGAGGGGATTCCAAGTGCCAGCACTTAGTGTTGGCTGTTCTCCTGTCTAAAAAACAGGAGAAGTAAGGGCCGGGTAAGACGGGTGCCAGCCGCCGCGGTAATACCCGCGGCCCGAGTGGTGGTCGATATTATTGAGCCTAAAACGTCCGTAGCCGGTCTCGCAAATCCCTGGGTAAATCGGCCAGCTTAACTGTCCGAATTCCGGGGAGACTGCGAGGCTTGGGACCGGGAGAGGTCAGAGGTACTTCCAGGGTAGGGGTAAAATCCTGTAATCCCGGAAGGACCACCGGTGGCGAAGGCGTCTGACTAGAACGGATCCGACGGTGAGGGACGAAGCCCTGGGGCGCAAACGGGATTAGATACCCCGGTAGTCCAGGGTGTAAACGCTGCGGGCTTGGTGTTGGGGGTCCTTTGTGGACGCCCAGTGCCGGAGAGAAGTTGTTAAGCCTGCTGCTTGGGGAGTACGTCCGCAAGGATGAAACTTAAAGGAATTGGCGGGGGAGCACCGCAACGGGAGGAGCGTGCGGTTCAATTGGATTCAACGCCGGACAACTCACCAGGAGCGACGGTTACATGAAGGCCAGGCTGATGACCTTGCCTGATTTTCCGAGAGGTGGTGCATGGCCGTCGTCAGTTCGTACCGTAAGGCGTTCTCTTAAGTGAGATAACGAACGAGACCCTCACCATTAATTGCTAGCGTTTTCTCCGGAAGGCGCGCACATTAATGGGACCGCTGGTGCTAAATCAGAGGAAGGAGAGGTCAACGGTAGGTCCGTATGCCCCGAATCTCCTGGGCTACACGCGCGCTACAAAGGACGGGACAATGGGTTCCGACACCGTAAGGTGAAGGCAATCCCGAAACCCGTTCGTAGTTCGGACTGAGGGCTGTAACTCGCCCTCACGAAGCTGGATTCCGTAGTAATCGCGGATCAACATTCCGCGGTGAATATGCCCCTGCTCCTTGCACACACCGCCCGTCAAGCCACCCGAGTTGGGTCTCAGTAAGGACTTCTCTTCTTTGGGAAGCTCGAACTGAGATTCGGCAAGGAGGGCTAAGTCGTAACAAGGTATCTGTAGGGGAACCTGCAGATGGATCACCTCCTACGCAAGAGGGGGCAGTTCTGCCCCCTCTTCACCATTCCGCGGGATCCCAAGCACCAAAAGCACATCGAACGTCATAGTACCCCTTTTTTATCTAATTTAGATCCGAAGCAGAGCATTCCCTCAATTGCTCTGGACGAATGACCGAGAGGCAGAGAAGAAACAATAAATACTCCAGAAGGTCATCGAGCAATCCCGTGGAGACGATGAAGTATATTTTTGTCACGGGTGGCGTTTTGTCAGGACTTGGTAAAGGCATCACGGCCTCATCAATCGGCCGGCTTCTCAAGTCGAAAGGCCTCAAGGTCACTGCGATTAAAATCGACCCATACCTGAACATCGATGCTGGGACGATGAACCCGTTCGAGCATGGAGAGGTCTTCGTGCTAGAAGACGGAGGAGAGGTCGATTTGGATCTGGGCAACTACGAACGCTTCCTCGATGTGAACCTGACGAGCAGCCACAACATCACCACCGGGAAGGTCTACCGGGCCGTAATCGAGAAAGAGCGAACAGGGGAGTACCTCGGAAAGACCGTCCAGATAATCCCTCACATCACGAACGAAATCAAGAACGAGATAAGGAGCGTGGCGGAGACGACAGGAGCGGACGTGTGCATCGTCGAGCTCGGAGGCACGGTGGGTGACATCGAATCGATGCCGTTCCTCGAAGCGGTAAGGCAGATGAACACGGAGCTCGGAAGGGGCGAGAACTGCATGTTCATGCACACCACTCTAGTACCTGTGCTCGGGACGGTCGGGGAGCAGAAGACGAAGCCCACGCAACACTCCGTGAAAGAGCTGAGGTCGATAGGGATTCAGCCGGACGTCATCGTTGCGAGAGCCAAGCAACAACTCGAGTACTCGATTAAACGCAAGATATCATTGTTCTGTGATGTCCCGCTTGAGGCTGTGGTCTCTGCCCCCGATGCCAAATCGATCTACGAAGTGCCGTTGATCCTCGACGAGCAGGGTCTAACAGAGTTCATGATGAGGAGGATGAGGTTTGAGGCCAAGATCGAGGACCTGACCGATTGGAGGGAGTTCCTGGGCAAGGTCCTGAATCCGAGCAGGAGCGTGAGGATCGCCTGCGTAGGGAAGTACACGCATCTGGCAGACTCCTACATCAGCCATCTGGAGGCATTCCACCACGCCGGCGCGGAGACGGACACGAAGGTGGAGCTCGTATTCGTAGATTCGGAGGTCATTCAGGAGTCTGGGATAACCGATGACCTCGCCAAGGCGGACGGCATATTGATCCCCGGCGGCTTTGGGAACAGAGGCATCCTCGGAAAGATGCTGACGGCTAGGTTCGCGAGGGAGACCAATGTTCCATTCCTCGGCGTCTGCCTGGGATTCCAGATTGCGACGATAGAGATCGGGAGGGACGTGATTGGCCTGGAAACGGCGCATAGCACCGAATTCGATCCAGAGACATGCGATCCGGTGGTGGACCTCCTTCCGGAGCAGAGGGATATCAAGAAGAAAGGGGCGACAATGAGGCTCGGGGCGCAGCCAGTTGTCATCTCCGAAGGGTCAAAGGCGTTTGACCTGTACGGCAAGACGCTCATCATGGAGAGACACAGACACAGGTATGAGGTCAACCCCAAGTACATAGAAAGATTCGAGAATTGCGGCTGGAAGTTCACCGGGAAGTCTCCGGAAGGCCTCAGAATGGAGATCGGGGAGCTGCAGGGGCATCCGTACTTCGTGGCCTCGCAGTTCCATCCTGAGTTCAAATCGAGACCGTTCAATCCTTCGCCTTTGCACCTCGGGCTTGTCAGGGCAGCGATCGAACGCAAGTTTGGCGCTCCGAGCAGAACGAATCGGTGACAGCAAGCTTGCCTAAGCATCCGAGATCATCTGGACCTTTTGACTAGAAACTGTCCAGACCAGACCGACCGCTAGCAATATTTATATCGAGGCAGTCGTTTGAGTTGTCAGAGACACTATGTCCAACGACGAATACCTTTCACTTCTTGTAAGGGCGAAGGAGAAGCTGCCCCAGACGATAGAGAAGCACGAGCGATTCACCGTACCTGAACCGGATGTTTTCCAAGAAGGAAAAGCGACGACAATCAGGAACTTTGGGGATATAGTGGACGCGCTGAGAAGGGACTCTTATCACCTTATCCAATTCCTCCAACGGGAGCTTGGCGCCCCCGGATACGTCGACGGTAGGAGGGCAATTTTCAAGGCCAAGCTCTCCCCGAACCAGATCTCTGAGAGAATTCAGGAATACACGGAGACGTTCGTTCTGTGCTCCGAGTGCGGCAGGCCGGACACTAGAATAGTAAAAGATGGCCGCATAACGGTTCTGGAGTGCGACGCCTGCGGCGCCCACAGACCGGTGAACGTCCGGAAGACCGCCAAGACCCAGGAAAAAGAGGGACTCGTTGAGGGAAACGTCTACGAGGTCCTGATTGAGGACGTTGGAAGGAAGGGCGATGGCGTCGCCAGGATGGACAAATACATCATCTACGTACCCGGGACGGTCAAAGGGACGAGGACGAAGGTAAAGATAAACAAGGTCACCGGGAACGTCGCGTTCGCCACTGTCTCGGCCGAGGCCGCGACTCGCTGATCTCCTTCGCTATCACAAGATGTAATTCACACTAGACCTGTCGAAGTTCTTCACTAATTCGAGCTGGATGTCTTCAGGCATCGGGCAAGGGACGGGATAGGCGAACATCGGGAGAAACTGCGATATGTCCTCGGCGAGCTTCGCCACGAGATGCTCCTTGCCGAAGAGCCCTGTGCTGATGTCGAGCGTCGTTCTCCTCGCCTGCCCCTCATCGATGTATCCGATGCTGTGGACGTACTCGTGCAGAAGTATGTGGAACACATATGCCTTATAAAGCTCCGGGGAAGAGGAGCGGACACGCTCCAACGGACCCTTGTTGACAATGATTATGTTCGAGGCAACTGGGTACATGCCCCCGATAAACGAGGTGCTGTCTCCCCCGAGATCCGCAAGACCAAGCATCAGGCCGGCTCGCGAGACGCCGAGCTCCACTCTGACAGCTTCCTTCACGACCTCGAAGATGTCTGCCAGGTCCTTCGTCTTCGTCAGCAGTTGGGGGAACCGACCGGATCCTCCGTACACGTCTTGTTTATCAAACGGGCTCATCAAGCCACCCCTATCTATAAGGAGTTGTATTTGAAGCTGATTCCCTCGAAGCTCAAAGTGATGGCGGAATTCCGAGGAAAGACAGAATCAGATATGGTTATCTAGCCGGAGCAACGTGGCGTTCAAAGATGAGACGGTTGTCGCCGATCGTTGCGATGCTGATGATCTTCATCTCCGTGCAACTGGTAGCGCTTTTGCTTGTTCCAATCTTTCCTTCGGACTACAGGGCGTTCGAGGACGTCAACAACCCGACGAACCCTCTCGTCTACTTCGTCCTCATCATTCTGATAACGATCATCGTCCTCGTCCTTATCAAGTTCGGCAGGAGCGGCTTACTCCGCGCGATATTCATGGGCGCCATGGCCATAACCCTCGTGTTCGTCTTCTTGCCGATCATATACGCTGTATATCCGGATGTTCTGCTGGACTTCTTCCTCTCGATCGCTATCAGCGCATTGTTGATGGCGTCCCTGCTTATAAGACCGGAATGGTACACGGTCGACCTCGTCGCCCTCCTCGCTGCTTTTGGCGTGACTGTTGTGCTCGGGATGTCATTGGGCATTCTCCCGGCGATCATACTCCTAGTCGTACTGGCGGTGTATGATGCTATCTCTGTATACTGGACGAAACACATGGTTACGCTTGCCGGAGGAGTTGCTCCGCTCCAGCTGCCAGTGTTCTTCGTCATACCAAAGAACAGGGAGTTCAAGATATCCGATTTGAAGAAGGAGGACGTCACCGCAGACAACAGGGAAAGAGAAGCGATGTTCATGGGAGTCGGCGACGCAGTCATACCGGGAATACTGGTGGTATCGACCTTCATCTTCCTCCCATCCATGGCCAACGGAATCGGCAACGCGAACCTCGTAGTCGCCCTGGGGACGATGACCGGGGGCGTGATCGGCTTCCTAGCCCTGATGAGGTTCGTTCTAACCGGCAGGCCTCAGGCTGGACTTCCTCTCCTGAACGGAGGAACGTTGCTTGGATTCGTTATCACATATATGCTCGTCTTCCAGAACCTTGCTTTCGGGATTGTTTGAGTCAGTCACGAATACAGCAGACCAGTCCATTCAGACCGAGAAAAGCTAATCAATGCGTGGAACGTTAGACGGCCAAGTGCTCCGATGAGATTCCTCGTAATCTCTGACATCCACGGCAGGGACAGGGTCATCGACTGGGTGAATCGTATCGCCAACGAGCTCAGGATGGACGGGATGATCGTGCTCGGGGACATAACAAGGTTCGGCCCGCCGGAGTGGGCTGAGCGCTTCTTCGAGAACATGGTTGTTCCTGTGTTCGCCATCCCGGGCAACTGCGATCCCCCTGGGGTAATTGAGGTGATAGAGAGGAAGGCAATCTCCCTTCACAAGAAGAAGCTGAGGATAGGGGACCATACTTTCGTGGGCATGGGAGGATCTACCCCGACATTGTTCAATACCCCGTACGAGCTGAGCGAGGAGGAGATGGAGCAATCGCTGCGCCCCCTAATGGAAAAAGAGGTCATACTGGTGACCCACACGCCCCCATTGGGAGCAAACGATATGGCGTTCTCCGGGAGACGCGGGGGATCCTTGGCAATTAGGAAGATTGTGAACGAATTCAGTCCGAAAGCTGTATTGTCAGGACACATCCACGAGGCCCCGGGCATCGTCATGGAAGGGAGCACCATCTTCCTCAACCCAGGGGCGGCGAAGGATGCAAGGGCCGCCATTGTGGACTTGAATGAGGAGATCGAAGCTCGACTGCTTGAGAAGCTTGTCGAGTACTGAAACTCTTTTATAGGACCTAACTTTTTAGTCTGCTGAGGATTTTGCATGGCCCTTTGGCAGGGAAGAAAAGGAAGGAAGCCTTCCGGCGGGAGACTCCGCTTGAGCAGGAAGAAAAGACGATTCGAGGTAGGCACCGAGGCTCAGCCAACATATTTGGGAGAGGAGCGATTGGTGAACGTCAGAACCCTCGGGGGCGGAGAAAAGACAAAGATGTTCGCAACGAACATCGCCAATGTCATCGATCCCGCGACGAACAAGGGCCAGAAGGTCAAGATTATCACGGTCAAGGAGAACCCGGCCAACCCTCATTACGTCCAAAGAAACATCATAAACAAGGGCGCCACAATACAGACCGAGATTGGCCTGGCAAAGGTCACGTCTAGACCCGGAAAGGACGGATGCGTCAATGCCGTCCTGATCAGGTAAACGGCCAATCCTTTTATACTGGCCTTTTGTTACTTTTCACATGGCCCTCGACGAGGATACAGCTTGGGTGCTATGGCCCGAGTATTTTGACGCAAAGAGGAGCAGAGATCAGGGTCGCAAAGTGAAAAGAAGTTTGGCAGTCAGCGAGCCGACCGTCGAGCTGATCACGAAGGCCGTCGAGAAGCTTGGACTGGAATACAAGGTAGAAAGCGAAAAATCGTATCCCTCCAACTGGTACGGCCACAGGGGAAGGGTCCTGGTCCAGAAGACGATGAAGAAATCACAGCTCCTGGTCAAGGTCGGTCAGGAAATCTCGAAGGTTCAGCGGTCTTGAGGCGTCTCGACCTCTTCCACCAGCTTATTCTAGGCGGAACGCTGTCGATAGACTGTATGACGACGCCGGATTCGGTGATCGTCTGCTATATCGACGCATAGTCCACGGCCGTTCCTTCAATCGTTATCTTGATGCTCTCCATCTCCTGATCAACCTCTTCAAGAGTGCAGTCTACACTAGTCAAACCATTCAAGACGCCCAGCAGCTTGGGCAGTTCGATGATTGACGGATGATGAGGCTTCAGAACATCCAGCACCAATCTGTTTATGTCGTTCAACTCTCCCTTGTCTTGCCTATTCGCATTATGTTTCCAATACAAGACTGTTATGAGAAGCTGACGGAAACCGAAAGATTATATGGAAAGATGGCGATATAAACAGCATGCTGCCCCACCAAGAGGTTAGGGTCCTAGACATTAACTCCGAGTATTTGGGAACGCCGACCGAGGTGCTCATGGAGAACGCAGGAAGGTCCGTGGCGGAGTTCATAGAGGAAAACTACGGAAAAGGCAACAAAATAGGGATCGTTTGTGGGACTGGCAACAACGGCGGGGACGGCTTTGTTGCAGCAAGGTACCTAAAGGAGAAGAACAAGGTTCAGGTTCTCATGGCGAAGCCGCGCCAGAGCATCAAGACTGATCTGGCGAGAAAGAACTTCGAGAAGGTCGCCGAAATATCGTCCCCGGCCGAGGACGCGAACTTGCAGCAGTTCGACGTGGTCGTTGACGGTCTTTTGGGAACCGGCATCCGCGGAAAGGTTGAGGAACCGTATAGGACCCTCATTGAGCGCCTCAATTCTTCGGGCGCTAAGATAGTGTCGATAGACATCCCCTCAGGTCTAGGTTCGAACCTCTGGGTACAACCGGACTACACCGTCACTTTCCATGACGAGAAAGCCGGCATGAACAGGAAGAATTCGGGCAACATCGTCGTGAAGGATATCGGTATTCCTCCTGACGCAGTCAAGTATGTCGGCCCTGGGGAGTTCGTGTATTATCCGATTCCTGGCAAGGACTCGCACAAGGGCGAGAATGGCAGAGTGCTGATAATCGGCGGGGGTCCCTACACCGGCGCCCCAGCCCTCGCAGGTCTTTCCGCGTATAGGATCGGCGTCGATCTCGTACACATAGCGACGCCAGTGATGAGCTACTATCCAATCGCCTGTTACTCCCCGAACTTCATCGTGCACCGCCTGAGTGGGGACAATCTCCTGGAGAGGGATCTGGATTTGCTTCGAATGCTTTCCAGAAAAGTCGATTCCGTCTTGATCGGCCCGGGGGCAGGCGACCATCCCGACACCTACCTCACCATTCAGAGATTCGTTCGGGAATTCGACAAACCTATCGTGATCGACGCGGACGGCATCGGAGCGGTGTCCAAGGACCTCTCGGTGCTGAAAGGGAAGACAGGCGTAATCACGCCCCACGCGATGGAGTTTAAGACACTATCGGGCATAACGTTGCCGGAAAATTACGATGCAAGGATAGAACCCGTCCGGGAGTTCGCCAATAAGATAAGCATGACGATCCTGCTGAAAGGGCGCGTAGACGTCGTTTCCGATGGAGAGAGGGTCAAACTGAACCGGACCGGAAATGCGGCGATGAGCGTCGGGGGCACGGGCGACGTTCTCGCGGGCCAGGTGGTCGGTCTGATCTCCAAAGGAGTGGACCCTTATGACGCTGCCAGGATCTCCGCTTTCACAAACGGGTTCGCTGGTGACCTGGCGTATGAGCAGCTCGGCTTCAGCCTTCTGGCAACGGACGTGATCGACAAGATACCCCCGGTCTTGAAGCGTTTTCTTGAGAGGTTTATATAGCGAGTGAACCTAATTTGATGGTCGTGAAGGTCGCCCTTATATCCGACGTCCATTCGAACCTGGTCGCACTCGACGCGGTCATGGCGGATATCGACAACAGCGGGGTCGAGCAGATCGTCAGCGCCGGGGACATTGTCGGTTACTATCCATATCCAAATGAAACGATTGAGCGTTTCAGATCGAGGAACATCCAGTCGATTCTGGGAAATCACGACAGAGCGGTCATAAGAATCAACCCGGTTGGTATGAATAAGATGGCGGCGGATGCAGTACTCTGGACCGCGAAGCATGTCTCTGCGGACGGGGTGGACTATCTCAGGGATCTCAAGGCGAGGATGCACATGAAGCTTGGATCTCATTTCGCCGGGATATACCACGGCTCCCCGCGGGACGACGACGAGTATCTGTACGAAATCGATGCCGGTCCGGAGCTGCTGGAGATGTGCGAGTGCAATCTGCTAGTGGTCGGTCACACTCACATCCCATTCATCAAGAAGTTCGGCTCGGGCACGATAGTCAACTCCGGTTCCGTCGGTCAGCCGAGAGATGGAGATAAGAGAGCCAGCTACGTGCTCTTCGACGATGCCGACGATTTTCAGATTCGCAGGGTGGAATACGACGTGGAGGAGGTTGAGAAGAAGGTCCAGAGTGTGGGCCTTCCGCCTTTCCTGGGGGAGAGGTTGAGACACGGATTCTGAATCGGATCGGCACAAACTTTTTGTCGGGCGATCGAGTAGCTGTCAAAGGCTCAGAGAGGCACGGGGAGAAAGCATGACGGCGCTTCCGATCGCTGACCATCCGGCACTGGGTATCAGAAACGAATCGATGACGTTGTGCGCTGGGGACCTGCACATAGGGATTGAGGAGGAGCTCAAGGCCAAGGGGGTCCATGTCCCCAGTCAGACTTTCAGAATGGAAAGGGAGCTCCTGTCTCTTAGGGACGGGCATGACCGGCTTGTATTGCTTGGGGACATAAAACATCAGGTGCCGGGTTCTACAAAGCAGGAGTATGCCGAGATCCCGAGGTTCCTGAGAGTGATGAAGAGAGCGTTCGGGAAGGTCGACATTGTCAGGGGCAACCACGATGGCAAGATCGAGGAATTCATCCCCGAAGGCATTGAACTCCATCATTCAACAGGGTTCGTCGTCGGCGATGTTGGATTCGCCCACGGACACACCTGGCCGTCCCCTCAAGTGATGTCAAGGAAGACGGTCGTGCTGGCGCACAATCACCCCAGCATTCTGTTCGAGGAAGGCCTGGGCAACGTGACAGCGGAGCGTTGCTGGGTCAGATGCAGGATGAAGGGCAAAGCTCATCAGAGATATAGCGAGCTCCCCGACGAGCTGATAATCATTCCCGCGCTCAACAGGATCCTCGGCGGCTCACCAATTAATCTCAAAGGGAAGAAATTGCTGGGTCCACTGTTCTCCAACGACATGGTGGACGTTGATGAGGCCGATGTTTATCTGATCGACGGCATCTACCTCGGGGCCGTAAAGAACTTGATCGTTCAACGATCGAAGTAGACACTCTTCGTCGTGGCGCTCAGCGGAATTCCTATGACGACCCGGGACTTCATCAGACCCGCCTTCCTCGCCGCAACGCCGACCCGGTACATCACCCTGTTGTCGACATTGTGAAGGCTCGCGGTCTTGACCGCTGACCCAATCGCGATCCCGAGGTCGAGCAGTCTGAACATGCAGTTCGGACCGGCGAAATCTCCCTCCAGATCACTTTTCCTCATCTGATCGCAGGTCATCCCGCAGGCGGCGCAGTCCACGCCGTTCGGAGGGTGGTCCCGAAGACCGAGTAGGACGACGCCCATCGAATCCAACACGTTCTCTCCATCCCTACCGAACCCGGCCTCGTTCCTCTCTTTCGACATCTCGATCATCGTCTCCCCGAGGTTCTTGAGCTCCGGGCCGGCGATGACCATGATTTCGACATAATCCTTGCCCAGCCCCTTCGGGGCGGTCTTGGCAGATAACGCCATCAACTCAGCAACGATTCTAACTGCCTCTTCCATTTCGTGACACCTTCCTCGGGAATATTCCGGAATCCATTCATATCCTTTCGCACCCAAACCTTCAAGCTGTAGACGATTGCTTGGCGCGAAATCACAGAAGGGGGGAAACTTTTCAGGGGTTTGTGAGGGTCTTGTATATCGATCCGTCCGAGCGTCTTATTCGGACCAGAAGCGGCATCTGGCCTGGCAGCGTGTGCGTTGCGCAGGAGTTGCATGGGTCGTAAGCCCGATAGGCCATCTCGATCGTATTCAACAACCCCGGCGAGACCTCCCAGTCCTTTATCAATGCCACCGCAGCCTTCTTCACGCTCATATTGATCGCAGCGTTGTTGTTTGTCGTCCCGACAATCAGGTTCACGTTCTGCGTTATGCCCTTCTCGTCAGAAACGTAGTGGTGTATCAGCGTCCCTCTCGGTGCCTCCACGCAACCGACACCCTCTCCAGGCGTCTTCACGGGGGTCTTGATGTCCTTGCTCGTAATCTGCGGGTCCACGGCCAGCTCCAGCAACTTCTCCGCTGCGTACAGAAGTTCGATGACCCTTGCCCAATGATACGCCTGGGTGTGGTGTATCGGTCCCTTCACGCCGGCGTCGCGGAAGAACCCGATCATCTTCTCGTATTCCGCTTGGGCCAGGGGAGTCGAGAATCCTCCCGAGACGTTTATCCTGGCGAGCGGCGCTGCCCTATATATGCTGCTGTCGATCCCGTCCACGAGCCCCTTCCAGCCCTTCTGCCGCAGATAGCAGAACTTCTCGTAGCTCCAAGGTTCGACGTGTTCAGCGATGTAATCGAGATAGTCGCTCGGCTTGAACTTGTAGACCTCGCTGCCTTTCGGGTCAACGACCCTGAGCATCCCGTCGTAGAAGTTGATCTTGTTGTCCTTGTCAACCATGCCCATGTAGTATGTTTCATGGTAGAATATGTCCGGGTTCATTATGAGGGCCATGTAGTCCGGGTTCTTCAGCACGACGTCCTCGAAGACTCTGTTCGTGAACTTCGAGAATTCCACACAAGATCGAGCCATCCGCTCTACCTCAACCCTCTCCTCCTCATTCAATGACTTGGACATTCCGCCGGGAATGCCGCACACGGGGTGCGTGGCCTTACCGCCGAGCATCTCCTGGATCTTCTGAGCGTATGATCGATGCTTGATGACCTCCCTGCCGATCTCCACCCCGACCGCGTCCACAACTCCAAGGATGTTCCTCTTTGCAACGGGCGCAGCAGGCCCAAGAACGAAGTCCGGAGCGGCGAGAGCATAAAAGTGAGCGATATGGCTGTGGACGTAGTGAGCAGTGTAGAACAGTTCCCTCAACTTGATCGCTGCCTCCGGCGGGTCGGCACAGTACACCGCGTCCAAAGCCTTCGTGGACGCCATATGGTGCGCCCCGGGGCAGACACCACATAATCTTGTGGTCAGCTTGTTCAGCTCGTCGACCGACCTGCCTATGCAGAACTTCTCGAAACCTCTCAACTCCGGGACCTGCCAGTATGCATTCCGGACGTTACCTGAATCGTCCAGGAAGATCTCGATCTTGCCGTGACCTTCCAGCCTGGTGATCGGGTCGATAGTGATCCGCTTCTCCTTGATCTTGTGCGGTTGATCCTTGATGTCGGGGTTCATTGCTTCACCGCCTTCTTCCTCTCCTTGACTTTCCTCTTGATTATCGACTTCGGCATCGTGAAAGCGTAGAACGTGCCGAGCGGGTCCCTGACCTGTGACATGAGCTTCACGATCTCGTCCTCGCTCATCAGGGACTCCTTGTCGGAGATCCTGAAAATAGATGCCAGGGCGCTGAGCATGCTGCCCCCCTGGTCCATGACCGCCTTGGTTGGGCCCATGCAGCCTCTGCAGGGTTGGTTCGCGTTGAGACACTTCGCCCCGCAGCCAGCTCTCGTCGCCGGCCCCATGCAGATGACTCCTTGCTCGAGCATGCACTTCTCCGGGTCGATTTCTATCTCGAACGGCAGATGAATCTGATCCACGACCTTCACCTGCTTCTTCCTGCCGCACTCGTCGCAAAGGGTCTTGTCCGACGCTATCACCGCTCCCTTCGGCGGCAGCGGCGCTCCTTCCGTCAGATGTTTAGTGACGACGTCTAAAAACTGGTTTATCTGGTCGACGGTTGGAGGGCAACCTGGCATGTAGTAGTCGACGTCGACGACGTCTTCTAGCATGAGCACAGTGTCGTAAAGGAAGGGCAGTTCCAGCGTCCCATCCGGCGTCTCCACCTCGGTCTGTGGAACGACGCCCTCCACGTTCACCGTCGAGGGCGTGACCTTGTAGACGTAATCCAGTATCTCCTGCCTGTTCGTGACGTTCGCTAGACCAGGAACCCCTCCGAAGCAGGCGCACGAACCAAACGAGACGAGCAGCTTCGACTTCTGTCTCAGCAACTCCGCGACGCGCTGGTTCTCGCTGTTCCTTATGGCACCGTTGTAAAGGGTCACGGTGATGTTGCCGTCCGGCATCGCCTCGACATCCTTCAGCTTTACGTCCACTGCGATCGGCCAGAACGCAATGTCGGCAATGCTCGCGACCCCTAGAATCTTCTCGTCGATGTCCAGTAGCGCAACGTCGCAGCCGCCGCATCCTGCACCCCAATACTGCGCGATCTTGACCTTGTCCATCACTCCACCACCTCGACAGGTGCGAGGTTGCTCCGGTACAAAGGCGACTTGCCCTCCCTGCCGGCATAGTCTACCTTTCCCCATTTCTTCAGAGCGATCAGATGCTTGACGATTTCATGCTTGGGTATGCCTGTGAGCTCATTGAGCTTGTGCACCGTCTTCGGACCATCTTCGAGCTCCTGCAGTATCATGTTCCTGTCTATCTCGACGACCGCAGCATTATAAAGGATGATATCAAACCTCGTCTCCGTCACTATCTCGTTGAACACGTTACCCTTCGTGGTCAGGGTCGGTCGCTTCCCCAGGAGCCAGCGGATCCTCTCTCCTTCCATCATCATTATCGCGGCATCGAGTTTCTTCTCTATTCTGATGGTATCAGTCCTCCTTGATGGGGTTTGGACCAATCTCCTTGATCTTCTCAGTAAACTCCCGGATCGTCTTCTGGAACTTCTCCCCTTCG
>JBEKKT010000030.1:0-15559 GCA_050010535.1 Methanomassiliicoccales archaeon | reverse complement strand
TCGCCGTCCCCTTCCATTCTTGGACCAGTTCTTTCGTCGGAAGATAGACGGTCACGCAGCGTTCCCGGATCGTCTCGGTCTTACCCTGATTGGGGCGCCCTCGCGGCCTAGCCATGAGTAGCAATATGGCGCCAGGAGTATATAATTATTTGTTAACAAATTAAGTGCTCCCGTCGGGATTTGAACCCGAGTCATAGGCTCGAGAGGCCCATATGATTGACCGGACTACACTACGGGAGCCTTCGTGCAGCAATAAGATGGTCTTTATTAAAGTTTTTGCAGCACCACTCGGATCCTGACTAGCTTGGCCAATGGGAAAGAATATTCTACTCGAATCACATCGCTCACGCAAGATGCCAATGAAGAGCTTCGCCTACAGTAAGAAATCGTTATCGCTGGACTTCCTCATCTTTGCAATAGCCGCCGTAATCGTCCTGACCCTCCTTTCGATAACCGCCAAGCTCGACATTCCGTCAATGACGGTCGGAGCAACCATCGTGGTGATCACACTCGTCGTTCTTGGAGCTTCTCCACTCTTCACGGCGCACGAGATCATGGGGGACAGACTGATATTGAGGCAGGGCTGGTACTTCAAAGCCGAGATTCCCCTGAGGAACATCAAGAAGATCGAGATGGTCGAAAGAGGACCTTTGAGAACCGGCGTGTTCTTCCGCTTGTTACAACCGACGCTGTTCGTAACATCGAAAAGGTACGACCTTGTCGCGCTCGAGCTCAAAGAAAAGCAACGGTTCGGCTGGGCATTGGGCAAGAAGGCGAACAAGATTCTGTTCGACGTCCTTGAGCCAGACAGGTTCCTGAGGACCGTGGAAGAACTTAGAAGATCACTCTCTCCAATCCAGTCCTAGGGTCCTGATCCCCATCTTAGGGATGAGCGGCATCTTCCGTTTGTGGACTCCAGCACGGTGCTTCTTCCACACCATGTCCACGAGCTTGGTGTCAAGACCAGTCCTCACAACGATCTCTTCATTGGTCATGCCCAGCTCGATTCCGTAGAGGATGCCGTCGAGATCGTCGTAGGTTATTCCCATCTCACCCTCATCAGTCTGGCCCGCCCACAGCCCCGCCGTCGGGACCTTGTCGATCAGGTTCCTTGGTATGCCAATCTTGGCAGCCAGATCCCTCACCTCGGTTTTGTACACGTCCCCGATCGGCTGGAAATCCGCCCCGCCGTCCCCGAACTTGGTGAAGTAACCGATGAGAAGCTCGCTCTTGTTGCTCGTGCCCATGACGACCCTGTTCATCAGATTCGCGTGATGGAACAGAACGATCATTCTGGACCGGGTCATCACGTTGCCGAGCAAATCCTTCCTCTCGGCGGAAGGGAGCAGATTCTGATATGCATCAATCACCGGTTCGACGGAGACTATCTTGAACTTCATTCCATACCGCTTCGAGAAGGATTTCGCGTCCGACCTGTCGTCCTCGGACGAAGCGGCCGATGGCATGAAGATGTTCAGGACTTTCTTGGCACCGATAGCATTCGCGCACAGCTTGGATACGACAGCCGAATCGATTCCACCGCTGAGGCCGACAACGACGCCGCTGGCGCTGCTCTCCTCGACCTTCTGCCGTATGAAGTCCTTGATGACTATCTCCGTGTGCTCCTTCAGCTGCGGGCGCATGGTCCACGATATGTAGCTTTGTTCTCTTATGTGTTTTTTCGCCCCCTTCCAAAAGTAACATATCGGGCGAGCTAGATTCGCTGAGCGATAACATGAGGATCGCTCTCGCGCAGGTCCGATGTGCACTGGGTGAGAAGGAAGAGAATCTGAAGCGGATGCAGAAGGCGCTGGAGAAGGTGGACGCGGACCTCTACGTCTTCTCGGAGACCTACCTGACGGGCTACATGTGCAGGGACCTTTTCTACCCACTGGCCGAGAGGACCGATGGCAAGAGCGTCAAGAAAGTAGCGAAGATGGCGAAGGAGAAGGGGTGCAGCATCATATTCGGCATGCCGGTGGAGGACGAGGAGGTTCCAGGCGTCCTGAGGAATAGCGCAGTCTGCGTCTCGCCTGACGGCGAGGTTCGAAGGTATGACAAGCTCTTCTTGGCCAATTTCGGTCCGTTCGAGGAGGAGCTCTATTTCGGGCCGGGCAAGGGGCCGGTCATGTTCGATGTGAACGGGACGAAGGTGGGCGCTATCATCTGTTTTGATGTCTTCTTCCCGGAGATCGCGAAGTCGTATGCGCTGAATGGTGCGGAGGTCGTCGTATGCGTGTCCGCGTCCCCCGTGACCTCGAAGCCGTTCTTCGAAGCTCTCATTCCGGCGAGGGCGATTGAGAACACGATCTACGCGGTCTATGTGAACCAGGTCGGTACGCAGCTCAACCAAGTCTACTTCGGGGGGAGCGTTGCAGTGGGGCCGAGAGGCGAGACGCTGGTCAAGAACAAGTACTACGAGGAGGACGTGACGGTCATAGAAGCGGACCCGGCGCAGCTCGAGATCGCGAGGCGATTCAGGCCAACCGTTGCTGACACCCTTACCCGACTTCCCATCAACATGAGCGCGATCGAAAAAGATCGGAAGAAATGACACTGGGGATAGAGGAAGGTTTAAATTCATCAATGCGGTAGAGAGCCGCCAGCGTGCCGAGGTGGCCCAGCCCGGTAAGGCGCGAGCCTGGAGCCCCTGCTTGGGACAGGAAGCTCGTGGCGCTCTGCGCTTCGGGAGTTCGAATCTCCCCCTCGGCGCTTATCGTTCTCTCAGATTCAACTGACATCTAATTTATCGCGTAGACCATGCCATCCTCGGGTATCTCAATCTTCAGGCCGACGTCGGAGATGAAGTTCGCGTACAGATCCGGGCTGGAGGTGTGTATCGGCATGACCACCTCAGGTGAAACTCCGATATCATCTCCTTGAACTCGTACGGTCTCGCACAACCTGATGTGTGAATCAGATACAGCGGCATCCCGAGATGCTGGAGCTAGTAGCATAATTTGTCGTAGCTGATCTCCATCTCCTCGTCGAAAGGCTCGCTCGAGGAGAGAATGCAGGAGCTGCCCACGTCCGGTTTGATCTCGAAGGTCTCGTTCATCTGATCCCTTCCTGCACCTGCTCTCTTGAGAGAGGAGTTTCAGGACAATACCGGAATGATTCATACGAATGCTATTTATTATCAAGGACGAATATCGAGGGAAAGGAAAGGTAAGGGACTGGAGGATTTCGAGTTGAAGGTCAACGTCGACCTACGTTTGAAGGACATACCCGGCCAGCTCGTCTTCGCGCTAGAGCCGATTTCGACAAACGGCGGAAATATCGTCGGGGTAGTGCACCACAGGGACGTTGTCATGGGAGGGCACATCGCGGTCAATGTCACCTTCGAGGTAAGGTCTGACAGGACGCTGCAGCGCATACTCGATACCTGGAAAGAGAGGGAGATCGACGTCGCGAGGATGGGCTCATTGTACGAGACATTTCCGATAGAGTGTCTTCTTGTCGGGGAGATCTCACCGCAGGAATTGAACAATATAATGGAGAGGATCGAATCGATGGCAGACATGGAGTCGGTGGACGTCCGCTACTCAGTGTCGGCCGCCTCTGAAGGGAAGGCTGCAATCATCTTCGGCAAGGTGAGGAAGCAGGATGGGGTGGAGCGCGTGGAGCGCTTCCTTGAGGAAAGGGCTGCAGAGGCTAGCTTCATCCTGATCCGGGGGCTGGGGGACTGAAATGGATCTCTTCATAGCCGGCTTCGGGGTAGTCGGACAGGGCGTCGCGGAAGTCATACAGCAGAAGGGGGAGATGCTCTCCCAGGCTTTCGGCCAGAGACTTCGAATCGTGGGCGTGTTCGACTCCTCATCATCTGAGACATCGAGAAAGGGGCTGGATCCTTTAGCGCTTGTGAAGCGCAAGCTTTCTGAGGGAAAGGTGGGGAAGAAGCGCTTCGATGGGGATGCCAGGAGGATGCTGGAGAGCGTCGACTACGACACCCTCATAGAGGTCACGCCAACGAACATACGGAGTGGGGAACCCGGAGTGACCAACATACTCACCGCTCTCAAGGGGGGGAAGAACGTCATCACCTCGAACAAGGGTCCCCTCGCGCTCAAGTTCAAAGAGCTTTCGAAGGCAGCAAGAAGGAACCGCGTCCAACTGCGATTCGAAGGGACCGTCGGGGGTGCGACGCCAATCATCAACCTCTCGAGAGAGCTGCTGAGGGGCGAGAAAGTACTATCGGTCAGGGGCATTCTTAACGGCACCTGCAATTTCATCCTGAACAGGATGAAAGAAGAGGGCCTGCCATTTGCCCAGGCACTCAGAGAAGCGCAGGACATGGGGATCGCGGAGAGGGACCCCTCGTACGACATCGACGGTGTCGACAGCGCCTGCAAGGCGGCGATACTTGCCAATGCGATTTTCGACCTGGACAGAACATATTCGGACGTAAAGAGGACTGGAATCGGAGGCGTGACCGAAGAGGCGGTCTCATTGGCCGCCGAAGAGAAGAAGGTCATCAGGCTCATCGGAGAAATATCGAGCAGGAGGCTGGAAGTGGCGCCGAGGCTCGTTCCAATAGGGCATCCCCTCAGCATAGGAGGGACGAGGAACATTGTTCAGATACACACCGACCTTGCAGGGGAGATAACGGTGGCGGGGAGAGGCGCGGGGAAGTTCGAGACCGCGAGCGCCATCCTCAGTGATCTGGTCGCGCTTCTGAAGGAGAGTCAAAAGTAGCCGAGAAGCGCTGGAACTCCGTTTCTCTGCCCGAATGTTTCAATTACGCGGAGCTGCTAACAACATCCTGAGGGTCGAATAATGGTATACGAGGTCGAGTTGATCTCCACCGCGGAGAAGGACGAGCTATTCGAACAGTATCGGGACCGATTCCTCTACACACGCAAAGCGGAGGTCTACGGCTGCTGCATGAAGCTCCTGACTGACCAGCAGTACGTGACGGAGAGATGGGCGGACAACTTTTACACAATGGGAGAGAACATCCGCTCACACGGACGGATCATCGTTCTGGACGAACCGAACCAAGGTCTCAAGGTCAAGTACGATCCGATGACCAAGACCGCCTTCCTTTACAATTTCGATTACTACGGATGGATCAAGAGCGTAACTCTAGCAGTAGCGGGGGACGTGCTCGAGGACGAACACAGGATATATCATGTGCACGGGGCCGCAATCGACGTCATGGGCAAGGGAGTGTCAATCATCGCCCCATCGAAGACAGGAAAAACCACGCACTCCTGGGGTCTCCTGAGAATGCCCGAGGCGAGACTGGTCACCGACGACTGGTACTTCGTCAGATTGTCGGACAAGAGGCCTTTGGCCTTCGGTTCGGAGAAAAACTGCTACACCGAGGCAGACATCGCCGACATATGGACCGAGTACAGGAGACTCATAGACAAGGCACACTTCGACAACAAGGACCGGGCAATCGTGAACGTCCGCTGGATTGTCGGGGAAGGCGGAGTCATACCGATGACGACGATATATCACATAATCCTACTGAAGAGGGACAAGAGTGACAAGAAGATCGTCACAGAACTCTCTCCTAAGGAAGGACTGGACTACCTGGTGGCGCACGATCTGTGCAACCCTCATCAGCTCGTGAGGGACAAGAGGAAGACGGATCTGCGGAATAACTTCTACGGGAAGTTGCTCGAAAGGTCAACGGTGCACATGGTGAACACAATCCAGACGCCGCAGGAATCTCAAGAGGCGATAAGGAAAGTGCTCGCGGAGTAGACTGCCTTCAGCTGAGTCTTCGTTCGAGAATCACAATGGTACTCCGATCGATCCCTCATAGATATGTGGAGAGAGGTCGAGCGTCAAAGGAATTTGTTCGAGACGTTCAAAATTTGGCTAAGGGGGGATTCTATCGTTCGTTGACACGGGGAGTTCTTGCCGGGATGATGGGTCGCCGAGGCTATTGTACGCTTGAGGCAACGTCGTCGGGACGATACGATTCCCTGACCCTCATTCTCCATTCTGGTAATACTGGCCTCCTAGGCAACATTATTATGTGAGGCCTGTCCTGAATTTATCCCGAGGCCCGTTCCGACGACCTTGAACAATCAAAGGATCAGGACGGAGCGGAGAGGAAGTGAATAAAGGCTGCGAAATTTAGGGGCAGCATCGTGGCATGGCTTGCTGTGACCGCACTGCTGGCTTTATCGACATCTGCGGGCGGGGTTGCAGCAAAATCAGATACCATTGTTCTAAAGATCGTCGAGACCCAGGTGTCGACTTTTCGACAGTAGTGGCTCTGCCGACATCTTAGGAGGTCTGGATTTTCCTCCAGACCATTCCCGTAATCATGGACGCACTCTTGAACGTACATAGAATGGACTGCCTGATGCAAGCGGGCGAGTTACTTGACACTGTGGGAGCTGCCGGAATCGACATCGATGGCAGGATTCACATCAACATATGGTGTGGGACAATGGGGAGAGTCTGGACCTCAATCTTCATCTGTCATGGCAAGGGACCGTTGTCTTAACGCCGTATAAGAGGGACACTGGGGGAATACTCGCACAGATAACCCTCGACTTCAAGAACACCCAGTTCATGAAACACGCAAGGGTGATCTGCCAGCCTCCCTACATCGTCGACCTCATGGTGAACATGCACGTCAACGGTGAGACGACGAGAGACGATGCTGAGGGATGGGATATCTCCTACCACGTGCTTCTGAAGATATCCGACAGCGAGCTGCAGATGTTGAGGATCTGGGTCCCATCCCAGTTGGACGCTATTTTGGCGAGACCTGAGAAGGGAAATCGTTTCTCTTCTTCCCATTTTCACCGTCTTCAGAGCAACCCCAGTTCACCGCTCTCATAATCATTGCGAGGATCAGATAAGGGATGAGTCCCCAGCAACCAAGATCACAGGGTGAGGAGCCCCCGAAGATAAGAATAACGGTGGGGAAGTTGGAGAAGGTCCACGGGGACTCCCCGGTGGAATATGATGCAACTCTTAGAAAAAGGTTTTGAATGAGTGCAAATGCTCGACGAACAGCTTTCGAACCTTAGCAATTGGCCAGGCCTCACAGTAGTTTAAGCACATTTGAAATCACATTGGATAATGAATCGTGTAGAGAATACGTGCAACACGCTAAGATCATATATCCAATCCGAACGCGCCCGCGGACTCCTACATCCTCCTGACCTCCATGAGGAACTTGTCCTCTTTGGGGGCGATTACATATGAGATCTTGCTTGTCCTCATCCGGAGTCAACTCGATCAACCTGCCCTCCTTCAACTAGTCGAGATATTTGATGAAACTGTCGTGGGACAGATTCGTCCTGTAGAACCTGCGTTTCGTTCTCGGGATTCCTTCTCTCAGTACATCGCTAGGGAGACTGGCAGAGAATTCAACCACACGAGGATCGAATGAAGAATGATGTGGGGGCGCTGGGATTTGAACCCAGATCAGCGGGTTTCCACCACGCGGGGAGCGACCCCGCGCGAATTAACGGGTCATCGCTCCAGTTACTCGTCACCGGTCAGCAAACCCGTCTACAATCACACCCAATCAACTGGAGCCCGCGAGGATACCGTGTTACCCCACACCCCCATCGTGATCGCTACGCCTTGCGCATCTTTTGCGCCCGCTTCCTGCGGCGCATCTTCTTCTTGCGCCATTTCCATCGCTGTTTGCCGCGTTTCTTCCATGCGCGTGAGCCTCGTTTCATCCGGATGACTCCTCGTGTCTCGTGCCGTCATTATGTAGGCACATATCAACCTTTTGATAGTGTGGCGGGCCCGTCGGGAATTTCGCCTTCGTTCGAAGGATTCGAACCCGAGACATCTGGCTTGCTTCCGTCACGATGACTGGGAGTTAGAAGGCCAGCGCTATATCCAGGCTAAGCCACGAGCCCGCAAGTCCTCGATAGAGGTGCTCCCATTTAAAAGTTTAGCGGTCTGTCGATTCATTCTGGGTAATGCCAACTCTATCTGAATATCGCGTACAGCGAGGTGCCTAAGAACAAGAGCACGGCCTCGATAATCGCACCCATCCCGAGGAAGATCAGTATCGGTCTGAAGCTGAGAATGGCACCTAATAGGCTGACGGTGTCCTCGAGGAACTTCAGGAGGAGGTAGACGATCAGCATCACTATCAGAACGATCACTAGAATGATCGTCGGCGTAAGGACCGATGCTAACGCGATCTTCGAGAGAAGGTATAGACCGTATCCGATCAGGTCTCCGACGATCCACGCGATTATCGCCGCCCACTTCATCTTGCGAAAGACCCGGAAAAACAGGCCGAGACCGAGGACGATGAGGACGATCATTGTGGATGGAGGCCAGCTGCCCTCAGAGTAAAGCATGATCCCCATGAAGATCATGAAGACGCCGACAAAAAAGCCGAGGAAAAGGGCAATCTCGTCCGCCGAGGTCTTCTCGCTCTTTCCGACGATCCCGATGAGGATTGCGATGAATCCCCCGACCAGCAGAGTCGTCTCGATAATAGAGGAAGTAGCAAGGTTGCTGAACATCTGCGAGAATGCTATTCCAGGCTCGGCTACTTATGACTTGACAAGCGCATTCATTCTCTGACCTAAAGGCCTCAGCCCTCTACCGGTCATAAGACTTATGAATGGATGGCTTCAATAATGACTTAGAGAGGATCGACATGCAAGTGGCTGAGGCCATAATGGCTAGAAGGGCGAGGAGAACGCTCGATACCAGACCAATCTCGAACGACATCGTGAAGGAGCTCGTCGAGACTATGAGGCTGTCCGCCTCGTGCAACAACAATCAGCCTTGGCGAGTTGTCATCGCAAGAGATAATGATTCTCTGACAAAGGTGAAGAGCGCGCTTTCGAAGGGGAACGTCTGGGCAACACGATCGCCTTTGATCCTCGTCGTCGCCGCCAAGCCTGACGATGACTGTCGTCTTTCGGACAACCGGGACTACTACCTTTTCTCCACGGGACTTGCGGTAGGCCAGATGCTGCTGAGGGCAACGGAGCTAGGAATCATAGCGCATCCAATAGCCGGGTTCAATCCAGTCGAGGCGAAGAGGCTGCTGGAGATTCCTACCGAGTACATCGTCATCACATTCGTGATATGTGGATACCTTGGAATGGACTCATCTTTGCTCTCGGAGAAGCAACTCGAGATCGAGAAGAAGCGGCCCGACAGGAAACCGGTGGGGGAGAGCTTCTTCGACGGGAAGTGGGGCTCGACACTAACGATCTAGAACAACGTCGTGTGGGGGACCACAACTCGCTCGATCTAGAACCATCTCCAGGTCAGAGACCGAGGACCTTCCTCATGTTTCCGCCCAGCATCCTCTCCTTGACGTCCTCGGAGGCCCAATCCTCATCTCTTACAAACCTTATCCAGTTCAAGTACGAGTAGCTGAGGTCGAACAGAGGCCAATCCGTCCCGAATACCAAGCGGTCGTGCATGTGGAGAGCCGCCTCCTTCAAGCGCCCGATCGCGACCTCAGGCTCCGAGGGCAACCATCCCTGCACCGCAGAGCAGTCGGCGTAGATGTTGTCATGCGTTCTCGCAAGCTCATACGTCTCCAGCCTCCACTTGCCGCCTAGGTGCGCGATCACGACCTTCAGGGAGGGAAACCTCTCGAGCACTTCCCGGTAGAAGACCGGGTGATTGCACTCCTCGTCCAGCGGTCCCCAGCTCGCGCCGGAGTGGGACACAACGACCATGCCGTAATCGTCCAGGAGCTTCCAGAAATCGACGAGGCGCTCCTCGTTCGGCCGGAAGCCCGTCGCGGGGTAGACCTTGATCCCTTTCGCATCGTGATCCTTGACGAACCTGTTGACCAGCTCCCTTGCCTTTTCGCTCCTGTTCGGGTCGACGCCGACAAAGGGGATCAACCGGTCCCTATATTCCTCGCAGGACTCGAAGACCCAATGATTGTAGTCCTCGACCCCGATCTCGGGCTCCTCCACAAGACCGAAATCCAGCGGCAGGATTACCGCCTTGTCGACGCCTGCGCCATCCATGGTCTCGACCAGTCCGCGGGCAAAAACCTCGGTGATCGGCCACGCGTCCTCTCTGTCCTTGCTGAAATCGATCATCCCGTCAAGTACGAGAAGGGGCTCGAGGTAGGCTTTCAGGATCGAGTCCGGGAGCATCTTCCTCCGCCATAAGTGGGCATGGCTGTCGATCATCATGCTGCGACTCTCGAACCGTGAGGTGCAATGAGTCTATTTATCCATTGCCATAGAACGATCGACTTTCGTCTTTCGGGGCTATAGCGATAAGATACCACATACCCTCGTCACAACACGCATATACCCATCCCTCCGTAGATTCATTCAATCCTAGGAGGGGGATTTCGATGTCAAAGGTCAACGTTGGAAAACGGTCCGAATATCCGCTTGGCACAATGAAGGGCTTTAGTCTCGATAGCAAGGATGTTCTCGTCGCTAACGTCAACGGCTCCTTCTACGCGATAAGGGAGAAGTGCTCCCATAAGGGCGGAGACCTTGCTAAGGGGAAGCTAATCGGTTACACGGTCAGGTGCCCGGTGCATGGGTCGGAGTTCGACCTGAGGACCGGTCAGGTTGTGAAGAACGTTAGGATCCCATTCATAGGCAAAGCTGCAGATCTGAAGGTCTTCAAGGTCAGCGTGGAAGGGGAGGACGTCTTCGTCGAGGTCTGAAAGCCTGAAAAGCCAGTCGGAGTGACGGCGATGCTCGGCGCGCTAACGAATCCCAACCACTCGCAAGATGCCTTGAGTCTGCAGACAAATCATACAAAGGATGAGAACCGACAACCTGGGTTGAAACGCACGCTAGGCCTGTTCGATGCCACTTCTATCAGCATAGGCGCGATAATCGGGGCAGGGATTTTCGTAGTGGCAGGGATAGCGGCCGGGCTCGCCGGCTCCGCGCTGATTATTTCGATGCTGATCGCTGGTACAATCTCCTTCCTGACCGCGCTGAGTTTCGTGGAGCTGTCGGCATATCTTCCAAGGGAGGGGGGTGTATACGAGTTCGCCTACCAACTGATCTCTCCTTTCACCGGGTTCATGACCGGTTGGATGTGGCTCGTCTCGAATATCTTGACTGGGGCCGCGGTCTCACTGGGATTCGCATACTATTTCACTGCGGTGTTCAAAGGTCTTCCCTCGACTTTCATCGCAGCGACTGTCTGCATCGCACTCACGGTGCTGAACTACGTTGGCTTCCGCCAGTCGGCAGTCCTGAACAACCTACTGGTTTCCGCCAAACTATTGATACTGGCCTTCTTCGTAATTTTCGGATTGACGTCTATGAACATCGATAACTACACGCCATTCAATCCGTTCAGTGCAGGCGTATTCCAAGGAGCATTCTTCATCTTCTTCGCTTACGGAGGGTTCGCGAGAATCACTGTCGTCGCGGAGGAGGTCAAAGACCCTGAGAAGAACGTGCCCAGGGCAATACTCCTCTCTATCATCATATCGACCGTCGTCTACATCCTCGTCGGGGTCGTCGCTGTGGGATTGATTGGAGGTGAGGGACTGGCTGCATCAAGTTCTCCACTGAGCGAGGCCATTGGGACCACTGGAAGCCGGGCGGCGGTGTTGATAGTCTGCGTGGGAGGAGTGATCGCGACCGCGAGCGTTCTGTTTACGTCGATACTCGGCGTATCAAGGATGACATACGCAATGGCGAGGAGGAATGACCTTCCTCATGCCCTCGAAAAGCTCCACACCAGATTCCACGCGCCTTACCATTCGATCTGGATCATCGGCCTGACAATGACTCTGCTCGTTCTCTTATTTGATCTCAGGAGCGTCGTGGCCATCGGCACCTTCGCACTGCTCTTCTACTACTCGATCGGGAACATCGCGGCCCTCAGACTCAGACCCGACGTCAGACGGTATCCTAGAATCATCAGCGCGCTCGGGTTGATCTCATGCGTGATCCTGCTCGCGTTCGCCGTCTTAGAGTCGCCCTCGACGCTAATCATCGGACTCGTTGTTCTGGTCGCCGGGACAGTCTATCACCTCGCTGGGAGGGGAAATCGCCGCATTACGGCATGAACAGCTAACGCCAGTCCACTTCTTCGATCCTTTCTCCTCGTACTGCGCCATGTCCCTCATGAATAGAGTTGCCAACCTGAACATGAAGCCGGCACCAATCTTCCTCTTCGCACTTATCTTCGTGTTGTCATGGTGGTCCGTCTTGTCTTTACAGAACTCGTAGTCAGCGGGGAGATACTCGATTACCGCTGGCGAGATCTCTCTGAAGAACATGAGCCCAATGTAACTCGCGAAGCTTGGTCCTCTGCCCTTTTCCTTTAGCGCCCTGTAGAACTTTTATCGGCCTTCTCCAGCCGTTTCTCTTGCTTCCTCTCGACCTTCGGCGATATCGGCCACGGAGTTTTCATGTATGCCAATTCGCTGATGACCACGGGCCTCCGATTGCAATCCCAAGAGAGTCGAGTAACTTATCCAGACCGGCACCGCCGTTCGCGATGATCATGACTCTCTTGTCCAGGAACTTTGGCCGGTGGTGAGTGTAGGCGAAGCGGTCGATGAAGTTCTTCACAAGCCAGCTGACGTTCTGCATATAACCAGGAGATGCTAGGATGATTCCGTCGGCGCTCTCGGTCCGTTTCTCGATCGCAATCCTGTCATCATTCATTGGACAAAGATCCTCGCCTTTCGTAACGCAGAAGGTGACGTCGTCGACGGCGATGACCTCACCGAAACGCCTTCCCAATGATTCGGTCTCGATCACCTTTTCCAGCATACTCTGATTCCCCGACGATCCATCGTGAGTCCTCTTAGGATGTTCGGGCGATATGGATTTTTCTTATTGAACGTCACGGGATGAAGAAAACCCGGAGTCGGAACGTTCTTCGAGGCGTTCGAAATTCAAGGAAGTGCCAACACTCAAAGGGAATCAGAAAAAACAAAAAAGGAAAATGGCTAGTGCATCTTGATACACAAGCTGCTTAGAATCTGCTTCGCCTTGCTGGGCGGTGCTTCTCGTAGCAGTCGCGGCAATACACTGGTCTGCCCTCGGTTGGCTTGAAAGGAACTTCGCATTCCTTACCGCAATCAGCACAGGTGGCTTTGTGCATCTCCCTGGGTGCCCTGTCGTACATTCTAATATTCACCTCCGTTTGACTTGCCTAAATAGAACGCCCTTCTCTAGTCCCCTTGACTTTCCCTGAGGTACGTTAGGACACCAGCGAACGGATCACATTTGGCTGACAACACGACACCTTTCAACTATAAGAACCTATGGAACATGCTGGGATATTTCCAATTAGTGGCTATCGTGGCGAATATCTGGACGTTGGTCGAGCGAAGTCTGACGATGTGAAAGTGCAACCCAAGCCTGCTTTCTTTCTGGACGGTCGATGTGACGAGGAGATCGCTCGACTAATAGTCCAAGCTCGCTCGAAACCTTCCGAAGGCCTCCGAGGGACAAGGCAAGGAACTCCCCAAGGCAATTCCGATGTCGTTGCATACGGCAATTCGTTCGCGATTTACATTCCTAGCGAAATCCTTGGAGTCGAACATCTTCTTCAGGGATTCTGGCTTCACATCTGCGAGCTTCTTCGAGGGCATGACAAGCGCGCAGGCGATCACGAGTCCAGTGATCGCATCGCATGCGACCAGGGCCTTCTTGAACTTCATGTCCACTGGAACGTTCTTGTGCTCGTAGTTGTGAGCCATTATCGCCTCTATTGACTCGTTGTCAACTTTTCCTTTCAGCTTATCCTTAGCTTTGATGGTGTGATCGCTGGGTCTCGAACAGAGCTCGAAGACGATGTCATGAAGAATTCCAACCACTTCCCATTTATGAGCATCTTCGCCCAATCGGGCAGCGACCTCCTTCATCACCGCTCCCACCGCGATCATATGCTTGAGGTTGTTGTTCTTTGAAATGTGCAATCTAACGAGTCTCAGAGCGTCGTTTCTGCCCATTATGATGGAACCTTGTCGGGTATTGTTGACAGAGCTTTTTATAGGGACCCGCTTCGGCAAGTCTCAACTCATTCCAACATCTCGCTCTGACTTCAGGAGAAGGGAGCACGCGTAATGAGTAGTCAGGCTGGGAGATTTTTCAGTCTCCTATCAGATAGTCAAGTGCAGAGTCTGGCTTCCTAAGGAGGAGGTCGGGGATTTCCATCACGGACTTCGCACTCGATGAGACGAAGAGCTTCGCAACCTGGAAGAATCCTTTTCTAAGGCGAGACTAATTCAATTCGCAAAGGAGCCAATATGAGACCAATCTCGGATGATCAGTCCTCAGATAGAAATTTGCCTTTTGCGCACACGTACTCGATTGTCGCCTTTGATCCTCAGACAGGGAATATGGGAGTCGGGGTTCAGTCGCATTGGTTCTGCATGGGGTCAGTTGTGCCTTGGGGAGAGGCAGGAGTGGGTGTCGTCGCAACGCAATCGTTCGTCAACCCGTCGTTTGGTCCACGAGCACTGGAAATGATGAGGAATAGAGTGAGTCCGGCGAGGGTCGTTGACGGAATGACCGCATCAGACGAAGGAAGAGACTTGCGTCAGCTCGCAGTCCTCAACGTGAGAGGGAAAGCGGCGGCATACACCGGCAAGAGCTGCGTTCCCGCAGCAGGACATTTCGTTGGAAGGACATATTCCATACAGGCGAACATGATGCTGAACGAGAAAGTCTGGCCCACCATGTCCAAAGCTTTTGAGAGAGCGAAAGGGCCGCTGGCGGAAAGGATACTTGTCTCACTGGGGGCGGCACAGAAAGCAGGTGGAGACATTCGTGGCAGGCAATCGGCTTTTCCCTCCTCGTCGTCCGCGGGAAGGCGACGAGGAATGCCTGGGAAGACCGCCTGGTGGACCTGAGAGTCGATGACAGCAGCGATCCGCTCGCCGAATTGAGAAGGCTCCTCGGAATCCATCGCGCCTATGAGCGAATGAACAAAGGGGATCTGGCGATCGAGAAGGGTAACATGATGCTTGCATTGAGACACTATTCACATGCGGAGAAGATGTTCCCAGAGAACGAGGAGATGATCTTCTGGCACGCTACAATGTTAGTGAACAACAGAAGGCTCAAAGAAGCGCTACCACTCTTTCGAAGAATATTCGAAAGGAACGTCAACTGGCGTGAGTTCACCAGGCGCCTAGTACCTTTGGGTCTACTGAAGGTCGATGAGAGAGAACTTGACCGGATTCTAAGAGAATGACACCTCCCATGTCCAAAATCATCCCACCTCGAATTCGGTCGCACATTGGTCAAAATGGGATCGCATGGTCAGAATGCCGACAAACCACGGCCAATTGGGAAGAAGATATGCCGAGAGTGTCTGAGATCCCTTGACTTCTTCTTTCTTTCCCTTCGCTCTTCATCCGTCAGCAGAACTGCTTGGAGTGTTGGCGAGCTATTCTGAAGGGATTTGAAATCGCTTGACCCCAATAGACTAGCCGATGGTCTGATTGAATCGCAGAAATATCTGTCTGGATACGCGTGAGTGTGGACCGGGCGAGATTTGAACTCGCGGCCTCTACCATGCCAAGGTAGCGATCTTCCAACTGATCTACCGGCCCGTGCGAATCGTCCCAAAGTGGTTTTCCCTATTAAATCTTGCCTCTTTCGCACTCGTACTGAAAGCAATCAAG
>JBEKKT010000029.1:0-16943 GCA_050010535.1 Methanomassiliicoccales archaeon | reverse complement strand
AACTCCGTTGGATCGGCATCCCCTTCGAGCCAGAGGGAATCCATTATTCCGTGGACTATCCGGAACCCATGGCGTTCCGCGATCTCCGATGTCCTCAGCAATATCTCTCTACCGTATGCAGTAATCGATTCATGGCACTCTATCCTACCGAAGCGTGCGTTCCTGTAACCAGTGTAGCCGAAGCAAGTCACCAAGACCCATTTCAGAATCTTCGAACGCTCCTCGTAGATCTCGCGTCTCCTGCCGTCTCCCTTCATCAGTCGCTTGAAGGTGAGGCGGCGCTTTATTATCGAACCCAGGACCAGCGGAATCAGGCCGATCCTCTTCTCGCAGATCCTGTACCCGATCTCCGGAACTATCTTGGAAGAATTCGGGCAACAGTCGCACATTACTGTCTCAGGGGATACGTTGTGCCTGACCATGATGTTCGGATAGAGCGAGGCAAAGTCCACCTCAACGATGCCATCGTGGATTCCGACGCTGGGCTCGTAGATGAAGCCGCCTCGGTCGCAAACGATCAGCTCCCGCGCGGTTTTGAACCTCTCGGGGAGGTTTTTCTTCCAAAGTACTAGGTGTCCGGTGCGCAACGCTTCGTTCACCTGCATGGCACTTATCGCACTTCCAGGCGACAGTCGTGATAGGTCCTGGACTGGAATTCCGCAAAGTCTGGAGAGGTCTATCAGACCGTAGATGCCGCTTTCAGCGAACATGAACGAGCTGCTGGTGTCTACGTGGATCCGTCCCCTGAGCTTGTGCGCCGGGGGCTTGTAAAGTATCCGCCCGTAAGTGAAGTAGCTCTTACCTTTCGAGAACCTTCCTCCAGATTCCCTTCCGAGGTCGAATCTCAGGTCGTTCCTCTCGGCCCTTTTAGCGAGGTAATGCATGTAGAATCCATCGCCATCGCAGGTGTATATGACGTCCGGATCGATCTTCCGCACGAGCGAGTCCAGATCAGTCAAGATGCTCTCCTCGGAACCATCTATTGTTATCTCGTCGAGTTGCACACTCCTGATCGGGTCGTCGAAGGTCGGGATTCCGTTGCGGGCTTTTACATCTACCTTGAGGTTCGAAGTTCTTAGGTTGGGTATTGGATAGTCCAGTCTGTATGGAGAATCGATGGACCTGAGCTCTTTTCCGAACTCGACGAGCCCCATCGGGAATAGATCGTAGGCGAGGAAGTACCGTTGCTCGAACCGCATGTCGACGTTGAACAGACTGCAATCCTTGTAATCCCCCCAGCGGCTCACCTGTCTGGCCAGCTGGTTGAGCGACCTATACTTGTTGACTGCGACCCCGAGTGTCAGCTTCTCCTCCTCCTCTCCAAGCCAGATCTTCTTATTCTCAAGGGTCAGCTCATTGACGTCGAACATCGTGAGATCGTCGGCAAGCTTCATGAGCCGCTCTTCCGGCGCCCAAACGTAGAACTTCGGGAAGAAGCACTTGTCCACGAGCCTCTCGATCCCTCTGTTCGTCTTTATCCAGATTACGATGCAATCGTGCTCGTAATCCGGGTAGCAGTCTATGATCCAGCCCTTCATCTCTCCTCGTTCTTTTCCTTCAAAGCCCGAAGGCTCTTCTCCTGCTCGAGCAGGATGGAGAGCACGAATCCTTCCAAGGGGTCGAGGAAAGCCGCATATGTGGACGCGGAGGCATGCATCCTGGCCTTTTTCATCATCTCGTCGAACACCTCTCCGTCCTTCTCCGTGAGTGCGCGCCTGTAATCCCCCAGATCCCGAACAATCGATTCGAGCGTCTGCCTGTACGTAGGAACGGTCCTCCCCAAGCTCTCACCCCCAGAACTCGTCGAGCGTCATCTGGTAGTAAGGGACGGGATGGTACAGCATCGCGCGCCCCTCCTTTACCAGGCTCAGAAGGAGAGCGTATTTCTTGTTCTCTATCCGGAGTATCTTATCCGCACTCCCGTACAGAACAGTCCTGAGGCTCTTTTTGTAGAGCATCTTCGTCAGACCATAGTTCGTTAGGATTGTGACGGTGTTATGCTTCCTCGTTATAGATTGCAGCGTGGATATGCAGTGCTTCATGAGCTGGAACGATTCGGACCACCACATGTCACGGTCCAGGAATAGGTCCGGGAAGCAGGAGACGATGACTAGTTCGGACCCCGTTTGTTCGACTTCGTTCTCAAGCGCGTCTGCGATGAGCGTGACCATCTGATACGCGGTGAACGCCCTCGATATGTTTATGCAGTCCAATGTCTCGCCCATATCCATCCTGAACCGTTTGCACAGACCCGCGAGCTCGTAGGGATTGATGGAGTTCCCGCCGTCCACCCATACGATCTCCCCCTCTAGGGAGTGGATGGAGTTAATGCAGAGAGTATGAATCAGGTCGAACAGCATCCGGTCGGAACTATCAATGAATGTGATTTGGGACGATCGAAATCCTTCCACGAAGGCATCGATGGCAGGTATCGAGGTGTCGATGGTCCGCTCCCGGTCGATGTCTATCTGGACCTCACTCTCGACATCGCCGCGTATTGAAGCCTCCGCCACAGCGAAAGTCATTGCCTCCCCTTTTTTGAAGTCGGCTTTATCTTATAAATGGGTGGAGGTAGGAGATGACTGAAAGTATCTTGTGATCGACCCAGATTGAGCAATTCATTGGGTGGCTTGAATCTACAATGTCACAAACACAACACGTACAAATTTGAACTCTCGTCACGCTCAAGTACCGATAAGCTACATCTCATCAAAATCAGAAAAGTACCCGAAGAGGCACAATGTACTCCAACCGATGAAGCAAAGTGCTTTTCGGTCTACCGCTCAAACGAGATAAAAACCACTCCCAACATAGCCCACACTCGATGGGCAGGAATGCGCTCGAGATCAGGTTGGGGAACGGCGTTGAATTCTTAGGGGAACCGCGGTGTCACTTCGATTCGGCGGCAATAGGTGATTCAGGGACCTACTGCATCTCGCATGCCCACAGGACCACCTTCCGAGGAGCGCTCAGGGAAGGAAGGTCGTGTGCTCTGAGACCGGCGCCTCGATGTGCCTCCAGCAGACTCAGACGCGGTCTCGTGATCGACGAATCCAGCAGGATAGAAATGAAGAACGTCGGTCACGTAGCCAGCTGAACTATGTTCCTGGTAGACGGACGTCGCAAGATCCTCTAAATCGGCGACTTCTGCCCGAGGAATCGCCTTGGGATCGTCGGTACCAGACATTCGAAAGCGGACGTGATTGTGATCGAGGCCACCTACGGCATGCCTCAATATGTTTTCCCCTCTACTGATGCGATGATGGGCGTCATGAAGGATTTGATCGACGACAACATCTCGCAGGGAATGTCGGTCGCTTTGCTTGCGTACCCCCTCGGGAAATCCCAGGAGCTGATACGGATGTTCGGTAACCTCACGCCATACTTGCATGGATCGGTCATGAACATGACCAGACTCGTGGAAGGGACCGAGACGCTCTCGAAGTGCTTGCCCTACTCGAAGGACAGCGTGAAGAAACCGTTCTTAATGATATGTCCTCCGGGTGTCAGGAACTCGAACTCCATCCGTCATTGGAAGAAGAAGGGTACGCGAATCACGATGGTGTCCGGATGGTCGGTAGAGTCATCGTTCAAGCACAAGATGCTTGTCGACGAGGCCTTTCCGTTCTCGGACCATGCGGATTTCGAGGAGCTGATGACCTTCGTGAAGGCCTGCGATCCTTCGGTTGTATTCACACACCACGGGTTCTCCGAGGAGCTGGCCTCCGAGATTCAACGGTCTTCTGGGATCGAAGCGCATCCGTTGATCAGGAACCAGAAATCGCTGCTCGAGTTCTGATAGAAGTCCTTACCACATGCTCGGATAGGTGCTCGGTTTCATGAACACCCGCTCAGTCTCGGCCGCGATGCCCTCTCTCGCGTCGAGGATCTGGTTCGTATTCATTTTTGCTCTCGCCATCGCGATCCCCTCGCCCTTCTCACTCATAATCGCCACCGTGGAACCGTTCATGACATTGTCGTCCAGTTTCGCTATCCCGACCACGGCAAGGTCCGCGCCACGGCATATCGCGTCCACTGCGCTGTCCTTAATGACGATCTTTGGGAGCGGAGCGAAAAAGACCTCGAACGGCTGGACGATTTCCCTAAGCCAACTCTCGTTGCCCTCCTCTTTCCAGAGGATGTAGGCGTCCTTGATATCCTGCAACTGGACGGATTCCTCTTCCTTCAAGTTGCCCGACCGGACACGTCTCAGGTCTTCCATTTGGCCCCCCACTCCGAGCGCCTCGCCGATGTCCACGCAGAGCGTCCTGATGTAAGTGCCTGCATCGCATCTGACCCTGAACATTACGTTCCTGCCCCGGATGTCGAGCACCACTATCGAATGAACCGTCCTTACTCTCATCTGGCGCTTGACGGCCGACCTGACTGGCGGTATCTGATATATGTCGCCGACGAACGAGGATATCACTCTTCTCAGGTTCTCCTCATTCTTGTCCTTGTGGAGTTTCATCATGCAGACGTATTCTTTGTCCGTCCTCAGCGTGATGTCGACCGCCCTGGTCGCCCTGCCTGTCGCTATGGGCAGCACGCCGCTTACCTTCGGATCGAGGGTTCCTCCGTGCCCGATTCTCTTCAATCCAAGCATGTCCCGAACCCATGCGGTCACTTGATGCGAGGTCGGTCCCTGCGGCTTGTCGAGGTTTATCAGTCCCGCATCTAGAATCTCCTCCATGGTCCTCTCTGAAGGAGATTTTCCCCATTTCGTCGAAATGGGGCTCCGTTCCCTTACGAGCGTCCTAGGCAACCGCTCGCCTCCAGGTGAGCAATAATCCTGTCGAAGACCTGCTCCGGGGTGAGATTGGACGTGTCGACCACGAGGTCATACACGCTCTCGTCGGCCAGATCGATGCCGTAATAGCCTTCGTATCTCCTAGCCTCGCACTTCTCGCGCTCGATGACAGCACTCCTTGCCTCTTCCTCATCGACACCTTCTCGACCAGTAATCCTCTTGGCCCGGACCACGATATCGGCGTCCAGGAAGATCTTGAACGCGGGAATTCTGTTCCGATGAAGCATGTGAGCGGTAAGCCTTCCCTCGAGAATAACATCCTTTCTCGCCCTAGCTATCCTCAGTATCCTCTCATCCAGCAGTCTATCGTACTTGGAGTCGGATTCGCATAGTCTGCCGAACTCACTCAGACCGAGTCCCTCATCTTCCGCCATTTCCCTGAATATCGCACCCGATATCACACACTCGATCCCGAGGCGATCCGAGAGCATCTTACAGACCGTTGACTTACCAGAACCGGGCGGGCCGCTTATAGTGATCCTCATTTTCCCTCGGCCTTAAGCTGATCCAGGCGCTTCCTGAACGAGAAATATCTCAGCGTTCGCATGAGGAACTGGCCGAATGGCAAGCTTATGACCGAGTATAGGAGTATCCAACCCGGCAGCACGACCGCCACATTAAGGTCGGCGTTGAAGGCCCACGGCACGGAGAACGCCGTGCTGACAACTTTGGACATGAATACGGAGAGCCAGGCGAATATTGGGATGACTATTATCAGCGTTATTGGCATGAGTTTCAATTGCGAGCTCGTGACGTCCATGGATTTCTTAAGGACTTTGGTCTGCTGCTCCATCAGCTTCTTTGTCTTGAAGGTGTTATTCTCCATTCTCGCCTTGCGAAGTTCCTTGTTGAAAGCGGCTACTATTTTCTGGCTTTTGACCTGTTCCACGTAATCAACGAAGAAATGCCTGATCACGATCGTCAATCCGGTCATGATCATGCCCGTGGCGAAGAGAGTCACGACAGGATACCGACCTCCGAATCCGACCACCGGCTCGAGGCCATAGCCGACAATGGTGCCAAGCCCGCTGCGGAGGGTCGGGTCAAACAAAATGAATATCGCGAGCACGAACATGAGGATTGTAGTGATTCGGGGCATCGTACTGGGTTGCGGTGCATCGGCCAATTATCATTCACCTCCGAAAAACCCTCTGAGCACTGGATGCATTTCCATCATCTGTTCTCTGCCCATGGCTTCGTAGAGCTGGATCATTATGCCCACAGATAGAAGCACCCCGGTACCACTAGCGTTTCCAACGGTACCTATCAGATCCGCACCTGCGGCTAATGCTCCTACCATCGCTCCACTCATCACGGTTACAACGGGTATATATCTTTCGAGGACTCTCTTCAGGACCCTAGGATCTCTTCTGAATCCGGGAATTTGTAAGCCGCTCGACTCGATTTGTTTCGCCACGGCCTCCGGCCCCATGTTCGTCGTCTCTATCCAGAACTTCGCGAATATGATCGACCCTATGACCATCGCTCCGAAGAACGTGAGCACGTGAAGTCCGACCTGGAGCGGGTTATGGCCCGACACTAGGTATCCGTATCTATCTGGGCTAAGGATCGGCAATAGCCAATCACTCAGACCCCTAGGCGAGGAGAGATACCAGGCGAGACCTCCCACCGGATAGCTACTACCCGCATTGTAGTAACCCAGCCATGACTGACCTCCTATCAGTGGGATGCCGTTCAGTCCAGGATTGCTCCACAGAAGCAGAGAGAACATGCTGACGTTCGCCAGCAGAGCAGCCATGAGTATAACGGGTATGTTGGACGCGTAGATGAGCTTTATGGGATATCTGCCTCTGGCGCCTCTTGCGGTGCCATGAGCCAAAGGCAGCTCTATCCTGACCGATTCTACGTAGGCTACGAAGAAGAAGATGGCGATGGTCCCGACCAACGCCACCATCGGGTTGGGATTCTGGAGCAGAATACGCTCATATCCTCCGCCCACCAACCCCGAAGCAGGCATGTTCTGGATTATGTAGATGGTCTTCGGAATAGTTCCCGTAGGTGGATTCGCCAAACTGAGAGGTTGGGCGGAATTGTACGCATGCCAGTTCACCGTGCCTGTAAAGATAGCTTCTGCTACACCCGCTGCGATGAACAACGACACTCCGCTCCCTATCCCCCATTTCGAGACTACCTCGTCCATCATGAACACGATATAAGAGCCCATGAACAGCTGGAGTATTATTATGAACCTGGCCATGTTCAGCCCGCTGAATACCCCGCCGCTCCCGAACACCCCATCCATGCCGACAATGAATGAATGCGAAGGCACCAGGTATCCGAACACCTGGGGTACGGCTTCGACGATTATCATTATGATGACCAGGAACTTCTGCGTGCTCTGATAGACCGCCTTATCCTCTTCGTCCTTCAGGTCCAGTTTGATGATCTTCGCACCGACGAACAACTGCATTATGATCGAACCGGTGACTATCGGTCCGATACCGAGGTGCATCAGGGAACCCTGTGCCCCTGCTAGTATCGCCCTGTACTGGGCGAACATGTCCACGGTGCTGGACTGATCCAATCCGTAGATGAAGACATTGGTCATCACGTAATAGAAGACGAGGATGATGATAACCCACATCATCTTCGTTCTGAAGTGGACATGGCCTTCCGGTCTTGTTACGGCAGGCAACCTATCTGTCAAAGGTTTGAGTTTGTAGAGCCTGCTCTTTGCTTCTTCAGCCATGTCCATCCCGGGACTTCACTAGGGTTGCGTGATCGACCCGCCAGCTGCCTCAATTTTCTGCTTTGCCGTCTCCGACGCCTCGGACACGATGATCTCTAGCTTGCTTGTTGCGATTCCAGACCCAAGCAACTTATCAATCCCTATCTCAGAGAGGTTGACGGTGATCTTGTCACCCTTCTTGACAGCGATCCCATTCCTTACCAGATCCTCCATCCTCTCCAGTATCTCCCCTATGTTCATGGAGATCTTTGCGTACGCGACCTTCTGAGGTCGCTTGAAACCATGTCTCCCGAAATGGTCTGGAGCGTACTTGAGCATTCTCATTACCTTGTGCTTGTGGAGTCCGGCGTTCCCGCGGCCTCCCATTAGGCCAGCGCCCCTGCCTTTCTTCTTGCCTCGGCCGTGCGTCCGGCTTCCCCTGAACTTCCTGGTCCTGCTCGGCATGATTGCTCACCTACAGCATTTTTCCTATGAGCTCGTTTATGTCGTCCCCTCGGTAACCGAGGGCGCCGCCGTTTTGGAACGACTTCTTGTTCCCTTCGTAACCCTTCTTCGGGGGACTGAGCCTGAAGACCGGCTTGGCATTCTTCAGGTCGGAATATTGAAACTCGTCTTTCACAATCCCCTTCGACAGCGAGATTATCGAGGTGAAATTCGAGTTTTCTTTTATGTAGGCGTCGTCGATGGGCAGATTGCCTTGTAGCCTTCCCCTGAACTTTATCATCTTCGCGAGCGTTTCGGCCGAGATCTCGCCCCAGGTGACATAGTCCTTGGCCTTGTTCAGCATCCCTCTGACGATGTCTGTCTGAGGAACGACGACGCAGTGATTTATCCTCATTAGGTTGAGGATCCGCATGGTGTCCTCTATGTCCTGGTTCACACCAGCGTGACCTCGCACTCTGATCACAGCGTATGCCATCTGAATCACTCTTCCTTCGGGGCCGAGACCTCAGCCCCTTCCTTCCCCACCTGCTGCTCGGCTATGTGGATCATTGCGACCCCGCTGGAGATTTTCAGTCTCCTCTGCTGCTCATCAGTCACCCTGATCTTGGACGTCCTCTGCAGTGCGTCGAACGTCGCCAGGGCGTAGTTCACCGTAGTCTTGGTGTGTCCCCTAGCAAAGCCCCACGCATCCTTTATTCCCCCGAGTGCGAGAATGCTTTTCGAAACGTCCCCGACCGCGAGAGACACGCCTCTAGGGGCGGGATTCAGGGTCACCTCGACCGAACCGGTCTTGCCTATGACCCTAAAGGGCAGTGAGTGCTGAGTTCCGCAACCGCATTCCCAGGATCCGCAACCCCTCTTGATCTCGATCATGTTGAGCTTGGCGTTGTCGATCGCCTTCCTGATTGACGGGCCGACCTCCTTCCCCTTTGCCCGGCCCAGTCCGATGAAGCCGTCGCCGTTTCCGACCGCGACGGTGATGGCGAACTTGACCCTCCGTCCTGAGTCAGTCATTCTCTGGACCATGTTGACGTCGATCACCTCGTCTTTCAGTTCCGGAAGGAGGATGTCGACGATCTCCGGCTCGCGGAGTGGGAGTTTCGTAGCCAGGGCGGCGCTCATGGTCGTTATCTCTCCCTTGAGCACCATCTTACCCAGTCTTGTCTTGGGAGTCCATTCCATCTTAATCACGCTCCATCTTGCTCTTGACCTCAACAATCAACTTCTCCACGTTCTCTCCGATGTGACGGCCCTTGACCCTCTCCTCAGACGGGAGGATGTCCTCGCCGTGAGGTATCTCCAAACCCGCGTCTAGCATTCCCTTCAAAGCTGCGAAGCACCCGGCGCCCTTTACCGGCACCTTCAGCCCGATGTCCAGCACGGCCTGCTCAATCCCGGCCTTCTTCGCCTTTTTGCCGGCCAGATAACCTGTCAGGTATGCGGCCGGGATGTTGCCCGTGGAGATGTTCCATCCCATTTCTGCAAGCTCCTTGGAATTGGCAGAGGCTAACACCTTGTCGCCTCCGGAGTCGTAGTCTATGAATTGAACGGTCGTATTCTTGAGGGAAATCCTGACGACGGCTCTAGGGATCCTTGCTCTCAGAAGCCTGGCCCTTTGCCTGTAGTCCGTCTTGCCCTCTCTTCGTCTGCGGAAAGGTAACTTGTATCTCGGTCCCTGCGCCATCAGTTCCCCTCCTTCAAATGCCCCTCTGTCTTGAGGTGGCTGATAATATGAGCCCTACTCTTGAACATTCCTCCCTTGGCCTTCATGTAGAAATCTCTGTAGACCGCCCGGGTTATCTTGCCCTGATCGCGCAGCTCCCTCAGTGTGGTCCTAATCGGGCGGATCGTCTGGATCCAGCGCTTTTTCTCGGGGCTTCTCGCTCCAGAAGTGCCCTTCCTGCTCCCGATCCCGCGCCTCCTCCCCTTGGCCTTCTGAGCGATGTGGTACCTCGCCCTGCCGCGGGAGACGCCTTTCTTCGGAAGGGCCCGGATCGTGCCGGACCCTATAGCCGTCCGGATATCGGCCCGGGTGATGGCATCCGCTACATCCTCGATCCTGTCGGGGTCTATCCAAACCCTCCCTTCCCCGCACCCAAGGATCTGCGCAGCGATTCTTCTCTGACTCTTAAGGTCCATGCTATCCCATCCTGTTAAGAACTCGGATTCCGAGCTTGTCCGCTTTCGTTTCGATTTCCAACCGCTTCTTGTAGCCGACGCCGCCGCCGACCCTCACGGCCTGGTGCTTCGGGTCTATGGCGTCGAGTTGGGTCGGGTTGTAGACCATCACTTCTTCGAATCCCGATGAGTGTAATCCTCTGACCTTTTGCGGGCCGCGGTAGCCGATGGAGACCACCGGGGGACGGTACTTGTAGTGCCGTCTCATCTTGCTGTGCATGCCCCTCGGACGCCTCCACGTGTCGCCGAGGCGCTTGAACCTGAACCCCTCCTGTCTGAGAAAGTGAGGCCTCTTCTTCGACATCATGTTCCGCTTGGCGAGCAGGTCCTTGGTTGCGGAATCCAGCTCGGGCTTCAGCTTCACGATGTATCCTCCCTTCTCGACGACCTCGCCCTCCTTCACCTCGGCGGCCGGAGCCTCTTGAATTATGACGGCCTCCTCTTCCGCAGGAGTCTGTGCCTCCTCCTTCTTCTCTTCTTCCGGAGCCGTGACCTTCCTTGCTTTGGTCTCGGCTTGCGGCTTTTCGATTGTCTCCCGGGCCTCCTCGAGAATCCCCTTCTCCTCGATGATCTCTAGCCAGTGGTCCGCTATCTTCGGCCCCACGCCCTTCAGCTTGTTAACGATCTCCTTCTTTCTCGCGTCGTCATATAGCGCGTCGAGCAGGTCTGAAAGAGACTTGATACCCATCTCCTCGAGCCCCTTCGCGTACTCATCCTTGTAGTACGGTAGATCGGATATCTCGCGTATCTCACCCTTCGCCTTGCTCATTTGCTCATCCTCCCAGCCTTCTCGACGATGTATGCGCCGTCCTGGAACACCCGGGAGTCGAACCCCTTTATCTTCGTGCTCCGCTCGATGTTCGCTGCTGTCTGCGACACTGCTTCGAGGTCGACACCAGTCAGGACTATGTCGTTACCTTTGACTGCAATCTTCGTGTCCTTGACTATGTCTGCCTTCCTAGGGGTTCTCTCCCCCAGGAAATTCTCGATGATGAACTTGTCTCCCTTTGCGTAAGCCTTGATAGGGAAATGGGAATAGACAATCTTCATCCTGTACTCAAATCCGCTCGTCACTCCTTCCATCATGTTCTTGATGTGAGCGGCGAAGGTCCCGACGACGGCCTTCTCTCTTATCCTCGGCATCTCGCAGCTTACGATGACCTTACCGTCCCTTTCGAAGATCTTCGCCCTGTTGTGGACAAACTCTCTGGACAACTTACCGTTGGGACCGGAGACCTTCACCACGGCCCCCTCGATCTCCACCTTGACTCCGGCGGGGACGTTGACCTTCTCTTCTATCAAACCAGTCATTGTCATTTGATCAACCTCAATACACGTACGCCAGAAGTCTACCCCCAACCCCGAGCTCCTTCGCCTTCATGTGGCTTATAACACCTTCGGTCGTGGTGAGTATGAGCACGCCGAAGTCCTGAGCGGGCAGGTATCTTGCCTCGTACTTCTCGAGGTCGGTCTTCCCGACAGAGTAACGGGGCTTGATCACGCCGCAGTTGTTTATCTTCCCTTCTATCTTCACTTTAAAAAAGCCCGCGCGACCATCCTCGACGAACTCGAATTGGTTTATGTAGCCGGACTCCTGCATGACCTTCAGCACCCTGCCGATCAGTTTCGAAGAGGGCCTGACCATGCACTCCTGCTTTCCAACGGTCGCCGCGTTCTTTATTGTTGACATGGCATCGTTCAACGGGTCGCTCTGCATTGTTTCACCTCACGAGTACTTCTTGAATCCAATCTGCGGTGCAATCTCCCGGAAGCATTGTCGACATAGATGCATGCCATACCGGCGGACTATGCCGCGTTTCCTGCCGCAGCGCACGCAACCCTTCTTTCTTCCAAATTCCTTCTTAGGCTTCACTCGACCACCTCGACATCGAACTTCTCTTTCATGAACTTGATAGCCTCCTCCTTTGACATCACGTGGTCTTTCGGAACCTTTCGCTTCATGATCCTTCTCCTCGCGATCCTGTAGCCAGGGCGCGTGATCGACACGCTGACGTCCATTCCGAATATACCGATCTCAGGATCGTACTTCATGCCCTCGAAGTCCGTGTAGTCCGTGATTCCGAAGGACAGATTGCCCCTCGGGTCGAATGAATACACCGCTACCCTGTTCTCTCGGATCCAGAGGGCGCGCTTTAGGAACTCCTTCGCGTCCTCCCCCCTAAGTGTGACCTTGCATCCGATCGGCATGCCCGTCCTCAAGCCTAGGTCCCTGTTCGTGATCCTAGCCGTCGTGACGACCGGCTTCTGCTTGGTAAGCATCTCTAGTACTTTCTGTGCCTTGGTCAAGCGCTCGCCCGCGTCGCCGACGCCGATGTTCACGACGACCTTCTCGATCCTTGGCTGCCTCATCACTTCGCTCATATCGCTCTCGCCTCCGGCAGCTCGATCTCGGGCGCCTTCGAACCGACGACGAACACGTTGTCCTTCACCGTCGAAGTGCCGTCTTTGAATTTCACGATGTTCTGGTCCGGGGTTCTCGTCACAATGTAGTCCTCGATGATTGCCGCCTGTCCCGCGTGCGCACCGCTGATGATCATCGCGACGTTCCCCCTCGCCAGCTTGTAATTGTCCAGGATTTTCTGGGTCGGAACCTCGAGCTTCAGCACATCCCCGGTCTTGTACGCATCTGAATCGACAATGATGGTGCGCCCGTCGTGCAGTCCGAGCTGGGTCTTAGCACCCTTAATTGTCGTCTTGCTCTCTATCCTGCAGAGCTTCCACTTTTCCTTCCCCTGGGGGACCTTGGCCAGCTCGAACTTCCCCCTCTGGTCCAGGAGCATCCTGTAGTGCTGGTTCAGCTTGGGAATCGAAACGAGGTCCATAAGGCCGACCGGGAACTTTCTGCTCTTCACGATCCTGCCGTCCACAAGAACGTCACCGCTGCTCAGTATGCGTCTCGCCTCCGCTGCAGTGTCGCACAGGTGCAGCATGTCCCTCATGACCACGAGCACCGGCATGCTCATCTCGACGGAATGGGGCCCTGGTGATGGGGCCATTATCCAGTGTTTGGTTTTCCTTGGAATTGGCCAGCTCCTAGGAGCGGTCAAACGCTTCATCTCTCTAGTCACAATGAACCCTCCTTTCCGCGTAGGAGTCTCTCCTTGCGCCATGAATCTGATAGGTCAAGTTTCGTGATTACGACCTTGGACGCGTGAACAGATCGAGCCGTCTGCGCACCGTCCGCCTTCGTGGTCGTGACACCCTCCACGGTCAACCTTCCGTTCTTGGTGTCGACGTTCGAGACCTTTCCTTCGGTCCCGACGATGTCCGTATCCCCGCGGATGACCATTACTGTATCGCCCCTTATGACTGGCACAGATCTCTTCTTGTGTTCCTTCATCAGGGCTTCGCTGAGGTGCGAGGAGACGGCCCGCCTCCTCACGTGCGCCGGGGCGTTGTACAGAGCCTTCCTTTGTTTCCTTGCCTTGCTGCTCTCAACCATCATCATCACCTAAATTATCATCGAAGCCGTGGCGGCTATCCTCGGCCATCTCTCCGCGGCCTCCCTGGCCACTGGTCCCTTGATGTCAGTCCCCTTTGTCTCCCCTGTCTCAGTTGTCACCACGGCCGCGTTGTCCTCGAAGGCGACCATCGTTCCGTCGGATCTCCTGAATGGCCGCCTCTGTCGGACAATGACCGCATAAACGATCTGTCTCCTCATCTCAGGCGTGCCCCTCTTCACAGAGGCCACGACTATGTCCCCGATCCCTGCACTGGGGTACCTGCGGATGACTCCGTGATAACCCGGCACCGCGATGACGGCGACGGACTTCGCACCGGTGTTGTCTATGACGTGAAGTTCAGTACCCGTCTGAATCCCACGGGTCTGTCTGCCAGCGAGTCCCTTCAAGAACCATCACCTCTTCCCGATTATTGTGAAGGACACAGTCTTGCTTATCGATCTGCACTCCATGATCGTGACCTTGTCCCCGATCTTTGCGCCCAGGCATGGGGGGTTGTGTGCCGCGTATCGACTAGTCCTTTTCTCGTAACGCTCATATTTCTCGACGTATCGCAGATACTTTCGCTCCACGATCGCCGTCTTGTCCATCTTTGTGGAGACCACGACTCCGTCCAAGGAGAGCCCTCGGACGGGCAGCTGTCCGTGAAACGGGCAGTTCTTGTCGTCGCACGTGGTCTCTGGAGCTTTAACATCAATCCCAATATCTCTAACATCGCCTTTCATCAGCTCACCTGGTCTTCTTGATCCGGTCCTCAGGTCGGTGCTGTATCTCCGATCCGTTGACCGCAATCTTCTCGTCCCCGTATGTGAACAGGAATTCATTGCCCGGTTTGGGAACGACCTTCTCCTTTCCATTATGCACGATCACGATGGTGTTCTTCGTCTCGTCGACGATTCTGCCCTTCAATGATCTGTATCCCTGATGCGATGATGCAATGACTTCCGCTTCCAAACCGATGAACTCCTGTTTCATTAAATCCCTCTTTCTCATAGAGCACTCATCTGACGTCGGTCTTGAATCCCATCTCTTCCAGAGTCTCCTTCACCTTCTTCCTGTGTTCGCCCTGGAGCTCGATCTTGCCGTCCTTTGCCGTTCCGCCTGCAGCACACTTGGTCTTCAGCTTCCTGGCTAGGTCGTCGATATCTATGTCGTCCGCGTCGATTCCCTCGATAACAGTCACGGTCTTTCCGTATCTCCTGCTATCTGTGTAGATTCTGACCTTCTGCTGCTCGCGTGCGATCTCCTCGCACATGCACAATTCCTTGGGTAGCCCACATACGGGACAGATTTCAGCCATTACTTCTCTTCCTCCTTCTGGATGGTGAGTATCCGGGCTATATTCGTTCTAAGAGCTCGAATTCGTCCGGGGTTGGCCGGAGCTCCGCCCATGGCGGCAGTGCCCCTCTCGTGCATGAGTTCGTCCTTCAGCTCACGGAGCTTCGTGAGTCTGTCTCCCTCGCTCATCTGCCTGATTTCTGAGGTCTTCAGCAATGCCATTTCGCGCTACACCTCCTTAGAGCTATTCGTTGCGGGGACATCGGATTGCTCATCTGCCGGTTTCTCCTCCGTTGGTGCGGAAGCGCTAGGTTCGCCAGTTGTCCCTTCTTCTTTCCCTTCGTTATAGGACTCAGCTTGTAGACGGTTCCGCAGTTCTTGGTGCCGCCCTCCGCTGTTGTTCCGTAAAGGTTTCCGGCCTGGTCGAGCACGGGAATGTATTGCGCAACGTCGCCATCCTTAGGAGCGCCGGCAAAGGTGTGGATGACGGTCGCAGTCCAGCCGCCGTTGCCGCTCGGCGACAACTCGAATGCGGTGGAACCCTCGGCACCAAAGATGTTTCCAGCGGCATCCATAGTCAACCCGCCGAAACCCTGGTTGCAGCAGGAGTTGTAGCTGTAGATTACTTGCTCCGTCCAGCCGCTCCCGGACGGGCTCAGCTCGAAGACGGTTCCGTCTGGGTCGTAGTAAGCTATGCCGTAGAGATTACCCGCCCCGTCCATGATTAGACCGCTGAAGGGATGTTCACCGTCCGCCCCGCCAGCAAAGCTGTACAGGACGGTCTCCGTCCAGCTTGTTCCCACAGGACTAAGTTCGAACACAACGCCGTATCCATTCGCGCCGCCAGAGTATGCTGTTCCATAAAGGTTTCCCGCGGCGTCGAATATCAAGTGGGAGAAATCTGGATACGCCCCGTCCGTGCAATTCGGAGCAGAGCAAAAGCTGTAGAGCGTCGTCTCCGTCCAGCTTCCGTTGCCGTTCGGGGAGAGCTCGAAAACGGTTCCGTATCCAGAATATCCTTCTCCGAGGCCCCCGGCTACGGCCGTCCCATAGAAGTTGCCAGCACCGTCAGGCGTGAGGCTGGACGCGATGTCGTAGCCGTCGCTGCCGCCTGTGAAGTTGTAGAGCACAGTCTCAGTTTGGGCCTGCGCTGGGCGACCGGCCATCACTATCAATACCAACGCGGAAACTACAGCCAGGGTTAGAGCGCCGCGAATGGACCACGCACCCACACATTCGCAAAAGGCGCGAATGAGTGGGGCATCCGCCGCCGATTTCGTCGAGCCGAATCCAGACCCGGCGTCGGGAATGTTTGAATGGCCTTTCGGTTTCCTGTTCGTCGCTGCTGAATGCATGATTCCCTCCTTGTAGTTTTGGTCTTCGTTGTGAGCCCTCGCTTCGATTGGTTTTGGGGTCGCCGGTTCCTGGGGGAATATCGAGCGTGGCGCGCTGCAAAAGCAACCGCACCCGCCATTGCGACATACTGCGCGAGATCCGCTTTCCCGGCAATGGAGAGCGTCTGAAGATTGTCTGAATTCAGCTGAAGAATGGTACGGGTGGGGCGTTGCCAGGGCCGGACCGATTTTCTTTGACGCTTGGCCCTATTTGCGCTTTGGGTTTAGAGTGACGAGATGGCTCTGACTCCACCTGTGGTGCTGACGATCGCCGGATTCGACCCCTCGTCGGGCGCGGGCATTACCGCGGACATCAAGACGATTGCGGCCCATGAATGCTATGGCATCGCCTGCATCACCGCGCTAACGGTGCAGTCGACGCAGGGAGTGCGGCGCGTCGAGGGCGTCGATCCCAAACTGATTGCAGAGACCTTGCAGGAGCTGGCTTCGGACCTTGCCATAGAAGCCGTCCACATCGGCATGCTGGGAAATGCCCAAGTGGTCGAGGTGGTTGCGGATTTTCTGGACCGCGCACATCTGCCACACGTGGTTCTCGATCCGATTCTGAGGTCGACTTCCGGAGCGGAGTTATTGGATGCGGCGGGGACCCGGCTGGGTCTTCAGCTAATGATCGAGCGCCTGCTTCC
>JBEKKT010000028.1:0-17177 GCA_050010535.1 Methanomassiliicoccales archaeon | reverse complement strand
GTGGTGACAATCTCCGCCTGCAGCACCAGCAGAATAGATTTCATCGATCCGTTCATGGGCCAGACCGGGGCCAAGCATGTGATCGCCCCGATCTACGACGTCGAATTCATCGACGCTCAATTTGGCAAATAGACAATCTTGCGCTCTCATTCCTCTCTTTGTGTCCAAAATGTGTAACGACTTGCCATTCGTCACAACAACCCATTTGACATCGAGCACACGACCATAACTTATGGCCTGCTCGGCATCGTTGTTTCCGATGTCGGAATCGAATCCTTTTGCCTCAACCAGAATGGCTGGGATATCACCAATTATTAAGGCATAATCCACCTTCGCAGTGGCCGAACCTATTCTCACAGGAAATTCGAGTTCGACGTCCGAATCCATTTTCCATCCAAGAATCTCAAGCAGTGGCCCGATAACCTTGACCTTCGTATTGGCCTCATTCATTTGCGGGTTCTTCTCGATGAGACTCTTAGTCTTTGTGACAAATTGAGAAAGCCTATCGGGATCTACCCCACTCATGCATCGTGTAGTTCTCCAGTCAAGGCTTAAGTGTTTTCATTGAAATGAATGGCTAAATATTGGAAAGTACGACCCGCAAAGTGGGATTCTTAAAACACATGAGTGAACCCTTAGTCGAAAGTTCCCAAGTTGCCACTTTTCATGTAAAAAGTATTATATAGTGGAATATTGGGGAATATGCTGGCTTTTTTGGGGGTTTATAGATTTTCATGTAGGAAAAACATATAAGGCGGATTGACCGCCTAGGTTAACGTGCGAGTTTGTTGTATCGCGCTGAACCAAAGCGACATTGGAAGGCTAAGGAAGAGGGCCAAGGAGATAGAACTACTCCTTTCTGCCCGTGCCGAGTCTTCTCCTTCGAGACCTCTGTTACCGGGGGGACTTCATGGAGGATGTTGATCGGTCCTCAGTATCCTGTCCGACATACGGAAAGGAAGTGAAGTTCGACCGATGGTCAGATGAGTCTCAGGAGTACTTTTGCTCGGAAGAATGCAAGGAAAAGATGCAGAAGGAGCCCAACGTAAGTCGAGGTGAGGAGTTCTCCGAGCAGAACAAGACGACCAGGAGTATTGGGGATTCCACCATACAAGTTCTCAGTTCTGCATTTGAGAAAGGAGAACCTCTGCCATGACTTCTTTTCTCCTCGTCTTCGTTCCATCCCCCGAAGGCGTCAGAATTGGAGCCGAGACTGCCCTCACTCAGCTCCGCGCCATGGCAACAGAAAGCGATCTCATCATTGACGGCCCGATCAAGGTCGATGGTTCAATTCCTTCGACCGAGGCGGAGAGGTTCTCGAGAGTTGCGGAGCTCCTCGAACGGGCCGCAAGGAGTAGGAGAATCGGAGAGGGGCTTGCGCGGGCGAAGGCGGAAGGTCGGAGGATCGGTCGACCTCCGTCCGCCCGACCCGGAACGGCTGCGGAGATCGTTTTGGCAAGGGGTAGGGGGCGTTCTTGGAGGTCGATTGAGGCAGAGTATCGGATCCCGGTGACAAGCGCACGCAGGCTATACCAAAACGAGCTGTGCAAGCAGACAGCACATCAAGCCAACAGGCAGGAGGCGAAGCGCTCCTGACCACGAATGAGGATTCCGGCACAGCCTTTATCCCTTCCCTGAGAAGGAACTTCGTCGTCAGCGAGAAGACCGGGTCACGGCAAGAACTCCTGGAGGCGGTGACGTGATAAAGAAGGAGACGGTCAGGTCCTCGCTCCATACCATCTTCCAATCCGTCGAGGAGAGGGCAGTCGTCGAATACCAATCCTACCTGAAAAAAGTGGATGAGGATGCGAAGAGACGGTTCGCCGAGGAACTTCGAAAGGAGAACGACCTACGAAGGATTCATGGACTCAAACCAGTAAAACGATTGAGACTAGAACACGTCCAGAGGAGTCTTGAGAATGAGTGAAGATGTTAAATCGTCATACTGCGATATTCACGTTGGAGGCGAGGATATTCCCGCAGGTGGGAAACCACTTGCCTCTAGGAACATTGAGATGGACGCACGAATCGAAGGATTCGAAAGGCGTCTCAACCGAGATAACGGCAACAAGACGAAGAGCACAAAGAACTACTCTGCGACGGCAAGAAGGTTCCTCAGTCACGGCAACATTGAGGGCAAATCAAGCAAGGAATGGACGAAAGATGACGTCGATAAGGTCTATGACGATTGGGCTTCGGAGCCGATCCGCCCTAGGAACCCGAGGATGAAAGGTTTCAGAGACCCGAACACAATGATCCAGAGCATCTGGGCGATGAACAGGTTCTTCGACTATATCGGAAGACCAGACCTCAAACAGAAAACCAAGAAACCGATAAGGCGGGAGGTTGTCCCCCTGACCGATGCGGAGATGATGTCACTCATGGAGACCATTCGAACGATGAGCAAGTCTACGACATCTGACGCGAGAAACTATGCGATAGCGGTGGGGTTGATGGACACAGCCGCCCGAAACGGTGAGATGACTAACCTGAAGAGGGCCGATGTGGATTTCGACCGGAAAGTGGTGATCCTGAAGGACACCAAGTCTGGCGACGACCAATATCTCCCCCTCACTCCAGAATTCGAAGCTGCAATCCTGGAATACCTGAAATTCAGGCCGAAGGGAAAGACACCAGAGGATGACGAGTATCTATTCCTCACCAAGAGCCACAAGAAGATGGATACGGGAGATACATGGGAGATGGTCAGGATGGCTGGGTTCAAAGCGGGAATACAAAGACCGATCTGGCCTCACCTGCTCAGACATAGCAGACTGGACCAATTGGCGAGGACGATGACTATTCCCGATCTTCAGAAGGTATCGAGACACGCCAGAATCGAGACCCTAATGAGATACGTCCACGCTGGAAGCAGAGAGGTAGCCCGACAGGTTCAGGAACTTTCCCTCTTCAACAAGGTGAGAGTGAAAAACCCCCCTAAGGATGGTATGAGGGAAAAGACGGTTACCAGGTCCAAGCCTCAGCAGGAGGACGCGAAGGTACAATTCGCCCTTCTCAACGCCCAACTTCTAAAGGAAGGGAAAATCGATCTAGAGACCTACAAGAGCGTACTAGCCCTCACAACCGGATAAAACGTGTTGCTGAATCGGATAAAACGTTGCCCGAACCGGATAAAACGTTGCCGAATCGGATAAAAAGGTTATTTAGTCAGGACGCAGTTTTTCGCACCGTGGAAGTCATCAGAAGGGGCGCTGAGGCGGAGATACGAATTGGCACCTGGATGGGGAGAAAGGTGATTGTAAAGAGCAGGGTGCCTAAGACCTACCGACACGTGGAACTCGACACCGCGCTCAGATCTTTTAGGACGAAGAACGAAGCGCGCCTCATCCAGGAAGCGAGGCATCACGGCGTTCCGACCCCGATCATTTATGATATCGACCTGGAGGAAGCGGAGATCGTGATGGAAGAGATCCAGGGAGAGAGAGTCAAGGACGTTCTCGAGAGGGCCAACGCTGCCTCAATCAAGATGATATGCAACGAAATCGGAAGGTTGACCGCGATACTCCACAAGAACGGGATCGTCCATGGCGACCTTACAACCTCAAACATGATAATGCGGGATGGCAGGATATGGCTAATAGATTTCTCCCTCGGGGAAAGGAAGGCGCAGATCGAGGAGATGGGGGTTGACCTGCATCTCGTCAAGCAGGCTTTCCTATCTGCGCACTCTGAGATATTCCACCATTTCCAGACGGTCCTCGAATCTTACAAGGAGCACTTTGAAGGAGCGGATGAAGTGCTGGAAAGGGTCAAGAACATCGAAAGTAGAGGGAGGTACACGTGAGGCGACTCTTCATCATCACCTCGAACACTGGTAAGCTCAGAGAATTCCAGAGCGAGTTGTCTCATCTGGAGATCGAGGTTGCAAACATCGATGAGGGTTGCGAAGAGATCCAAGCAGATACGCTCGAGGAGGTCGTCGTGCATTGTCTCGGAGAGCTCAAGGAAAAGGGTGTCGAAAATGTGATCATCGATGATTCGGGACTTTTCATAGATTCCCTGAGGGGATTTCCCGGAGTCTACTCCTCATACGTTTTCAAGACCTTGGGCTGCAAAGGCGTTCTAAGGCTTATTGAGGGGATGAAAGACCGCAATGCCCATTTCAGTTGCTGCATCGGGTGCATTCTCACAAATGGAGAGGAAATCGTCGTGACCGAGAACGTGAACGGAAGAATAGGGAGCAAAGAAACGGGAAGCCAGGGATTCGGATTCGATCCCATATTCATACCAGATGGTGACTCTAGGACCTTCGCCGAGATGTCCATAGAGGAGAAGAACCTGATATCCCACCGCGGAAGGGCGATAAGGGCTTTCGCTTCTGCGTTCAGAAAGAAAACGGAGATGTGAGATGAGACTGAGGGGGAGAAGAATCCTAGTGACTGGCTGCGCTGGATTCATTGGCAGTCACATGACTGATACGCTGTTATCTCATGGCAACATCGTCGTGGGCGTGGACAATTTCAGCGCGGGCAAGATGTCATTTCTCAGAGACGCCATATCAAATCCCGACTTCAGGTTGATGGAGGGCGACCTCTTCTCGATGGAACTCGACCGAGTGCTCGACGAAGTCGATCTAGTCTGCCATTTTGCCGCGAATCCGGACGTCAGGGCTGGAGCGTCGGATACCAACTTGCACTTCCGACAGAACATCGAGGTCACATACAGGCTGTTGGAGGCTGCAAGGAACGGTAGAGTCAGGGATTTCATCTTCCCCTCCACGTCGACCGTGTACGGAGAGCCATCCGTCATACCCACTCCAGAAACGTATGGTCCCCTCGTTCCGATTTCTCTGTACGGTGCATCGAAGCTGGGATGCGAAGCACTCGTTTCCGCGTACTGTAGCGCCTTCGACATGAACTCCGTGATATACAGGTTCGCGAACGTTGTCGGCTCGAGAAGCACGCACAACGTGCTTTATGACTTCGTTGGGAAGCTTACGGAGAACCCGAAGAAACTGGAGATTCTCGGAGCCGAACCAGGAACGAACAAATCGTACGTTCACATAAGCGACTGCCTTGAAGGCATGATTGTGGGCGCGGAGAACGCGCGGAACCAAGTGGAAATACTGAACATCGGTTCGAGAGACAGGGTCAATGTGAAGAGGATTGCCGACATCGTTGTCCGTGAAATGGGTCTCAGTAATGTGAAGTATCGCTGGACTGGAGGTGTCAATGGCGGGAGAGGCTGGATCGGCGACGTGAGAGAGATGCTTCTCTCGACAGAGAGACTCGAATCGATGGGCTGGAGACCCAAATACGGCAGCACCGATGCGATCAGCACGGCGGTCAGAGAGATACTCGCCTAGTTGACCTCCTCCCTGCGATGCCGCCTGCACCTTGCGAGACTAGAGAAGTCTGCCGTCATCCACCGTTTGTCCAGTCACATCGATTGCCACAAGCCAATCGCTCTCGTCGAACGCCTAGTCGTCAAGGGAATGGGAGCGTCGGTGGCTCGTCCCAGATGTTGAGATAAACGTTTTCAGGCGCCTTCAGGTCTTCAGAATCGAACCCGATAATCGGCACAGAGAACAAGCGGCCAGAGGATGGTAGGACAAGAAGAATCGTCACGAGAGTGATGATGGCGACTCTATTCATCGGACTCAATGTCAACGCAGAAAGCGTTAATAACTCTTCTGAATCTATGCGTGCCGCAAGCGAGAACGGAGAAATGCGATGGCTGAATGCGAAGGAACATTAGAAAGCGCTTTAGCCAAACCTTTTCTCTGTCCGCTCGGGGCCGTGGGGTAGATTGGTCCATCCTTCGGGCTTTGGGAGCCTGAGACTCCGATTCAAATTCGGACGGCCCCACCATCATTTGTCACGGCCACAAAACGCATTAGCGGCCAAGTTCATTACGAGGGCTGGAGAGAAAACCGATACGCAGACAAGAGAACGAAGTTAAAGACCAAACGACTATCGACTCCATCATCGGGAGTGCTGACGTCTGCAGACTCGCCATGTGCATTGACGACGAGCCTTACATTGTCCCGATGTGCTTCGGACACGATGGGAATTCGATCTACTTCCATTGCGCGAGAGAAGGGAAGAAGATGGACATCATCAGGAAGAACGAGAGGGTCTGCTTTGAGTTGGAAGGAGAGGTCAGCATCGCTCGAGCCAGCAAGCCATGCAAGTGGTCGATAGACTATATCAGCGCCATCGGTTTCGGCAGAGCATCGATCGTGGAGGACGTCGAGGAGAAGAAGAAGGCCCTTACTGTGATAATGGACCATTACGGTGGGAAAGAACCGTATGAGTACTCGAAGAAAGCGTTCGGCAAAACGGCAATCATTAAGATTGAGATAGACAGCATCACCTGCAAGAAATCGCTCTGAGGTGAGCGCAAATCCATAAACACCAAAGCCATCCTTTTCGTATCACAATCTCGAACTGGAAGTCTCCTAGGCGAGGGGAGCAAGGTTGATTTCAACGATCCGGCTTAGTCATTCGGAGCGGGTTTAATAATCACAGTCGCATTATCAGCCGAAGATATCGATGAGCGGCGACATCGAGGTTGGAAAGCAAGCACCGGATTTCGACCTTCCAACGACCGGGACAACCGGAAGAGCGATCCTGAGCGACATAGTGAAGAAAGGTGTCGCCGTCATCTTGTTCTACCCGTCCGACTGGGGATATATGTGCGCGGTCGAGATGAGGACCTTCAAAGACATGTTCCAGGAATTCGAGAAGGCGGGTGCGATTCTCCTGCCGATAAGCACGAACAGCATCGTTGCGCATCGAGCATGGCGTGAGCAGATGAGACTGCAATTTGACCTGCTGAGCGACTTCGATGGCAAGGTGAGCAACAAGTACGAAGTATTGATCGGAGGGGAGGGATACCTCAAAGGAAGATCGAACAGAGCGGTCTTTGTCATCGACGGCAACAAGATCCTTAGATACAAATGGATAGCCGAAGATGCGTCCTTCGAACCGGACTACGACTCCGTTCTCGATGCGGTGAAGAAAACGCGAACTGAATCATGAACATGCTGAAGGAAATCACGTACGTTCGAACTCGAACTGGTAAAACTCTGGGTAACTCCAACGGGCGACGATGCGCAGGGCCTCAAAAATGACAGGGATTTCAGACTCCTCTATCCTTTCCTGCACCCGTGGACCGAAGCTGGTGGTCGTCTTCTGAAAGTCGACAAGTGTCACTCTCCCTCCGATCTTAAGCATCCTGATGATTTCCGAAACGAGAGTCTCCCTATCCTCGACCTCGTGCATGACGTTGACCACGACGACACGATCAAGGATCTTCGACCTTATCGGAAGCGAGGGGAGTCTCGACAAAACTGGTGCAATCCTCTTGCGTTCATCCACGTTCGCTCTCGATGTCAGAGTGGCCAGCATCTCCCTCTGGGAGTCGACGGCGACAACAAGTCCAACGACCTTGGAAAGCGGAATGGTGACGTATCCAATCCCGCAACCGATATCGGCGCAAATCTCATTCCTCGAGGGGTCAGCGCGGTGCACAATTCCCTCAGCTGGCTGTATGCGCTGTCTTTCTTCGTCCACCAGCCTGCCCTTATCTTTTACGTCGAAACGATGAATCATCACTCATCTCTTCCTTCCCAGTCTCGCCTTGCTGACCGTCAAACTTCCTCCATCCCTCGTGCTGCTCTGATCCATTTCCACTACTTCAATCGGGACTACGTGCATCGGGGAATCGAGCACTAGCGTCTCGAATTCCCCTCCCTCCCCTGAGACGTTGAACCCGCGCACCCTCGCCAAATCCCCTAGACGATCGATGCTGTCATGATCCAGCTGAATCCCCAACCATCCTTTCTCCATGCCTTCCGCGTACACTCCGACAATAATGGCTTTGATGCCGCAGTCGACTATTTCCCGGAGAAGCATTTCCTGGTGCTTTCTCCAAAGTGGCGAGAACGTGCGAAACCCGAGGTCCTCGCAAACACCGTTGATCCTGTCCCACTGATAGTCGGAGGCTACCGCTCCGGTAATGACACCATCAACATCAAGGCCAGACAGCGCATGGGCGAGGGCGGAGAGGTCGCCTTCCTCTGAGCCGGAGCTCCGGGCCATCACAAGTTTCTTCCTCATTGCCTCGGAAAAAAGAGGGAGAAGATGCAGATTCGGCGTGTGGAACATCCAGGAGTGCGGATCTGAGGGCAGGATGCTGACTAACGTCTCGACGGCGTGCCCCTGCTGTTCCATCAGATACGCGGCATAGGTCGAATCCTTTCCGCCGGAGAACAGCGCGGCCAATCTCACGATAGATGATTCCACTCACCCCGGCATCAATCTTTCCAAGAGGAATCGGGGATCCGAATGATAGTAAACACAAACTCTGGTAATCTTAATTATCGCACAAAAGCATTCTTACCCGGATGTACTGCCCAAAGTGCGAGAAGACGATCAAGAAGGAGAGGCTGGAGGAGATCAGAAAGGAACTGAAGAACCGGTTCGACTCGAACTCGCTGGAGAGAGGCATTTGCCCGGTCTGCGGAACGCAGCTCATCGAAATGTCAAAGAAGCGGGGGAGTCGCTCTGCACCTTGATGGTCTGACCTCGGACGACTTCGAGAAGGTCATGATGAAGAAGCCGGTGGTCATTCTTCCCGTCGGTGCGACCGAAGCCCACGGACCTTATCTGCCCCTCGACGCGGACTCGGTACAACCGGAATCGATCGCTGATATGCTTGCGGAGCGAATTGACGGTCTCGTTGCCCCACCTATAAGGTATGGCCAGCACAGCTCGACGCGAAACATGCCAGGAACCCTGTCGATAGGATTCGAGACGCTCAGGGACCTTGTCTACGACGTTCTGTCCTCGCTCGTTAGGAACGGAGCCGACAAGATTGTTGTGCTGAGTGGGCATGCGGGCGCAACGCACATGGCTGCCCTGAAACTGGCCTGCGAGCGCGTCGTCCAGGAGTCCGACGTCCACTTGATGCTCCTAGCCGACTACGACCTCGCCAAGGAGTCGGTGGCTGATGCGGAAGGAAATGGACACGGCGGCCTTGTGGAGACTTCAAGGGTACTAGCCATCGACAGGAAGGAAGTCAAGAATGCAAAGAGGAAAGGGCGGTTCATAGACAAGTGCTACATGGTCGTGCCGAACCCCGAGACATGCTATCCTGATGGTTTCGTCGGGGACGCTCCCGGTGCGAGCGCCGAGCTCGGAAGGAGAATAAACGATCACGTTGTGAACAGACTGGTCGATCTGATAAGGTCCAATTTCGGAGGCAGAGAATGAACGAGAAGAAGAAGGCAGCGGCGCTCAAGGCGGTTGAGTGGATCAGTGACGGGATGATTCTCGGCCTCGGCACTGGCTCGACAGCATACTACGCCATAGAGGCAATCGGTAAACTAGTCAAACAAGGGCACGACTTGGTCGGCATCCCAACATCGAGGAACACAGAGGTTCTCGCCATGGGGTTCGGCATACCGCTAGTGTCCCTCGAAAGCGTCGACAGGGTCGATCTTACGATCGACGGAGCCGATGAAGTCGATCCGAAGCTGAGACTTATCAAGGGCATGGGTGGCGCACTCCTCAGGGAGAAGATCGTGGCCTCGGTCTCGAGGACGGAGATTATCGCGGTCGACGACACTAAGTTGGTGGAAGTCCTGGGCACCAAGTCTCCATTGCCGGTCGAGGTGACCCCTTTCGACCACAAGAAAGCGAGGGATGCGGTGGAAAGACTCGGTTGCGAGGCTCGTCTCAGAGGCAATACCAATCCTTTCGTCACTGACAGCGGCAATTACATCTACGACTGCAGATTCGTCAGTATCGAGAATCCGGAGAATCTGGAGAGGAGACTGAACCTCATACCGGGCGTTGTGGAGAATGGTCTTTTCATAGGGCTGGCCACACGGGTCGTTGTAGGAACTGAGAAAGGCGTCGTCGTCAGGGAGAGCACTCAAGACTGAGCCAGCTGCTTCAGCTGGTGGATGTTGCTCTCGATCCTCTCAATTCGCTTTCGCTCTTCCTTCTCCATCATTTCGACGATCTTCTCGAAAGAGATAGCGAGTCTGTAGGCGTGGATCGGACGTCCTTTTCCCTCTTTCTTTATGTCCCTCTTCGTCACCCACTTGCGCCTTCGAAGCTCCTGCATCGCAATCGAAACCTCTGGCTGCCTAAGGGCGGTCGAGATTTCGATTTCCACCGACGTCGTTTCGTTCTTTTTTCGGAGAAAAGCTAAGGTCTTTGCGACATTCTTCGACATGCCCGTGCTAATCAGCAGATCGACGAGGGTTTCGTCCTTCTTGCTAAAGCCCCTTTCGGACATGAACTCTCGTTTGCATTTATTATTGTGTCGATATATATTCTTTTCTATTTCAAAAAGAAATTCAAATGATCTGGCTCACGTCCAGAATGCGAAAGAATACGTCACGTTCCTGCGGTCATTTGGGACAAAACATGGACTAGGATTTGGACGATTTCGCAACTAGTGAGCCAGGAATTCCGACGCAGTTGCCCCAACATCTAGACGCGATTTCCGTACGCATCCAGATTGGCAACTGGAGCGACAAAGCATTGATAAGGATTTATATATCAAATGCGTATTAGGGCAACTTGCTTCCGAAAGGTGAGAATCATGAAAATGCCCAGAACTGTGAAGACTTACTGTCCCCACTGCAAGACTCACACGGTCCACGAAGTTGAGAGGGTCAAGAAGAAGAAGGCGAGCGAGCTGAAATGGGGTCAGAGGCGATTCAGAAGGGCCACGTCCGGTTACGGAGGTTTTCCTAGACCGAAGCCCGAGGGAAGAGAGAAGCCGACGAAGCGCGTCGCTCTGCGATACCGCTGCAAGACTTGCAAGAAGGCGCACCAGAGACCGTGCTTCCGGGCCAAGAAATTCGAGATTGCGGAGTGATTATCGTGGCAGAGGTCAAGACTGGGAAGTTTGTCAAAGTCAAGTGCCCAGACTGCGGGAATGAACAGATCGCCTTCAGGAAGCCGTCGACTCCGGTTGTCTGTCATGTGTGCGGTTCGACGCTGATCAAGCCAGCAGGAGGAGCTGGCAAGATCCTAGGCGAGCTGCTTGGGGTGGTCGGCTAATGTCCAGAATCAGCGAGTTCCCCGAGGAAGGCGAACTCGTTGTGTGCACGGTCCAGAGTGTTAAGAACTTCGGTGCATTTGTCACCCTCGACGAATACGATAACAAAGAAGGGTTCATTCATATTAGAGACGTTGCCACTGGCTGGATAAAATACGTCAGGGACTACGTCCGTGAAGGACAGAAGATCGTCTGCAAGGTTCTCGGCGTCGATTCGGCTAAGGGCCACATCGATCTATCCCTTAAATCCGTTAACGAGCACCAGCGGCGCGAGAAGATCCAGCAGTGGAAGAACGAGAACAAGGCAGAGAAGCTGCTCGGGATCGTTGCGGAACGCCTTGGGAAGACCGCCCGGGAATGCTTCGACGAATTCGGCTTGAGTATCATAGAAAAATATGGATCATTGTTCGCCGCGTTCGAGCAGTGCGCTGCGAATCCTAACTTGCTCGATCAGGCGGGCTTCAAAGGCGAATGGACGAAGGTGTTCTCGCAGGTGGCCCAAGAGAATGTCACGCCGCCCTTCGTGGAGATCGACGGTTATCTCGAGCTGACATGTCCACTTCCTGACGGCGTGGATCACATCAGGAAGGCTCTGATGTCCGGAATGGAAGCGGCAACTGATAAAATAAAGATACACTACGTCGGGGCGCCGAGGTATCGTATAGTGGTTACCGCGCCGGACTACAAGTCGGCTGAAGAGGATATGAAGGGCGTTGCCGACAATATCATCTCATCGCTGACGCACTGCGGCGGACAGGGCAGCTTCCACCGAGAGGGGAAGTGAGAAGACACGATAGGGATGAAAGCATCCGAACACTCGCACCCCATAGAGGATCGAACGGGAACCGAACACAGTCGTCCGGAAGAAGCAGAGAGGAAAGGTTAATAATGAGAACTTCTCTAAGAAAGTGCCCAAAATGTCAGGAATATACCCTGGGAGAGATCTGCCAGAGGTGCGGATCGGAGACTATTATTCCGATACCGCCTAGGTACTCCCCCGAGGACAGGTACGGAGAATACAGGAGAAGGCTGAGAAAAGAGAGGGAGGGTCAATATGGAAAGCATCAAGACAATCTTCTACGAGGAACCTGAACTCGACAAACCCATACTGGTCGAGGGGTTGCCAGGCGTCGGAAACGTCGGAAAGCTTGCCGCAGAGCACCTGCTAGATCAGATAAAAGCGAAGAAATTCGCAGACATCATATCAAAGCACTTCCCGCCGCAAGTCATGGTCGACGACGAAGGATTGACGAAGCTCGTCAACAACGAGATGTACTACTCGAAGGGAGAAGGGAAACGCCCAGACCTTATCATTCTCGTGGGGGACTACCAGGGCCTGACCCCGGACGGCCAGTACGAACTCTCCGACCACACGCTCCTTCTGGCAAGGAAATACGGGGTCAGCATGATCTACACGCTCGGCGGCTACGGTATTGGAAAGATGGTAGAGAAACCTAGAGTGCTCGGAGCTGCAACGCACAAGGAACTCGTCGAGGAGATGAAGAAGAGAGGCGTGGTCTTCTCCAAGGGCGAACCAGGAAGCGGCATAGTGGGCGCGAGCGGGCTTCTACTCGGGCTCGGCAAGGTCTACGGCATGAAAGCGGTGTGCCTAATGGGGGAGACCTCAGGGTACTTCGTAGATCCTAAGGGTGCGGAGGTCGTCCTCCGGGTCCTGGCGGGCATACTCAACGTCGAGGTTGATTTCAGCGCGCTTCAGGACAAGGCGGAGCAGATCGAGCTCATAACGTCCAAGATAAAAGAGATCGAGACTCCGCAAGAAACGAAGAAGGAAGACCTGGGCTACATCGGTTAGAGACCCGCCTTCTCATCTTTTCTTTGATCCATTGCTCTCAACGGTTGCTTTCGTTCAGATCAACGATTACATGAAACCGGGATCTGATGACAGCAAGTGAAATAAAAAAAAGGGGGGAGGTAATCGTGACCTCTCTGACGGAGAATGTGCATCCCATCCCATTCTCACAGGCTACTTATTTAGATAGTTCTCTTCGAATATCTCCATGTCCGCGAGGGTTTTCTCCGCTTCCTCCATCTTCTTGACCTTGTCCATTACTACCTCAACCCGGTTGTATACGAAGTCCCTGATGGCGGCCCTTATAGCCTCGGACCTTGAGGGAAAGTCATCTACCTTCACCAGGAAGTCAAGCGCCCTAACGTACCTGCTGGGAAGACGGATTGTGACCTTCTCCAAGTCGAATTCAACCATCCTCGCACCTGAAGACTGAAGAGGTACAGACGACCCCTTTTGTCTGACAAAGATATGTATGAGACCAACCCTATTTAAATCTTGTCACGATGAATCACTCCATCATGCGAAGGACTTCTGTCTGCCTGATGACCATGACCATATCAGGGAGCGCATGCAGTCCCCCTCGAGGACAAAATTCTAAATACAGTCTCCGTGATAGGGTTGCAAAAACCCGACTTAGCTTAGTCTGGCTAGAGCGGCTGACTGTAGTGGGTTACCGGCTTGCCGGCCTCATGCCGCTGACATCAGCAGGCCCCCGGTTCAAATCCGGGAGTCGGGACTCCCTTCTTGCTCAATACTCCTTTCGAATCTGTCGGAGAAATATCGGACAATCGTTCAACCGACATGACCTATAACCAGGAACGAGTGGGAACGGAAAGCTAGCCCATCAATTCCTTTGCACTGTCCGATGCCGCCCCGATGACTTCTGGTTCATCCAGAGTGAGGATCTCTCGATCCTTCATGATCAATCGGCCTTCACATACCACCGTTCTTACGTTCTGGCACGAAGACGAATAGACCACATTGGAAATCAAGTTCTCCGGTCTAAGCGGATTCAAGTTCGGCGACTTCCCATCAATAATCACTAGATCGGCCTTCTTCCCTATCTCGATCGAGCCGAGTGAGGACTCGAGTCCGACGGCCTTTGCACCGCCTATTGTCGCGAAGTCGAGAAGTTGCTGGGCTCGGAGGACAGAAGGATCCCATCGGCTCGACTTCTGCAGCAGCCCGAGAGTCTTGATCTCTCCAAACATATCAAGACTATTGTTCGTTGTGGAGCCATCGGTGCCGACGGACACGTTCACCCCTGCGTCCATCATCTCGGGGATCGGCGCGACTCCGCCTGTGGCGAGTTTCATGTTCGACACCGGGCAGGTCGAGATGCTAGTCCCATTCCTTCCCAATACTCTAACCTCGTTAAGAGTGACCCATGCAGCATGGGCGGCGAGACAGTTCCTGCCGAGGAAGCCAAGCTTGTCCAAATACTCCACCGGCCTCATGCCCTCCTTCTTCTTCAGGTCGTTGACCTCCTTCCTTGTTTCTGAGAGGTGGAAGTGAAGGAGAAGGCCGTTCTCGAGGGCATAGTCCCGGGCGTCAACGAAGGTCCTGGATGAGCAGACGTAGACGCCTTGAAGACCGACTGCTGGGATGATCCTCTGTCTGTTCCTAAATGACTCGCAGAATCTGCGGCAGTTGTCCATCGGCATGCCTGTCTGAGTTGTGAACTCCTGATCGAGGACGGCCCAACAGAGAACTCCTCTCAATCCGGAAGCTTCCACTGCGCCGGCTATGACATCTTCCGAATAGTACATGTCGACGAACGTTGTCGTCCCGCTCCGGATCATCTCGAGGCAGCCGAGCTCAGCTCCGCAATTGATGTCTTTCGAGGTCCGCTTTGAGTCGATCGAGAAGGTCCTCGATAGGAAATCGGAGAAAGGAAGATCGTCCGCCACCCCTCGCATGATCGTCATAGCGATGTGTGTATGGGTATTAATCAAGCCGGGCAGGACCACATCGCCATTCGCATCGATCTCCACGTCTGCTTCCGACTTGACCTTTCCGACCCGTTTTATGATGCCGTCCTCAACAAGCAGGTCGCCCTTGATGATATCTCTGTTTGGATTCTGGGTGACGATCCATGCATCCCTGATGGCTACGCTCATCTGACTTCATTGAACGCCGCTCCAGATAATAAAATTTGGCAGGTGTGGATCCAAAGACTTCTTTGGCCCGATACTCGAAGGAGCAAGAAGAAGTAAGATATAGACTGGTCGCCATCGCCTGTAGAGATCCAAGAAGACAACGTTATCTTGGCTGCACCCGACCGGATACTGCATTGAAGCTCAGGTCGACGCGATGACGACGATCACATTCTTAGGGACTGGAGGCGGAAGATTCGCAACTATATACCAGCCCCGCAACACCGGTGGGATCTACATAAGCAATGGCTGGAGGCTCCACTTGGACCCGGGACCGGGAGCACTCGTCAACATGAATAGGTTGTCGATAGACCCAGGCAAGACCGACGCCATACTAATCTCGCACTGCCATCCAGACCACTACACGGACGCGGAGGTTCTCATCGAAGGCATGGCGAGGGGGGGATTCAGGAAAAGGGGCACTCTAATCGGTAGCGCGAGCGTCATTCAGGGAGCTGGCAACTTCGGACCGGCGATCTCGTCCTACCACCTCGGCCTTCCGGAGAAGGTTGTTTCGATGACCAAAGGCTCTTCTGTATGGGTGAGCAACCTATCAATAGAAGCGACACCGACGACCCACAGCGATCCCACTGGTATCGGATTTAAGCTCCGGACACCTGATGGTGTTCTCTCATACGTCAGCGATTCAGAATTGAGCGCTGATATCGTAGAAGCCCACAAAGGTTCAAGGATTCTGATCATTTGCCTTACGCGACCCATGGGGTCTAGCATACCCTACCACATCTGCACCGAGGACGCTGCTGTGCTCGTTGAGGAAACGTCGCCGGAGATTGCAATCCTGACCCATTTCGGCATGAAGCTGTTGCACGAAGGTTCGGACCGGCAGTCCAGCTACATCGAGAAGAAATCGGGAATCAAGACCGTGGCGGCCACTGACCTTATGACGGTGCATGCAGGAAAAACCGTCAGGATCCGAAGGCACAAGAGAGTGAATTGATGCTTGCCCTCGTCTATCGCCAGAGGGCGCCTGATTGAATCGGGGGCTGTTAGGGCAGCGGTATTCCCTCCCGACAATGCTGTGGGCGTTGGATAGCTTTTTATAGTAGTGCATATGTCGGCTGAAATTGGTGTCTGAGGTCGGTGGCTCAACTTTCCTCCTAAGAGACTGTTTTGTTATCCCCACCACACCGGCCTTAGACACCAAACCCCCTTTATCTTAGATTGACTGGATCGTCTGAATCCTGATCGGTCAGTTCCAATCGACTTAGTCTTGTGCCTTCCAACTACCTTCATGGCCTGAAAGGAAGAATTATTGACCAACTAGCCCAATTATGGCGGCAATGTCACTTGAACAAACGGTCCTCGACAGGATATCCCCGGACCTGAGGCACAGGCGATTCGTAAATAGGATCGTCTCCAACCTGATTCAAAAAGTGGAGGGCGATATCAAAGACCGGGGGCTCGACTTGGAGGTCCGCCTCGTAGGATCAGTCGCAAAGGACACCTACCTCCGCAATCCAGACGTTGATCTTTTCATCATGTTCCCTACAGTAACTCCGAGAAAGGATCTGGAAAACGTCGGCCTCGCCATCGGACGATCGGTTTTGGGAGGCGAGGAGCGCTACGCGGAACATCCTTACATTCACGGAGAATTCGAGGGGCTTGAGGTCGATCTAGTCCCATGCTATAAGATCGCAAGCCCCCTGGGTCTCAAGTCGGCCGTCGACAGGACACCATTTCACACGGAGTACGTCAAGAGCCACGTGTCAGAGAAACAGAAGGCGGACATCCGCTTGCTGAAGCAGTTCGCGAAGGGCATCGGCGTCTATGGGGCTGAAGCGAAAACACAGGGATTCTCCGGATATCTCATCGAGCTCCTGATCCTCAGGTATGGGGATTTCAGGACGGTTCTCAAAGAGGCTTCCGAATGGAAATACGGACAGACTCTCCACCTTGCGGAGCACAGCAAGGAGAAGATCGACTCACCCCTGATATTCTACGATCCAGTTGATCCCAAACGTAACGTCGCTTCCGCCCTGTCGCTTGATTCATTTTCCCTTTTCGTGCATGCCTGCGGGGAGTACCTCAGGAAGGAAGACTTCAAGTTCTTCTTCCCTAAGGCAGGGAGAGCATTGGATATGCGTGCAATAGAGAACGAGATTCGATCTCGTGGCACGAGGGTCATCGTCATTGAATTCAGGAGACCC
>JBEKKT010000027.1:0-17236 GCA_050010535.1 Methanomassiliicoccales archaeon | reverse complement strand
TGGCGAAGGAGTACAAGCTAGGGTATCACAAGGCTGCGAAGATGGCGGAGATCGCAGACTGGGCCGAAATATGCGGTGTGACAGGGATAGACCCCGAGGTGCTCAGAAAGGCTAATATAACCCCGTTTGTTAGCGTACAGTCCGCAGTTGACGCTGCGTTGGCAAAGAAGAAGGACGCGAAGGTGCTAGTGCTGATGGAAGGCAGCGTCACTGTGCCGAGGGTTGATTGACATGACGACGGAGTACATCGAAGCGAAACACCTGAAGGATGTCCAGAAGACGATGATGACCTGTACGTTCTGCGGGTTCTGCAAGAGCGTCTGCCCCGTCTTCGAGGACATAGGCTGGGATTCGAGTGTCGCGAGGGGAAGGATCATCCAGTCGTACGGTCTGCTGGAGAGGGAGCTTCCCGCTGACCCGTCTGTCGTCGAGAACATCTATCAGTGCACGACGTGCAAGGACTGCGAGAGAAGATGCCCTTCTAGCATCGAGGTCGTCGACGTTGTGGAGAGATGCCGGAAGGACTTGGTCGAGAACGGCAACATGCTCCCTCAGCACAAGAGAGTCGTCGAGAACATATTGAAGTATGGCAATCCCTACGGTGAGAAGAAGATTGTCGCCGATACCCTCGGTATGAAGCCGAGGAATGCAGAAGTCGGTTACTTCGTCGGCTGCACCTCCGCTTACAGGAATTGGAACATCGCGGACGCGACCTTATCTATCCTGAAGAAGCTCGGCGAGGATTTCACTTTGGTCGACGAATCTTGCTGCGGAAGCGTCATGCAAAGGGTGGGATGGAACGACGAAGACGTCGTGGCGCTGATGGAGAAGAACGTCAAAGCGGCGGAGGACACTGGCGTGGACCAGATGATCTTCTCCTGCGCTGGCTGCTACCGCATGTTCAAGGAGGAGTATCCCAAGTTCGTCGGCGTGAACTTCAAGGTGAAGCATGTTTCGGAGTTCCTTGCCGATAAGGACTTGAAGCTCGCACCGCTCAAGAAAAACGTCACATATCACGATCCCTGTCATCTCGGCAGGCACAGCCATGTCTACGATGCGCCGAGGAAGGTCCTGGCAAAGATCCCCGATGTGAGTTTCAAGGAAATGGCTAGGCATGGCGAAACAGCTATGTGCTGCGGCGGCGGGGGCGGGGTACGCTCAGCCTACCCGGAGCTCTCCGGGAAGGTGGCAGGGAGGCGCGTCGCCGAGGCGGAGTTCGCCGAGCTGCTCGTCACCGCCTGCCCGTTCTGCGTGAACAACCTGAAGGTCGGGAAGGATCAGATCGGGTCGAAGGTCGAGATCAAGGATCTCGTCGAGATTGTCGACCCGCTCCTCTCAGGCTGACATGATAGCTAGGGTGCGCGCCTATTCGTCATTCGAGGATGCAGTCGAGGAGTGGCACCGTTTCGGCATTGAGACTTTCGTCGACGACTCCCTCGAGATGTCAGGGACAATTTTCGTTTTCGTCGAGGGGGACAGCGATATGATGCTCAACGTTCTGAGAGATACTGTCGGAACTCTAGGCGGAATCGCGTCCAGATGTGATTCGTTCAACACCAAGAGACTGATGATCTCCGGCGGTCCTGCGCTCTTCAGGAAGCTGTCGAAGCACGCCCCTGTCCCTGCGGCCAACCTGGTCGCGTGGGCACTCGAGAACTACTACTCTCCTGAAACGACGAGCCTTGAAATTCCATCCGGCCCCCTTTCGTTTGCGAGGACTAGGGTCATGGGCGTGCTGAACGTGACGCCTGATTCGTTCTCCGACGGTGGGGCGTTTGTCAAGAAGGAGGATGCGGTAAAGAGGGCGTTCGAGATTGCCGATCAGGGAGCAGACATCATAGACATCGGCGGCGAGTCCACCCGTCCGTTCTCCGAGCCTGTCTCCCAGGAGGTGGAAATGAATAGGGTGCTGCCGGTGCTCGAGGAAGTAGTACCGTCGCTCTGCATACCGATATCAATCGATACGACGAAGCCCTCGGTTGCCAGGAAGGCGGTTGAGCTTGGCGCTCAGATCATCAACGACGTGAGCGGTCTCCGAGACCAGAAGATGATCGATACCGTCGCGGAGCTAGACGTCCCAGTCGTCCTAATGCACATGCGAGGGAATCCGAAGATCATGCAGGTCGACGTCAAGTACGATGAAGTAGTCGGGGACATCATGCATTACATGGCGGAGCAAATGGGGAAGGCTGTCGAAGGCGGCGTGAAGGAGGAGAAGATTATGCTAGACCCCGGCATCGGTTTTGGGAAGGAACTGCGACACAACCTCGAAATCATCCGGAGGCTGAGAGAGTTCCGATCATTGGGCCGGCCAATCGTGATAGGTCCGTCAAGAAAGGGGTTTATCGGGAAGGTCCTCGATCTTCCGAAGGAGGAGAGACTGGAAGGAAGCCTCGCTGCCGTCGCCGCTTCTGTCATCAATGGTGCGAATATCGTTCGAGTCCACGACGTGAAGGAGACCGTCAGAGTTTGTCGGATGCTGGATGCAGTGCGTCTCGGCAAGGACCCTCTCTTGCACGAGTCTTCGTGTGAAGTCAACCTAGAATGAAGCTCACAGCGGCTATCACCACGATGAGGACGATTGCTGTGACGTAGAAGTAGAGCATCGTTCTCTTGCTCTTCTTTATCTGCTTGTCGTAGGACGCCTTGCACGCATCGGAACAGAAGGTTTCTGTTTCAGAGATCGGTGCGTCACACGTCAGGCAGTGCGTATGAGGCGGCAGTGGCTCGGGCATTTCGCTCGTCACTCGAACTGATTTGTCATACTTAAGATTGTTGGGGAGAGCTATCTCAGGAAGTCGAGGACGGTCGCTCGGAGGATCTGCGTGCACTGGACGACGCTGTCGATATAGACGTACTCGTCGGCCTCGTGACCCGTGCAGCCCTTGGGACCGAACACGACGGAAGGTATCTCCGCGAGATTGAGAGGTCCTGCCTCGGGCCAAGCGGCCATCCCGCCCACAGAGCATTCGACGCCTATCTCCGCCGCCGATGTCAGCAGGGACTTGACTATCTTCTCGTCGGGAGATATCTCCGTGGCGGGTCTGAAAAAGCGCATCTCCGTGCTGGCCTCGATGCCTTCGCTTGCGAGGCAGTCCACGATGGCCTGGAACTCCTTCTCGATCCCTCTCTGTGTCTCCCCAGGGACCGTTCTTCTCTCGACCGTGAGCGTGCAGTTCGCGGGATAAGTGGACCAGCCTTCTCCTCCCGCTATCTGAGAAGCGTGGAGGGATGGAGGTCCCAACATCCGATGAATGTTCTTCGAGAGCCTCTCGTTCAGGGAGGACAACTCCTCCAGCAGCCTCCCGGTTCTCAAAATCGCATCGATCCCCTTGACTGTGTCGCTTCCGTGAGCGGCCTTTCCGATGACCCGGAACTCCTGCCACGCGAATCCCTTGTGCGCGATGACCGCCCTCATTCCGACGGGCTCCATGTCCACCGCCGCGTCGGCCTGGACCTCTCTGACGAGAGCCTCGACACCAGCGGCCTCGTACTCCTCGTCAACGGTCGCAGCAACGATTAGCTCCCCGTTGAAGTCCGCATGCTCAAGGGCGAGCTCCTGCGCCATCGCGATGGCGGCAGCGAGACCCGCCTTCGTGTCCGAGGATCCCCTGCCGTACAGTCTGTTCCCGACGACCACCGGGTCGAAGGGCGGAATCGTCATAGTGTCCACTCCGACCGTGTCCATGTGCGCCAGGACAAGGAGTCTCTTTTCACCGTTGTTCCCCTGGAGCCGGCCGATGACGTTGTTCCTGCCCTCTGAGACTCTCTGCATCCGTACGTCGAATCCGATGTTTCTTAGCAACCCCGCGACATGCTCTCCTATCTCTCCCTCTCCTTGGTGGGACGGTGACAAGCAGGGATTGACGCTGTCGATCGCAACGAGACCCTTCAACAACTCGACGATCGACTCTCTCTCGATCCCGGGCATCTATTCCTCCTTGAAGAGATCGGTGGAGAAGTAACGCATTCCGGTGTCCGGTATCAACGTGACGACCTTCTTTCCCTTTCCCAGTCTCCGTCCAACGTTCACGGCGGCGGCGACGTTCGCGCCTGATGAGATGCCACCAAGTATCCCTTCCTCTTTCGCCAGTCTCCTAGCCATGACAATTGCATCTTCGTCGCGTACGACTTCTATGTCTGTGATAAGCTCCATGTCGACTATGTCAGGGACGAAACCGTCTCCGATGCCTTCGATGCGGTGGGGGGCGGTGCACCCTCCTGACATCACCGCGCACTCTGCGGGCTCGACCGCCACAATCCTAGCGTTGATCCCCTCTTCCCTGAAGCAACTCGCAACGCCCATGAGCGTTCCTCCGGACCCCACGCCAGCGACGAACGCGTCGATGTCCCTTCCAGCCTGCTTTATGATCTCGGGTCCCGTTGTCTTCTGATGCGCGCGAACGTTGTCGAGCGAAGTGAACTGCCCGGGCACCCACACGTTTCCGTCAGATGACCTGATGTCATCGACCTTCTCCGAGCACTTGCCGACCTCCGTCTCGGACCCGGGCGTGAAGACAATTTCCGCTCCGTACGCCCTTAGCACTTTCTTCTTCTCGTCGCTCATTTCCCTAGGCATCACGACGGTGACACGATACCCCTTAACCAATCCCGCTAGTGCGAATGCAATTCCAGTGTCTCCCGTCGTCGCTTCGACGATTCGGTATCCTCGCTTGAGATCCCCTCGCTTCTCCGCTTCCTCGATCATGAATGCTGCGATGCGGTCCTTGACACTACCGCTCGGGCCGAAGAACTCTATCTTCGCTAGTGTATCGGCGCAGTCCTCCGGCACGATCCTTCGGAGCCGGACCATCGGGGTTTCATATCTCGTATCAAGAATACTGTCTACGGCCTTCATCCGGACCACTCTCTGGGCTATGGCTTTCCATTAGAATAATCTTAGCCTTCTCGTAGGTCTCCTGAGAATGGATATGCGTATCATGCTTCGGTGAGGCAAAGGGTTAAACACGGTTAGTCCAATTCATTCGGTCAATACGCCGATCATCAGATACTCAAGGGGAAATGGACTTGCTGTCGACGGGGGTGTCAGTAATTGAAGAGAATTCTGATCAAGTTGGACAACTGTAATGGCTGCAGATCTTGTGAGCTCGCCTGTGCCACTGAGCACGCATCTCCACAGGACCTTGCGGTGATTACTCCGAAGGAGCGGCGGTTGTTGGCTAGAATGAGGGTCCGGAGCGGATCCATAGAGATAATGAATGATCAGGAAGGCAGGCCTCTCTTCGGACAGTCGAGGACCAAGATACCGAAAGGAAAGGCCTATCCGATCCATTGCCGCCATTGCGACGAACCCAAATGTGTCGAGGCGTGCATATCCGGGGCCCTGGCGAAGCAAGAGGACGGGGCGATACGCCACGACGGAAAGGGATGCGTGAGATGCTGGATGTGCATAATGGCGTGCCCGTACGGCGCAATCTTCATCGACCCCATTGGCAAGGGCATATTGAAATGCGATCTTTGCCCCAGCCGCGAGACGCCCGCTTGCGTCGGCGCATGCAAGACTGGTGCTCTGGTTCTCCTTGTCGGTGACAATCAGATCGCCAGCGAGGGTACCGAAGCTATCGCAGAGGGGCATGATTGAGATGGAGTCGTACAAGTACGTGGTCATCGGGAATAGCGCAGCTGGAATCGGGACGTGCGAAGGCATCAGGAGGGTCGACAAGGGGGGAACCATCGCAGTGATCTCAGACGAAAGTATGCCCGCCTACTGCCGCTGCCTGACATCCCACTTCATCGGCGGAAAGGTCACTGAGGAGGGATTGCTGTTCCGCCCAAGAGATTACTACGAGAAGAACAACATAACCCCGACCCTGGGGAAGAAGGTCCTTAAGATTAACCCCGCCGAGAACGTCATTGAGCTGGAGGACGGGAGGAATATAGGATACTCGCAGTTGATGCTCGGGCTGGGAGCCAGTCCAGTCATGTATGACATCCCGGGAAAAGATAAGTCTGGTGTCTACGTTCTCAGGACATACGAGGATGCGAAGAAGATCTCCCTTGCCGCTAGGCCTGGGAAGAAGGCGGCGGTGCTTGGAGGCGGGCTCGTCGGACTGAAGTCCGCGGACGCGCTCCACCACAGGGGCGTCGAGGTCTGGGTCATCGTTACGTCTCCGCAGATCATGTCCCAGACCATGGACAGGGACGGTGCGGACATCCTCAGGAAGCAGCTAGAGGAGAACGGTCTGCACGTCATGACGGAGATGGAGGTCGTGGAGATAGTCGGGATGGACAAGGCCGAGGGCGTCAAGCTGAAGAACGGAGAGGTCCTGCCCGCTGAGATCGTAATTTTCGCGAAGGGCGTCAGACCAAACACAAAGCTCGCAAAGGAGGCGGGAATCGCATGCGACTATGGGATTACGGTCGACGTTCACATGAGAACCAGCGTTCCGAACATCTATGCCGCAGGGGACGTCGCGGAGGCTAAGGACTTCGTCAGCGGAGGCAAGTACATACACGCCATCTGGCCGAACGCAGTCGAGCAAGGCATAGTCGCTGGAAAGAACATGGCCGGCAAGAACGTAGAGTACGAGGGCGGCATCGCGATGAACTCCGTGGACCTGTTCGGCCTACCGTCGATCGCAGTAGGGCAGACGAGGGTCAAGAAGGACAGCGGGTTCGAAGTGATCAGTCTCATCTCGCCGGAGCATCGGTACTATAGGAAGATCGTGCTCAAGGACGACGTAATCGTCGGGTCCGTCTGCATCGGGTGCATAGAGAGCGCCGGCGTGTTCTCGGGTCTCATCCGCAAGCGGGCGGACGTGGCGAAGATCAAGGAGGCCATGCTAAGGGACGACTTCGACTACGCCAAGGTAGTAGCGGAAGGCGTCGTCGAGGACAAGGAACACTTCATTAAGTGCGATTGACCTGCCACGATCAGATCTCGGAAATCTTCAAATCAGGTCAGGTGCTAGGCTGAAGGCTCGCGAGGCAGTTGCTCGATTCGTATTTGCCACAGTTTAATTAATCGATAGGCAATCTCTGGTCGCATGTGGAAGGTGCTCGGCGTCGAGACGTCGATACTGAAGGTCGGACAGATATGGAAGGAGCAGGTCGTCCTCTTATCGAAGAAGAAAAAAGGGAGGGATAGGTTCCTTCGGGTCATCGACACGGCAGACGTGAACCACTGGTTCGACGCCCAGGAGGAGCTGCATGTCCTCTACGTCCAGTTCCCGGTCGAAACCAAGGCAGAGGATCTGCAGTTCTTCAAGGATTTTGTCGTCAAGGTCATGAAAGGCGTGTCCGAGCCGGTCATCGAGTACAACGGCATACCCCAACGCTTCACCATCGTGATGACCTCTGAGGAAGAGGAGCACGTGTATCAGAGCGTCAGGAAGCCGCAGCAATGCGACTGAGGTCCGGCGCGCCTCGGATCATTGTCCAGGCATCTCTGCCTGTCTTTCCAGATTCTTTAGCGCTTCGACGATATCTCGGAAGTCCATAAACTCATTGTGAGGTATCCCGTGCTTACTCAGGAGGACAGCCAGCTTCGATCCTATAACCGCGAACGGAAGGTCGGCGATTCTTGCGGCATTGAAGTCCGTTGTCCCGTCCCCGACGTAGACGACCGTCTTCCCTTGCTTCTTGTAGTGTCTCACGAGATCGTCCTTGAAGCTGACGGAAGAAGGGTCACGCAATTCTGGAAATGCGAACCTCAAGCCATTCCGAGTGACACTGACACGGGGAACGACCAGGCCGACCTTACCTTGAAGCCCTCGTTGGCTCAGGAAGTGTCGTATGTAGAAGTCGAGCCCCGCGCTCGCTATGGTGAGGGGGATGTCCTTCGAGCGACAATGCTCCACGAGATCCTCGAATCCGGGCCTGACCTGCACAACTATGTCAAGTGCGTCCACAATGCGCTTCCGCGATGCCTTCACCATCATGAACTGCTGTCTCATGCACTCTTCTAGCGGCATCTCCCCGCTGTCGAGTCTCTCATCTAACGTCTTCCAGTTTCCTTCGGCCAGTTTCTCTAGGGTATACTCGGCCGTGTCGATGTTCACGGTGGTGCCATCGAAATCGCAAAGCACTACAATCTTCATGGAAAGTTCTTGATCGTTCGGATTGTTCGGTGACCTAAAATCGCTTTCGCAGATTGGCTGCGGTCTCTTCCGCTCAGAGTTGCCGGCGGAGTTGAAGCAATGAAGTCAGGCCCGAGCATACTATTTATTAGCGGAATCCTATAACGAGCGCTTAATCGCTTAATCAGGTACGGAGAGGAGTTTCGGACAATCTGGGTGTATTTCTGGAGGAATGGGCAATGACTAACGGTAAGACGATAGAATCGGTGATGGAAGAACACAGGCGATTTCCACCTTCAAAGGAATTCAGCGAGCGGGCGCACATCAAGAGCATGCAAGTATACGAGCAGATGTACAAGGAATCGATATCGGATCCGCCGGCTTTCTGGGAAAAGTGGGCCAAGGGTTTGGACTGGGTCAAACCGTGGGACACGGTTTTCGACTGGAACGTGAAAGAGGCGAAGTTCACATGGTTCAAGGGCGGGAGACTCAACGTCTCCTACAACTGTCTTGACAGGCACTGCATGGGTGCCAGGAAGAACAAGGCTGCCCTCATATGGCAGGGGGAAGCCGAAGGGGACGTGAGGATTCTCACGTATCAGCAGCTCCTCTATGAGGTCTGCAGGTTCGCGAACGTCCTGAAGAAGAAGGGCATCAGGAAGGGGGACAGGGTGTCGATCTACCTCCCGATGATCCCCGAGCTCCCGATCGCGATGCTTGCCTGCGCGAGGATAGGGGCGATACACAGCATCGTGTTCGGAGGGTTCAGCTCCGAGTCGCTGAGGGACAGGATCGCGGACAGCACCTGCAAGTTGCTGATCACTTCGGATGGCAGCTACAGGAGCGGGAAGCTCGTTCCCTTGAAATCAAACGCGGACATTGCGTTGCAGAAGGGGACGTCCGTCCAGAGCGTCATCGTGGTCAAGAGAACCGGCGCGCCTGTGGACATGAAGGAAGGCAGGGACTCATGGTGGCATGAGGAGGTCGAGACGGTCCTGTCGGTCTGCGAGCCCGAGGTCATGGATGCGGAGGACCCGCTCTTTATTCTGTACACTAGCGGGTCGACGGGAAAGCCGAAGGGCGTGCTGCACACAACCGCCGGCTACCTGCTTTTCGTGATGCTAACGTTCAGATGGATATTCGACTACAAAGAGGAGGATACGTTCTGGTGCACGGCGGACATCGGATGGATTACCGGGCACAGCTACATCGTCTACGGCCCGCTAGCCGAAGGCGCAACAACCCTGATGTTCGAAGGCGTCCCGACCTATCCGCAGGTCGACAGGTTCTGGAAGATCGTGGAGAAGTTCAAGGTCAACATCTTCTACACGGCCCCGACCGCCCTCCGGTCGCTGATAAGGGAGGGAGAGCAGTGGCCGAAGGGCAGGGACCTTTCGAGCCTTCGACTGCTCGGTACCGTTGGGGAAGCCATTAACCCAGAGGCCTGGATGTGGTACTACAATGTGATCGGGGGCGGAAGGTGCCCGATCGTCGACACCTGGTGGCAGACTGAGACAGGCGGGATACTCATCACCCCGCTCCCGGGAGCGATGGTGCTCAAGCCAGGATCGGCAACGAGGCCGTTCTTCGGCATAGAGGTCGGGGTCTTCAGGGAAGACGGGACCGAGGCAGGAACGAACGAGGGCGGTTACTTGGTCATTAAGAAGCCCTGGCCCGGGCTGATGAGAACCGTGTTCGGGCAGCACGAGCAGTTCAGGGAGATATACTGGTCAAGGTTCCCCGGCGTGTATTTGGCGGGAGACGGAGCGAGAAGGGACGAGGACGGGGACATATGGATTATGGGAAGGGTGGACGACGTCATCAAAGTTTCCGGGCACAGGATCGGCGCTGCCGAGGTGGAGAGCGCACTGGTCAGTCACAAGGACGTGGCGGAGGCTGCGGTCGTTCCGATGCCGCACCCGATCAAGGGCGAGGCGATTTTCGCCTTCGTAACTCTGAAGACCGGCGTCAAGGAGTCTCCCGAGCTAAAAAAGGAACTGATCATGCATGTCCGAAAGAATGTCGGCCCGATTGCGGCTCCAGATATGATTCAATTCGCGAATGCGCTTCCGAAGACGAGGAGCGGAAAGATCATGAGGCGCATACTGAGGAAGATCGCGATCGGATCGGTCGAAGACCTCGGCGACGTGACCACTCTTGGAGATCCGAGCGTTGTGGACAGACTCGTCACGGCGAGAAAGGAGCTTGACAAGTGACCGCGACGACGGACTTGTGCAAGGGTGAGCAAAGTCCAGACGAAGCGCGAACAACAGAGAAGATCTCACCTCTTTTGGTGAAGATCGGGGTGAGGCGTCCGACCTTTCAATTCGGAAGAGCATAGGACTCGCCTTCGTCTGGCAGGCTGCGCCCAATCCTCAATCCAGATAGGAATCTCTCCTGAAGCAGTCAAGCCAATTATCTGTGGGGGGTCCGCTATTTTCTGACGCCGCTATTGCAGGTGACGGGGTCTCTCAAATGGTACGGAAGGTCGATCTTCGGCGAAAGCTCAACATCTTTGATGCGACGAACCTCCTTGATTCTCTCTCAAAAGCGTCCAGAGCTGTCTGGAAGGATCCGAGGGAAGGTCTTCGTACCGCTACTGGAGATGGCTTTTTCATCGGTCCTCATAGTCCTGGTCGATTCGATGCCGATCCTTACCTCGCTAGTGCTTGTCGTTGCGGGGATCCCCATATACATCTGGTTCACCCCCAAGAGGGAGCTGCCCGAGCTCCGCATGGCACATCTTTCAAGAGATGCTATTCTGAAGAGGACCTACGCTCAGCGAAAGCGGTTTCTAGCATGTCCTTCGAATAGGTTCATCTGCTTGATCTACAAACTGACGGACACGAGTACCGCCTGGATCTTGGGGAAAAAGAGTCCTCGAAGGATGGTGGCAATATCTGACAGAACGAGCAGGACGTATCGGGACTTCACAGCATCTCCTTCACCCGGGCCCCACACGTTTCAGCTTAAGCCCCCTTGCCGTTTCGGACTGCGCAGCCACTCCCTCACGAGGGGGTTGAGAATCGCGTTGCTTGCCACGACCCTGGCGGTACGATTCCTAAGGAGGGCAGTTATGCCCTCAACAATCCCTCCAGCGCTCTTCCAAGCTTTGACGTAGGCAGCGTATCCCAGGTCGGCGAACCCGTCGAGTTCAGCCATGGTAAAGCCCTCTTTGTTGTATTCGAAGATCCTGTGATTGGTCTTCCAATCGTCCGGGCCAACGATTCCCTTCTCCACCATTTCGTCCCATATCGGCGTGCCGATCAAGCAGTCAAGGATGTTCATCTGGACAGCGTGCGGTCTCGCTTTGCCTATGAGCTCGATAGTCTTCAGGATCTCATCCTTTGTCTCCCTTGGTGCTCCTATTATGAAAGATGCGATAGCTACCATACCCGCCTTCTTCGCGTTCTCGACGGCACGGATCGACTGCTCCGGAGTTATCCCTTTCTTGTAGTAATCGAGAACGTGCTGAGACGCACTCTCAATTCCGAAGTAGATGATGTTGAACCCTGCCTTCTTCATCTTCCTAAGAAGCGAGTACGAAGCGTTATCCACCCTGCCCTCGCAGTAGAACTGCAGCTTGATCTTCTTAGATCTGATGAGGTCGCATATATGCTCGATTCTCTTCCTGTTGTGGGTCAGGTTGTCGTCCACCATGACGCATGTTTCATAGTCGTCGTTGTAGAGCACCTCGAGCTCCTTGACAACGTTCTCGGCGCTGCGGGGACGCCATCTCCTATTGGAGAAATTGGCGCAGGAGCAATATGTGCATTGGTAAGGGCAGCCTCGGGAGCTGCAAAAGGTCGTCAGCTTGCCGAAGGTCAGTCTGATACGGTCGAAGAAGTAGGCATAGTCAACGGCCTGTGCCAGGTGCCTCGCCGGAAATGGAAGGAGGTCCAAATCCTGGATCATCGCCAGTGGATTGCAGTAGTAGTAGCCATCGTCTATGAAACATATCCCCTCCACATCCGTCGGGTTCCTCCCTTCCTCCATGCAATCGAGAAGTTGGGGGAGGGCATTCTCCGCTTCCCCCTTGATTATGAAGTCCACGAACGGATAGTTTTTCAGGATGCGGTCGGCTGCGAAGGTCGCCTGAAATCCTCCCATGACCAGCTTCGTGTCTGGAAGCGCCTTCCTGAGGTCATTGAGCGTGGCAACCGCGCTGAGAAAGGTGTGTGTTGAGGAGTTGATCCCGAAGACGTCCGGCTTCTCTCTCACAACTCTTTCGATAAGTTCCTCCTTGCTGAGATTCTCGCAGAAGGCGTCGATGATCTTGACATCGTCTCTCCGTTTCACAAGAAGAGACGAGGCTATGTATAGCAAACCCAATGGGGGCCAGAGTTCCGTTGTCTTCCAAGGCGGTGTTGAGAGGACGACTTTCATCACTTCCTCCTTAGACCCTTCAACAATCTGAGTCCGGACCTTCTCCTCTGACCTGATATAGAGAAGCCTGAGGACATATTCTTTGCCGTGACCGAGCTTCACAATGTCAGCTCTGGTCGCCTATCAATGCGAGCGCGAACTGCCTCAAGACGCAGGAATTGATTCTTGGATCGCAAAGAAATATCCTTTAACCTTGAACTACGTCCAAAGTGACGAGGAGATATCCATGGAGTCAGGGAAAAGCAGAAACATGTTCGCTGTGCCCGGTTTCACGTGGAGGCTGTCGGCAACGATAATGCTGGGAGTTATCTGGCTGTCGTTCCTCATATTGTGGCTGTTCTTCTGGGCCGGGGATTTCGACGTGTACCAAAATCTGGCGATATTCATTGTCTCGCTCCTGGCGGCCGGCGGGATATCAGGAGTTATCTGGGGGACGGTGGGTCGGAGGATGAGGTGGTAGCTCCCCAGACTCTCCCGAAGGCGCACTGGCAGAAATCGATACTAGGTCACTAATCGATATAGACTATGGAAACGAGCTTCGCTCCTATTAGGTCCTCTAGCTGGGTAATTCTGTCGCGTAAATGGATGCAATCACCCTGGGTCGAGAAGTTCGAATCCCGTTTTGTCATCAATCCTTCTCTTCGAATTGGTTCCGAGCAACTCGATGATCACGACTTCTGCGACCTGCCAGACTCTAACGCCCCTCCTAATGCATCCTGTCTTCGTCGAAGTCCCTCTGCCGCCCGATATATGTATGTGGGAGATCGGTCTTCCTTCCTCGTTTGGAAACACTGTCCCAACGCCGGAGATCTCGTGGACTTCGTTCAGGACGTGCTCCATTGGGACTACGGGCCTGGTGTCCGCGTCTTTCGGCCCTACCACGAGTTTGCTCCCTTTTCCTATGCTGCCTATCACTAGGATGGCGGCCGCCTTTATCCCCATCTCCTCGACGAAATTCTCAATCATCTCGTGGAGGACCTCTCCATCCTCCACTCTCATGATGAATAACCGTCCAGACTTTGCCTCGGCGTATTTGATCTTTCTTCCTCCTCTCGGTGGCGTCTCTCATTCACTCGGACGCGCATAATTACTTCGACTCATGTTCTGTTATTTACGTTCTGTGTCAGCGTAGACTCTAGATAGCCAATCCCGCTAACCGACTTAGGGTTTTCTTGTCCGGAGTGTCGAAGTGTCTCGCGATCGGGACGAACGTTCCCTGGGTGCTGGCCGTCAGTTGAGGGGTAGGTCGAACGCGTCTGATTTCTGACTTATGTCGTTCCCAACCCTCTCGCTTTCTCGCAAATGCGTCTCGGACACCTGTGTGATGTATCCTCTGGATGAGAAGAAGTCGAATCACCGTCGAATATATTTACTCCTGTCTCAGAATGACAAGCGTGGATTCGACTGAGGCCCCAGGAAACCCAGGGCGGTACTAGGAGATTGATTATCTGCGTGGAAGCGCCGTAGTTATGATGGTCGGGTTCCACTTCGTTTTCGACCTGAATTTCCTTGGGATATACAGGATCCAGGTCTACTCTGGATGGCCGGAATGGTTCGCGTATTCAATTGGCACTATCTTCCTGCTATTGGTCGGTGTGTCCTTGACTATCAGCTATCGAAGGGCCAAAGAGAAGCTCGACGCTCATAAGCTCAAATGGAAGTACCTGAAGAGAGGTCTGCAGATCTTCAGTTTCGGTCTCGTCATAACCGCTGTCACGATGGTCTATCCTGGAAAAGGATTCGTGCAATTTGGCATCCTCCATTGCATCGGCTTATCGATTATAGCTGCGTACGTTCTGCTTCCCTGTCGTTGGTGGAATCTTGTCCTAGGAATCCTGATCGTAATCATCGGCATCATCGTAGCCCAGTTCACATACCCATTTCCTTGGCTGGCTTGGCTGGGATTAGTTCCTGTCGGATTCTATTCGATCGACTACTTTCCGATCCTCCCATGGTTTGGAGTGGTTTTGATCGGGGTCTTCGCGGGGAACGTTCTGTATCCGAATCACATGAACGCTCTCAGGAAGAAAGACGCAAAGAGTTCACAACCCGTGCGATTTGGGTCTTATCTGGGTCGTCACTCCCTGGTCATATACCTGCTGCATCAGCCGATAATATTCGCCCTTCTTTACCCAATAGCCTCATCCGTCTAACGTTTGATCTCTGTAGATCATCGTTCCCTCGTCGGTCTTCATTGATCCCCGTCGTCCGCAACATGACAAATGAGGCAAAATGAAATAGGATGGATTTTGATACTATCGATTACGATGGTGGTGGGAAAATAGCAGGTCCGAAGCTGGAAAGTAGGCAAGCGGCAAATCTGGCCTATATCGAGCATCACGGTCCGTATGACAAGGTGCCTTGGGAGGAGTACATACAGCGGCTCTATGGATGGTCCAAGGAGCAGAAGGTCATTCCGGGATTCTTTCCTATGGGGATGTACCGCGATAACCCAGATGCGGCCCCTCCGGAGAAATGCAGGAGCGAGATCGGGATCACATTCAAGGGCGACGCAAAGGAAGCTAGTGGAATCAAAATAAGGAAGATACCCGCGATGGACGTGGCGACACTCTCCCACAAGGGCCCGGGAAGCGAGTTCAAGAACACTTATGCCAAATTGATGGCATGGATTGCAGAGAAGGGATATGAGGTGTCGGGACCTCCAATGGAGGTCTACTCGAAGAAGCCTCAGGTCGTCGGCGGCGTGACCATTTTATACGCCAAGATCATGATTCCGGTCAAGAAGAAGTGAAGTGTCCGCACTTGTTCTGCGGTGATTTGATGTGGGCCGAAAGACAGACGTCTCGACCGTCGTGATCAAGGAGACATTCAGGGAACGCTTCTTGCTGGCGAGATTTACGAGAATTCCAGTTCTCGGCAGACTGATAATTCGCACTTTCTTCGACGAGGACAAGATGATGTACCTCCCGAAGGACGATGTCGTGGCCGGTTTGCAGAAGAAGACGAGGACGATTCAGATTGGCATCGTCGCGGAACCGAAGAACGTCGTCCTTCCATCGCGTATTGTTGAATACTTCATCAAGGAATCCAGATACATCTTCATAATGAATCGCTGCATTTGCAGGACCTCAAACAAGTGCAAGGATTATCCGAGGAACCTCGGGTGCATTTTCCTGGGAAAAGGGGTTCTGAAGATTCCCGAGAAGATGGGCAGGATGGCCACACAGCAAGAGGCCCTGGGCTATCTTAAGAGAGCTCGCGAAGCCGGGCTCGTTCACCTGATAGGGAGAAACAAGATCGACAGTGTGTGGCTCGACACTGGTCCGAAGGAGGACCTGCTGTCGATTTGCAGTTGCTGTCCCTGCTGTTGTCTCTGGAAGATGATCCCCTATCTCTCTCCGGGCGTAAGCGACGGGATTACGCGCATGCCTGGTGTTGATGTCCTCGTGAATGAAGACGAGTGCGTGGGTTGCGGCGCATGCGTCAAAGATGATGTCTGTTTTGTTAAGGCGATCTCGGTGGAAGCGGGCAAAGCGCGAGTTGATATGGGACTCTGCAAAGGATGCGGACGGTGCGTGGAGGTATGTCGCCAACGAGCCATTGAGCTGAGGATCGAAGACCAGGCGTACTTTGAGAAGTCGATCGAAACGATAGAGCCGTTGGTCGATGTCAAATCAGAATAGGGACCTGCAATCGGTTGTTCGGAAGAACGCGCGTCTTCATTCGATTTGTATGAGAGTGGGTCCGTCCAGATTTGAACTGGAGTCACCAGCACCCCAAGCTGGAAGGATTCCAAGCTACCCCACGGACCCGAGATGAAAAGGGGTGGAAAGGGTTTCAACCAAGGGGAATGATCTCGTCCGTAATTTCCGAGTGGGCGACAATCATCCTCCGGCAGCAGTACCTCTTTATCCCGAGATCGTCCAGGACCTGCTTCGGGTCCTCCCCGAGTTGGACCCTCTTGACGAAAGTCTGGTAAGAAGAACCGATCACCTTTCCGCAAGTGTAGCATCTCACTGGTATGATCATCTCTTCACCTGTACGATTTCTGCCGTTTCTTCCTCGCGCCTCTGCCCAAAGGTTTCTTCGGCAGCTTCCTCCGCGGGTCGCTTATCAGCAACGAGCGGTCATACTGCTTGAACATCTTTGCGAGCTCTGCGTCCTCGTAGAACTGCACGAGCGCCTTCGCGATGGCGGTCCTCGAGGCCTCGGCCTGACCCATCACGCCTCCGCCCTGGACGTTGACGTCGATGTTTACTCCCGACGCCTTCTGCGGGGCGAGATTTAGCGGTTCCATGATCTTGACCCGGGCAAGTTCTGGCGTGTAGATTTCGATGGGGACACTGTTTATCCTCACCCTCCCGTCCCCCTTCTTTATGACGGCTCTCGCAACCGCCTCTTTCCGCTTGCCAGTCGTATTGATGATATCAACCACGATCTCACCTCACCTTCGAACCGAGGTACGCTGACACGTCCCCCAGTCTCACGTATTTCTCCGTCCTGGGTCTAATCGCCACGTCGATCTTCTCCAACTGAGCTGTGGCATACTCCTTCGGCACGCCCACATAGACTCTCAATCTGCGATATGACTCTCTTCCGGTCGAAGTCTTGAAGGGGAGCATCCCTTTCACGGTCTTCTTGAGGATGAGATCGGCCCTGCGGGGGTAGAACGGTCCCCTTATGATCTTTCCCCTGTCCTTCTTCTGCTTGTATTCACCGAAGACCATTTCCCTCTTTCCCGTTATGATTGCCTTCTCGGCGTTGACAATGATGATCTCTTCCCCGTTTATAAGCCTCTCCGCGACCTTGCTAGAAAGCCTCCCCATCACATGTCCATCAGCATCGATAAC
>JBEKKT010000026.1:0-33712 GCA_050010535.1 Methanomassiliicoccales archaeon | reverse complement strand
TTTGAACGGGTGTCTTACCGACTCCTTCTGGTAGTCGATCTCTTCCAGGGTCGGCCTGCCCTCGATGGCCTTCCTTATCGCGTATCTCGCGGCCTTGTAGTTGTTCACCTTGACCCTGTGCCGGTTCGCGGCGGCGGGGTGAACGAACACGTTCGCGATCAGAACGACATCATCCAGCATATCCTTCGGCAGGAAGCCGTCCTCGACGCTCGCCTCGATGGCCCACCTCAGCCCCGCGACCGCGTGGACGTAAAGGAGCTCTTCCTGCTTCTTCGTCCTCGTCGTGATCGTCGGAACTAGAAGGGTCCGAGGATTGTCGTGCACGATCCGCATCTTCCCCGCCCCCGCGTCAGCCTTCAGGGCGCTCTCGATCGCGATTTCGACCGGGCCGCCTTTCAATCCAATTAGTAGGTCCGTGTGCGCTGTCTCGTGCAACGGAGGACCGGCGTATCCTTCACCAACCTTCAGCGAGAAGTTATCGACGACCTTCGGCGTCTGCGGCGTTGCCGGCACCTTCGTGTGGACCTTCTTGTTGCCAATGTGGTATGTCGTGTCCCGGGGCTTTATCTTCCCGAGGATCTCAAGTTCGATCCTGAGCTCCTCCATGTCCTCATGCCTGAAAGCGTCTCCGGGCATGGTGGGTCTCCGGGAACGACCGACATCGAATCCCATCATCCAGAGCCCTTCCTTGACCGACTGGTTCCCGCTCGTTCTCGCGATGATTCTCACGAGCTTCTGTATCTTCTGCTGTAGCTGCCTCGCCTGTTCTATCTCTTCTTTTTGAACATGCTGGTAGATCTTCTGCCAGATGTCCGGGATGACGTTCGCGCTGGCAAGTATGAGCCCATCGGCCCCGCAAAGGAGCGCCGCAGTCCCGACCTCGTCGTATCCGCACAGAATGTTGATCTTGGTCCTTATCTTCTCGAATAGGGCGGTCATGTATGGCATGTCGCCGCTAGAGTCCTTGACCGCGATGACATTCTTCAGCTGCGCCAGGCCTTCGGTCGTCCACCACTGCTGGTGCACACCGGCGCACTGTGGTATGTTGTAAAGTATGATCGGCAGCCCGACCTCGTTCACCGCATCGAAGTGCTCGTAGATCTCTTTCCAAGTGGGATTGAAGTAGTACGGGGTTACGACGAGGGCGGCCTTCGCGCCCATGTCCATCGCCCTCTTCGTCAGCGCCACGGTGTTCTTTGTTCCGCTCGCGCCTGTGCCGGCAATGACAGGCTTCCTCCCTGCGACCTGGTCAATCACGATCTCGAGCGCCCTAATCCTCTCCTCATCGGACAAGTATACGAACTCGCCGGTCGTTCCCGCGACGACAAACCCGTCGACGTCGTTGATCTGGAACTCCACAAGCCTCCTTAGAGCATCCTCGTCCATCGATTCGTCTTTCTTGAACGGCGTCACTATCGCCGGGTACACCCCCTTGAGCCAGTCAACCCTAGGCATCTATCACACCCCCTTGCTGAACGCCATGTCGATCGCATTGACCGTTGCGGCATAGAAGTTCCTGTAAAGGACGGCCCTGTCCAGAGCGTTCGGATGAACGAAGGCTTTCGTGAGCATGACATGAGTGTCGATGATACTGGCGGGTATTACCCCGGCCTGCACCTTGTCCGCGATCGCCTTCGCGATGCCGGCTTGCGCAGGGCCGTACATGATGTTCGCCTGCCTCAGGTTCTTCAGTTCGACCGTGGGAACGATCAAGCAACAGGGCTTCGCCGAAAGATTCGGCTCCAGCACGCTCGGCAGCGCCTCATATCCCTTGCGGAGATACACGAGCTGGCTCGCGAAAGAGACCCCTACTGGTCCAGCTTTCTGCCCGGCGACCAGGTCGATTGTGACCTTGTCGATCCCCGCTCCGGCTGAAGAGCTGCCGACGAGAATCCTCTGAGCGCTAATGTCGTTCTGGCCTATCCCTATATCCTCGAACCTCTTGTTGATAGGCAGCTCAGGGTTCTCGAAGGTCGGCTGCGATGGCGGTACCTTTCCAATCTTCTCCAGTTCGAGCCTTATCTCCTCTCTGTCTTCGTGGAGTATGACGCCCCCCTCTTTCAGCGGAGCGCGGGCCTTGCCCATGTCGATACCCATGTACTTCAGGGCGATCTTTACCGGGACAGGGCCTCCGTACCTGCAGAATATGCGGGAGAGCTTCTGAACCGTCAGTTGATGATTCCTGGCGGTCTCAATGTCCCCGATCTGGACGGCCTTGAACACCTTCTGCCAGACGTCGGGATAGACTTGTGCGCTTGCGAGGATCATGCCGCTGCATCCGCCCGCAAGGGCTGGGAGCACCACCTCATCGTGACCGACGACGACGTCGATCATACCATGGACCTTCTCCAGCACCTCCATCGTGTAGGTCAGGTTACCGGAGGAATCCTTCAGGCCGACGATGTTGTCTATCTCCGCCAGATCCTCAACGACCCTCCGTGGCAGGTATCCCCCAACGGTCTGAGGTATGTTATACATTATGACTGGAAGATCGCACTGCCTGGCTATCTGGTAGAAGTGCTCGAAGATTCCTTTGTCCGAGGGGTGCAGGAAGTACGGCGTGACGACAAGGCAGGCGTCAGCTCCGGCGTCCTTGGCGTACTTCGTCAGATCGATCACGTGCTTCGTGCACGGGTCTCCAGTTCCTGCGATGACGGGCTTCTTGCCGTTGACCTCGTCGATACAGATATCGAAGACCTTCTTCCTTTCCGCGAAGGTCATGTATTCGAATTCACCGGTAGTACCGCAAGGCACGAATCCGTCAACGTGATCGAAAACATTCCTCACCAGGGACCGAACAGCCTGCTCGTTAATCTCCTCGTTCTTATCAAAAGGAGTCACAATGGCGGGGTAAACCCCTTTGAGTCTGAACTTCTTGTTCATAAGCTCAACCTGTCCGCTGAATGGCAAGGATGCATATTAAATTGAGTGAGGGCAGGCTATTATGAAATTATCGGCAGGAGCTGACAAGGAGACGAGGGTGTGTACGAGTAGACTTGACCGGAATGGATGAAAACTGGCCAGGCCATTTTTGGGCACATCGATGCATATCTTTCTTCAATTTATGAAGGAGATAGGGCCGGTGAAGGAGGTCGTTGTCATTCCTCAAGACTTCGGAGGACGGTGTCCGAGCGTTCGCCCATTTCCGGAGCGGTGGAATCCGCTTGAAACGGGGCAACAGTTTTCGGAGAGAAAGTCTATCATATACCGGGCGAGAAAGGATCGATGATGAGGTCTGCGTCCTATAGCCGGATTCGCCGTCTTTCGGCGGAAGAACTGGAACGGTACTCACGCCAGATCGTCCTCGATGAGATCGGATCCCGTGGACAGCGAAAGCTCATGGATGCGAAGGTGTGCATCGTTGGGTTGGGCGGTCTGGGCTCTCTCGCTGCGTTGCAGCTCGCTGCCATAGGCATAGGCCACCTGCGTTTGGTCGACTGCGATGTCGTCGAGCTGTCAAACCTGCACAGGCAATACCTTTATGGCACAAGCTCGATCGGGTTTCCAAAGGCGGAGGCGGCGACTAGAAGGCTACATGACTTAACCCTGGGATCGAGATCGAACCGCGGACGGTATCGGTGAGTTCCAGCACCGCCATGGAAGTTGTTGATGAAATGGATGTCGTTGTTGATGGGTTGGACCGCATAACGCCTCGGTATGCCCTTAATAGAGCGTGTCTGAAGCTCAATGTCCCCTATGTCTTCGGAGCGGCCATCATGACTTACGGGACTGCGAAGACGGTGATCCCGCACGAGTCCGCCTGCCTAGAATGCTTTCAAGGAGGGCTCGAGGATGACAGGATCGAGAAGTGTGCGACAGTCGGCGTCCATCCTCCCGTCGGTTCTGGGGGTCATATCAAGCGTCGAGGTCTCCGAGGCGGTCAGGATCGTTACAGGCGAAAAGCCTCAGCTGGCTGCAAAGCTCTTCTGTTGCGATATCTGGGACATGAAGTTCGATGAGATCGAAGTCGCGAGGTCCGAGAAGTGCCCGGCTTGTGGTTCGAAGCCGTCATCTATCTCAACCCCGAGAGGGAGACTCATCACGGACACTTGCACAAGAAGCGGGAAGAGGGCGTTTCTGATCACGCCCACGACGGACCTTGACCTGAACATGCATGGTCTGTATTCCTACCTGGAGGAGAAGGGTCTGAAGATCGATGTTAGAGGCGAGCTCGGGACAACGTTCGATATCAGTCCGACTGGGAAGGTCAGTGTCTTGAAAAGCGGCGTGATGGTGGTCGAGGGAGTGAGCGAAGAGAAGGACGCGTTCGCATTGTACCAGAAGATTATCGTCGACGGGCTCTCTGTCTCAATGTCGAAGATTCTTGGGGTGTAGGCGATCAGAGACTTTCTCAGCAGGTAGTAGCTGCCAGAGGAGAATCGGTGAGATGGTGCCAGCCAAGTTTTCGGAATAGGGAATAGTCTTAACTAAAGATTGTTCACTCATTCTTTTTTGAGGTCACAGTGTGAAGTTCGAGATACCTGAGTCTCTGAAAGCAGAGCACGAGGAGCTCAACGAGGAACTGGCTGGCGCCGTAAAGGTCAGAGGCAAGGTTGGGAGCGCGGCAAAGAAGGATGCAGAGGTTCTGCATCCGCATTTCGGGAGTGAGGGGGAATTCGTGTTGCCGCCTCTGGGACTGCTTCGGATCCTTCCAACCAAGAAGGTCGATTTGGAGATGAAAGAAGTGCTCGACACGACGAACAGGCTCAAGTCCGAGTTCGGTCGGATGCTCGAAGAGCACAAGGCGATAGCCCTTGCACTTGAGGACTTGGCGAAGGTCGCACGGAAGGAAAAGAAAATGGAATATGTCATGTTTGCAGAGAAGTTGAAGTTGCACGCCCTCAACGAAGAGGAAGTGTTGTATCTAGCCTCGTTGCTGATTGGTGAATACGTTGAAATAAGGACGGAATGGATGGTGTACGAACATCACTCAGCAGGGTGTTGTTGAAGCAATCCGGTATGAGTGGATGATTCGACGGGTCATTGAGAGATCGCACCGACTGCGTGGATTATTGAAAAAGGAAGATAGTCCGGCTCATGTGGTGACATTCTCATCAACCAATCAGTGCTCCAGTGTCGATGTTCACTGAGTCCTATGAAGCGTATCTCGAACTGTTGTCTGGATGGAGAATCAAGTGGGCTCACCCGGATTCGAACCGGGGAACTTCGCCGTTCCGACCCCAATGCATGGGATGTCAGGGCGACGTCATAACCACTAGACCATGAGCCCAACTGGATTTGCGGATATGTGTTTGTTCTCTATATCTTTTTCGTATGATGTTCGTTGTCAAATGGAAGTCGACAGGGTCATACTGGTGCTGGACTGTTTCGGCTCGAATAACAGCAGTCCCTATTGCACGTTTCGAGAAACCTCTTTATTGAGGGATCTCTTTCGCGAAATCATGGTAAAGCAAGTCCACGCGGCGCACATACTCGTTAAAGAGGAGGCGAAGGCGAAAGAGCTGTTAGCGAAAACGAAGGCGGGCGAGAGTTTCTCCGAGCTCGCCAAGAGGTTCTCGACGTGTCCCTCAGGAAAGAAGGGCGGAGATCTCGGGTGGTTCGGCCGGGGTCAGATGGTCCGCGAGTTCGAGAACGCGGCCTTCGACGGGGAGAAGGGCAATGTCGTCGGCCCGGTCAAGACGCAGTTCGGGTGGCATCTGATAAAGGTGCTCGAAAAAAGGTGAAGGGTCCTTCGATTATTGTCTAAGCCCCTTCCCGCAACCTATTAATCCTCGCCGGATATTAAACCGATTGGGATACTGATGCCAGAGATACTTCTGTTCACGAAGCCCGGCTGTCAGAAATGCGACTACGTCAAGGAGAAGATGCCGAAAGACATAGGTGTTCAGATCGTCGACATGTCATCCGCCGAGGGGCTTGCCGAGGCGGCGTACTTCGAGATACTGAGTAGGAACGCTCCGATCCTCGCGGTCGACGAGCGGCTGTTCGAGGGCGCGATCCCAATACTTGAGAAGCTCCGGGCTCTCCAGCAGGGTAGTGGCGAAAGTTGATTACTCTCTGAACCTTTCTTGAGGCGGAATGATTGCTCTTGGCATAGAGGGTACCGCCCACACCATCGGAGTCGGGATAGTCGACGATTCGGCGAACATCTTGGCGAACGAGGTCGAGATGTATAGACCTGAGAAGGGCGGCATCCATCCGAGGGAAGCGGCAAACCATCACGCGGAGAAAGTCGTGCCACTCATTGAAAAGGCGTTGAGGACCGCTAGACTCGGGATCCGGGCCATCGACATCGTCTGCTTCTCCCAGGGGCCCGGTCTGGGTCCCTGTCTGAGGACCGCGGCGACTGCAGCGAGGGCCCTTTCTCTGTCTCTTGACATTCCGATCATCGGCGTCAACCATTGCATCGCCCACCTCGAGATCGGAGTGGCGAAGACTCCAGCTAGGGACCCGGTTCTACTCTACGCATCCGGTGGCAACACGCAGGTCATTGCCTTCGCCAACGGGCGCTACAGGGTATTCGGCGAGACGCTGGACATCGGCATCGGGAACATGCTCGACAAGCTCGGCAGGGAGGTCGGCCTCGGATATTACGCTGGGCCGAAGATCGAGAAGCTGGCCATGGAGGGCAAAAAGCTCCTCGAACTGCCGTACTCGGTCAAAGGCATGGACATGGCGTTCTCCGGCATCATGACCGCCGCATTGTACCTCAAATCGAAGGGCGAGTGTCTCGAGGACATTTGTTTTTCCGTGCAGGAGACATGCTTCGCAATGCTCACGGAAGTGACTGAGAGGGCCATGGCCCACGTGGAGAAGAAGGAGGTTCTGCTCGGCGGGGGCGTTGTTCAGAACAAGCGGCTCCGAGGGATGGTCGAGAAGATGGCGGAGGAGAGAGGGGCGGCGATGTACGTGCCGGAAGCGAAGCTGTGCATCGACAACGGCGCGATGATTGCATGGACCGGCGTCGTCATGTACAAGTCCGGCATCAGGATGACGATCGATGATACGCAGATACGTCAGAGGTTTAGGACCGACGACGTCGAGGTCACTTGGCGGAGCCAGCAGCCGAATTCTTCGCTTTCTGCGCACCTATCAGCTCGTTCAACTTCTTGAGGAACTCTTCTTCCTTTCCCCTGGTGATCGTCGCCCCGCTGGCGATTGCGTGCCCGCCTCCCACCCCTCCGACGTAAGTCGCAGCCTCTCTCAGGCCGGTGGAGAGGTCGACACCTTTCGCAAGTATGTCAAAAGTCGCCCTGGACGACACCCTAGCGCTCTCTCCCACCAGGGAAAGCGCGATCGTCGGCTTATCCTTGTCCCCGAGGTACTGCATGGTCAGCCCGCACACCATCCCGGACAGGCTGGGATTGTCGCTGTAGAAGTACTGCAGGTGGTCCATCTTCGACAGGCCCCTGCCCTCTATCTTCTGAAGCGAGATTAGCACGCTCTTCTTGTATTCCTTCCGGAGCCTCGCCGCCTCTTCCATCGACTTCTCGTCCCTCAACGCATAACCCAGCCCGATGCCCTCGTGGTCCGTCCTTCCACACGCATTGAACAGCGATGCTAGGTCCGATGCCAGGACCTTCCATTCCGAGAAGTAGTATCTGTCCCTTGAGAGCTCCTCAAGCGTGCTGAGGGAGCAACCCTGCTTCAGAAGCAACAGGGCGAGGATCGAGGCGAGCTTCCTCTTGGCGTTTTCGTTCAAGTCCTCGAGTTTCGCGTCCTCCGAAACCCCGACCTCGGACAGGAGGTCCTTCGCTCCTTTCTCGTTGCCGCTCACCCCGATGATGTATGGATCAATGGACGATGAGAAAATGTACTTGAGTGGTCCGGGTAGAAGCAGGGAACCTTGCCGGATCTCCACTATGTTCCTCTTGATCCCTTCCTGGAGGAGGTACGCGTTCACGCCGCTCAGGCCCCGGATGTGCTGTCTGTCGCCGACGATCCCCCCGAAAGCGATGGGCAGTAGGGCCCAGTTGCCCTCGCTCATTCTTGCGGCCAGAAGCATGCAGATCGCGCTTGCGGAGCAGCCCGTCATGCCGTCGATTCCGGACAAGTGAGGATTGACGTAGACGACCTTCTCCGAGTCGCCCTGCAACGAATGGTGATCGAGGATTATGACCTTCGAGTCGAGGGATTCCAGCTCCTTCAGGTAACTGCTTCCCATGTCGGCCATGACTATGCATTCGCACTTGTCCCCCGCTATCGACCTTATGACCTTCATGTCGAAGCTCTTGACCAGGGTGGCCTGGAACTTCTTCCTCTTCTGCAGCAAGGCGCTGCATATGACGCCGGCGGACGATATGCCGTCGGCGTCGTAGTGCGATATGACCCTTATCTCCGAATGCCTGTCGATCTCAGCTGCCGCGCTAGCTATGCGGGAAAGAAGCTCCTTCGGGAGTTCCACAGCTCCCTCCATTTCCCTCACTCTATCTGCAGTTCTGCGGTCGACAGAGAGTACGTCCAGGTAGACGGAAGAATGCCCATTCTTTTGTAGTACTTCACGAGGCGTCTGATCTTCGACTCAATTAGTTGCAGGTTCCTTTTCGTGGCATTGTCCTTCGGGTTTTCCAACATATGAGTGTCGACGTTCAGCGCCTTCCTCATCAATGCCGTCAGATCGTCCGGGATCTTAGGCGTCAGGCTGCTCTCCTTCATGATCTCTATGACACTCTTGCCCGTGGCAAGCCTCACGTTCGGAACTGCGTGCTCGTCTCTTAGAACAAGTCCGATCTTCGCCGCCGGGACCCCGTCCTTTGCTAGCTTGATGACGAGCTTCTCGACCTCATCCTTGCTTTGAGCGACCCATGCGGGATTCTCGCTGATCAAGGGTCTTTTCGACCCGGATTTTCCCTTCCGTCTGGCATGTATGCGTGCCATCGTCATCCTCCGTTTCAAAGTCAATTACTCGGCGGCGAAGCGGGAGCCAATTCTCCTACTACTATATAAGGATTGAGAGGTTCTGAACCGTCTTCGCCTTATTCGCTTTGTCCCTCGCCCAGCAGAGCACTTCTGCGTACTCGTAGCCCGGGAAAGCCAGGGCTGACGGCAAGGAATCGAACAGTCTCCAATCCATCTCTCCCTCTCCGATCTTCTCCCCCATCCTGCCAGTGTAGACCGCTCCTCCAGGCACCTCTTCCTTCGAGAGTGGGACGAACTCGTGGCCAACCTCCTCCCAGAACTCCCTAGAGATGGCCTCATCGTCTGTCTCGCTGGCCTTCACTTTGCCTCCGGGCATCTCCCATCCTCCGCGCTTCTCATTGCGGACCATTACGAACTCGTCGTCGACGAAAGCAACCGCGTAGACGAATCTCATTTTCGCTTCACCGCGATCATTGCGTGGTCCTTTTCGAAAGGCTCCAGCGGGACCAAGTCCACAACCTTAAAGCCCAGCTTCTTCAGATTCGACTCCGCATACCTGAAGATCTTCTCGGGAGACTTCGTAACGTCCTCCGACCTTGCTTTGATTGCGATCATCCCGTTGTCTGCGCCGAACACGTCCATGTTCTTGATGAGAATGGAGGTCTGGTTCTTCTGAGCCACATCCTGGTAGACCGTGTGGATATTCTCGACCATCAATGTGTAATCCTCGGGTCGGGTCGCGTCGGCGAGGATCGGGACCATGTTCTTCCTCCTCTCGCAGAGCGCCACAAGATCCCGGAACGACCTTGGGGATACCTCGACGCAGTACACCGTCCCATCGGTCACGATGTCGGATATATGGCTAGCCGTCGTTCCGCTCGCCGCTCCCAGATAAAGAACTCTGGTGTCAATAGAGAAAGGGAAGCATCTGCCTCCAAGTTTGAGATAGGCCGCGAGTTTACTCCTGCCTGGCATCCACTCCCTGTACTCATCTTCTCCCTGCGAGTAGAGCCTCTCGCCGTACACCCTCGAGGTCGGCACCATGTTCCTCGTGAACAGTCGGTCGGAGTCGGTGAAAACACCCCTGAACTTCGTCTCGACGATTCTGATCTCGACGCCCATTCATCTGGGAGAGCGTATAGTCGAACTTAAATTCTGCTATATCCTCCATTACCTCCGTGGCCGAGGAGGACCAAGGCAAGAAGATCGAGGAGCTCTCGAAGAGGATAGAGGACCTCGAGAGCTCGCTTCGGGACGTGACCAGACCGTACTCTGAGGTCATCGGCCAATTGGCGCAGTTTCAGGAGATCGTGCAGAAGTACTTCCGACTCCTCGAACTCTACCAGAAGCACGGCGCCATCTCGATTGACGTCATCCTTCCGGAGGTGAAGGACTCTATCTCCAAGGAGATCATGAGAGTGCTCATGGACAAGCCGGGGATGAACATCTCCCAGATAACGGAGGAATTGAGGAACAGGAAAGGGAGCGCCTCGAGGAGGATCGTCAGCGCCAGATTGGACGGGCTGGTCGAGAAGGGCCTTCTGGTCGAAGAGCCGGGCAAGAAGTCGAAGTCGTACAGGATTTCCGAGGCAGTGGTCAAGAAGTGGTCACAAGTGCTCGGATTATCGAAGTGGAGTGAACAACAATGTTCCTTCTAGCAGGAAATGCAGGGAGGAATGAGAAAGAATGAAGAAGGATGCGGTGGGGATGTTCCGCCTGACCAACGGCGGAAGAAACGATACCGAGAAGAAGAGGGAAGCAGCCAGAGCGAATTTGTACACAATAGGAATGATTAGGTAGGGAGGTGTGAAAGATGCCAAGTGATGATATACCAGATGCGGGCAAGTTGAAGGAATTGTTCAAGGTGCTCTCAGACAGTGTGCCTGAGCTCCTCGGGAACGTGACGAAGGTCCTCTATGAGGGTAAGAGCGGAGAGGAGTTCGGGAAGGCTGTCGCCGGGTTCTATCAAGCGATGATCTCCGCAGGGATGAGCAAGGAACAGGCCTTCGCGCTGACGAAGGAGTACATGTCGAACCTCAGCATCGGAGGTCTCTTGAAAGGGATAACTAGCGGGGCAACCGGAGGACGCGGCGAGGAAGGCGACATCGGGAAGAAGATTAACGAGAAGATACTGAAGGAGATGGAAAAGGAATTAGATGAGGAATGAACGTCAGGTTGGAAAGGGACGCGCGGGAACTGTGATGCTGGTAGTTGCGGCCAGTGCCCCCCCTCTCCTCCTCCGCCTCTTCCTATCGTATCTCAGGGCCAAGAGGAGAGCGAAGGCTGCCAGCAAGAAATTCTTCGAGGCAATGGTCAAGGGAGGCGTTCCGAAGCAGGAGGCGAGATCGCTGGCCGAGGTGTATTCTTCGTCCCTGAGTATTCGGCAGATGATGAAAGACTACGGTTTCGCGGGGGCGGCTGGCAGACTGATGAGACAGTCTTGATTCCTTCGGAATCTATCTTGTGGACGTTCTCTTGGACGCGAAGATCGTTATGGACCATTCCACGCAAGTGTGTTTCTTGATCAGAATGCCATCCTTTTTCTTTCTTGATTCTGGCAGGTGGTGTCTGGACCATCGACTCTTTATTCTCTGGATAAAGATATAAAGTCCTGATCACGTTCTCTCGGCGATGCGCGGGATACTAGAAAAGATATCGAAGAAGGTCAGTGAAGCGATCTGCCACATTCCTCAGTCCTCTAACATCGGCGAAGAGATCTATATGGGGGCTGATGGCACACCGACCTGCCGCATTGATAAGGTCGCCGAGGACATCGTGCTCGAGACCCTCGACGATATGAAGCTTCCTTGGAACGTACTGAGCGAGGAGGCTGGATTCGTCGACAGAGGCAGAGACAAGACCCTCGTCGTCGATCCTATCGATGGCACTCATAATGCCCTGCTTGGCATCCCGTTCTACAGCGTCTCTCTGGCCGTTGGCACGTCCTCCATGTGCGATGTGGAGGCGGGTCTGGTGAGGAATCTCGTGACCAACGAGGTGTTCTACGCTCAAAAAGGGAAAGGTGCCTTTAGGGGCACGACCAGGCTTCACGTCCGGGGTTACTCCGTGGACGGGTCGGCTTTCCTGGTGTACCTGGGCAAGTACGCTCACAACGATAGCATGAGGGTGGCAAGGATCCCCGCGCGGACGAGGTCCCTCGGCTGCGCGTCCCTCGAGATGTGCATGGTCGCCGAGGGTAAGCTTGACGCATACTACATGAACTGTGAAGTGCATGAGAAATCCATAAGGGTCGTCGATATCGCCGCCAGCGCCCTGATATTGAGGGAGGCTGGAGGTAAACTCGTCGACCTGAGAGGCAGGGATTTGGATATGCCTTTCGACCTGAAGGCGAGGAGCAACTTCCTCGCGTTCGGGGATCCGGAGGTCCAGAAGGTGATATTGTGAGGTTCGGAATCACTGCGAATGTCGATGTCCCAGATGCGATGAACATCTGCAACAGGGTCCTGGTAGCCCTGGAGGGACACGAAGTACTTCTCGAGACCGGATTGGCCAAAAGGCTCGGGAAGAAGGGCAGGCATGTTCACGAAATGGACGTGGATGTCCTCATAACCATAGGTGGAGACGGGACGATATTGAGATCGCTCCAGCGCAACCAGGCCCCGATTTTCGGCATCAACGCAGGCGTGCTTGGATTCCTTACCGAGATCCCCGCGAAGGAAATCGACGCGGGTATCAAGAAGGTAATAGGAGGCGAATATGTCATCGACGAGCGGCTGAAACTCAAGACGATTGTCGGCGGGAAGAGGCTCTTCGACTCGATGAACGAGACGGTCGTGCACACCGCAAACATCGCCAAGATTCGTCAGTTCCAGGTCTATGTCGACGACCAGATTATCATGGATGTGCGGGCGGACGGGATCATCGTCGCGACGCCAACAGGATCGACCTGCTATGCGATGAGCGTCGGCGCACCGATCATCGACCCTAGAGTCGACGCGGTCGTAATAGCCCCGATGGCTCCGTTCAAGTTCGCGGCGAAGCCGATCGTCGTTCCCGCGACCAGCAACATAAGGCTGAAGCTCGATAGGCCTAAGCCCTGCGTGGTCGTCGTGGACGGGCAGGAGATGCATAAGATGAACGGGAACGAGGTGGTCGAGCTCACAGTCTCCGAGGAAAGGGCCCGTTTCATCAGTTTCGGAAGGAACTTCTACGCGAGACTGAGGGACAAGCTCATGGGCTCGTTATGACAGAGGTGAAGCGCCGGAAGGTGTGGGGAATTGAGGAGGAAGTCCTAGAGATGATCAACGAGTCTGCGAAGGACACGTTCCCGAACGAGTTCCTCGCAACATTGAGGGCCGAGAAAGGCGTCGTCACCGAGATCCTTCTGCTTCCCGGCACTCTCTCCGGAGAGCGCTCCGGCACGTTTCATATGAACATGCTACCCATCGATCTGAGCGTCGTAGGGACGGTCCATTCGCATCCTTCATTCAGCAACAGGCCTTCTGAAGCTGACATATCCTTGTTCGGCCGGTTCGGCAACACTCATATCATCACATGCATACCGTTCGACAGAGGGACCTGGAGAGCGTACGATTACAACGGTAAGGAAGTTGAGTTGGAGATCGTCTAGAGAACCTTGCTGCCCGGAGCGATGTTTCCACGTGCGAGAGCACCAGGACCAATGATCGCGTCCTCCCAAATGATTGTCCCGGAGTCCAGCATGCTGTTGATCCCTGTCTTGACGTTGTTCCCCATGATGACCCCGAGTTTCCTTCTTTCCGAGTCAATCGTGCTACCACCGAGGGAGACCTTGACCGTCTCCCCGTCGAACCTCAGGTTCGCAACCTTCGTCCCTGCGCCCAGATTGCACTTCTCCCCGATGATGCTGTCGCCGACGTAGTTGTGATGTGGCACACGAGTCCCGGCCATGATAATCGAATTCTTAACCTCCACGGCGCTCCCGACCCTGCACTTCGGACCAAGGCAGGTGAACGACCGAATGTAGCAGTTCGGGCCGATGTCGCAACCTTCCGAGACGTATACTGGTCCCTCGATGTAGCTCCCGCTGCGGACCCTCGCTCCCTTCTCCACGACGACCTCACCGATGAGGGTGGTGCCCTTTTCAACCGTTCCCTCGATTCTCCCCCTCATCCTGGACATGAGGATCTCATTCGCCTTGAGTAGGTCCCATGGCCTTCCAACGTCTATCCAGTCGCCCCTGAGCTTGTGGATAAGGATGTCCTCGGACTTGGCCATCTGGTTCAGTGTGTCCGTTATCTCGTATTCTCCGCGCGGCGACTTCTCCGTTCGCTTAATCTCTTTGAATATCTCTGGATTGAAGACGAAGATGCCCGCGTTGATGAGGTCGGTCGGAGGAATCTGAGGCTTCTCGACAATCCTCTTCAGTTTCCCTTCTGACATCTCCGTGACCCCGAATCTACGCGGGTCCTTCACCGTCACGGTCCCCAGAACCGTTGACTTCTTCTTCTCGTGGATCGCGAGTATCTCCCTGACGTCCGACTCCGAGATGACGACGTCCCCATTCACACAAATGAAGGGTTCGGTCATGACATGCTCCGCCACGCCTATGGCGTGGGCGGTCCCCATTCTCTCTCTCTGTTCCAGATAGTGAATCTTTATGCCCTCTTTCGAGCCGTCCCCGTAATACTCCTTGATCCTGTTAGCCTTCCATCCCACGAGCAGCACGATGTCCTTGACGCCCGCCGAGGACAGCGCCTGGAATACGTGGCTGAGGAATGGTTTCCCCGCGACAACTATGAGCGGCTTCGGAATGTTCGAGGTTAGAGGCCGCAGCCTCATGCCCTCTCCCGCAGCCAGCACCAGCGCCTTCATTACAGACACCTCTTCACGATAGAGCCGTATATCCCCTTCAGCCTTTTCAACTCCTCTTCCGACCTTGCCTCCGCGGTAACGCGCAGTTTTGGCTCCGTCCCCGAGATCCTAACCAGAAACCAGCCTTCCTCGTAGTCGGCTCTGAAACCGTCGAGGGTGAGCAACCTGTCGCATTTGACGTTCTCCATCTCGTTCGCTACTCTTCCTTCCAGCATCTTCCTATCCGAGGGATCGAAGGAGAATGATTCCCGGGACACAGGATACGAGGGAAGGGCATCCACAACTTCAGACAGCTTTTCTTTTCCTGTCATTTTGGCGAGTAGCGCCCCCGCGTAGATGCCGTCAGGGCAATAGGTCTCCTTCGAGAAAATGAAAGTGCCAGAGGGTTCGCCGCCATACTCAAGTTGTGATTTCTTCATCGCTTCCGAAACGTATACGTCCCCCACACGGCAGCGGACCACAGTCCCCTTCACGATGTCATCGAGGGCCATCGAGGCATCTACCGGAGCCACCATTCCCCTGACGCCGGACCTTGAAGCGAAGAGGGCAAGAAGTCTGTCTCCCCCTACGAATCTGCCCCTCTCGTTCACGGCGACCAACCTGTCCCCATCACCATCGTGGGCTATGCCGACATCTGCTCCTTTCCTCAAGACCGCATCTTTTAGATCGTTCAGCTGGTCCTCTGTCGGCTCCGGGGACCTCCCCGGGAAGAATCCGTCTGGCTGGGCGTTGATCGCAAAAACCTCGCAACCGAGCCTACTCAGCAGCAAGGGGGAGACGACCGATGCGGCACCGCACCCGCAGTCCACTACGACCTTGCAGTCGAAGGTCCCAAGTGATCTGATTATCGATTCGATGTGAGCTTCGATCGCACCCTCATGATTGAACGCCTTCCCCACCCCCCTCCAGTCTGACCTACCGATCTCCTTTCGGGAGATCAGTCCCTCGACGTCGGCCATCTGCTCCGTGTCAAAAGCTGACCCGTCGGGGTTCCACATCTTCACGCCGTTGTAATCCGGAGGATTGTGAGAGGCTGTCACCATCAGGCCGCATTCGAAGGCCTTGGCGGCCCTTGCCAGTGTCGGGGTCGGGATCATGCCGGCGGAGTGGACGTTCGATCCGGCCGAGGTGATGCCGGCGATTAGGGCGTGGGAAATCATGTCCCCGCTCGTTCTTGTGTCCTTGCCGAGGACGACTCGGTCGTACATCGTACCGACTGCGGACCCGATGTCGGATGCAAGGTCAATCGTGAGATCCCTGCCGACGACTCCTCTTATCCCGGACGAACCGAAAAGCGACATGTCCATCAGATGAATCTGGAAGAAAGGTGGGCGCAGATAAACCTTTTCAATTCCTATCTCGCCCATCGTGTTATCGGGGCTGTTTCCATAGCCAGCACGTATCCATATTACTGGTCGAGGCCAATTTTTCGGACCGAGTTCTTAAAGGGAGGCGAAGCTGGATAGGGAGCATTATAGGAAAAATTTTATATATGGGTAAAATGCATTACTTACTGGGTTGTATGGCCAACATATGGCCCGCAAGGACAGGAGGGAAGTATCCATGGTAATGGAGCAAATTAGTCTGGACAAAGCAAAGGATATTGCTAGGAAGAAGGGCTTGAAGCCCGGACGTGTAAAGGGAACAAACGGTGTCCAGTTTACAAAGGGAAGCAACGCCCGCCTCGAGATCATTGGTTGGGACGAGTTTGAGGCCACCCTGAAGAAGAGGAGCCTAGGGGTCTTCGAGAGCGGCGGCTGGATGAAGATAATGAAGAAGGGAAAGTAAGCCCTCTTCGAAGAAATTCTTTCCCTTAATATTTTTCAACCTTTCCTTATTACCCCATTGCCTCAAGACAACGTCATGAGACCTTCATGATCAACCAGTTCTTGGCGTTCTTTTCCTTCCCAGCGAATCTCACAAGTGCGAAGTCACCCTTCAGCTTCGCTCCATAGAGGGCAACTACGATCTTCTTGTCTGTTCTCTCGAGGAGTTCGAACGACCCTTTGTCCCAGATGATGACCTTCCCGGCGCCGTACTCGCCCTCCGGGATATCGCCTTCGAAGTCGGCGTAGGCGAGGGGATGGTCCTCGGTCTCGACCGCCAGCCTCCTCAATTTCCGTTCGGTCGGGACGCCCTTCGGGACGGCCCAGCTTTTCAGCACGCCATCGAGCGAGATGCGAAAGTCGTAGTGCAGATGGGACGCTTGGTGCTCTTGAACGATAAAAACCTTGCTGTCGGCGTCCTCGGCCGATCCTGTTGGCTCCGGAGTTTTGTTGAAGTTTCTCTTCTCTCTGTAAGTCTTGGTAGACAAGAAGATACCGATATTAGGAGCGTCGCTGGCCTTATTTATCCCTTTCCAGACCTTCGGGCGAGTCTCGACAGGACATGTCTTTTCTCAGCTTCATTAGATTCTGCCACTGCTCGCGGTAAGTTATTAGTATTCTGATGCGTTGTTCCTCCTCCACTGTCTATCTTGGCAGCGTACGCAGGGATAACCAAGCTTGGCCAAAGGTGCGAGATTCAGGGTCTCGTCGCGTAGGCGTTCGGGGGTTCGAATCCTCCTCCCTGCACCACTCTTCTCATCCAGACATTTATAATATGATTTCAATCAAAAGGGAAATGTTATTGCTGCGCCCAGCCAACCCTTTTCCATCTTCTTCTTTTGATTCGTACTCCTTATCTGTCGTCAGAACTTTATTTTTTGACTTCGTGACGATTGTCCTTGTGATCTTCAACATTCTGGCCGTATAGTGTCTTTCGTTACCTCTGTATCAAGTAGGCCTGATCCAGCAGTTTAACCGTGCAGACTGCAGTGTTTCGACTGCCAGCAAGAACAGTCTCTTCGTGATGCTCAAGCGCCAAGGGGAGGATATCCACATATCTAATCATGATGTCAGGAAGAGAGATAAACCCGAAGGATACTATGCCCCAAACGGTAATGACATGAAGGTTTTGGTCGCATACGATTCATCTTTCGGCAACACCGAGAAGATCGCTCAAGCGATATCTTCTGGAATGAAGGAAGTCGGACTGACTGACGTGATATGCAAACGTGCAGACGCGACAGGTCCCGAGGATTTCAAGCAAGCCGATGCTTGGATAATCGGCAGCCCGACTCACCTAGGCAGCCCAACAGGCGAAGTGAAGAAGGCACTGAAGATCGCATTCCGGACAGGCCGAAGGGATGTGAAAGGGGCGGCGTTCGACACGAGGTACGCCAAGACGGTTGGCGGTGCTTGTGGAAAGATCCAGTCGATGATGGAGAAGGAAGGCATCAAGATTCTCCTTCCTGCCGAGTGGTACGTAATCACCAAAGCGAAAGGTCCTTTGGCAGAAGGCGAGGAGGCAAAGGCGGTCTCCTTCGGAAGACGGATCGCTGGCAGTCTCAGGCCCTCTTAGGATCAAGTATGAACCGCATGCGGTGAATCGCACTCAGCTGGCTCCTTCTCGACGTTTATGAAGACAAGCAATGCAAGCCCTGCTATGATGAATCCGATCGCGATCAGGAACGTCTCCAGATATCCGAGGTAGTCTGCAACGAAGCCTCCGATCAGGCAGCCCACGATGCTCGCGATACCCTGTATGGCGCTGTACATCCCGAGTGCCTGCGTTCGGAAGTCTTTAAAGGACATGTTGGAAACGAGGGCGTTGCCTGCTATGGCGATGTTCGCCCAGCAGAAACCCATGGCCGCGTGCAATCCACAGAAGACAACTATGAGCACGATGACAGATGCAGGAAAGAGGGTTACGACGAAGAAGGTCGGGATGACCATGATCCTGATAGCTATCGACACCATCTGCATCTTCTTCCCGCCTCTCTTCGAAACCCATTTGCCAGCAGGACCGTATATTAGGGCCGATGTCACCGAGCTAGCCAGATATATTATGAACACGGCCGAGCTAGACAGTCCGACGTAGCTGCTCAGAAAGATCGGCAGTCCCACATAGAAAGTGAGAAAGCCAGTGAAGATGAGGAAGACGACGATGTAGTACTTGCGCAGGTTGTCGGGAAAATTGCACATGCGGAGGTTCTTCGAGCTAATTCGCAGAACGCCGATCATGCGCTGAGGCAGGTACCTGGCCCTTTCGATGATGTTTACGGGTACGCTCAGGACGTGTTTGTCGATTGATTCCCTCTCCACACGCTTCTTCGGCTCTGGTATCCATTTGAGACCGAGGAAGAGCGAGACTAGTGACAGAGCGCCTGCCAGGATGAACAGGGCCCTCATGGTGACGGCCCCGTCGTTCGGTGCCAGGATCTGCAGCCATATCGTACCGAGAACGAGCCCCATGACCCATCCGATGCCCCCGACTTTGCTGAAATCGCCCAGCCGCTTCGCCCATTCGTGCTTCTCGTAACTCTCGAGAACGAGCACCGTCCCGACGGGAGCCGCCGCGCTCGCGAGCATTCCGAGCAGGATGTTCGCTAGATAGTACTCGTTCATCGTCATCGACAGCCCCATAAGGATCATGGCCAGGGCCATTCCGATGAATCCTATCAGGACGTAAACTCGCCTCTTGCCAGTCGTGTCTGAGAGGTTCCCCCACAATATGTTCGCAGGCACGGAGGCGACAGAAGAAAAAGCACTGACCATGCCAACCTCAGCGATCGTCCCTTTGAGACCCTCCGTTACGAACAGAGGAATCAATGGGGAGGTGCTTCCTCCAGATATGTTGTATGGAAGGAAGGTGTAGTACCATCTCTTGTCGTCCTTTCCCATCGAATCCCATCCCCCTAGAGCCCATCTCGGACCTCTTGATCCTAGAAGTTGTCTGAGGTATGTTTGCGGCATTCAATAACTTTTCTGTTCGTCGAATGGCCTACTGGTGCACCCACATTCGTCGAATATTCGATTTCACGACGCGCCGAGGACCACAGCGATTCCGATGACTGTGAGCACGATTACTGAAACGCCGGCCATTCTCATCTCGTTGCCCAAGAGATAGAAGACCAGTGCCGTCACGACCCTCGTCAGCGGGGTCGCAATCAGAATCAATATTCCTAAGTCGAGGACGGCGATTGGATTGCCCCTGGAGATCTCATCCGGAATGTCGGTCGGAGAGAGGCTGACGTTCGGATGGCTGCCCGGAGAGATCGCGTACCAAACGAGCCCTATCGCCATCACAGACACGCTGAGGACCATGCCGGCGACCAGGACAGATCGGACGTACTTGTTCAGCTGCCACCTCTCCATCAGATCACCTCACACAACCGCCAATACCCCCGTCCCTTTCATGAACATCAGAATCGCTATCGCTACCATCACGACCGCAAAGAATCTCCTCAAGGAGAGGCCCGCGACGAGATGGGCGACGCGTGAACCCACAATCGCCCCGAAGAGGATCCCGACGGCCACAAGTCCCGTCACCACAGGTGACATGAGCCCGTGACCGTAATAGATTACCGCTCCAGCCAGTGCCGTTATGCCCATCATGAAATTGCTGGTCGCCGCGGCCGCCTTCATCGGTGCACTCATCCAGATGTTCATCACTGGGACCTGCACGACCCCTCCTCCTACACCCAAGAGACCTGAAAGGGCGCCGGCGCCAAGGCTCGCTCCCAAACCCCTGTCTAGACTCTTGACGTTATACTTGACCTCGCTTCCGTCCTTCTTGTCGATGAAGCTCGCGGAAAGATCGACGAAAGCGATCTTCCTCTCCTCGTCCCCCGGCGACGCAAGCCGCTCCGGTCTCCTGACCATGTAGAACGAGGCGTACACGAGGAGAATGCCGAATGCGACAGCGAGGATCTGCTGGTTCGTGTAGACGGCTATGAGCGCCCCGATCACGGAGCCCACTGTGGTGGCGGTCTCTAGAACCATGCCGAGACGGATGTTCGACATCCCCTCCTGGACGTAGTAAGAAGCTGCCCCGGTCGAGGTCGCTATGACCCCTACGAGGCTCGCACCTATGGCAATCTGCATCGGGAAGCCAAAGACGAGGCTCAGGACTGGAATGACGATGATTCCTCCGCCGAGTCCCAGCAGCGAGCCAAGAAGTCCCGCCCCAAGGGATGACAGCAGTATCCCGATCGCGATCACGAGGTCCATTCAGTACCCGCCGAAGATGTGTGATGAATATCGATGTGCATAGATAACGATTGTCGGAATCATTAGTGCGGTATTTCAAATCGCTCGGATGAGCTCGGTCATGATATCACAAAGGGTTATTACCAGATGTGCTCATCCTCCGCACATGGACCTGATCATGGTCCGGTACGCGGAGATGGGTCTCAAGAGCCCTACGGTCAGAAGACGCTTCGAGAAGGTCCTCATTGATAACATAATGGCCGCCATGGCCGAGAAGAGAATCGAGGCTATCGTCGAGTCAGAGCGCGGGCGAATCTACGTCAGGACTGACCGGATCGAGGAGGCGATGAGATCGATCTCGAGGATCTTCGGCGTGGCGTCGCTGAGCCGCGCGATCGAGACCGTGGCCAGGATGGATGACATTGGGTCGGTGGCCGTCGCCTACTCGAGGACGTTGCTCAAGAAGAACGACACATTCGCCATGCGGGTTAGGAGGACCGGCAGTCATCCGTTCACGAGCTCGGACGTGGCCAGGGAAGTTGGGGCGGCTGTCCTGAGAGCGAACAAGGACAACGAGGTCACGGTGAACTTAGACTCACCGAACGTCGAGATCTTCGTCGAGGTCCGGAACAACAGGACGTTTATCTTTAACGAGTACGTTCCCGGCCCCGGCGGACTGCCGATGGGGAGTCAGGGAAAGATACTGGCAGCCGTGGATAAGGAGAGGGACGTCGTCGCAGCATGGTTGATGATGAAGAGGGGCTGCAAGACCGTGGTCGTATCTGGCGACGATTCTGTTTCATCTCTTTTGAAGGCGTGGGATCCTGCGTTGAAGATTGTCAGTCCCGCTCCGTTCGAGCAATTGATAGCAGATTATCGAGCCCTAGCTGTAGCGTTCGGCTACGGCATTGAGGACTTCGAGGAAATAAGGATAATGAAGCTCCCCGTGCCTGCGTTTTTTCCGCTGATCGGGATGAGCGAAGAAGAGATAACGAAGAGGTTTGAATCGATCAGAGGTTGAGATCACTTGCCCTGCCTGTGATGAGCGCCGATCGACGGTCTGACCTTTTCCGCGCCCTTGCCCTTGTATCTCAGACCTCTGCCCTTATGACCTGCGGATGTCAGTCCGCGAAACGCCCGTCCCTTGTGCTCGGCGTCGCAGATCCAGTTGATCTTCGGATCGCTCTTTACCACGGGGTGGTGCGGGTCGACCATGATGATCTCGTACCACTCATGCCTACCGTCCCCTCCAGTCCAGTAGGAGTTCAGGACCTCGAGGTTGGGATACTTCTTCGAGGCTCGCTCTTCCGCGATCCTCTGCATGTTCTTCTTTACGGTCATCTTGTTTATTCCTTTCCGCTTGGCCCTTCTTCCCTTTCGGATCTTGGCCTTGTTCATCGAGCCTTTTCTGACCCTTCCCCTCACGACGACGTAGCCCTGCTTGGCCTTGTAGCCGAGCTTTCTCGCCCGATCCAACCTGGTCGGGTGTTCGACCCTGATGTAGTTCTCCTCTCGACGCCACTGAATAAGTCGCTCGAACTGGAGGGTCTTCACATAAGACTTATCCGGCTTTTTCCAGGCCTCTGCGATATAATGATAAATCCCCTTTCCCGGAATCGTCGGCTTCTCTTCAGTCTCATCGGTTGTAATAGGCATTTCAGCCTTTTCCTTTGCCATGGTATCACCTGCCGCGTTTCGCGACGTTTACGGATTCACCCTTTCGGGCACATCTCCAACGAGAGATGCTCTCTCGTCTCTTGACGCTGCAGATTGCCTGTCCGTATTTAAAGTTTGTCGGATAGCAAGGCGGGCAGTGGAGTCACATGAAGTCCTCGAGGCTCAGCTTCTTGTCGGTCTTCTTGACGACTGCTTTCTCCTTCTCCTTTCTTCCGATCTTATCGAAGGACTGGTCGAATAGAGTGAACTGCTGTGAGCCCATCATCAGACTCTTCTCGTCCCATCCGAATATCTCTGTGGCGCGGGCGATGGTCTGCGCGATCCTCTCCGCGTAGTATCGCCAATCGGGGGCGGCCGTGAACTGTCTGCCGCTGACGTACGGCTCAACGACCTGAGGCGTCTTCCTGCTGTCCGTGACGATCCACGAGACCTTCATCCCCGGCACGAACTCGTAGCCCATCGCCATCAGTTTCTTCGCCGTCTGGACGGTCGCCTGGGAGTCAGGGTCCTTATACTGGTTGAAGGGCTTGCACGACCTCGAGATGACGAGCTTCTCGACGGGCACGTTGCCTGCGGTAGTGTCCGCGACGGTCTGCCTGGCGATCTTGACCGCCTCATCCGTCCTGCCGGCAAGAATCTGTTCGAAGACCGTCATCAGCGCCTCGCTCTGCAGGTCGAAGGAGTCGGTCCTCCTGATCTCGTATCCTCGGATCAGTAGCTCCTCTGTCGGCCAGACGATCCTGCCGACATACCTTTTCTTCTTCCCGTGCGTGAAGAGCGGCTCCATGATCTTCTCGAACTCGAGGCTCCTGCCCTCAGTCGAGAACCTGGTTGCGAGGTCCTTCCCGAATTTGATCGTCGATTCCAAATCCTGGTACGGAGACTGGATGAACACCGAGTCCGTATCAGAGTAAATGACCGTCCTTCCCTCTGCCTCGAGCTTCGCGATCATGCCCTTGATCGTCTCCCTAGCGAAGGCGGTGATCGAGCTCCCTATCTTCCTGTCGGTGAACCTGTAGAACGATGACGCAAACACGCCGTAGAAGGCGTTCATCAGGACCTTGACGGCCTGCTGGAGGCCGTCGTAGTAACGCAATTCCTCGGGGGTCTTCGCCTCCTTCATCTTCTTCTTGATCGAGTCCCTGTCCGTCATCAGCTTCAGCAGTATCTGAGGCAGCAAACCTTGCTTCTGGTCCCTGCTCAGGAACTTCACCCCAATCGGGCTGATGATTTCCCCTTTGTCGCTCAGCGTCGTAAAGCAGATGTTCTTCGAGATGATCAGCGAGGGGTACATCGACTTGAAGTCGAGCACGCAGACCCAATGATACAGACCTGGCTCGATGCTGTGGACGTATCCCCCCTCGATTGCCTCCTCGTCGCTCCAGCCGCCGGTGAGCGGGACCCCGACCTTCGGGGTCTGCCTGTCCGCAGCCCTGATGAGAATCGAGTCGATTAACTGCGAGGCCCCGCTGTTCAGGACATCATCGACGGGAAGCCGGCTCACGGTCGCGAGGTCCATGTCCTTCCTCAGGATGTCCACCGCTTCCAGCACCCTCAAAGACAGCTCGGCGTCCTTCTGGCAGTACTTCGTCACCTTCTCTCTGTTCGTCGCCCACTCTTCGTCTATCTTCCTCGGGTCGACATCCAGTTTCTGTTCGTTGAGAAGTAGCTTCGCCACATGGTTCAGGGTCTCTTGTTTCGGTTTCAGTTGCATCTTCGTCGCCCACCACGCGTCGGCAACAAGCCTCCCCGTCAACCTCCAGAATCGGTTCATGATCTGCCTAGGGGCGCTCAGGTCCCTTCCCCACTGCACGGCCTGTATCCCTACGAACTTCGCCCTTTCCAGAATGACAGGGATGTCGTAGCCGTCAATATTGTAGCCGGTGATGACGTCTGGGTCCTCGATCTGAATTGCCTTGGAGAATCTCTCGATGATCTCTCTCTCGTCCCCGTAGATCGGTTCCGCGCAACTCAGCTTGCCGTTCTCCCTTATGGCGTAACAGACGGTGTATATGTGGTTGTCCTTGATGCTGTTCTCTACGTCGAATGCCAGGATTTTCAGACTGGGATTGAAGGCGGGAATGTCCTCGAACTTTGGTTTGTCATCGACCTTGTCCATGTTCACGACGATGTCGGTCGTGAAATTGCTCTTGTCAGTCTCCTGCCCGTAGACCCGGATGCATGTGCCGATGTCGAAGTCGTAGATGAAGCGGTTGTGGAATGGGATGTCTGCGGCCAGAATCTCGAAGTTCGGTCTGAGTTTGTTTCTGAAGTCTGGGACCATCCAGGGGAACTTGATGACGACCTCGGCGGCCTTGCGAACACCGCCCTTGTGGAAGAGTTCGATCGGCCTGACCTCGATCACGTTCGGATCCTTCCTCAGCCCCTCAACGACATCACTGCTCGGTTCGAGAACATGGAAGTAGGGCTTGAAACCGACGTACCTGACTGTGATCGATTTGCCATCAATCGTCTTCCCATACATCTCGATGGCAATCTGGTCATTCTCGCCCCTGCGGTACGAGACTGTCAGAAGCCTAATGTCCCAATGACCCAAGTCGATCACTTTCTAGTCACTATAGTCATTATGTCCCTGTCCTGGAGGACATACTCGTGTCCGACGGTCCTGTGCGTTCTGGCGTTGATGCCCCTTATGAAATTCTGGCCCAGGTCCGTGTGGATCTTGAAAGCTAGGTCCCTTGCCGTGCTCCCCCTCTTGACAAGGTATGCATCAGGAAGGACGTTCCCGTCGTGATCCGTGAGCTTGTTCTCGTCCTCCACCGGGTAAACGATTATCAGATCAAGAAGCTGGAATGCGGCCTTCTCCAGGCATGTCTGGACTCCCGTGCCTCCACCGCATCGAGTCATGATCTTTGAGAAGTAGCCTAGCGCCTTCTTCTGATTCTCACTCAGCCTGGTAGGATCCTTGATGATGAAGTTCGTGTCTCCGGGCAGATACTTGACGAGCCCCGCCTTCGCAGCGCGTTTCAGTCCAAGTTCCGATTCGGAACAGGTCGGCACCGTGATGTACCCCTTCGCATTCATGATCTTCCTTAGCATCTCGTCGCTCGCGATATCGGCCTTGTTCAGTGCGATCATCATCGGCTTGCTAAACTTCCTGATCGAGTCCGCGATCCTGAAGAGATCCTCGTCGTTCCAGTTCATTGGGTTGGGGTCGGGAAGGGCAGCCTCTCTGAGAGCCGTTGTCACTTGACCTTCGGAGACGCCGAGTCCCGTCAGCCTTTCATGTATCTTCTTCTCTATCTTCGTACCGTCGAGATACGCCTGCCTGGCGGTCTTGACAAAGCCCTTGTCCAAAATGCCCTTTATCCAGTATGTTATTTCCTTCTCCAGGAACTCTACGTCCAGAATAGGATCTCGGGTCCCCGGAGGCACCTTGTTCCCCTCGCTGTCCGTCCCCCCACTTGCGTCGACTACGTGGATGAGTGCATCCGCCTGTCTGAGATCGTCAAGGAATTGGTTCCCAAGCCCCTTCCCCTTCCATGCATCCGGAACGAGACCGGCGACGTCGAGCAGCTCGACAGGCACAAGCCGGACGCCATCCTCGCAGGCGGAGTTCTTGGGGTCGCACTTGGTGCCGAACTCCTTGTGTGGGCACTTCCCCCTTACGAAAGCGACCCCTCTATTCGGCTTGATAGTCGTGAACGGATAGTCCGCGATCTCCGCTGTCGCCAATGTTGCAGCGCTGAAGAATGTGGACTTGCCGACATTCGGCTTCCCGACTATTCCTATCTGCATGTTATCGACTACATATGCATGCGGAGTTAGAAAATCATTGCCTTCGATGGTCAAAGCAGAATGAGCCCCCTCCTCGATCTTACTTGCCAATGCGCCTGACTATACCATTCTTGAAAGGGACGCTCATGATTCGCTCGGGCGGCGGAAGCACCAGAGAACAGCATGTTCGCTATCACGACGCTTCCTGCCGGGTCCTTGACAATGTATAACTACTGGCCGAATCCTAAAGAACAGGCGACATGGCAATCGGAACTCTCGAGACCGCCGCGGTCGTGCTGGCCGCCGTTCTACCATCACTTTTTACGTGGTACTAGTCCGCAACAGAGAGCTCCGCCAGCGGGAACCGCTGTCTGCAGTGTTCCTTGCTCTCTTGTATGGGAGCACCGGGGCCTTCGGCATCGCTCTCCTCCTGGAATCTCTGACAGTCTTCGGCCTTTTCACGAACACGAGCATCCTCAATAGATTCCTTTGGGGGCCTGGGGGACCCAGTCACGAGTTGAAGCTCCTGCTGCTTGCGGTCGTCATCGCCCCCATAGTCGAGGAAGTGGTGAAGGCTCTCGGAGTGTTCGCATTTCGCAAGCGGCTGACCGAGGTGGAGAACGGTATGGTATACGGCGCTGCTATAGGCCTGGGATTCGCGGCTGCGGAGAACGTCCTCTACTTCAGTGATGCTATTCTGACGGGGGTGGAGGTATTCTTTATCACCGCGATTCTGAGGACTTTAACATCGACGATCCTCCATGCGAGCGCCGCCTCCGCTTCCGGATATGGCATAGCGAGACACAGGCTGTTGAGGCAGCAGGGTAGGGGCGCTCATTGGGTCCAATACGTTCTGATCGCCATGGCAATCCACGCAGCGGTCAACCTCTTCGCAATAATCAGCGTGATACTGCCGATGGGAACGATGGAGATTTACGTGCTCGGTCTGTTGGGGAGTTTCTTCATCGTCGGTGTCGAGTTCCGCCTGATGAGGCTGAAGATCAGGGAACTCGACGCATCTAGCTAGTATTTTCGTATCAGAGCGAGATCTTTCGACAGCTCGCTTTGGCGTCCGAACTACCTTTGTATTGCGTACTATGCCGTCTGCCAGAGCGCATCGATAGGGGACGTGGGGGGGAGGATCCTGTGACTCGTCACGAGCGCTGCTTTTGCAATGACGCCGATGAGCTTGGCCGCTCCGGGTCCCCTCTCAGATGCCTTCGGGGTTCAGCCGTGGTTCATCATAGCGGGGCTTTCGATGGCGGTCCTGGGTAACCTCGTTCCTAAGTCTCTCAATCATGAAGATCAAAGAGAACGCGAACACGGAATGAGGAAGAGACGTGCAAAAACCGAGATCGAGTACTCCTGGTGACTTTGAATTGTCAGGTCGACGGATGCCCGCTTTTCACTGCTACGCGCTCTTTCGGGGATAAGCCAATCCAGGTTTCTTAGCTATGAAAGAGTCGTCGAGGTCATCGCACATCTGCCTCGCTATCTTGATTGGGATCCCTATGACGAGGTGGGACTCCGGGAACCAAGCGTTGCCGGTTGGATCGGTGGGGCCGACGAACGCGGTGTCGTCAGGAGCCTTCTCAGCGATGCCGGCGGGATAAGTGATCATAGTCGCGCAGGCCGGACCCCATGGGATGATGGTCGAACTGAACGGCCTCATGCTTCTGAAGTGAATGAGTCCACACAGGTTCCTTATCTGCTCGGCGTTCCCGAAGCAAGTGATGGCCTTGACACCAGAGGCCCCGAAGGGCAGGTGGTCGCATCCGGATATGATCGTGTATTTCCCGAGAGGCATTAGCTTGCCGACAGCTTCCATGCTCTTCTCCGCGACCTCCCGACTAGCTTTGTAGTATTCGGCCACGCCTCCCCTGAACTCAGTGGAGCCGACCGAGATGAAGTCCTTGAGGTGCGGATGGAATGGGATGTAGCCGAGCCAGGATTGTCCGCCGGGGCAAACCCCTTCGAGCATGTTCTCCCCCAGATGTATCGGAGGCATGCCATGCTTGAGGGCAATTTCGAGAACCGCTTCTGAAAGACACCTGTTTACCTTCGCCGCCGCAACAGATTCGCAGGGAACGACAGCCGCTCCGTAGACGCACAACGGCCTCATCTTGAGCCTTCCGGCTTTTGTGAGCTTCTTCCCTATTTCTGCTATCGACAGCGAAGACATCGGCTTTCACCGTTCGAGACGGCGTTATCGGCGTGCGGGACTAAAGGATTGCCTCACACCCCCTGCAACTTCTATACGGGACTCTGCCTCTCTCAGGAAGGTATTTGAGATTGTTAACTATTCTCCCTTCCAACCTCTGATGAACGAAGCGATCATTCTCTGCGATGGAAAGCTAAAGACGACGACTGGCAAGACAGCGCGCGGTCTCATTCGGTTCTCGAAGAAGTACAGGATAGTCGGGGTGATAGACAGCACCGAGGCGGGGAAGGATGCGGGGGAGGTCGTAGACGGGATCAAGAGGAGTATCCCAGTCTTCGGCTCATTGGAAGATGCCCTCTCGTCTCTTGGTATGAAGCCGTCTCATCTGATCATCGGTGTGGCCACTATCGGAGGTTTCCTTCCGAAGGAGTTCAGATCGACGGTCACGAAGGCGCTGTCGGAGGGGATCGACGTCATCGCTGGTCTGCACGAGTTCCTAGGGGACGATTCGGAGTTCGTTGAGGCGGCCAAGAAAGGTGGAGCAAGCATCGAAGACATCAGGAAAGAGCCTCCGATGCATCTGATGCACAAGTATCGAAACCTTGCAAGCGAGATCGATGCTCTCAAGATCCCAGTGCTCGGGACCGATAGCGCGATCGGGAAGAGGACGACCGCGATCGAGCTTGTCGAAGGGCTGAACAAGATGGGCATCAAAAGCGAGTTCGTCGCGACCGGCCAGACTGGGCTGCTCCAGGGCGCGAAGTACGGCGTGCCTCTGGACGCGATCCATGGCGATTACATGGTCGGCGAACTCGAGAACGCGATCTACGAGGCGTACATCAACGAGAAGCCGAAGGTCATCATCATCGAGGGCCAGGGAAGCCTGACGCATCCAGTATATATCTGCGGCACGAGGGCGATAATCCAGGCCTCGAAGCCTAATGCGGTCATCTTGGTGCACGCGCCCGGCAGGAAGTACAGGAACTATGACGTATCGTTGAAGCTTCCCCTTCCCAACCTGCGCAATGAGATGGCATCGATGGAGGTATACTCACGATCACCAGTTATCGCCCTGGCCATCAATCATGAGGGTCTGGACCCGGACAAGATCGACGAGGTTTGCAGACAGCATGAGACGCGATACGGAGTGCCGGCGGTGGATGTCCTGAAGGAAGGATCGGACAGGCTCGCGAAGGCGATCGTCGATCGCTTCCCTTACCTCATCCTTTGAGGGCGGATATCGAATCGGACAGTTCCCCGATCTGCTCCGGTGATAGTGCTTCGACCCTGAGGTCGACGTATGGCAGCGTCGATATGCGTTCAACGGCGATGCGCTTCATTTTGAGGATCGTCGATATCTTCTTTCTCCGATGCTGGAAGAGCCCGTCAAGCAGCCTGAAGAAGAGCTTCTCGTCCTTGATCTTGAAGGGTGGGGGTCTCGGGGAGAGCATGATGATCGTCGAGTCGACCTCTGGCTCAGGCCAGAATCTCGACCTCGGGACGTGCTCCAACACCCCGCACTCCGCCCGGTAGTACGTGTTCACTGTCAGTCTTGAGTAATCGTCCGTGTCGGGCTTCGCGACCATCCTCTCCGCGAATTCCTTCTGGATCATTATGACTGCTCTATCGAAATGGTAGGCCAGCAATTTGAAAATGAGAGGGGAGGAGATGTTGTACGGTATGTTCGAGACCATCTTGTCGAACTTGGGGAATTCGACCTCGAGAGCGTCGCCCTCGATGAGCTCAATCCTGTCCCCGTACCTCTCTCTCAGGAACCTGCAGAGTCCGGGGTCGTACTCGATGCCGATGACCCTATTCGCTTTGGGAATCAGCCTCTCGGTGAGCATGGCAAGTCCCGGGCCGATCTCCAGCACATTGTCAACAGGTTCTATCCCGGCGTAACCGACTTCACGATCCGCGACCCGTTCGTCCATGAGAAAATTCTGCCCCTTCTGCTTGCCGGGTCTGACAGAATACTCCGTCAGGATCGCCTGAATCTCGGAAGGCTTCATTCTAGGGCAATCATCTAGCTACGAACAGATGATACTTCTGGCCCGGGTCGGACAGCTCGATCTCGATCCGCTTCGAAATGAGCTTCTCCGGGTGCTTGACCGATGGGATCCGCTTCGCCATGTCCTCGAAGCTTAGGAACTTGCCTTTCTTTCTTTCTTCGAGTATCGACCACATCGTCTTCTTCCCAAGACCCGGAAGCAGCTCGAGCATGTGGAATCTCGTCGTTATCGCCTGAGCCTCGTTGAAGAACTGCACGAACCGCACCTCTTGGATCTTCACGACGTCGACGATAACGAAAGGAAGCTCCTTCTGCGCGGCGGTCGTCAGCTCCTCGAAGCTAACCCTCCTCTTGACATGCTGTATCTCCGCTCTCTTCTCTGCTTCCTTCCCGATGTAGACCCGCTGCCCTATCTGCAGTGGGGCATTCGGTTTCGGAACGAGTTCGAACAGCTTGAACTCGCTCTCGCCCAGGGCGTACGCCAGAGGTTCTCTCTTGAAGGTCCTTTCAGTAGCAAGTCCCTGGGGTAGATAGTCAAGAAGGTGCGCAAAATCTTCCAAGGTATCACGACCTAGAGATACTTCTCCACGATTTTGAGAATCTGGTCGATGTGCTTCTTCTCCAGGATCGATCTTTCTTTGGCGAAGAGAATGCGAATGTCATCGTTGTGAGTTGGCAGGATGTCCACGATCTTAGTGGCAATTGCATCGGAAATGAAGTCGAGACCCTTGAGCTCCTTGAAGAGCTTCTGGGCCTTGTCGAGTGGAAGCTTCTTTATCTTGTCGGCGTGGTCCTTCGCGAGCTTCTGCTCGCTTGTGAGCTCACGTTCCTTGCTTTCTTCCGCCAGCATGTGCTCGACCTCGCTGAGAGTGACGTAACGCTCGTCGGACATTGTGAACACCGCCTACGCAGCCCTTCTCAAATGTTCGGGGGTGGCGATGACCGTCTTGATCTTGTCACCATCCAGGACTTTCAGCACGAAGGCCCTTCCCCTGCTCTCGACAACCGTGCCGGTCTTGCCCTGGAACCGTATGTCCGGAGCCCCATGATGGACACTAGGGTCGATGATGATGTTAACCTTCTCGCCAGCCTCGAACTGTTGAAACTCACGAGTGATCGGAGACAGGCCCCGCTCCCTCGGGCGCCTCCTCATTACGCTTCTCGATTTGTTCCTACTTCCACTCGACGCCTTTACCATGTTCATTCCTCGCTAGTGCCATCGTTAACTTCGATCACGTCCAGAGCCCTCACCTCGCAGGGTACGCCGAGAGCTTCGGAGAGGCTCGGTCTCGTCCGTCCGCCGTCTCCGTGGACGAACTCCTTAACGTAGGTCCCCGCCTCAGTCCTTGCGACGAAGGTGAAGGAGCCCTCAACGAGTTCTTCCAGATGAAGTTCGATGATCTCCCGCTCCCTCGCCATGTCAGCTCTTCTGTGGGCCACCCTAACTGGTGTGTGCTGCGTGATACGAGTGCGTTTGAATGAATGAAGTACCTCATTAATCTTTGCCTTATCAACTTTGCCACGGATGGCAACTTCGACCCTGTAGGTCTTGTTCGGAGTAGCCGCCTTGACCCTCCTCACTTCCTCTCTGGACGAGGGTCTGAGGCCGATCGCCTCGACGCGGTCCCTACCATTCTCGTTGATGATGTTCTCGAGCGACTTGAGGTCGAGGTTCCGCTTCTTCGGCTGCCGGATCTCGATGACGAACGGCCTTCCAGAGCCGAGCATCCTAGCGTCGATATCCTCTCTTCCCATACCGTGGAAGAAATGGTTCGTCCCCTCCGCTGCAGTCTTGATCGGGTCCCCAATCACCTCCTGTACGCTGGTGGGATATATCTTTCCGGTGAAGTTGCACCGCTCACAACCCTTGCCCCTGCACATCCTGCATGGCCAGCGTGTCTGGGGAATATCCCTGACGCGCTTCTTGTAGCGACCGTATATGAAAAGCGGCGACACGTCGAGGTCGACCTGGGCGAAGCGGGTGTCGATGAGGGCAACGACGTCTGGAGTGTCGAACTCTACTGGCTTTCCGACCCTTGCCTCCACGACCTTCCCTATCTCTCTGTTCAGCTCGGCCTTGATCGGTTCGGCCGTTTCCTGGCCGACCTCGCTCCAGAGCCGCTCCTCTCTCTCCTGGATCTCCGGGTCCACTCTAGTCCCAATCAGGAAGTTGTTGTACTCGACCCTCGAGAGCGCCTTGATGGCCGCCTCTGCGAACCTCGAGAGCGAGTCGAAGATATCCTCGCAGAGCCAGCATTTCTCATGAGGCGAGAGCTCTTCTCCTTTCTTCTCGCGCTCCAGTCTGACAATCGCACGAGCCGACCGTCCCCTGGCTTCGTTCGTCGTTCCCGTGTCGACAAGAGCGAACACCCTGCCGAGACAGTGGTCGCACAGGTCCCTCTCAAGGGCGATGTCAGCCTTCGATGCAATGTCGTTCATCCGGGGGACTAATTGCCTGCCCTTATTAAAGATTGTCCGGAATGGTCGGAGGCGAGGCTTTCTGGTAATTCCTATCGCAGAACTCCCTGAGCGGGGCGATGTCCCCTCTAAGGACGGAATCGTACCACATCTCGATGCCTCGGCGGAGGTCGTTCCATATCTTCGAGAGAGAAGCCTTGTCGACGGTCGACTCGTTCGCGACGTAAAAGGTCCATTTCTTCTTTCCCTCGATGGTCTCCGGAACGAGAAAGCCGCTGCGGAGGCTCTCGAACCCTTTCTTAGAAAAGAACTCGGTCATCATCGCGGAGCCGTGCGGCCTGTCGTCGGCGATGATAAGCTCATCGATCTGGTCGAAGTCGGTGCGCTTCTTGATGTCCCACTTCTTGTCTCCGTGGTAGGTGGCGATGTCCCATTGGTTGGGGAGCATCTTCATCTCGGCGTCGGTGTTGATAGCGAAACGGACCATGACGTTTAGGTAGATGACCGACAGGTCTCTGGTCAGATCGGAGCGGCCGTCCTTCTTCTTCGCCCGCTTCCCTTCCAGGCTTTTCAACTCCACGTCGAATTCGTCAATCCAATCCATCGCCACAGAGATGCACTTCTTGATATCTAATCTACGCGAACCCCATCTCTCCCATCCTGAGCTGCGGTCTGCATCTCTCCAGGTACCGATAAACTGTCGCGTGCTCGCTGCCCCTCAACAGCATGTCGATGGCGGTCCTCGCGATCGGAAGCTGGAGATCGTTGGCGATGATGGAGACGGTGCTGCCGTAGATCGATATAGATGCAAGGGTCAGCTCCTCGATTATCCTCCGGGTCTTGCCGTTAGAGCCGATGATCCTCGCCCTCATCCTGACGACGTTGTTCGTCTTCTTCCCGACGTAGTCCCTTATGTCGATCGACTCGAGGTACTCGTCATCGTCCAGAAGCCTGAACGCCCTGTGCGGGGAGAAGCCCCTGCCGATGGCCTTGACGATGTCGCCGACCTTCATCCCAATAACCGGGTCTTCTGCTTTCGAC
>JBEKKT010000025.1:0-18975 GCA_050010535.1 Methanomassiliicoccales archaeon | reverse complement strand
ATCGGCAAGGTCAACTTCACCAAATCGTCAATGTAACCTCCCGACCCTGGCAACTCATCCGTGTCTAACAGCGTCCAGCATGCTTCCGCTCCTGAAACCCTCAAGATCGAGAGTCACATAAATGAAACCGACATCTTTCAGAGCTCTTACTATTTCACCTCTCTTTTTCGCCACGATTTCGATCGCTTCCTCAGGGACTTCGATCCTGGCAATCAGCCCGTGATGTCTCACGCGGAGCTGTGCGAGGCCCAAGCTCCTGAGGCGATCCTCCGCAGTTTCGATCATTACGAGTTTCTCCAAAGTGATCTTCTCGTCGTAGGGTATCCTAGATGCTAGACATGCGTTCTGTGGTTTGTCCGCCGTCCGCAGTCCCATCTCTCTTGAGATCGATCTTATCTCGTTCTTCGTCAACCCCGCCTCAGCCAAGGGACTTCTGACACCCATCTCTTCGCTCGCCTTTTTTCCCGGTCTGTGATGTTGAAGATCGTCTGCGTTGTTGCCGTCAGCAATCTCCGCGATTCCCTCCCCCTCTGCAATTCGCCTAATCTCCGCGAATAAGGACTTCTTGCAGTAGTAGCATCTGTCGGGGGGGTTATTGACGAAGCAGTCGTCCTCCATTTCCTTGGAATGCACGAAACGAATTCGAACACCGATGATATTGGCGAGTGCGACAGCTTCCCGCTCTTCCCAGGAAGCGAACGTCTCTGATGCGCTCGTGACCGCGATGACCTTATCCCCCAAAACTTCGTGGGCTACCTTCAGGAGCAGGGTGCTGTCGACTCCTCCCGAGAAAGCAACCGCAACGCTACGCATGTGTTGAACTATTTCCTTTAGCTTCACTAGCTTGTCTTCTTTGGACACCACGGCCACCAATCGTGAGATATGCTCAAATAACTATTCTTCACGCATCATGACCGATGTTCGCCCGACTACGGAGCAGAAAAGAAAAATAGACTCATAGCGTATAGGCGCGACGATGAACATCCGCGAGGTTCTGGAACGATTTAAGAATGGGGACGTTGATGCGGCGGAGGCGGAGAGGATGCTCAAGCTGGATTTCCTAGAGCACATCGGCAATCACACTGTCTTCGATCATGCTAGGGAAGCGCGGAGAGGGATTCCTGAGATCATCCTGGGCAACACCAAAGGTCCTGAGTATGTGGCGGACATCATTCGACGTGTGCTGGAGGACACGGAGTTGGTCATCGTTTCCAGGGCGTCACCCCGTCACTGTGAGGCGATCAAGAAGAGCATCGGCCCCAGGGGCGTCAGATGGGTCGAGAAGGCCTGCATGGTGGTCGTAGACAGAAGAGCAAAGATCAGGAAGACCGGACACATAGGAATACTCACGGCCGGCACGTCCGATATTTCCGTAGCGGAGGAGGCGAGGGTCGTCGCGGAGGCGATGGGGTGCGAGGTCATGACTGCCTACGACGTTGGCATCGCAGCGTTCCACAGGTTCATGGACCCGCTTGCATCGATGCTCGAGAAGGGCTGCGATGCCTTGATAGTGGTCGCCGGCATGGAAGGCGCTCTTCCCTCCATCATATCAAGCCTTGCCGACGTCCCGGTAATTGGCGTCCCCACATCGGTGGGCTACGGGATGGGGAGCGAGGGCGTCGCGGCGCTAATGTCCATGCTGCAGACCTGCTCACCCGGTCTTGTGGTCGTCAATATCGACAACGGAGTCGGTGCCGGCGCAACAGCCGCGCTCATAAGCGGCCGATGTCGGGCAGGCGAGAAAGGCGGCTTATGACGCAGTCGGATAGGATCAATGACATGACACAATTAGTCGCTCTTCTGCTTTGGTCCCTGTGTTTCGCGATGCCGTCGTTGTCGCAGACGCCGAACACGGTTCGGAGGCGGACGCTGTGAGCCCTCTTCACCTTCTCAGAAGAAAAGAACTAATAGTTCGCCCAATGCTGCCAGAAGACATCGAAGATCTGAGATTCGTAGGTCAGGAGGCGTGGTCGGACCTGGCATCAAGGGACATCGGAAGGAAGGTCAAGTATCCGATGCGTCCGCGACAGGTCATCGAGGGATACATGCAGAAGGAACCGATGGGATGCCTTGTCGCCGAGAAAGAAGGGAAGATAATCGGAGCGGCCTACTCCCACGTTTGGGGGACCGTCGGCTGGGTAGGTCCTTTTGAGGTACTCCCGGAGCATCAGAATGTGGGAGTCGGGAGTTCGTTGCTGGAGGAGTGCGAAAGGTTCCTCTCGAGGAGAGGAGCGAAGTTGATAGGACTGGAGACGATGTCCCATATTCCAAAGAATCTGCACTTTTACCTCTCCCATGGGTACGCCCCCACAGCCCTTACGATTATCACGGACAAGGTTCTCGACGCGCAGGATGCTTGTATGCCCACAAACCAGATCGAGACAGGGGGCGTCAGAGAGGTTGGCGTCGGGGACCGAGAGGAGGTCTCGAGGGCTCTGAAGAGGATAGGTGACTCGATCCACCCCGGCCTTGATTGTTCCTCAGAGTTCGACATTCTTGTCGAGAAAGGACTGGGCGTTGTGTTCGTATGGGAAGACAAGGGCCGTCTCGATGGCGTTGCGCTCCTTCATACGTATCAGAAGTCGGATGATGCTAGCTACTCTTCGATAAGATTGCTGGTCGTCGATCCCCGTTCGGAGAGAGCGAGCTCTGGTTTCCTGGCCCTCCTGCGCAGCTGCGAGGACAGGTCTTACTCAGTGGGCAAGAGAAGGATGTACGCGCGTTTCCCCGTCAATTGCGGCGACCTGTATAGCACAATGATGAGGCGCTCCTACTTGATCAAGGGGGCGAACATTCGTTTCGTGAAGGGTTCCGAGTACATTGAGAAGGGAGTCTACAACCTGACGTCGTGGGCGGGTTAAGACCACTTTTGTCTAGGCGTGGGCAAAGGTCAAATAGGGTGTTCCTTTTATGAAATCCAGTATAGCCATGACTATTGACCGGACCGGTCTCGCGGAGCTATTCAAGGAGACCAATCCCACCCCCAAGTACTCCCCCTCCAGCGGAGCGTGTGTCCTCTGCAAAGGATCGAAGATGCTCTGCGGCAAAGACCGTTGCCCACTCATGGTCAAGTTCTACTCCCAGTCTAGGACGAGACTCTTGATAGACACGCTCGACCTCTACGGCAACTCCCCTCCGGGGGTGTTCGTCGGACGGTTCGGTTATCCAAACGTCGATGTGGGTCCTTTGGTGCCTCCCACTCTCGGAGACACATCCATAATGGACACTCCCGAGATGTGGATGGGCAAGACGATAGATGACATTGCAGATTTCAGATTCTCCTTGGTGAGGGGAAAGCACAGGATCAACGTCTCTGATTTCCAGTCCTGTGGCAGGATGGTCGATTACACGAGGGAATTGGCCCTTTCGGTCAATCCCATCGACGTTGAAGCCGCATTCCAGAAGAAGCCCACGGGAAGAATTGTGCTGGACGATGAGGTCCAGCCTTTCGGACCCTCCGCCAGACTCCGAAATCTCACCATCGGCAATCCGAAGTACGATCATAGGGTCGAGAAGGCCTTCTGCGATACGGACCTGAGGGCCGTGGAAGCGGTCGCGGACCTCTATGCCCGGGGCGTTCTTGTGTCTAGGATACAGAAGGCATTTAGCGTTGGAGCTTTCGGCGTCGAGAAGAGGAGGAAGTTCGTGCCTACGAGGTGGAGCATAACCGCTGTCGACGACATCCTAGGAAAGTTCCTTCTCGAACGAACGAAGACCTATTCCACGATCAATGAGTTCAGGGTCTATAACTGGGAGCAACTTGACAACAGGTGGTCCGTGCTCCTGCTCCCGACAACCTGGCGCTATGAACTCATTGAGGCCTGGTACCCGAATACGGCTTGGAATCCTATGGGGAAGCAGATTGAGATACTCAGCGATCATGAAATGTATGAGGGAAGGAAGGAGTATGCCCAAATCGGCGGATGTTATTACGCCGCTCGATTCGCGGTGAACGAGCTTCTGAGTCGGGAGAGGCGGCAGGCAGGAGCCGTCATCTTCCGCGAAGCGCATCCAGGCTATATCATGCCAGTCGGCGTGTGGAACGTGAGGGAGAACGTTCGAACGGCACTCAGGCAGTCTCCTTCGAGATACTCCTTATTGGAAGAGGCTCTCGGACACATCAGCAAACGCATGGACATTCCGATTTATACCTGGATCAGGCATAGCGGGGTGCTGAAGGACATTATCTTCCAGAGGAGGATCGAGGACTATGCGTGATCTGTTCTCATACTCCGACGGGGCAGTGATTCGACAGGGTTCGGCCTACAAGAAGACCGTCAAGGCGAAAGAGGTCAAGTGCAAGACAGCCCTGTCCAGATCTCGGTTGCCCGGGCTCGACTACGCTCTCAATCCCTACGAAGGGTGCGCGCACGGCTGCGTCTACTGTTATGCTCCCTACGTTCTCAGGGTTGCGCCCCACGAATGGGGCAAGTGGGTCAACGCCAAGGTCAACCTGCCGAGCCTTATAGCCAGAGAACTGAGGGAGAAGAAAGGCGTCGTCGGGATCGGAACTGTCACGGATCCTTATCAAGCGGCTGAAAGAACCTTGTTGCTGACCCGAAGATGTCTAGCAGAGCTTCTCAAGTCGGACGTGCAGGTCAGCATTCTCACGAAGTCGGACCTCGTTCTGAGGGACATACCTTTGCTCGTTGGGTCTTCCAAGGTGGAGGTTGGGATGACGGTAACGGCAAGAGACGATAGCCTGGCTGCGGAGTTCGAACCCCTTGCGTCGCCTCCGTCAAGAAGACTGTGTGCGTTGGCAGAGATGAACGCGAAGGGAATCAAGACGTACGCGCTCGTCGCTCCGATAATCCCTCTCGTATCGGACACCGGACTGGACAGACTTGTCTCGGAGATAGTGGAAACTGGGACGGGAAGGATCATGGTGGACAGGCTGAGACTGCGTCCTGGGATGCTCGACAGGATTCGCAGGCTGGATATGTTCGGAGACGATGAGTTGAGGAGTAAGTTCGATTCGAGGGTCCTGTCTCCCTCATATTTCAGGAGCGTCAAACAAAGGATTCGGGAGCTCACCGAAAATGCTGGCCTGATATTCGAATCGACCTTCTGATCGGGAAGACCCAGGGCCCTCGATGTTCGTTCAGTTCGCACTCGCAGTTCGCTAGGGTAAGGTTGCTATCTGCGAGGCGTTCATCCATCCAAATTGGGAATGTTTATATAGAAGCACTAAAATACCGAGCCCAAAAGAGGAGGTCTGACGAATGGCATATTCTATGGGACAAGGTCAGCCAATTATCGTGCTGAGAGAGGGCACAGAGCGAAGCAAGGACAAGGAGGCGACGGCGAACAACATCGCCGCCGCCAGGGCAGTTGCTGATTCTGTGCGCTCGACCCTCGGGCCAAAGGGCATGGACAAAATGCTCGTGGACTCGATGGGAGACGTTGTGATAACGAATGACGGGGTAACGATTTTGAAGGAGATCGACGTACAGCACCCAGCTGCTAAGATGCTCGTTGAGGTAGCCAAGACTCAGGACGCCGAGTGCGGCGACGGGACGACGACGGCAGTCATAGTGGCGGGCGAGTTGCTGAAGAAATCGGAGGCCCTTATCGAGCAGAACGTGCATCCCACGATCATCGTGAACGGTTTCAGGATGGCAGCTGCAGAGGCCGTCAAGATCCTGGAAAGCATAGCTCTGGACGTGACCGCAAAGGACAACGAGATGTTGAAAACGGTCGCGAGGACCGCAATGACTGGCAAGAGCGTCGGCGGTCAGAAGGAGTACCTTGCGAACCTCGCAGTGGACGCGGTGAAGTCCGTCGCGGAAAAGAGGGATGGCAAGACCTTCGTTGACGTGGACAACATCAAGGTTGAGAAGCGGATCGGTGGCGCGATTTCTGATACCCAGATGATTAAGGGTATCGTCGTCGACAAAGAGCGTGTCCACCCGAGGATGCCCCGAGTCGTTAAGAACGCGAAGATCGCCGTGCTCAGCGTCGCCCTCGAGATTAAGAAGACCGAGGTCGAGGCAAAGATCCAGATCAGTGACCCAATGGCCATGCAGAAGTTCCTCGATGAAGAGGAAGCGACCCTGAAGAAGAAGGTCGAGAAGATCAAGAGCGTTGGCGCAAACGTCGTGTTCTGCCAGAAGGGCGTAGATGACCTTGTGCAGCACTACCTTGCCAAGGAAGGCATATTCGCCGCCCGAAGGCTCAAGGAGTCCGACATCGAGAAGATTTCCAAGGCCACAGGTGCGAGCATCGTCGGGAACTTGGACCAGCTCGAATCGAGTGATTTAGGATGCGCCGAGAGCGTCGAGGAGAAGAAGGTTGGCGATGACAACATGACGTTCATCACCGGCTGCAAGAGTCCGAAGGCGGTTTCGATAGTCATCCGCGGTGGCACCGAGCATGTGATCGACGAGGTCGAGCGGTCGCTTCACGATGCCCTGAGAGTCGTCGGCGTCACTCTCGAGGACGGAAAGGCGATAGCAGGCGGAGGTTCCTCCGAGATCGAGCTGTCCCTCAGGCTGAGGGACTACGCAGCTAGCGTCGGTGGAAGGGAACAGCTGGCGATCGAGGCATTCGCTGAGGCGATGGAGATCGTTCCCTGGACTTTGGCGCAGAATGCCGGGTTGGACGCAATCGATGTGATCATACATCTAAAGAGTGCCCATGAAGGGAAGGGTGCCGACGCGAAGTACTACGGCGTTGATCTTAGCAGCGTTGATCCGAAGAACATGTTGAAGGAGGATGTCATCGAACCCCTCAGGGTCAAGACTCAGGCAGTCAAATCGGCAACCGAGGTCGCGAGCATGATCCTAAGGATCGACGACGTCATTGCCGCGAAGAGAGGCGCCCCGATGGGACCCCCTGGCGGAGAAGGCGGCATGCCCGGTGGTGGGCCCGGCGGGATGCCAGGCATGATGTAGGTGAATCGAGCGAAGGTCTCGATCAAACCCTTTCACAAACATCTTATCGTTTTTCCTCTTTTGTCCTGTATTGCTGTGGCATTTCAGACATGGACTTGCAGGCCAAGTATTGGAAGGAGCCAGCAGCCTATAATCTTCTCGAGATCTTCTAATACCCAGCAACAAATGTGATTCCAGCACGTAACTGGAGGGATGGAATGAGAAGGACTGTTGCGTTGGCGACGTCTTTTGACATCGCGCTATTGCTCGCTGGCGTCTTGCTCGCCTCACTAGTGGTCTCTGCCGCGGCCGACGTGTCGGTCTAGCACGAAGGTGACAAGTGGGCCATGGGCAAGGAAGCTGACATGGGCGCTATGGCGAGATCCAACCGTATCGTTGCGGAAGCTAATTGATGCGCCCTTTGCTTTCACACAGGTTCGATCTTGCCCTTTCTCCCTTTCGAGACGTCCAACCCGAAATCAGTGTGTTTGACGTAGCAGTTGACCAACCTCAGACCAGCATTCTCCTTGAGGCCTAGTTTCTCGGGCATGTCGACATCATCATCCCACAATACAAGTCTGCAACTCCCGGTTTCATCCTCGATATCTAGATTCCTGACGCGACCTATACCTCCGTCTCTCTTCCTGAATTCCCTAGCATTCAGTATCTTCTTGATCTTGACTTCAAGGGAAGCTTCTTCTCGATCCCTCAGCTCTGATATACTCTTTTTGTTCGTCATTAGCAGCCCCTTCTCATCTAAAGCGATTCTCTCGAGAGTTGTTTCGTCTACCAGGTCGCCGAATTCTTCCTTCAATTCGGCAACTCTATGACTCAAGTCCTCGCGTAGACTCATTTGGCTCACGCATCATGGCGATCTTATTTAATGTTGTTTTAAGTACATAGATTGTAATTATAATCTAGTAATGAGATAACCTAGACTAAAAACGCTGTATGATTGATTGTCCCTTTCTGAGCAATGATTACGACAGATTTATATATGAATCTGCAGGATATGTCTGACAATTGTCTGATGATAATGTGGATGGGGTGCAACTCCCGGCCGTCCGATAGCTACTGACTGGGGTGAATCTGACTTGCGCGCAGCTCTCTATGCTAGAGTCTCTACGGAAGATCAGGCTAACGAAGGGTTCAGCATACCTGCTCAAATGAAACGGCTCAACTCCTATTGCAGGGCTAGAGGCTGGAGCGTTGGTGGGGAGTATGTTGACAGTGGTGCCAGTGGACGGGATGTGAGACGACCTGCTTATCAAAGAATGATGGAAGAACGGGACAAATGGGACGTGCTCGTCGTCCTGAAAATGGATCGCATTCACCGCAACAGCAAGAATTTCGCAACCATGATGGATGACCTGAAAGACTGGGGGAAAGAGTTCAATTCAACCCAGGAAGCTTTCGATACCACCACGGCAATAGGGCGGTTCGTAATGGATATCATCCAGAGGATTGCCCAACTCGAGAGCGAACAGATTGGCGAACGAGTCAAGATGGGAATGATTCAGAAAGCAAGAAAGGGGAAGGGTTACCTGGGATTTGGACATCCTTATGGCTATTCGTTCGACAGCACTGGACTCGCGCCTGTAGAATCCGAGCTAGATATCGTCCGTGAAACATATGACCTGTATGTATCTGGCTACAGCCTGCAACAAATTGCTGATTCATTGAATTCAATGGGATTAAGCACGAAGAAAGGATGCAAGTGGAAGAAGGAGACCGTATCGCACATTCTTAGGAATCCCCTCTACTGCGGGTTCGTCAGGTGGGATGGCATAGTCAAGAAAGCTGTTCACAAACCAGTCGTCTCCGTCGAGACATTCAATACCGTCCAGACAATGATGGAGAACCGTTCGAAGAATGCTGATACGCGTTCCATCTGTCGAAGACTGAATCTTGAAGGGGTTGAAGCAGTTGGTTAGAGCTGCCGTGTACACGAGAGTCTCCACCGAGGACCAAGCCAGGGAGGGTTTCTCACTAGAGGCCCAGAGAGAAAGGCTTACCGCATACTGCGAGTCCCAAGGTTGGGAAATCACCGAGATCTACATTGATGACGGATTCAGTGGAAGGGATACCAGAAGGCCAGCCTATCAAAGAATGATGGAACAGAATGAAAGATGGGATATGATTCTTGTAATGAAGATGGATCGCATTCACCGCAACAGCAAGAACTTCATGATAATGATGGAGAATCTGGAGAAGTTGGGAAAGAAGTTTATGAGTATGAACGAGTCTCTGGACACATCCACCGCCGTTGGTCGATTTGTCGTTGATATCATTCAGAGAATCGCCCAGCTCGAGAGCGAGCAAATTGGTGAGAGGACCTATATGGGCATGGCTCAGAAGGCTGAGTCTGGGGAGGGGCTTCTAGGGTTCTGTCCTCCTTTCGGATATATATTCAAAGATGGGGGGTTGGTCAGGACAGAGGAAGAGATCATCGTCGTGAAGGATATCTTCCGTAGGTATCTTCAGGGTGAAAAGATGTGGGATATTGCTAGATTGCTGAACGACGAAGGATTAAACACGCGGAGAGGGAATCGGTGGTCAATTTGGTCCATCAGCCGTGTTCTTCACAATCCGATATATGCAGGATACGTCAGATGGGACGGATTTCTGATTCCGAGTGGTCACGAAGCAGCTGTGACCATCGAAGAGTTCAACAAGACGCAGGAGATCGTTGCAGGCAGGATTAAGAGCCAAAAGGGTATAGTCGCTTTCAGTCTGCCCACGAGCCGCGGGACCGAAGAGATGGCACATTCTTAGAACGAAGGTCGACAGTACTTCTGTGACAAGGGTTGTCTGTCCCGCTGTCGAGCTGACCTCTCGCAGGTTCACGAACGCATCGGCTTCAATCGATTGATCAGGAACAAGTGCAAGAGGTTCTCGGATGTTGTAGAACGCTCTATTTCCGAAATTGCCCGTTTTTGAGTGATCTTCTGCCTTTCTTGAGCTAGAAAGCGGGTTTCCAAGTTGATATACGGGAGACCGTCGTTGACTAAAATGTACAAATAGATTCATCACGCTATGGTTTTCTATATATCAATCATTATCATGTATGTTGTGGTAATGGATATGTATGTTGTAGCATATACTTTGATGTATCAATATAGTTAGGATGCTATACAGCATATTATACTTTGATATAATAACGATTAAATACATCATATGATATACATACATGATAAACATATTTCACATACGTCTATAGATATGGTTTATGGACGGACTAGGGGGTTCATCATGAAGATCGAGAAAACAAGCATACAGGTTTCGCCCGATACTCGAGACAGGCTCTACAAGCTGAAGTTCAGGAAGACGTACGACCAGTTCCTTTCGGAGCTGTGCGAAATGTATGAAGAGAAAGATCTTGAACATCCCAATAAGAAGTGAAGTAGACGTTCAGTGACAGACGATCATAAGTTATCAAGAACAATCGATCCATTCTAGCGGTCCGATAAGCTTGAACATTTATTTATTACTGGAATTACGATTACAGCATAACTAATATGTGTTGTAGACTCCTGGGACAACATTGCTATAGCGTTTGACTCTTTGGAACCACACGAGCCTGAAAAGTGGACTCGGTTGAGCAAGGCAGGAAACCGCTAGAAGGTTAGTATTCGTCTCTCTGTCGCATTGTCTCATGCACCGGCAATCTAGCTATCTGCTATACAATTTGCAATAATATTGATATCTATTGAGCTAATAAACGCCTTGTACAACTGGGCCGACTAATCACGCGACCACGTGGAGACAAGAAGGGAGTGAGAAACAATCGTTTCTATTCAGAGATTACTCGTGGGTATTCGCTGGCGTGGCGGACACATTTATATTAATGCTTCTCATAAGTATTAGTGATGCCGGATGATTGGACGGAACTGTACCGCCCTAAGACGCTGAAGGAAGTCGTCGGAAACCCCAGGGCAACACAGCAATTGAGAGACTGGGCACTAGAATGGGAATCGGGCGGTCCAGCGAAGAAGGCTGCGGTATTAATCGGAACTCCCGGGACCGGCAAGACTAGTGCCGCGTTGGCCCTTGCAAATGATTTTGGCTGGGTCGTCATCGAGATGAACGCTTCAGATCATAGAAATGCAGAGGCGATAAATTCAATCGCGATGCGAGGGGCAGTCGCGGACACTTTCACGAATGATGGCGAGTTCCTCTCCAGCAAGGAAGGCCGTCTTAAACTGATCGTCTTGGACGAAGCAGACAACATCTTCGGCAAGGAAGATCGGGGCGGTGTGCCGGCGATAGTCGAGGTCATCAAAATGACAAAGCAGCCAGTGATTCTCATCGTGAACGATTTCTACGCGCTGAGCAGGAAAAGCTCTATGATAAAGTCAGGCACCGAGCAGATACGCTTTAACAGGATACACAATAGTACTGTCAAGTCCGTATTGCGTGGAATCGCGAAAGACCAGGGGGTGAAAGCCTCGGAGCGAGTACTAGATTTGATCGCACAAAATTCCAACGGGGACTTGAGGTCTGCCGTGAGAGATCTTCAGGCAGTCTCCGAAGGCAAAACAGATGTGCTGGAAGAGGAGACATTGGTACTCGGGAACAGACAGGTCACCAAGACCATGTACGACCTGTTGGGCGAGGTCCTCCATGGCACGAATCCCTCCAGATCGAGAATCATCATGATGGAGGTGAACGAAGCTCCGGAATACGTTCTTCTCTGGCTGGATGAGAATCTCCCGATCGAGTATAGGAAACCGGAGGATCTCGAACGGGGTTTCCACTGCCTCGCGAGATCGGACATATTCCTGGGGCGAGTTGGTCGCAGGCAGTATTTCGGCCTCTGGTCCTATGCTTCGGACCTGATGAGTTATGGCGTCAATGTCGCCAAAGAAAGCCAATACCGGGAGTATACCAGGTATCGCTTCCCACTGTATTTGATGAAGATGTCGCGCACAAGAGCTCTTAGGAGTGTGAAAGAAAGCATCTCATTGAAGCTCGGAGCCGCCTGTCACATGTCGTCCTCGGCAATCGCTGAAAACCTCCTTCCGTACTTCAATTGGCTATTCCAGAGAGACAAGGATTTCAGGATCGCAATGGCGATCAAGTTCGGCCTTGATTCGGAGGAGATCGCCTATCTTCTCAACGAGAAGATCGATTCGCACTCGGTTAGACATCTCATTTCAGAGGTTCAGAAGGTGCAACACGCGAGAAGCGCACAGTCGACAATTCCCCTCATCGAAGAGGCGAGATCGGATGGAAGAGAGGGAGAGGGCGAGCCAGAAGAGCCAGGTAGCGATTCCCGACCGCAGAGAAGTCTTTTTGAATACTGAGGCTATGGAGAGTCGTCGGATGAAAGAGGACATCAGCAGGATTCTGAACAAACAGCAATACAGGATGTTCGGCGATCACGCAGCCGTGAAGCTCTGTCACTGGATGCGTCAGAGCCTCCTCAAGCATAGATGCTGCTACAAGGAGGAATTCTACGGAATCAAATCGCATCGCTGCCTTCAGATGACCCCTGTTGTGAATCAGTGCACTCACAACTGCTTGTTCTGTTGGAGGGTTCAAGGATTCGAATCGAACGTGACCGAATGGATGGACCCTGAAGATCTGCTCGACGCATGCATAGCCCAGCAAAGGCTATTGATATCCGGATTCAAGGGTGACCCCAGGTGCTCGCCAGAGATGTTTGAAGAGACTAGGAATCCTAATCAAGTCGCCATATCCCTAGCCGGAGAACCCACGATCTATCCCCGGCTCGGAGAGTTTATCGACGTGTGCGCGAGAAGGGGGATGACGACGTTCCTTGTGACCAACGGTACGTTTCCTGAATCACTGGAGAACCTGGATCCGCTCCCAACTCAGCTTTACGTCACTGTCGCGGCCCCAAACGAGGAGATCTACAGGAGGCTGTGCGTACCGAAAATCGGGGATGGCTGGAGTAGGCTGAGAAAGACACTGGAGCTTTTACCGAGTTTGGGGACCAGAACGGTCATCCGTCACACGCTCGTCCAGGAGTGGAACATCGGTTGGGAGGAGCAATACGCGAGATTGGATGAAGTGGCGAACGCACTCTTCATAGAACCCAAGGGATACGTCTTTGTTGGCGACTCGAGGAAAAGGATGCGCATTTCCAACATGCCGTCTCACAAGACCGTCCAGGACTTCGCGTCGAGACTCGCGGACGTCTTGGGCATTGATGTTTTGAAGGAGAGACCAGACAGTAGAGTCGTTCTGCTCGGAGATAGCAAGACGGACCCTACCGTCCATCAGTCATCAGATAGCGACTGAGGCCACTCTCGCTTATTTCACTCTTACGGTCTCGAGGTTCATCGGCGCCCGCGTCTCAATGTTGAACTTCTTGTATAGAGCGCTCGCCAAATCGGAGCACTTGTGCTCCTCGCCGTGGCACACGATTATCCTCTCGGGCTTCGGTTCCAGTGTCGAAACGTAGTTGATCAACTGCCTCCTGTCTGAGTGGCCTGAGAACCCATCGACGGTCTCCTTGTCCATCTTGAATTGGAGGTTCAGGGGTCTGCCCCTGTCAGTCATTGTCAATTCTGAGTATCCTTTCTGTATCTTACTTCCGAGCGTGCCTTCCGCCTGGTAACCGACAAAGACCAGCGTGTTCTTCGCGTTGTCTGCCCAAGCCTTGAGGTATTCGAGAACGGGTCCGCCGTTCATCATACCCCCCGTCGCCAGGACTATGCTCGGGTCCGGGTCGTGGCAAATCTTCTCCCTCATGTCTGCGCTGTCGACCCTATTGAATATCTCGGACAGGAACGGATTTTGCCCCATCTGAAATATCTGCGTCCTCAACTGGCTGTTGAGATACTCCGGGTAGGCTGTATGGATTGCCGTCGCCTCCCATATCATGCCGTCGAGATAGACTGGTACCGTTGGCAGCTTGCCGGTCCTCATGAGCTCCTCTATGACTAGCATGACCTCCTGCGAACGTCCGACGGCGAACACAGGAACCAGGACCTTGCCACCCCTCGCAAGCGTTTGCTCGACGACGTTCTTCAGCTGGTTGGCGGCTTCCACCCTGCTAGGCTGGATGTCGTGATGACCTCCGTAGGTGGACTCTATTATGAGCGTCTCCAATCGAGGGAACTTGTTGACGGTCGCGTTGAACAACCAGGTTCTCTCGAATTTCATGTCGCCGCTGAACGCTATATTATACAAACCATCGCCGATGTGAAAGTGAGACACTGCGGATCCGAGAATGTGTCCGGCATTCTGGAAGGTAAGTCGGATGTCCGGCGCGATGTCGGTCGTCTCACCGTACTTCAGCGGTATGGTGTGAGAGACAACGTCCCTTATGTTCGAAGACTCGTAGGGGCTTTTCTTCCCTTCACCGAAGGACACCTTGATGTAGTCGAGCTGTAGAAGGGACATCAGGTCCCTTGTGGGCGCTGTGCAATACACAGGTCCGTCGTAACCGTATTTATAGAGCGCAGGGAGTAGGCCGCAGTGGTCCAGGTGAGCGTGGGTTATTACCACGCAGTCGAGAGAATCCAGCGTCTGAATCTCCGGGGCGTAGAAATATGGAGCGCCGTTGTCAGCGTTCGAGACGTCGACGCCACAGTCAATCAGAACCTTGCTTTCACGCGTGGATAGCAGCGCGGCGCTACGTCCGACCTCCCTGAAGCCTCCCAACGAAGTGATTCTTATCCACGTCTCTCCTTCGATCCGTGGCCGAGCCAGCTTCCTTCCGACCTTTTTGAGGAACTCTTTCCGATGTTCCTGCTCGTGGCGCAGGTAGTTCCTTATGTCTGAAACAGTCTTCGAGGGTATCGGTGGCGCTCTGACCACCTTCGGTGCCCAGCCGACCTCCTTCTTTATTTCGTTGAGGACGGAGCCGTGCTTGCCTATGACGAGCCCGGGAGCACCGGCTTCTATCGTTACCTCACCGGTGTCGTGCTCGAAGTAGATGTCGGTGATCTGCGCTTCGGGAGGTATTATGTCACGTATCTTCTGCTCGACCGTTTCCGGATCGGCTAACGTTGATGGATCTGGCCGTATGGCTACCCTTCTCCTGAGGCCCTGGGCTAGCTGTCTCACGATCTCATTGTTGGAGGCAAAGGCCTCCATATCGCGGGTGTAGACGACGACAACAGGTCCTTCGAAATCAATCGACGTGATGTTTATGCTGGCGGGGACTATCTTCCTTACTTGCTCCCTGGCCTCTTCTAAAAACTTCTCTACTGACATGATGCTTTCACACTTTTAATTTATGGAATTGTAGTAATAAATAAGTTCCAGAGTAAGTGGTTTGGACAAGATCACGGGAACTTGATACCCATTCTGCTAAGTCTTTCCTTCCATTCTTCTTCAGGCAATTCCTTGTATCCATCTTTGCCTATCGTAATGATTGTCATCCCATCTCCGCTCGCCGAGTCTCGCTTCATCGCCGCATTCAACCCCCTGACGGCGACGTCTATGGCGTCGTTCATCGACAGACCCTTCTTGTACTGGTCCTCGAGAACTCCATAGGCCATAAGGGATCCTGAACCGACAGAGACGTAGTTGTCCTGAATAGATCCTCCCGCGGCATCGACCCCAAACACGTGCCCTCCGTCCTTGTCGACTCCTCCGAGTATCAGGCCGACGTAGTAGTAGCCCTGGCTACCTCCTCCGCCCCTGAGTATGTTCGAGAGAAGAGTTGCAGCGGATTTCACCACCATCTGAGCGCCCCTCTTCAACTTGTAGAGTTCAACCTCCGCCTTCATGTAGCGCGTGAGGAGCTGAGCGTCTCCAACCAGGCCAGCAATCGTAAGGCCCAGATTATCGTCAATCTTGAACACTTTCTGAACTTCCTTGTGGGCGATTATGTTGCCCATGGTCGCCCTATGCTCCGATGCCAACACGACTCCTTCCGCGTTGACGATTCCGATAGTGGTCGTACCCTTCTTGAGTTCCTCATTTTCCATTGTGCTACACCTTCCAAAATGGATCAAAAGACAATCAGCGCTTCTGATGTTCCTTGAATGATACTGACCATATATATACCTTCTCATAATTCAGACAATAATATCGCCTAGGTACATATTATCGGTCACGTGCCTTGACGATGGCTCGAAGCGGTCGCAGAAACGAGACTAGTAAGCTACACCGAATTCGAATCCGCGTCCGCGCGCCTCTCCTATGCGTGCACCGACAAATGTCGGAGATGTCCGCAGACAAGTTTAAATCAGCAGGCACGATAGAAAGGATCGGGACAGGTAGCGAATAAGTCCATTCCTTTCCAAGCGCACCCGAAGGATGTGCTCCGAAACTCTGAAAACGGATGGCATCGCGCCAGGACCTTCAGTGCCTGCCTGTCCGGTTTTTTCCCTACAAAGACACTACCTGGTCTTCGAAGCATAATCTTTATTCACACTCCCCGTTGGATTCCTCTCCCGCAGCGCCTAACGTACAAAGAGAGATATCAGCAGCGACACAACGATGCTTGCCAGCAAACTCGTGACTACTCTGACGGGGTTTGTAGACTCATAGCTCGTGAGCAATTTCATGAGACCATCGATTGTGATTGGAGCAATCCCCAAGACCTGGACCGGAGCACTAATCTGATACCGGGTCACGATCGCCACCGCCATACCGATTGCCGTTGAGGTAGTAGGACCTGTCGGATGTCTGATGGCAATACGAATCCTCGACCATGTAGATTGCTTTGACCGACGAGTTCATCCCCTCGATGGTATCTTCGTTGTCAATCGTACCCAAGATATCAGAGAAGTTCTTCAGGCTATTCGCTGGCAGGGTGAAAGGGGCGATGACCGTCACAAAGAACCAGATCACGAATCAGACGAGATGACGAACTCCACCTTGTCCGAGCTAGCCCCAAGAAACCGCATTCGAGAAATCAGGAGGACCGTCATAGACCAATAACCGTTTTGATTCCGGGAATGGCTCGCTTCCTGGGCCAAGAAAACGGGCAGGGTGATGATGGGCCAAACGTTCATAAGTCCGGAGATGTTCTTCGAACACGATGGTTTCGCTTCCGGACGAACTCGAGGCGCTTAAGCGGTTTCACGGACACCTTGGACCATACGTCTTGATAGGTTACAGGATGGGACAGATTGGAAGGGAAAGGTTTCCGAAAAACATCTGGGCCGTCGTCTTTACCGGAACAAAGCGACCGCTCTCCTGCACGATAGACGGAATCCAGTGTTCGTCCTCATGCACGCTCGGCAAGGGGAATATAACGGTTCGTGAGGAGAATGCCGTCAAAGCTGAGTTTTTTGACGAGAGGCGTATCCTCTCGATTGAGCTCATCGATGGGATAAGGGAACGGATAGACGCGACGACGCTGAAGGAAAATGAGGAACTGATCGCCCTCGATCTTTACATGGCCCCTCCGACCGAACTCTTCAAGATCACAGAAGGCGAGTCGGGCCAAACTGGTAGAGTGCTGAAGTTGAAATGAAGATCGCCAAGGCGACTGGGACTCAGCTCTCCGAACTCGTATCCGACCTCCTTCCAGTTCCGGTCTCCCGACAGGAAGACATTGAAGTACGAGACGACCGCCGCAAGCTCGACGATGTAGAGCCCGACCATCAAGATGGTCTCCGAAAGCAGGTCCGATGCGGAAACGCCATAATCTGATATGATTCCGACCAGACTGCTCTTGATCCCAAGGACGATCGGCGCGAAGACCATCCTCGTGGAACGCATCATGTTGGCGAGGCTTTTCAGTCGCTCTTCGATCTTCGATTCGCAGGATTTCAAATCGCTGAGATACTGAGCTAGACTCAGAGCGACATGACCCGCCCCGGCGGGGTCCTTCTCCGAGCATTCCGCTATGATTCTCATCGCTCCGTTTAGGATCGGGCTGATCTCGCACGAATCGAGCTCTTCTGCGAGAGCCCCCTGGACGCTATCTTCGACATCCTGGATCAGTATCCGATTGTATTCATCAGTTCCTTGAAGGATGACTCCTCTCTGGTTTGGTCGTCTCATATAGCGCGCCCTGACATCCCGCGCAATCCTCCCTAAGGCTGCGATCCGCCCTCCCGTGATTACATCGTCTTGGAGCATTAGCTTCGCTTTCCTTGCCTCTCTTGCTCCAAGCAAGTCACATGAACCTCGATCTTGGCCCTAGTCGCATGATTTTCCCGCTTGCGGGCCCCCGCTCAAAGGCATTCTCGTTCTTACTAACTACAGGCCGAGCGCGTCTAGCCTTGTCGAGACCTCTCAGTTTATAAGCGGAATGCGCTCTTTTGTGACAACGTGGAACTCCTCTCCCCTGCAGGTTCAAAGGACTCATTGAAGGCGGCGATCCGGGGGGGAGCAGATGCTGTCTATCTCGGAGGGAAGCAATTCGGAGCAAGAAGACTTGCACAGAACTTCACTGATTCGGAGCTCAAGGGCGCGGTGAGATTGGCGCATGATAACGGCGTGAAGGTTCTCATCACGGTGAACACGCTCGTGAAACAGAAAGAACTCTCGGCTGCACTCTCTTACCTGGATTACTTGAACTCTATCGAATCAGATGCCGTCATAGTCCAAGACAGGGGTCTCATACAACTCGTGCGAGATAACTTCCCGATACCGATTCACGCCTCTACTCAGATGGGCATACATTCCCCAGAGGGAGCGATTTGGGCCGAAAGACAAGGCATCCAGAGGGCGATACTCGCGAGGGAACTCAGCTTTGAGCAGCTCGGACGGATAAGGAAATCTGTGAGAATGGGGTTGGAGGTGTTCGTTCATGGTGCCTTGTGCTACTCTGTCTCAGGCCAGTGTCTTTTCTCCAGCATGTTGGGTGGGAGGAGCGGGAATAGAGGAATGTGCGCCCAACCGTGCAGGAAACCGTATGCTCTCAGGAAGGAGAGGGGATATCTCCTCAGCACGGCGGACCTATTCTCGGTCGACTCGATCCCGAGACTGATGGACCTCGGAATAGACGCCTTGAAGATCGAGGGAAGGATGAGGACTCCCTTGTACGTCTACCTGGCTACGAGAGCCTATGCGAAGGCGATTGAGAAGGCGGAGGAGGGCGATGAGGTTCTCATCACTCCTAGAGATCGGGAATTGCTAGAGGTGGTTTTCAATCGAGGGTTCACCCAAGGATACCTTTCAGAGGAGAAAGTGATGCAGAGCGAATACGCGGACTCGAGAGGAT
>JBEKKT010000024.1:0-25184 GCA_050010535.1 Methanomassiliicoccales archaeon | reverse complement strand
GGAAAAAGAAGTTATTCGACGGCGGCCCGGGGGACCTCGTCGAGCGGGTGGATGTCCTGACAGAGGCCAGCCTGGAGCTGCCCTCTCTCCTCAGAATGATGTCAGAGTACAGGGAGAAGTCCGGACGCAAATTCGCGCTTCCTTTGACAATAGATGAGGCTCTCAGAATCGTGCTTGAACAGGAGAAACACGAATAGATTTATCACATGATGGGGGCTTTTTCCACCTGTTTTTTGATTGCGTCGAGAACGCACTCAGATGTTGCCGACTCCTGGAGATCTTGCTAAGCGTCCGATCATGATCAGGGCTCAACAGGATGAATCCGTGTCTCGAGGTCAAAGGGTTTAATGCAGAGTTCTTCTCGATGCTCTTCGCGCATCAACCACTTCGGATCTAACAAAATGCATCACACGAACTAAAGTGCCTCTCAGGGCGAATTTGGGAATTTGAAAACCGTCTTCCGGCCACAAGCATTCGAAATGAACAAGATGATCGTGCATGCAACCTGCTTCCCTCACTCTGAAGATTCTCTTGAAGTGGCCTTGCCTCGAGACAATAGACCTAGGCGCGAAGAACTATCATGAAGTTGGATCAGAAGGTGTTACGAAGGAATCCTGAGGTCTTTTCGTAAGTGAATAATAGGCGAGTGTCAATCTCATAACCGGCGATTGAATGACCGAATACGAAGATGTGTCAAAGATGCTCATGGAGAGCCTTGGGCTCAAGAATGACCCAGTTGCCGTAACGCTCATCAAGAAAGGACAAGACATCCCCGCCGGCTACATAGAGCCAGAGACCCCGATAAGACACTGCCAATCAATCATGAGAGCTAGGAAAGGCGAATCTCTTGTTGTTCCGGCAAAGAAGCAAGCCTGTCCTGTTGGCGCATCCGCACTCGGCATCAGTCCGACTCCGGAGAAGGTCATCACTGGGGAATTTCACTACAATCTGGGGATGTTCGAGACTCAGACTGCAGCGAAGAGAATGATTGACCAGCGGCCGACGATTGAGACGGGAAGCGTTGTCGCGACGGTACTGAGCCCTCTCAGCAAGGCCAGAGTCGAGCCCAACGTAATTGTTGTCGTTGGGATGCCGGAGCAAATCTACTGGCTGATGCCCGTGGCTGCAACTTTCAACATCGGCGGAAGGATAACCGCCGACACGGCGGCGTTCCAGGCGACTTGCGTGGACGCCACAGTCATACCCTACCTCACTGGAAACACGAATCTGTCTCTTGGCTGTTACGGATGCAGGAAGTCGACCGACATTGCCCCGGAGGAAATGCTTGTCGGCATTCCGATGTCAAAAATGCGCGATATCGTCGCCGCCATCAGCAAGATGAGCCAAGGGCCGATACCGAAGTCTCGTGCAAAGTAGCTACTGGTCTGGTCATGACTTAATGGTCACGGCTTTATCAAGACGACCTCGTACAGCTTCCTCGTGTATGTCGGCGTAGGATCATCAAACTCCTTTGTATAGAGAAGATCATATCCCTCGGCAAGGCGCTGAACCTTCTCTATGCTGAAGAAGTGCACGACGAATCCCGCCTGGCTTTCCCAGAGATCCTCGCCGTGATGCTTTCCTTTCTTGTAGTGCGGATCCCTCGTGTTTCTCACAGAGTAGATATTCATTCCACCATGCTTCAAAACGCGGTGGCATTCCTTGAAGATGTATGCCAGCTCATTCTCAGTCAGATGCATTGTGAAGAACATGTGCGAAAACACTGCATCCACCGACTCCTTCGGCAGAGGTATGCCGTTTCTTAGATCCGTGACTTCTGCGGTGAGGTTCTTCTCAAAGCCTAGGTTCTTGGCTTTCTTGATTAGCTGCTGCACGCAAGTTTCCGAGTAATCGTAGGCAGTGACATCGAGACCATGTCTCAGGAAATGCAGCGTGTCCCGACCCTGCCCACAGCCCAGCTCGAGGATCTTCTTCGCCCCATTAGCGACAAACGTCCTCATCGCCTCCATCCCGAACTCGCTCGGTTCGTGACCAAAAAAGTCCTCGTTCGACCGGTACGTCTTTTCCCAGTGGTTCTTCTGGTTGGCCGTAGCTTCATTCCCATCCATGCAATGTGCAACAACAAGGATGTTCTTAACCTTTGCTGGACCATCGTCATTGACCGCAAAAGGAAATCCCGCCCCTCATTCATCACATACGATTAATCAGACGTTGTGACACTGCGATGCGCAGGCTTTTTTAGATGGATACTCCCTTACCGCCACAGAGGAATCCGACATGAAATGGAAATCCGACCAGTTCTGGGTCAGCCACTACAATTTTGCCAAGGAGATCAAGTTCCCGAAGAAGATCAGATTCCACGACACTACTTTCCGAGATGGAGAGCAGCAGCCCGGCGTTGTGTTCACCAGCGATGAGAAATTCAGGATCGGGACGATGATGAGCGAGATCGGCATCGACAGGATCGAAGGAGGCATGCCTCTAGTCTCGGAGGACGACAAGAAGGCGGTCAAGATGCTTGCCAACGCTGGGCTAGAAAGCGAGATCTTCGCGTTCACGAGATGCATGAAGGACGATGTCGAGACATCCGTCGACTGCGGCGTGGACGGAGTCATAATGGAAGTGCCATCGAGCGGACAGCTCATCGGGGACGCGTACGAATGGTCGGAAGAGAAGGCGAAGAGCTTGGCGGTCGAGGCCACAGCCTACGCACACGACCACGGATTGTATGTTTCCTTTTTCTGCATCGACCTGTCGAGGGCTGACAGTGCTTGGTCCCTCGACCTCATCAAAGCGGTCGCGACAGAGGGGCATATGGACGCGCTCAACGTCGTCGACACGTTCGGCGTCCTCTCGCCGGAGGGGATGACCAATCTAGTCAAGATGCTGAAGAAGCACTTCAAGGTCCCGATCGAGGTCCACACGCACAACGACTTCGGACTGGCGGTGGCGAACACCCTGGCCGGTGTGAAGGCGGGGGCGGAGGTCGTCCACACGACCGTCAATGGCCTCGGGGAAAGGTCCGGCAATGCATCATTTGAGGAGACTGCGATGTGCCTCAAGCTCCTTTACGGTCAGGACATCGATCTCGACTTCTCCAGGTTCAAGGAACTGTCCGATGCGGTCGAGAAGGCGAGCGGCGTGAGGAAAGCACCTAACAAGGCGATTGTAGGGAACGAGCTATACGACGTAGAGTCTGGCATCGTCGCGGGATGGTGGAAGACGCTCGAAAAGAAGAACCGTGCACTGACGATGTTTCCGTACGACTGGCGCCTTGTCGGACAAGACGCCCCGAAGATTGTTCTCGGGAAGAAGAGCGGACTTGCTTCGGTACAGTACTATGCTGAGAAGTTCGACATGAAGATGAGCGAAGAGAAGGCGAGGAGAGTCCTGCTCAGGTTGAAGGAAGAATCGATCAGGAGGAAGGGGCTCCTGAGCGAAGAGGATTTCAAGAAGATAGTGGCGGAGACCCGCTGAAGGGAGATACCTCACTTCCTCAGGTCGATCTCGTTCGCGAGCGCTTTCATCTTAGCCGCGGCCGCCCCGCCCTGAGCGATAGAAGCGCATATATCTTTGGGGGAATCGATCATTCCCGCGAGGAAGACCCCAGTGACAGAGGACTCCCCTGGCGCCACGCATATATCTTTCTCGACAGCGAGTCCGTCCGGGGTCTGGGCCACGCCTAGCATGCGCAGTAATCGTACGTTGTCCGCCGGCTGCCTCAACCCAACGCTCAGCACCACCAGGTCCACCGGAATCTCATAGAGCTCCCTGAGCAGCGTGTTCTCTCCGCAGACCAGTATCTTGTCGGAGTCGGATCTCTTCATGACCATCGAAGGCTGTCCTCGGACGAACTTCACGCCGAACTGCCTCGCCTTCTTGTAGAGATCCTCGTGTCCCTTCCCCTGCGCCCTTATATCTATGTACAATACCCAAAGCTGCGTCTCGGGAAAACGTTCCTTGACGAGAATCGAGTTCTTGATCGCCCCCATGCAGCAGACCGAGCTGCAGTAAGGTACGCCCCTTTTCTCGACCCTCGAGCCTACGCACTGTACGAAGGCGATGCTTTTCGTGACTTGACCGTCGCTCGGCCTGGACAACGGTTCCCTCGTCCTTTCGGCGTTTGCCAACATCCCCTCGAACTCAAGTGAAGTGATCACGTCCTTCCACCGCCCGTAGCCGAACTCGGGTATGATTGAGGGGTCTATGGGCTCAAGCCCGGTCGCCAGAATGATGCCACCGACGGTCAGACTCAAGCACTTCTCCTTCTCGGTGCCCTTCCTCGATAGCAGTTCGACAGAGAAGTCCCCGGCAACGCCGATCACCGAGACGACCTCGGTCTCCAAGTGAATCCTCGCACTCTTACGGTTCAAGAGCTCTCGACCGATCCTCGAGACAATCTCCTGCGCAGGCTGCATGCTTGGATAAACCCGATTCAGATCCGCCAACCTCCCTCCGAGCCTAGGCTTCTTCTCGACCAGATCGACCTCGAGCCCCATCTTAGCCAGATCCAGGGCCGCCTGCATTCCAGCGACCCCTCCTCCGATAATAAGCACGCTTCTTCTCAAAGGGATTTTCCCCCTTCTGGCCGTTCTCCCGGAACGGTCATTACACTCACAAACAAAGTATGAGGGATGTGATAGTTAAACCTTCCACGATATTTGCTTTAGGAGCGGGCTATCGCGAGCAGAAGGTCACAACAATACAGGCTCAAACAGCAGGATTAGCCTTCATCCCAGTCGACGGAGAGAGCTGCAACTGAACCCAGAAAAGCCACCGGAGCAGGATTCATGCTGCTCGTATTCTTCGATCAGAAGGCGCCTCAATCAGCAGTCGGTGCCCACTTCATCCTCTTTCTGACTTCGATGAACATAGCCACTCCAGCGAGCTGAGCGACGAGCGAGAACACGACGGTCGCCCAAACAGAATACATGTAGAGAATGCCCATCATCGCTGTCCCAAAGAACCAGAAGATCCCGAATGCCATGGAGAAAACGCCATAGGCTGAGCCGCGCTTGTTCGGAGGGATTATCTGAGCTATGACCGCCCGTATGATGGACCCCTGTAGTCCCAACCCCAATCCAAACAGCGCCATTCCTGCGAGGGCAAAGTAGAAGTCGCCAAAGAAGACCAGAGGTGCGAAGAACGCGGAGACGAACGTACCGAGAATCAGCACGGTCATGCCCTTGCGGTCGTACAGCCTCCCAAAGCCCAGAGCGGCCAGGGCGGTCACGCCGTTCGCCATGGCGTAGAAGATAGGGATCCATAGCCCTGAGACAGACGCGATCTTCTGGAAGTGATAGGCGATGAACGGGTAGTCGGCATAGCCGGCGGCGATGAGGGACGCGGCGGCGACGTACAGCCAGAAGGCCTTCGGGAACTTCTTCCGGCCCTGCGGCACTTCCACGACCTCGAGTTCCCTCGGCTTCGGACAGTGCTTCCATGCCGCGAAGAGGACTATGATCGCCACGATGGCGGGAAAGACCAGGATCGCGAAGCCAAGCTCGTATCCTCCCTTGAACATGATGACGAGCGCCACCGCCACCGGCCCGAGCATCGCCCCCACCGAGCTAATCGCCTCATGCAGGCCGAATGCCCAACCGCTCCCCATCTCCTTGGCGGCATGGGAAAGCATGGAGTCTCGGGCGGGTGCGCGAAGTGCATTGCCGGCGCGTTCGATGATGATCAACACCGCGGCCGACGCCCAGTCGCCGGTGAAGGCGAGGAACGGGACCGCGAAAAGATTCACGCCGTACCCGACGAACATCAGGGTCCAGTATCGCCCCGTCTTGTCGACCAGGCTGCCGGACAGGATGCGGGGAGTGTAACCGATGAGCTCCCCGAAGCCGATGATGAAAGCGACCGCCGTGGCGCTGGCACCGAGGATCGCGAGGTACGAGCCGATGATACTCTTCGCTCCCTCGTACGTAATGTCCGCGAAAAGGCTGACCAGGCCCAATAATACGACGAACCTGAAGGCGCTCTTTCTTGAACTCCCAACGGGGTCATCCCTCAGGCTAGTCTGCTGCTCTGCCATCGCGATCCCATCCCTACGAAATGAACGCAAGCCTCAATGTGGATAGAGGAATAAAAGGAGTTCGATTCGTCCGGCGAGTAGGACCATAGGTTCCTCCAGGCGGGTCGTTCTTTGCTCCCGAGACACAGGACCTATGTCCGACTTCATGGAACATTGTCGATAACCTTAAGTCCCTGCTTAGCCGTCAACGAGAATCTGGGGGATCATCACGCTGGAGATAGAGAATCTGACGGTGAATATCGACGGCAGGACCGTTCTCAAGAATCTGAGCCTCCACGTCCTGGACGGTTACACAAGCGTTCTTTTCGGCCCCAACGGCTCGGGGAAGTCCTCGCTGTTGATGACGATCATGGGTTTCAGCGACTACAAGGTCACGGGCGGCAGGATCCTGTTCAAGGGCAAGGACATCACGAACCTCCCGCTCCACGACAGGGCGAAGCTGGGGATCGGGATCCTGATGCAGAGGCCCCCGAACCTCGTGGGGGTGAAGCTGAAGGACCTGGTCAGGGTCGCCGGCAAGGGCAAGGTCGACCCGGAGAGCATAGCCGGGCCGCTCCAGATGAGCCCATTCCTCGAGAGGGACGTGAACGTCGGCTTCTCCGGAGGCGAGATTAAGAGGTCCGAGCTGCTGCAGCTTTCCGCGCAGGACCCCTGCCTTTATCTTCTTGACGAGCCGGAGTCGGGCGTGGACCTCGAGAGCATCGACCGAGTCGGGAAGGCTGTTAAGGAGCTTCTGAACAGGAAGAGAGGCTGCGCCGGGAAGAGGTCGATGGACGGGAAGTCGGCGCTCATCATCACTCACACCGGCCAGATACTTGACTACGTTGAGGCGGACAGAGCGTACGTCATGTGCAACGGAACGATCACCTGCTCCGGGAATCCGGGGGAACTGTTGCAGGAGATCAGGGAGCGAGGGTACGAGGAGTGTGTCAGATGCAAGATCCTCGAGATAAGCTGAGGAAGAAGGCCGAGGAGGCGCTATCGAAGAAGGCGGCGTACGGCGAGGACCTCGATATCGAGAAGTTCGAAGCTGCGCCGAGGGACCTCCCGCCGACTGACGACTTAGAAGACCTGAGCAAGGAAGTGCAGAAGACGCTTCTTAACTCCGGGATCATCCCGACAGAGGAGGGGAGGTCGGGTAGCTTCCTCCTGATGGACAACACGGTCGTGCACGAGTCCCGAAAGGGCAAGGATGTGGAGCTGATGTCCACCCAGCAGGCCCTTAAGAAATACGACTGGGTCAAAGATTACTACTGGAAGGCCGTCTCTCCGGAAGCGGACAAGTACACCGCGACGACGTTCCTCGAGAATGCGGATGGATATTTCGTCCTAGCACCTGAGGGCGAGAACGTCAAGCTGCCGGTGCAGACCTGCCTGATGGTCGGGAGCAAGAACGTCGCGCAGACGGTCCACAACATCGTCATCGTGGAGGAAGGAGCTGAGCTCGAGGTCGTGACGGGATGCGCCGCGAGGCCCGGAGTGGAGAGAGCGCTCCACATGGGAATATCGGAGTTCTACATTAAAGACGGGGGCAAGCTAACGTTCACCATGATTCATAACTGGGCCGAGCAGATCGGCGTGAGGCCGAGGACCGTTGTATTCGTGGGGAAAGAGGGCACGTACGTGAACAACTACGTCTGCCTGAAGCCCGTTAGGACGATACAGATGTACCCGACGGCGAACCTTCAGGGGGATGGGGCAGTGGCAAGGTTCAACACGATAGCGATCGCCCACCCGGGAGCGGAGATCGATATCGGATCGAGGGTGGTGCTTTCCGCACCGAAATCGAGGGCGGAAATACTCTCGAGGACGATAACGACAGGGGGGAGGTCGATAGCGCGAGGAAGGCTCGTCGGCACCGCACCAGGAATCAAGGCCCATCTGGAGTGCAGAGGCCTCATTCTAAAGGAGCATGGAGTGCAGCTCGCGATACCTGAGCTGGAGGCGACCGTGCCGGACGTGGAGATGACGCACGAGGCAGCGGTCGGGAAGATCGCCCAGGACCAAGTGGAGTACATCATGTCCAGAGGCCTGACTCAAGAGGAGGCGGTCGGCATGATCGTCCGCGGATTCCTCGAGGTCGGGATCAGGGGCATACCTCAAGATCTCAAGGCGGAGATCGACAAGGCGATATCTGTGGCGGAGATCAGCAAGGGGTAGAATCCTTCATAGAACTTTGTGAGACTCAATGAAATGCTATGAGAACGCCTGGTAGACGCTCCATGCTATCGTAACGATAATTGTCATCGCGACAGTGGTAGTCCTGGTCTTCGTTGTGCTCAAGACGAGAAGGCACTGAGGTCGAGGAACCCTTTCTTCCTCTTCGCTCCTTCTCTTCACGATGGGGGGTCAGCAGGTCACATGGATGATCGCGACAAACCTTCGTTGCTCTTTGTTGATCTGCTCCAAAACTCTCGGAGTGGAGAGCACGACGTGATCGTACTTTTCGATGATCTCTCTCGCCCTGGGGGTGAGCGTCATCATCGCTTTGTGCCCTGCTCCAATGATTACGACCTCCGGCTTCTCAGCTCCCAGGAAATCAAGCTCCTTCTCGGACAGAGGAAGGTGGAAGTAATCTCCCTCATAGCCTGAGGAGAGGCCTGTCTGCCTCTCCCTCACCTTTCCGTCGATATGGATGATGACATCCTTGGTGTACCTTGTGTCACCGATGGACACCCAACCGAACTCGCCTTCGATTCTCTTCCGGTCTATTTGCTGCATCCTACCCATGTCACCTACCATTCTAGTTGGCATAAAGGCTTCCCCAAACATGCACGAAGGTTGCGCCAAAGGGGAAATACAAACATCTCTACGAAGCAGGCACTCCAGAATGTCAACTCAAGGGAGAGTCTAACGGCACAAGTCATGCATCGTGATCGTCGAAATTAAGTCAGAAGTTTCTGGCGTTCGCACTCTAGTGAAAGGTCTATATCTTTGAAAGTAATTCAGTTTTTGTTGAAATGATTTGAGACTCTTGCGATGCAGAGTTAGAGGTCCTGAGCATTCCGCAATCGGTGAGGTCAAATGGAGGGGCGACACAAGGCTGAGAAAGTCACGAAGAAGCTTTCTTTCTTGAACCGGTATCTGACCTTCTGGATATTCTTGGCGATGTTTCTCGGTGTTGGCCTGGGTGCAGTGATACCTGGAATAGCCGATGCGCTCAACTCCCTGAGCATCGGAACGACCTCGATCCCGATCGCGATCGGCCTGATACTCATGATGTATCCCCCGCTCGCGAAGGTGAAGTACGAGGAGCTCTCGAAGCTTACGAAACAGCCGGAAGCGAAAAGGATGTTCACGACCTCCCTGACATTGAACTATGTGGTCGGACCGTTCCTGATGTTCACACTCGCCTGGGTCTTCTTGCCGGACCTTCCGGAATACAGGATCGGATTGATTCTGACGGGGCTTGCCAGATGCATCGCCATGGTCCTCGTCTGGAACCAGCTCGCTGAAGGGGATTCGGAATATGCTGCAATCTTGGTTGCCCTCAACTCAATATTCCAGATCGTTCTGTACGCGTTCTACGCATACTTCTTGATATTCATCGTCTCGGAAGCGATCGCACCAGGGTCAGGGGTTGCGATCAACATTTCTATCTGGCAGGTCGCCGAGTCGGTAATGGTCTATCTGGGTATACCGTTCTTTGGCGGAGTAATCACGAGATACACTCTGCTTCCGAGAAGGGGAGCGGACTGGTACGACAACAAGTTCATCCCAAGGATCAGCAAGATCTCTCTGCTTGCTCTGCTATTCACGATCCTCGTCATGTTCTCGCTTAAGGGAGAATACATCGTCCGGCTGCCTCTTGATGTGCTGAGGATCGCCATCCCGCTGGTAATCTACTTCCTGATAATGTTCTTCGTGTCGTTCTACTCCTCGATACGCTTCAAGTTCGACTATCCTCATGCAGCAGCGCAGAGCTTCACAGCAGCGAGCAACAACTTCGAGCTTGCGATTGCGGTTGCTATCGGAGTGTTCGGGATAGGGTCTGGAATCGCATTAGCGGCAGTCATCGGACCGTTGATCGAGGTGCCAGTGTTGATCAGCCTCGTCAACGTTGCATTCTGGTTTCGAAGAAAGTACTATGATGCGAACGGTCGCGTCAAGTCTGCTGTTCTCTCATCGAATGCAAGATAGCAACGACACTGGTCATGATGAGTCTATTATTCTGGGACGCTCGAGACAATTGAAGTGCTGAAGAGGTCATGGAAGGACAAATGATCAAACCACACTTACTCACAGCAGGAATCCCGAAAAGACGTTATCCTAGGAAAACGAGAAGTACCTAGCCTTTGCTTATAAGAACCGTAGCCTTCGGTGAGGGAGGATGTGGGTTACCAAACGTTCCGGAGAAAGAGAGGAGTTCGACGAGGGGAAGGTTCGAAGAGCGATTCTCCGCGTCGGAGTGACCGAAACAATGGCGGAGGAGTTCCTCCAGAACGTGAAGAGAGAGATCTATGACGGCATCACGACCGAGGAGATATATCGCAAGGTGCACCAGTTGCTCGACAAGAAGAGGGCGGTCAAGTTCGGGCTGAAGGATGCGATTCTGGATCTAGGTCCGGAGCGTTATTACTTCGAGTCCTTCGTCGGGAAACTGTTCCAAGCGCTGGGGTACTCTGTCAAGCTGAGAGAGAAGGTGCAGGGAAAGTGTGTTTCGCACGAGATCGACGTCATAGTGGAAAAGGGGACGGAACGATACATGGTCGAGTGCAAGTTCCACAACTCTCCGGGAATGAAGTGCAACATCCAAACGGCGCTATACACTTACGCTCGGTTCTTGGACGTGGACGAATCGCTGACGCACACGGCGCCTTGGTTAGTGACGAACACGAAGTTCACGACCGATGTGATCCGATACGCGGAATGCAACGGGATGAGATTGCTGGGTTGGAGGTTCCCGGAGGTTGGGAGCCTCGAGAGTCTGATCGACGAGAATCGGCTGTATCCCGTGACGACACTGGGGCTGAAGACGGCATATGAGAGGACGCTTTTGGATAGGAACTTCATTCTCGTGGGTGACCTCGTGAAGAACAAGGAGTGTCTGTACGAGCTGCTGCCGGAGGCGGAAGCCGAGGGAGTGCTGTTGAAGGCGAAGGACATTCTCAGATAGCTGCACATCGCGCTGTCCGAATCGCAATGGTGCGGTGTTCGCTTGCCAGACTTTCAGCGAGCCTCGAGGACGTCGATTTTTGACGAGAGTTTCCCCACATAACCTGGGTTCTTATCTGCATCGCCTCTCATCTGGTCCCCTTCACAATGCTGCGAGTCTGCGGTTGAGCAAGTTCAAGGTTATGTTGGCTTCGCCTTGGGATGGTGCTGAGGGGCATTGGCGACCACGAACTCATTCAAGGTTCAAGGACGCCCTACGACGAAAAAAGAACATGAAAAGAAATAAAAAAGAAAAATACGCGCGCATCTTCATGCGCAAGTGGTTCAGTATCTGCTTCGGAATGCCGGGCGATGCTTTGTGTAGCAATCGCGGCAATAGACTGGTCTGCCCTCTGTCGGCTTGAAAGGAACTTCGCATTCCTTGCTGCAATCCGCACAGACGGCCTTGTGCATCTCTCTGGGTGCCCTGTCGTACATTATATATTCACCTCCGTTTAACTTGCCTAAATACAACGCCTCTCTCTAGCCACCCCGACTTCCCAATAAGGTACGTTAGGACACCAGTGATCGGATCACATTTAGTGAACACCGCTACACGGTCTCACTATAAGAACCTATGGAGCGTACAGGGAAACTCCTCCCGCGTCCACACTGAGCCTGGAGGGGATCGAAGGAGAACATGGCTAGTTCAAATCAGACTTGAATGTGTCGCTTGCGACCGCGAACAACTACACCCTCAACCGTTCTGAACAGAGCTATGACGGGGTGGCTTGGATTAAGTATGTCGATGAGGGCAATGTCACCGAGGAGGGCAATACAACCATTCACGATCGATCCATCCATGCGCGCGAATGTCGAGAATGGCAGGATCGCTGTCATCTCAATCGACAAGACGAAACCAGCTGTTCAGATAGAGTCGATTGCGAACGGCTCCATTGTGGAATCCGAGGATCTGACCGTCCGATAGACTTCATCCGATGCTATTTCGGGCATTGCTGGGCACAAGGTCAAGTTGGACGGAGAGAATTGGTCCGACGCTGGCCTCGAGAATCTATGGAACTTGACCGGCCTGGGAGAGGGCGCGCACACATTCGGGGTCATGGCAATCGACAACGCGGGAAACTTGAACGTCTCAATGATCGAATTCACGTACGAGAACCCCTCGACGCCGGCGTATGTCACGGTTTGGATCGCGATCGGGCTCGCATTGATAGCGGCCGTCGGTCTGGTGGTCCTCTTGTTGTATCGGATGAGGACCTAGTCTCCTTCGAGAGAAAGCGATCTGACGAGTGATTCAACAGCGCCGATTCGAAAATCCGCCCGTCATCCCGGTCTTTCATCGGGGCGCAGCAGGTATCCGCCCAGCCCTACGTACCAAAGGAGCGAAGGATATAGGACCATTCGTTCCATCCCTCCAGCCCCAAGACCCAAATAAGCCCCGATAAGAAACATGAAAAGCGAGGCTATGCTGATTAGACCCAGGATGACGCCGAACCACGCGTATGGCGGCTTGACGATCTTGAATGAGATGACAGCGGTCAAGGCGCCGAAGAAGAACCCTATCAGAGCGAAGAGGGCGTGAGGCGCGCCCGTGTCTTCTGGGAACAGACCAACGCCAATCACGCCGACTGAGGACATCATGAGAGTGACGACCATCATGTTTCTTACGTCGGCCTTCCAGAAGAGATACGAGGCTGCGAACCCCGACAGACCGAAGATGATGAGAGTCGCGTTGAACAACGTTCGAGACGGCTCCGATCCCACGCCCAGATCGCTGAGATAGTCTAGCGACACGCTATAGCTGGGTCGGAGGCACTCAGCGGTAAGGAGCAAGAGGAAGAACTGGAGCGAACCTATAAGCAGGTAGAATCCGGGATTCCGAGTGAGATTCACGAGGCGTGATAGGAATATGCGCGATAATAAACGAATATGCCATTGAAGCAACAAGGCCCCGAGAGAACATAACCAGATAGTTGTCTGAAGAACTCAAAGGAAGAAGTTCAAAACTCAGCCTTCAGCGAAGCCCCTCAGTAATGCCTCGACCTGTCCCCAGCTGTAGAGAAGCGGTTTCTTCTCGATGGTTATGGCGATCTCGCCCCGGGTTATCTCATACGTCCCTCGGATGTTCAGCTGAGTCCCAGGCACTCCCCCAGACAGCCACCCGCTATGAAAATCACCGTGGAAGCTCAGGCCTTTGCGAAGCGCCTTTGCTTCAAGCCGCTCGAATCCCTCGACCGGCCCACCTTTCAACGGCAACCTGAACGTTCAGCCATGGACTGGGATGGGAATTCGCGCAGTCGGTATTATATCTTTGGTGACAAGAAGAGCCTGGAAACGTCACCTGCGAATCGCAGACTATTGAATCTCTTGCGTGCTGCGAGATGAAGCCCGAGTCTTCAGCCGCTCGTTTTCCACGACAATGAACATCTTTATGCGAAGGCGAAGCGTCATAATATATGAACATGCAGTATGAAGGAGGGAGACATGCAGAAAGAAGAGGTCGACAGGGGATTGAAGGTCAGAGAAGCCGACAGACTCGAAGTAATGATCCTCGTGGACAACTACACTGACGTGCTCTCGCTCCAGAGCACCGATGTCGTCAAGCGACCGATGACGCCTCCCCCGGATTTTCCTCTGGCGGAGCATGGACTCTCGTGTCTTCTCAAGGTTTGCGCCGGATCTGAGGAACACATTGTGATGATGGACGCAGGAGTCTCGCCGACCTGCCTCTTTCACAATGCGAGAGTTTTACGGAGGGACTTGAGCCAAGTCGAATCCGCCGTTCTGAGCCACGGTCATTTTGATCATTATGGAGGTCTGGTGGAGTTCCTGACCAGTGCCAGGAAGGGGATACCTCTGTTTCTCCATCCAGACGCGTTTCTTGATCGTCGCTTCAATATCCCCGGCGTCGGGCCGGTGTCAGGCCCCGGACTGCATGAGAAGGATTTGGAGGAAATCGGCGTGGCGGTTCACAAAATCAAAGAGCCTACGACAGTCGCTTCGGATCTCATCCTCATTTCAGGGGAGGTGAGACGTGTGACCTCTTTCGAGAAGGGATTCCCTTGGGCGGAGGCGAAGATCAATGACAAGTGGGTCGTGGACCCGTTCAATGATGATCAGGGGATTGCAGTGAAGGTGAAGAACAAGGGCCTGGTGATCATCAGCGGATGCGCCCATGCTGGCATAGTCAATACAGTGAAACATTTCCAGAGAATCTCACGATCGAAGAAGGTCCACGCAATCATCGGCGGCTTTCATCTCACGGGTTCGCTGTTCGATCCGATCATCGCACCGACCATTGAAGAGATTAAGAGAATAGGGCCTGATTTCGTCGTGCCGATGCACTGCACTGGCTGGAAGGCTATCGGCCAATTCGCCAAGGAGATGCCTCAACAGTTCCTCCTGAACACCGTAGGGACGACCTACATATTCCAACAGGCCCAGTAGTCTTTTCGGAGAAGGAAGAAGGCCCTCGTGACGGAAGCTGTGAGCTGGATAGATTACGGCGTTCCGCCCCGGTCCGAGGACCGAAGTGTCGGCGGTCTCGAAGAGATCCATTCGTGACGACTTTCACCCAGTAGCGGAAACTATATATCTACCGTCTGACAAATGTCATACAAGGGATGGACTATGCCAAATTCATTAGTCAAGAGCGCTCTGACGAGCATGGAACAGGAGAAAAAGACGGAAACGCAGGCGCCAGTGAATGCGATCGGAGAAGACTCCGCCGCTGACGAAGAGATAAAGAAAATCGCCCAGCAGCTCGACGTCAGCATCAAGATCATTGGTTGCGGCGGCGGTGGATGCAACACCATCAACCGCTGCGTCGACGCGGGAATCAACGGCGCGCAGCTGTGCGGCATCAACACCGACGCGAAGCATCTGCTGACGATACGCTCACCGACGAAGATACTGATCGGAAGAGCGACGACGAGGGGACTTGGAGCTGGAGCGATTCCCGAGGTGGGGGAAAGGGCTGCCATGGAGAACGGGATGGAGATCCGCAACTTCCTAAACGGCGCGAACATCGTTTTCGTCACGGCTGGAATGGGAGGAGGGACCGGCACGGGATCGGCGCACTATGTGGCCGGAATAGCCAAGGAGCAGTGTCGGGCCCTGACCATCGGGGTCGTCACATTGCCGTTCAAGGCCGAGGGAACTGTGAGGATGGAGAACGCCCTCGATGGCCTGGAGAGGCTGACGCGCGTCACAGATACAACGATCGTCGTCCCGAACGACAAGCTGCTGGACCTTGTACCGAAGCTGCCGATCGAGGCGGCGTTTAAGGTGGCGGACGAAGTGCTAATGCAGACGATAAAGGGTCTGACCGAGATCATCACGAAGCCGGGCCTCGTGAACCTGGACTACGCGGACATCCTTACCCTCATGAACGAGGGCGGGGTAGCCTTCATAGGAATCGGGGAAGCGAGCAAAGAACACAGCGACGATCCCGTCAAGGAGGCGGTAAAGGAAGCCATCTGCTCGCCACTCCTCGGGGACATCAACGTCAAGGACTCGAAGGGCGCGCTGGTGCGGGTCGTCGGCGGACCTGACATGACGGTAGACGAAGCGCAGCGGGCCGCGGAGTACGTAGGGAAGAACATCGACCCCAGGGCGAGGATCATATGGGGTTGCTCGGTCGAGCCAGCGAACGAAGGTCAGATCCAGGTCCTGGTGATCTTCACCGGAGCGAAGTCGAAGTTCATGCTTGATTCTATGTCAGCGGACGTCGCCGCCAGGCTGGGAGCCCAGCCGCAGAGGCTCGGAGCGACGACAGGAGAGGGCATAGACTTCGTGCACTGAGTTCCGAACGATTCGGGGCATATGCCCCGACATCTCTTGTTTTCCTCCGATCTCAGCCCGCCAGGACATCTGCATGCCGATAGATGGATCACGGGAAACTTGAAATCACGCTTGAAGCCTATCAATCTCGCGGAAGAGGACGATGGAGCCGGAGATCAAGCTTGCGATCACAAAGACGATCCTACTGCTGATGGCCCTGCTGGGCGTGGGGTCGGTCGCCATCGGAGTGTTCGGTGACGAGGGAATCGCCTCGGAGACTCTTCTGGGCGTGCTGATACTCGTGACGCTGATCATTGTTCTTGTAGTGTCTTTCTTGCCACGTCGGCAATGACGGGGCTGAGGAGGCGGAGGATAAACCCAGACGTTTCTGCGAATCAGTCTGGATCGGACCTGATGTCAGGTGCATGCCATTGAATATCATTAAATATACGAACGGCACCTTTCATTCTTGCAGAGCCAATTACGGGCTAAGTGTAATAGCAGTCCTTCTTGGGGGGAGGAAACCAGTGACCCACCTGGCTCTCCTACGTGAGCCCGGAATCATGCCTGGGTCGAAACGACCAAATCGGCCCAGGCGGCTTTGCACTAAATCATAAGTTCACACGAGATAACCTAAACGTCCAGATATCCTTTTCCTGACCTTGTTTGCGTGCCTGTCCGCCCTGTGGCATGTATTGAGTATCCATATGAGAATCGGTCAGTCGGGTAGTAGGAAAGGTTTTGGACGCGAATCGTGTTCGGTGCCGGAAGTGGGGAGACATGATCGGTTTCAAGCATTCAACGACCAAAGAGGCGAAGGGGATGGGCGAGAAGCTCGGCGCGGATTGGAGCAATCATGATGTCGAACAGCTCAGGATGGGGGAGGACGTCGAGCTTGAGCACGGCAAGAGAAGTCTGGCAACATATGTGACTGGCGACGACCCGACGTTGACGGCAAGAATCGCACTGGCGCACCTGGACGAGTTCCCTGACCACAACACCAGACTTGATAAACTGGAGAAGGAAGCGGAACAGGCTTTGAAGAAGATGAAAAAGATATGAGCAGGGAGATCTGTTCAAGCATGACAGTATCGCCCCGAAAGCGACCTGGTCGAGAGAGATGTCGAACAGAACCATAGTGGCAGCAACGGTAGCGATCCTCCTCATCATTCTGATCGTCGCAAGCTACTTCGCCCTACCTCTCATCTCCCAGTATCTGAGGAACCTGGAGAATACGGCCGGCGGAGACGAGATTCCAACACTAGACTCACCATCGAACGGGGTCATCATTAACGACACGACCCCAACCTTTCAATGGTTCCGCTTTCCAGGAGCGGATCAATACAGGATACAAATCGGAACGAATGCTCTCATCTCTTCACAGATAGTGAATGAGACCACAACAAACACCTCCTTTGCTCCAGCCTCGCCGCTGCAATTGCATTCAATCTTCTTCTGGAGGGTAATGGCACGGTCCGATGCGAACTGGACGAACTGGAGCGAGACCTGGAGCGTGATCATCGGCAATACGACCTTCCACGAGTCCTACACATGGGAGTATGGAGGCCTGACTTGGAGCATGAGCGTCGACATCCCCGCGGAGACATTCTCATCCTACGTCTCGATCCAGAGGACCGACGATTGGGCCGGATACGTCACGGATTCAGATCCGATAGTGGAGAACATGTCATCCAAGCTCAGACAGATGGCCCAGGCCCATGGGTACGGACAGTATGCTATGGTCGACTTCACGCTAAGGTTCGTCCAGACGATACCGTACCTCACGGACGAGTCGATACATGGCCTCCCAGAGTATCCGCAGTATCCGATCGAGATGCTGATCAACGGGGGCGGGGACTGCAACGACAGATCGTCATTTCTCGCCGCGCTCGTTGAAGCTAGACCGATCGGTCTTGACGCCGTGTTGGTCCTTTTGCCGGCGAATGATGTCGACCACATGGGCGTGGGGATCGCAGGGAGCGGTCTGTACGGCGACTACTACTCTTACAATAATGTGCCGTACTATTACTGCGAGACGACTGCCATTGGATGGAAAGTGGGGGAGATACCTCTGGACTTCGTCCACGATCAAGTCCAGATTGTCGATTGCTGACGATTCGTTCAGCTTCTGTCAGCCGAAGAACGTGATTTCGCCATTCACCTTGTTTGCCTGAAAATGAATGTTCAGGATGATGATGCCGATGGTAAGGTTAAGTTCCGATAGATTGCCGACTAACGCGGTGTCGGATTGACTCTAACATAATGCTCGGGATCCTCTACGACCTGGAACTCGTTGCCATCCGGATCAACAAAGATCGCGCTGAGACCGCCCCATTGCTGCCGCTCCGGCTTCTTTTTGAAGACGACGCCCTCGTCCAGTAGCCTGCGATGCAGCTCATAGATGCTATCTGTCGAGAACACGATGTCGGTCGAGCTTCCGGGTCGTCGCTTGTCGTGAACGGACGGGACGAAAAGGGCGATCTTGCTAAGGGGTTCTTCCGGACCGAACTCAACCCAGTTGTTCTCTCTCGAATCAAGTTGGATTGGAAGCCCCAATACCTCGTTGTAGAACTCGACGGCGTCATCGAGGTTCGAGACCGGGATGGCAGTCATCCAGACCCTTGTGATCTTGCCGCGGTTCTGGTAGTCCGCCTCTCCGCCCATCGGATCTCCCATAGGCATGCGTGTCAAATTGGTTCAGGTTCTATTTGATTCTTGAGCGCGCTGTTCATTCAGGAGGTCGAGCTCCTCCAGACTCGGAGGGAAGCCAAGGGAACAATCAAAGCACAACCTCAATCGACCGCTCTGACTTCCCGCTTGCAGCGGAGAAACCGACTAGAAGCGCATCTTAACGGCCATAAGTTTAATAATGACGTTAACGATCGAGAAAAACCGCAAAGCAAGGTCCGATCGAAAGTCCCCACCGATGTTCTGTGAGACGCTCCCCATCCTTCCTACAAGGGTCGGACCGGGCCGCTGTGAGGGGGAGGACGCGACCTAGCTTTGCATCTTTTTCCAATTCGAGCTCTGTCAGGCTAGACAATTCCTTCTTTCAGTTCTTCAAATCCTTGGAAGCGAACAAGACCAACGCTATTCTCGTAAAGAGCCCGATGACCATTAGTACCAGGATCCTGATCACTATCTCCCGAACACAGACGTCACATCTCGGTCGGATCTTCTTTCTGCGAACTTCTGGGACGATGACTCAAAAGGGCGCAAACCAAGGTCGAGTGAGTTCGGAACCGAACTTTCAATATATGACTTTCCTTAACGGCCCCTTGTGACGGAGCAGGACGCAGAGGGCGCCAAGAGATATCGGAAAACGGTGTTGCTGATCACGTGTATCGGTGCGATGATGGCGCCTTTGGACAGCACGATAGTTACCGTATCCCTGCCAAGTATTTCATCGAGCTTGGGCATGGACTACGCTTCAACAATCTGGATTCCGACTGCATATCTCGTCGCCCTGGCAGTCTTAATCCTGAGCGTTGGTAGGCTGTCCGATATGAGAGGACGGAAGCCTATCTTCATCTCCGGGTTTGCGATCTTCGTTGTTGGTTCTTTTTTCTGTAGCATCGCCCAAAATGGTGGGGAGCTCATAGCGTTCCGGATTGTGCAGGGAGTCGGGGCCGCCTTCTTCGGAGCCACCTCGACCGCAATCGTCACTGATATCTTCCCTCGCAACGAGCGGGGAAAGGCCCTTGGAATCAACGCAATGTCCGTGTACATTGGCTTGACACTTGGCCCTCCCCTGGGCGGCTTCCTTACGCAGGCCTTCGGATGGCCTTCCATATTCTATATCAACATTCCGATCGGATCCCTCGTCATCGCTTTGGCCATCACGAAGATGAGGGAGAGTGTCTCTGTGCCAAAGAAGGAGCGGTTCGATTTCGCTGGGCTGTTCGCATTCTCATCCGGCCTCATTCTCCTGTTAGTCGCTCTCACTTATGGAGACTTTGAGGGCTGGACGAGCGCATCAATCCTTACAATGTTTGCCTCAGCCTTCGCACTTTTCGTCATCTTCTTGATTGTTGAACGGAGGGCCGGATCTCGCGCCATGCTCGACGTCAGCCTGATACTGAAAAACAGACTCTTCGCAGCTGGAAACATAAGCGCGCTTATGAACTACTCAGCATATTTCGGCATCAGCTTCATGATATCGTTCTACCTCCAGCTTGTGCTTTCCTTTTCCGCCTTCCAAGCCGGCCTCGTTCTGCTTGTGATGCCGGTCACCATGGCATCACTTTCTCCAATCAGTGGCTGGATGTCCGACAAGATAGGCTCGAGAGGCCTTTCCTCCGGTGGAATGGTGATAATAGGTCTCGGCCTGCTGTTGATGAGCACTCTCACAACTACCTCAGGCACGGTGCTCGTCGCAATCGGACTCCTTGTTATAGGTTTTGGAATGGGCATCTTTGCCTCGCCGAACACGAGCGCCATTATGGGATCGGTTCAGAAAAGTCAACTCGGAGTTGCATCAGGCACATTGGCCACGATGAGGTGCGTCGGTCAGGCGTCGAGCCTGGCAATTATGGGAGCTATCGTTGCAACCGTTGCCGGCACCAGCCTGCTTGGTGCCCTGTTTAGCGGCGGTTCGCCTCCACCAGTGGCAGATATTCTCTTCGTGAGGGGTATGAGCTATGCCTTCGTTGTCTCGGCGATGATCGCTTTCACAGGCGCGATGACCTCCCTGGCTAGAGGACCAATGGCGAAAGATTAGTTTGCCCGCGTGAGGTGAACCAGAATGCAATTCGGCACCTGGAATCGAGCGATTCCGATTGGGTGAAGCTTTTCCCCACCATCGGGCATGCCTTCAGCCTTGTCCAGAACTCAGCACTAACCCGCTAAATCTTCATTCGTCTGAACGAAAGGGTGCCCAAGATCATCACAGCACCTGCGAAAATGACCAGCACGACGAAATCTATGATGAGCCCGAAATGATACGTCCCTAGCATCAGTCCTCTGAGGGCATCGACTCCATATGTCACAGGGTTCACGACGGTAATTGCTGAAAGCCATGCTGGAAGGTTGCCAATCGGGAAAAGCGCTCCCGAGAGAAAGAAGAGTGGGAAGGTCACGAAGCTGCCCAACATGGAGAACCCTTCAGGGGACTCCATCCAGCTTCCGATGATGAGACCGACGCTCACAAGACCTATGAGCATGATGAAAAGAATAATGTAGACGATGGCGAAACTCAATGCATACGAGACCCCAAGCAGCGGCGCGAGCACGACGATTATGCTGGCCTGGATCAGACTGTCCGTGACTCCCCCCAGCACCTTGCCAAAGAAGGCCGTGCTCCGCCTGATGGGTGCGACCAGGACCTCCTTGAGAAAATCGAGCCTCTTATCCCAGACGACATTCGCGCCGTAAAAGATCGACGAGAAGATCATCGTCATTGCGATTATGCCAGGATAAATGTATGTCTGATAGTTCAGGTTGCCGACGTTGACCTCTGAGCCAAGCCCCACTCCGAAGACGAAGAGCCAGAGTAATGGACTAATCACTGCTGACACAATCCTGGAGCGCTCCCTCAGATACACTTTGAACTCTCTATTCCATAGGGCATAGAGTCCTGAGAGTTCACTCATTTTCTCGCCTCCGCCGTCATAATCCTTTGCCAATAGCCGCCCTCCGCTTCCTGCTCCCTGTACACTCGCCCAGTATAATGCAGGAAAACATCGTTCAGTGAAGGGGGACGGAGCTCAACCCCATCTACCTTTCCGATCAATCCGAGTATCTCCTGGAGATGAGAACTCGCATCCTCGACAGTCAACGAAACGGTGGCGTCGAGCACTTCGACCTTCTTGACGAACGGAAGTGCCTTGACGGCTTCGAGGCTGGGGTTGGTTATCTGAAGCCGGATCATGTCGCCTCCGAGCGCATGTTTCAGGTTTTCCGGGCTATCGTGGACGACTATCTTGCCCCGGTCCACTATCGCAACCCTGTCGGAGAGCCGGTCCGCCTCGTCCATGTAGTGGGTGGTGAGGATTATCGATATCTTCTGCTCAGTCACTAGCCTCTCGACGTACTTCCAGATGTGCTCTCTCGTCTGAGGGTCAAGTCCCAGGGTGGGCTCGTCCAGGAACAAGACCTTGGGATTGTGCATGAGACCACGGGCAATCTCGAGGCGCCTCCTCATACCGCCCGAGTAGTGTTTGACTAGATCGTCCTTCCGGTCCGCTAGATCGACCAATTCCAGGACCTCACCGATCCGTCTTTCGCGGTTGATGGTTGAAACGCCATACAACAGCCCGTGCATCCGCAGGTTCTCGTAGCCGGTCAGAAGGTCGTCGGAACTGGGCTCCTGAAAGACCATCCCGATGCTCTTCCGAACCTTGCCGGGCTGCCGAAGGATGTCGTAGCCGTTTATCTTCGCTGTGCCGCTCGTGGGCCTGAGCAGCGTGGCCAACATGTGGAGGGTCGTTGTCTTTCCGGCTCCGTTCGGGCCAAGAAGACCGAATACCTCACCCTCCTCGATCGAGAAGGTCACACCCCCGACCGCGGTGAACTCCCCGTAGTCCTTCCTTAGATTCTGCACGTCCACGATCGGAGGGGCGCCCATGACAACAGCCTGACTGAAGCTATTGACAGCCGCCCGTAGAACTACTTTTCGACTCCCTATCAGTTGCTGTGTCTGTGTCCATGCTACGCAAACATCCGCTTCTCGCCCGAACAGCCATCGATATCAGCTTGACGCTGGGAGGTCGTCTGTTCTGACTGTCAAGAGAATGGGGGATACACGTGATCAGTGTGATGATCCGACTCCCATCGACGCATCGAACAATTCGACATCGATCAATCTTTCGGCCACTACTCCTCTAAGGTGCACACGGCACGAGATTGGTCCTCACTGCGCGACCCGGGCATACAACCTAGCACATATGAGAATCAGCACTACAGCTAGAATCGAAAGGAACGCGAAGTCGAAAACGATACCGTACTCGCTCGGAGCCCCGCCTATCATCAGACCCCTCAAGGCATCCACGAGGTAGGTGAGTGGGTTTCCATATGCGATCACTTTGAGCCAGTCAGGCATAAGCGAGATCGGATAGATGGCGTTGCTAGCCAGGAACAAGGGCATCGTCAGAAGTTGCCCGAATCCCATGAATCTCTCCTGTGTTCTAACGAGGCAAGCTATTATCAACGACAGAGTGGCGAACACCGCTGCCCCCAAGAGCACGAATACAAGAACGAGGATTATATTGAACGGGTTTGGGACAAGATTTACGCCTATGACAGCGGCAAGCACATAGATTATGAAGGCCTGCGACAGCCCCCTTATCCCTGCCGACAAGGCCTTGCCGGCGACAAGAGCAGTCCGAGGAGTCGGGGTGGTGAGAAACCTCTGGACTATCCCCAGATCTCTTTCCCATATGACTGCTATTCCGTAGAAGATCGATATGAAAAGCACACTCTGGCCGAGAACCCCAGGCGCCATAAAGTCCATGTACGTCAATCCCGGCGTTGGTATGATTCTTGTCTGAGAGAACACTTCGCCGAATACGAGCAGCCAAAGAATCGGTTGGACGGCCCGAGTGAGCAGCTCGGTAGGATCATGAAGGAGCTTGCGCATCTCAAGTTCCCCAATTGCTGCTACCCTACTGATATAGCGGAGGATTGTCGAAAGCGGATCCCTGGGAATCTGGGACATGTCAGCCAAGCCTCCTCGCGGTCTTTCTCTCCCTCTGGACCTCCTTGAAGCTTCCCGCCACTTCGATCGTCTCCCCCGCGTAGTGGATGAACACCTCATCGAGGTTCGACACGCCCACCTCCTTTATCAGATCTTCAGGTCTCCCTATCGCTGCCAGCTTTCCCCTGTGCATGATCGCGACACGATCGCAGAGAATCTCGGCCTCCTCCATAATATGAGTAGTGAGGAGGATCGTGGCGTCAAACTCGGATCGCAGTTCCTCTATGAGGTTCCAGACCGCCCTTCGTGCGACCGGATCGAGACCGACGGTCGGTTCATCCATGAACATGACTGCGGGTCTGTGCAAGGCGGCCTGGGCGGTTTCCAGCCGACGTATCATTCCCCCGGAGTATGTCCTAACAAGCCGATCCGCCGCCTCGGACAGACCCATCAGACTGAGTGCTCTTCTGATCCTATCCTCCCTTTCCCTCCTTGGTATGCCGTAAAGTTTAGAGAAGATGAGGAGATTCTCGTAGCCAGTGAGCGACCCCTCCGCGGAGAGCATCTGTGGGATGTAGCCGATGACCTCACGTATCCTCTTCGCTTCCTTCCCAATCTGATAGCCTGCCACCTCCGCAGAACCTGAAGAAGGTGGAAGAAGGGTCACGAGCATCTTTATCGTGGTGGTCTTCCCCGCACCGTTCGGTCCCAGCAGGCCGAATATCTCACCCTTTTCAATATTGAATGACAGGTTGTCGACTGCGACAAACTTGCCAAATTGCTTGGTGAGCGAATGGGTTTCCACGATTGACATTCATGCTGCCTCGGTTTATCAGTCAAATATTCTCGATTCCCTCTGATGGGCAAATGGTACACGGCATTGGACATGGGTGGGATTAATCTTTCCATGTCGCCTAGTACTGTCTTGCGAGACACCGAATCGGTAAATGATCTTCTGCGTGTGAATTCGCTCCTACTGTCTTTCAATCCGAAAACCCAGCCCGCTAAAGCACAGACGGGAAATAATGGGGTAGGGAAGACCCCTGGAGAAGATGCGCTCTTGGCGGCCGACTGCAACTATGCTAATGACCTTATGCCGATAATACTCAGGGAACGATACAAAGAGATATCAACGTAGAAAGCAAATCAGGGAAACCGCGACATAGCTGGAGGTGAAGTGTTCATGTACTGTCCCAAGTGCGGTACCCAGGTTCCAGATGATGCCACTTACTGCATGAAATGCGGAACGAGCATAGCAGGAACGAAACCCAAGGAAACGACGAGCCCATCGAGCCCTGTCCTGGCTCCGTCTGGCGCGACGGCCCTGAAATGCCCTAGCTGCGGCGGGCCTATCGTCCCGAAGTTTGGAGAGATGATCATCACATGCGAGTACTGCGGAAGCGGGATAACCCTCGAAAGCGACGGATGGAGGGGCCTGCAGAAGCAGACGATGCTGCCGATCAAGCTGGGGGAGAAGGAGGGGGTGGAGAAAACGATCACTGGCCTTATGGATGCCGGGCTGCTCCATCGGCACCTTCACGAGGACTCGACCCTCGAGGAGATGAACCTCAGTCTCATTCCATACTGGATAGTCTCTGTTTCGGCGAGGACATCGATCATCGCGAGCGACATGGCCGTCGCGGCAGGACAGTTTGC
>JBEKKT010000023.1:0-26417 GCA_050010535.1 Methanomassiliicoccales archaeon | reverse complement strand
GGCGGCACTCTCCCCGACCGAGGTCGGCTCCTGCGGGGCCGATTCCTTTTTCGGAAGAAGCAGATCTGCCATCTCTGGCATTGCCTCGACCGCCTTCTCCGGCGTCATGACGTCCACTTCGTCCGGAAGCTTCGCTGTGGGGTCCATTATCTCGACCTTCACCCCAATGACGCCGGGTTTCAGCTTTGCGACCGCAAAGCCTACCTTGATGAACTTGAGTCTGGGCTCTCCGCAGAATTTGATATGGCCCTCTTTGAACTTCTCGGTACGGTGTCTCTGCCCCGTAAGCTTGCCGGAAATGACGATCTGGCAACCCCTCGCGCCGTTGTCCATGATTCTCCTCACGGTGGAGTGGCCGGCTCTCCTGAAGTGCCAGCCTCTCTCAAGCGCGAACGCCAGCTTCTCAGCCATTATCTGTGCGTTCAGGTTTGCGTTCTCCACTTCCTGGACCTCGATCTGCGGGTTGTCGAAATTGAAATCCTCTTCGATGGCCCGTGTCAGCCCCTTGATTGCGGCACCTTTCCTTCCGATGACGATGCCGGGTCTCTCGGTGATCAATGTCACACGCGTTCCCATCGGGGTTCTTTGCACGTCGACTCCTCCGAACCCGGCCCTGCCTACCTCCTTCATAAGGTACTCTTTGAGAAGGACCCTTCGGATGTTCTCAGTGATGAATTTCCTCTCGCTAGCCATCTACTCCAACTCCTCAAGAATGACTTCTATGTTCGCTGTTTGCTGGTTCCACTGCGTCGCTCTTCCGTATGCGCGTGGCATGAAGCCCTTTGATGTTCTGCCGAGGTTCGTCGTGACGACAGTGACCTTCATATTCTCGGAATCGAGACCTTTGTACTCCGCATTGTGTCTCGCGCTCTCGATTACACCCAGTATCGCCCTCGCCGCCTTCTGCGGGTACCTGGCAGGCCCGACGCGTCTCTTGTGCGCGACACCCGTGTTGAACCGCTTTATCGGCACCGGGCGTTTGAGATCAATGATTTCCTCGAGGATCCGAACCGCAACCGTCACCTTCTTACCCCTCAACATGGTGCAGATTTCTCTCGAGAACTTCGGTGAAATGGGGAGTTCCTTGCCGATTGCCCTCGACGTCTTGTCGGGGTCCGATTCAGCTGTGTATCCGACCATTTCATCACCTACTTTAGCGGCAGGAACTTGGAGGACCTTGTCGCACCAACTCCTGGACCTGAGTGTTTGACTTGCTTTCTAGTCATGGCGAACTCCCCGAGGAAGTGGCCAATCATCTCGACCCTGATCTCGAGCTCCTTGAACTCCTTCCCGTTGTGCACCGCCACTTTCTTCCCGACGAACTCGGGCACGATTGGGACGTCCCTGCAGTGAGTCCTCACCATCTCGTACTTGCCAGATTTGATCTTCTCGAAGCAGGTTCTCTGCTCCTCGTTCAATCCTCTTGTCAATGATCGCCTCACCCTGGAGGGCATGAGCGAAAGGACTTCATCGAATGGCATCGCCAGAAGCTCTTCTAGAGTGTAACCTCGATAAGTGAACTCCTTCTTTCGTCTTGCCGTAATGGCGCCCTTCTTCTTTCGCGCTTTTCTCCGCGAGGCCTTTGTTCCGGTCATCTTCTCCTCAGCCATTTCGATCACATCCTAGGCTTCCTCTTGGGCGAGAGACGGCCCACCTTCCTTCCCGGGGGCGCGTTCCTTCCGACAGTACTCGGCTTGCCAACATGTTGGTGGGATCCTCCGCCGTGCGGGTGGTCCACAGGGTTCATCGCCACTCCTCTGACCTTGAAGTAAGCCTTGCTCTTGCTCCTGTAAGCGTGAAACTTTGCGCCAGCCTTCCCGAAGGGCTTCTCCCTGTGCCCCCCGCCGGCGACGATGCCGATCGACGCCCTGCATGTCGGATCGAAGGTCTTGAAAGCACCAGATGGCATCTGCAACACGACCTTCTCTCCCCGGCTCACGATCGCGGCGGCGTTCCCGGAGCTCCGGACGAACTTCCCGCCGTCACCCGGTCGGGCCTCGATGTTGAACACGAGCGTTCCTTCAGGAATGCTGCCGAGCGACATGATATTGCCAGACGCGACAGTCTCAGCATCTCCGATCTGGATCTGCTGACCTACCTGAATGCCTTCTGCAGCTATGATTTTCACGACCTTCCCATCCAGGTCGATCTCCGCCAACGGGCTTGTTCTTCCAGGTGCATGCACTAGGTCGAGGATCTTCCCGGTCCCCACCTTCGTGTGGGGCATCCGGATGTCCCCGAGATGCCTGTGGCCTGGCGATCTATACTGAGATCCGCCCCGGCCACGCCTCTGCTGTCTGAGATTCTTTCCCATTATATCTCCTCAGAACACTCCGATTCTCATGCCGATGTCCTCCGCCGAGTATCCCTCAGCGAGCTTGACTATCGCATGCTTTCCGTCCTTGTAGATCCTTGTCCAGACCTTCTCGACCTTGACATCGAAGCGCTTCTCGAAGCTCTCCTTTATCTGCTTCTTCGTCGCGCCCCTCAGCACAATAAATTCGAGCTTGTTCCCGTCTTTGAAATCAAGGGTCGGGCTTCCGGTCATGTGGTCCATCGTCTTCTCTGTCACATACGGATGAAGTAGGATCTCTTTCTTGTCCATCTCCTACCACTCCCCTATTTTCTTGACGGCAGACTCGGAGAAAAGCGCGAGCCTTCCTGGGTCCCCTCCGGGTGCCATGAGCTCCGTGTTCAGGTTGTTCGTCGCCACGACTTCCACCCCGGGCAGGTTGCCGGCCCCGGCAAAGAGCGGCGAATTCTCGTCAGAGACGACTATGAGCACGCCTTTCGGGGAGCGTATCCTTCTCCCCCTCATCTTGCCCCTCCCCGGCCTGATCTTGCTGCCGTCTTTCACCCTATCGATGTCCGCTACCCCTATGTTGTCAAGAACGTCCATCACTTCCGCGGTCTTGGAGAGCTTCTCGATGTCGTCCTCGACTACAACCGGCACAGTGATCCCTTCGTTGAACCTGTGTCCCCGTCCCCTGACCTTGTCAGCGTCCGTCATCGCAGCCAGTGCAGATAGCTTGGCCACTGCCATCTCCTTCTTGTTTATCTTCTCAGACCAGTCGCGCTCCGCGTATGGAGGATGGGCCTTCCGGCCTCCGACGGTGCCTGGAGATTGCGCTCCCTTCTGTCCTTGGGACAGTCTCTGGACCCTTGACACGCCTCTCCCCTTGCCCCAGGTCGAGACCGCGTGTCTCATGCCCGCGCCCTTCATGGCTCCGTAGGGCTGCCTCATGTTCGCCTCTTGGACAGAGACAGCCTTCCTTATTATGTCGGGCCTGAATTCTGACATGAAAACGGTCGGAAGCCGGATGCTCTTGACGACCTCTCCCTTTAAGGAGTACACATTGACTGATCCATGTTCCCCAGCCATCTTCACGCCCCCTGCTTGGACTCCGTCGACACGTATGTCAGATTCGGAGTTTCCTTCAGTTCAACGCCTCCCTTTCTGATGGGGTCTCTGAGCCTGATCAGGCGCTTCGTCGGGCCGGGAACTGAGCCGTGTATTAGCACATACGGATTCGTGATCTCGCCGTAGTGGAGGAATCCTCCCTTCGGCGTCACGTCGCTTCCGTTGTCCCCGATCTTCAGGACCCTCTTGTTGAACTCCGTCCTCTGGTGATAGCCGACCTGGCCAGACTGAGGAACGGTCGGTCTGACGTAACCGGGTCTCTTCGGACCTAGAGTGCCGACCATCCTGCGGTGCTTACTGTTCTTGTGCGACAGCAGTTTGACGCCCCATCTCTTTGTGGCGCCCTGGAATCCCTTTCCCTTCGTGACCGCCGCGATGTCTATCATCAAACCTTCCTTTGTGAAATCGGTGATTCTGATATCTTTGCCCAGCAGCGACTTCGCGTAGTCGATTCTCGCGCCAATGGTCCCGCCGCCGATGCGCAGCTCCATAATCTCCGGCATCTTCTTCGGCACGCCCTTCACAAGCGTGGGCTGGGTATACGCGAGGAGCCTCACATCCTCGACATCTATGCCATTGTACTTCTCCCAGGCCTTGTCAGAATCGTAGTCCTTCGGTATCGGGAGCAGCCGGGTCAGTATCTCGTCGACAGCGTTTGACCAAACCTCGCCGACCGTTCGAAGACCGTAGCGCGTGCTCTCGTAGAACCTGACCGCCGCGACTCTCATAGGCGGGACTTCCAGCACCGTCACTGGTATCTGGACCTCTCGGCCAGAAGTGTTGCTAGTCGGGCGGTAGTCCACCAAGAAGGCGTGTGTCATCCCGGCCTTGTATCCTGCGAATCCCTGAATCCTAGGACCTTCGCTGATCTCTGGCCAGGCATCGAGCCGTGGGAACTGTCGTTGCGCTCTCTTCCTAGGCGAAAACGCCATTGAACCTTTCCGTGGACGTCGTTTGTTCGACATGATCCTCCCTCTTTCTGGAGGTGAGAGAATCCACTCTCTTCCGCTAACGCTCGCTGTTGATTGCTTTTGAGGTTCTCACCCTTGACCGTGACACCGTTTTCTCCTCCCAAAACCTCGTAAGAGAGGGAAACAGGGATGCTCATCGCATTGCCCAAGGCGTCTGGTCGAAAGTCCTCAGTGCGTTCAGCGACTTCTTGCATAATGATAATTGTATTTAAGCTGTGCGGTCGATACATGCGAGATGGGAACTACCTGTCTTCCCGACATTTCACCACCCGGCTGACTCGGTCGCGTTGAGTCTTCCATCGAACCTTCAGGCACTTACAAGTCGTCGGGGCGGGGACGTCTGACTAGAGCCTCCCTTCCTTGGCCTTCTTCTGCAGACGTTCCCTGCGCTGCCTAGAGGTGAATCCCGTTGATCTCTCTAGGAACAGGTTGAACCGCTTGATCGTTTCCATGGCTACGTGATTTGGGACTGAGGCGTCGCTCTTTGTGTTCACAAGCAAAGAAGACTTGCTCACGATCTTCGCTTCATTGCGAGTCAATACGCCGTAAGAGGAGACGATCATCTCCCCTTCCTGCGAAGCTCTGCCGAAAATGTCTTTCATGATTCTCTTCAGACCGTCCCCTTCGATCTCCGCGTAATGTCCTTTTCTTATGTCGTACTCCATCCTTATCGCCTCCTGGGTTTCGAGCGACCGACAAGAAATCAGGCGATCATCACTCGAGATCTAGCTCGCTTCCGAGGTACCTTTCCGTGTCGACGGATGTGCTCATTGCATCTTGCACATCCATCAGCGCTTTCCACTCGACTGCGCATCCACAACGAGCCTGATCAAACTCCGACTGGTCCTGCGAGAAAGTAAATCGCTGGATGGCCTCAAGGACTTTTCTGTCGCAGTTGGCGCAATTGTGGATTCCCCTTGGGGTCCCACCGCCGCTGGGGGAGGAGAAGATCCTCGATTCGTTGCATCCCTTCCTGCTCTTCAGGACTTCAACCAGCGACCAAAGCCACGGCGGTCTGTAGTCCCCCCTTCGCCAGAGTTCCTCCACCAGTGTGCCCTTCTGGACATTCAGCGGGTTTATCGACACGCTTTCCGACAACCTTGAAGCGAAAGAGGCCGAACGCTTCGCGTCTTCGACTGCCTGCCGCTCGGTCAGGAACGGGGGCTTCAGCAACAGATATGTTCTCAACGGAATTCGCTTCCTGTTCAGCAATTTCGCTGCCGTGACATACTGGTCGACCGTGAGGCCTTTCCGTATGCAGCTCTTGAGCACATCGTCGTTGCCGCTCTCGAGGCCGATCGCCACGGAGATCCTGTCAGCGGGAAACTGGTTGAGCGTTTCTTCGGTCACGAATTCCGGGCGGGTCTCGAAGAGTATCCTCCTCGCTTTTTCGAACTTGTTCAGAATATCCTGTCTGAATTCGAGCGGAATCTCTCTTGGATCTAGGAAGCTGCCGGAGTTGTAGATTTTGACCATTTCCTCCCCGGAATATGACGTCAGCACCTTCTCGAGTTGCATCCTCAGTTCTTGAAGGCCGATGTGCTCTTCACTGGCGAGGTTGTACCCGCACATTGTGCAGCCCCGTTCTCTCGACCACCAGCATCCGGTCGTCCTGAGTATTGTCACGAAGGCTTTGACCCTTCTCCCTTCGATGACGTCTTCTTCCTTCCAGACGGCCAGGGGTGTTATTCTGCTGTTAGTGGGCACTCGCATCGTGGCGGAACCATACTAGCCTGTTGCTCTTGAATGTTTGCAGTTGTCTTGAGTCGCGATGATTGCAGGTGGCGGCAACGGTAGAATGACCAGAACAACATCGAGTTTAAGTTCCGATCGATGGTCGTCTGCGGAGTTCATCCAGACTGGGTGAAATTGCGAATATTTTAATATGTGTGTAAGGCATCACCCCGCAAAGGGTGTTAACGATGGGAAGGAAAATAATTATCATTGGTGCCGGTGCGGCGGGAATGCACGCCGCTTCGACCGCCAGAGCTAAGGATAAGGACGCAGAAGTGACCGTATTTACGGAGGACGAGCACATCGCATATTCTCCGTGCGCGATACCTTTCGTCCTTGAAGGCAAGATAAAGAACTTCGAGACCATCGTGATGCACACACGTGACTTCTACCAGAAGGAAAGGAACATCACGGTCCACACCAAGACGAAAGTCATAGGGGTGGACATGGACAAGAAGACGGTGACGACAGCAGATGGCAAGCAGTTCATATACGACGCGATCGTCGTCGCCACGGGCGGCACCGTGTTCATTCCGCCAGTGGAGGGTTCGAAACTTCCAGGAGTCTTCACCGTCCGGACGGTCAACGACGGCAAGGCGATACAGAAAGCCATGAAGGGGGCGAAATCGGTCGTCGTCGCCGGCGCGGGCGTGATTGGACTGGAGATGGCGGTTGGGCTGAAGCACGCTGGGCTGAGTGTTACAGTGATTGAAATGTTCCCTCAGGTCATACCGCGCATATTTGATTCCGACATGGCTGGAATGGTCCAGGAATACTGCGAGAAGCAGGGAATCAAGTTCGTTCTGAACACTCCAATCGGAGCGATAAAAGGCGACGGGAAGGTCGAGAAGGTTGTTGCCGGAAACGTCGAGTATCCCTGCGACTTGGTCATTATGTCCACCGGTGTGAGGGCGAACCTCGAGATACCGAACATAATGGGTCTTGATGTCGGGGTGTTGGGCGCGGTCAGAACGAGCCCCACTCTGCAGCCCTATAAGAAGGGCCGGCTGGTCAAGGACGTCTACCTGTGCGGTGATGTAATCATGGTCGAGAGTGCCGTCGTGCCTGGGCCCACGATGAGCCAGCTCGGATCCAGCGCTTTGCGCCAGGGACGTGTGGCCGGCTTGAACGCCGCGGGCGGATACGCATACTATCCTGGAGTCGCTAGTGCGTTCATAAGCAGGATCGGAGAGATTGAGGCCGGCGGTACCGGACTGTCAAGGGGTCTAGCCGACTACTATGGTCTGAACTACGTCGAGGGCAAGGCAAGCGGATTGACTAGGGCGAGGTACTATCCAGGCGGAAAGGAGATAACCGTCAAGATGTTGATTGACAAGGACAGCCACAAGATTCTTGGCTCGCAAATCGTCGGTGGCGAGGAAATCACCGGTCGCGTGAATTGGGTGACCGCAGCCGTCATAAAGGGAGTAACGGTGGAGGAATTTGTCACCGCGTTCGAAAACGCCTACTGCCCGCCAACATCAATGGTGATGGACATAGTCAACATCGCGGCCGAGGATGCAGCGAAAAAGCTATAAGTGCGCGTCCTAAACTTACAACACAGAGGTAAAGCATGACTGTCGTGACCTTGAGGACGTTTGGGCACATTGGGACGACCATCGGTGCCACCGAGCTGAAGTTGGATGTGGCTGGTGACACCGTCAAGAGCGTCCTCGATAAACTGGTTGTCGATGTGGGGGATAAGCTGACGAAGATATTGTATCTCAAGGGGGGCCAGTTGTCGGACCTGCTCTACATACTGGTGAACGGCCGAAACATCAGGCACCTCAGGGGGATGCAGACAAAGCTGGAGGACGGCGACGTTATCTCTCTCTTTCCGGTCACGGCGGGCGGCTAGATTGACTTCGGACGGAGAACGGGATTGCCCCGAAATCGCTTCCATCCCTCCTTTTCATTTTCTTCTCTTTCTGCTGTTTCCAGCTCCAGTCACTGCATCTCGGAGATTGCGAAGTGTTTTATAACTGTCTGGAGATTTCGCTTTGAGTGGCATGGACAGGGAGGAAAGACTGAGTCGGTTAACCAGGAACACAGAGGAGATCGTGACCGTCGAGGAACTGAGCGCGCTGATCGCTTCCGAGACGTCCCCGAAGGGATACGTCGGGTTCGAACCGTCCGGTCTCGTTCATCTGGGGTGGATGATCTTGGCGGCGAAGATAGAGGACTTCGTCAATGCCGGTTTCAACTTCACTGTCTTCTTCGCCGATTGGCACGCCTACATCAACGACAAGCTGGCCGGGAACATCGATAGCATTCGAACCTGCGCTAACTACATGGAGGATTGCTTCCAGGCCCTCGGCGTGCCGAGTGACAAGGTCGCTTACAAGTTTGCCTCGGAGATCATGGACGACATCTCGTACTGGGAAAAGGTGATAAAGATTGGGAAGTCCACGACCCTGACGCGGGTCAAGAGGGCCCTTACTATCATGGGGCGGCAGGAGGACGAAGCGGAGATGGATGCTTCGAAGACTCTTTATCCGTTGATGCAGGCGGCCGACATATTCGAACTCGACGTCGACGTCGCGTACGCCGGCCTGGACCAACGGAGGGCTCATATGCTGGCGAGGGAGGCGGCGGAGAAGCTGGGATGGAAGAAACCTGTCGCGCTCCATACGCCATTGCTACCTGGCCTCAAAGGCACGGACAGAATGGATCCCGTCTCGACGAAGATGTCGAAGAGCGACCCGGACAGTGCCATTCTGATCCACGATTCGCCGGACGAAATCAAGCGGAAGATTGGCAAGGCTTTCTGCCCGCCGACCGTTGACGGCAACCCGGTCCTTGCTCTGTATCGCCTCATAATATTCGACAAGATGAAGTCGGTCGCGATCAACAGGCCAGAGAAGTTCGGCGGACCCTTGGAGTTTAGAAGCTACGTCGACATTGAGTCGACCTATGCTGCGGGGAATCTGCACCCGATGGATCTCAAGAATGGGGCGTCCGAGGCACTGGTACAGATACTTCAGCCCGTTAGGGAGTACTTCGAGAGGAAGCCTCAGAGGCTGAAAGAGATTAGAGAGATTACTACCTGATCTCTACCAGAGACGCAACAGGCAATCAGAGTGAAGCCGGGCACTACCGTCTTTCGTCGACGGCATGACTCTTTATGCAATCGATCGCTCGCTGTGAACATATGTTGAGGATTGCTTCGACGTCCCCCACGCCGACGAGACCGGCCGCCCCCCCGTGACCTCCGCCGTCGTTGGAAGTCTCCGTCCCGACTTCGCCGAGCAGTTTCCCTAAGTGGAGTCCCATCCTGACGATCTCTGGCCTCGCCCTGGCGCTGATCCTGAAGCTCTCGTCCCGTTGCGAGCCAACGAAGGCCACGTCCGCGCCGAGCCCTATGAGCGACTTGCAGACCGAACTCTCGAACGCACTGCCGTGGGAGAGTGCGACGATGAATCCGTCCGTTCTCTCAAACTTCAATCTCTGCGCGCCCTTCAGTTGGGAAATGCGCTCGGAGACATCCTGCTCAATCTCGATCAGGTCCATGACTTCATCCATGCTCAACCTCGTCTCCTCCATTATCTCGGCAAAGCTGCGGAGCAATGCAGGCGTCGCATAGTTCAGATGCCCGCTGTCCGTTAGCATGCCGATCATCAAGGCCAGGCCGACCTCCTTGCCTATCTTGATGCCCGCTTCCTTGAGAAGTTCGTAGACTATCTCGGCGCAACTCCTTCTTGTGTCGTCGCAGTAGTATGTGCATCCTTGCCATCGATCGGTCCTGGCGTGATGGTCGATAACTATGCAGCCGTCCAGCCCTCCGGAAAACGGACCGATCTGGTCAGGCGAGGAAGTGTCGACGACGACTTTGACATCGTACCCTTCCAGCGATGCGATCTCTCCGACCTCGAAGTTCAGCTTGGCGCCGATGACCTTTGAAAGTCTGTCGAGCCCGCCCGGAGCTACAACCTTGACGTTCGGAAAGCTGCGGCAGATCGCGAAAGCACAACCAAGCGCGTCTGGGTCCGCGTTCCCATGAAGCAGAACGAGTTTTGTGCCGCTTTGGAGCCTGAGTGCTATTGTTCCAAGCATCTGTCTCGCCGAGACTGGCATCGACATATATACCACTTCCTTGTGATAGACCGCGGCCCTCGAATTATGGCGAGGCAACGATCTCTAGTTCCTTCTTCGAAGAGGGATGATCGGAAGCGTGCTGCAGACTCCTCAGCCCGCGTCCTTCTGACCTTGTTGTTCTCCCCCAAGGGCCTTCGAGAGATGGTCTTGCAGGCTCTGGTACCGTTCCCTCATGTACTTCTCCTGGCGATCGAGCGTCTTGACCCGCACCCCAAGGGATTCCTTGTCGTTCTCGATCTCCTTGAGGACGGTCGCCTTGTCCTTCGCCCTGATCAAGAGCGAGCCGACGCTCTTGTAGATGGGGACGTCGTCCGCCGTCTTGTCGAGCTCCTCAACCGTCCGCTCCATCTCTTTCAACTGGGCTTCCATCTGGTACTTCTGGCCGAGAATCGCCTGCAGTTGCTGCTGCAGCTGCTGGAATTGAGCAAGCTGATTCTGAATTTTCGGACTCACTTCATCCATTTGTCTCACCTGTCGTTCTGCTCACGTCCTCTGCAACCTTGATCCATCTCAGATAGGAGTTCAAGGCCGCTCTCAGTGCCGCAAGGTCGCTCGCCTCGATGTCGAGAACAAGCTGTCCCGGCTCTGAGGAGATCCTGACTCGAGTTCTCGGGATCTCCCTGCCGACCTCCGGCGATATCGCGCCGAGGACGACATCCGATTGGGGGGAAAGGAGTTTGAGCGTCGCCCTGTGCATCCGATCTCCGTCTTCATCTGGACTTCGTCACTTTCTTGACGTTCGGCCTCTCTTTGTAGAAGATCTTGGAGCCGCAGGCTTCGCACTGGATTCCGACGGTGTTGACGTTCGAGTGTATCGGCTTGTTGCATTTCCCGCATCTATACATTCTCTGCGGCCTCCTCCGTCTTCTTCTCCGTTCTCTCTTCGGTCAGGATCCTCTTGATGCTTGGAGAGTATGAGCCGGCCGCGAACTTCGTGTCGCAGTGTCGGCACAACCAGACTCCAGAACTGAGACGTTTGACGCTCTTGTGGTGGCAGTTGGGGCATTCATACGGCATCTTCCGTGTCTTCTCGATGTCCCTGATTAGCTTCCTCGCTCTCACGCCGTATCTGGCGCCGAACCTGCCCGCGCTTCCTACCTTCTCTGTCCCCTTCGACACATTCTCACCCTACTAGCTTTCTGAGTTCCTTGCTCAGTCTCTGGGAGGTCTCAATAATCTTCCTGACTTGCTCAAGCTTTAAAGAACCCTCAAGCCCTTTCTGCATAGCTCTGAGATCACCGTTCTCGTCAGTCGTCACAGTCAGACGTGCGTCGGCGACCTTTTCTTCATCGAGAGTCGGATCGAGCAATATAGAGTTTTCTATCTGAACCGCCGTGCAGGAGATCGGCGTGGATCTTGTCGGCAACGGGAAGTTATCGCCCTTGCCGTACATCGCTGCAGGCACAATCGCGCTTTTCAGGGCAGCAACGGCTCCCAGAAACGCCGCATCGAAAAGGTTGCCGTCGTAGTCTAGTACGTATATGTCTACAAAGCACAACCAGACCTCTTCCTTCGGCGTTATGCACAGGGCCGATAGATCGATCATCTCGCTCTCCCTTATCCCTCGGTCGACGACCCTTGCAAGCTCGATCGAATCCTCGTCTGGAGGCCCGGACTCAAAGGTCGGCGATGCCAACGGGATCAATTCCGCGTTCGTCGCGAGCACTCCCTTGTCGGGCGTGTCCTCGAACGGCGTTCCGGTTTGCATCTTGACTCCGACGAGGACGTCCGTGTTTCCCAGCCTGACCCTCGCGGACCCTTCCGCGCTCTCGACGTACTTCGTTTCGATGCTGACCTGCCTGAACTCGTCCCAGGTTCGGCCATCCACCCTCTTGCCCTTGGAGAGCAGCTTGTGGATATGATCCCTCTTGATATCAGACATTATCGCGCGTGCCATCTTCAGCCCTCCATGTCCTGCTGTTCCCGGGGAGCCTCTTCCTCCAGCCCCTCCAAGTCCTCAACCGCGTACCTTCTCTTCAGGGCGTCCTTCTGCAGTTGATAAATCCTCTCGCACGCTCCGAACCCGTACTCCATCGCCTTGTTGAACTCGTCAACTGTCATGTGGCCATCCATCTGCATCAGGAGTATCTCGCCGGTACGGGGTATGATTGCTATGGGCAGGTCTGCCTGTCCGTAGTTGTCCTCCTCCTTGCAGAGGTCCAGCACGACCTGTCCGTCGATTTTGCCGACCGCGACCGAAGGTATCATATCTTTCATCGGTATGCCCGAGTCCGCCAGCGCGACCGACGCCGCCGTCAGACCGGCGCATCTCGTCCCGGCGTTCGCCTGCAGTACCTCGATGTAAACATCTACGGACGTTCGTGGAAAGTACTCTGTAAACACGACATACTCGAGGGCCTCGGAGATGATTTTGGATATCTCCACGGACCTCCTGTCCGGCCCCGGTCTCTTCCTGTCAGAGACAGAGAATGAGATCATGTTGTACTTGCACTGGACAAGTGCCTTGGAGGGGTCCTGTAGGTGTCTTGGGTGACACTCCCGCGGACCATATACCGCCGCAAGGACCTTGTTCTTGCCCCATTCCACATACGCGGAGCCGTCCGCTCTCTTCAGGACGCCTGCCTCGATCTTTATGGGCCTGAGCTCGTCGGCCTTCCTTCCGTCGATCCTCAAGCCGTTCTCGTTAATCATCTTGCCTTCCATAAGACCACCTTATTGACTCGGTTTCGCAACAGACTCCAGGTATTCCTTCACTCTCTCAGTCAGCCTTAGGGTCTGGGCGCCTTCATCTATCATCCTAACGGCCCTGATCGCCGTCATAATGTTCTCGATATCGCCGTCCAGCCATATCCTTCCGTTCTGGCCCACGAAGATTCTGCAGTTCGTGTAGCTCTTGATCAGTTGGATCATCGATCCCCCTTTGCCGATCACGCGCGGGACCTTGCTGTGGGAGATGCTGATGATCTGACCTCCCTGCAGCTTCCTAAGTCCCGGGTCCTTCATGGTTACCTGGACCCTTTTCGTCTCGTCCACCATTAGAACCTTTGCCAGGATCGTATCGCCGACGTTCAGATATCTTGCGGTGTCCCCGAATTCTACTCTCCAGGGCACCTCGTTCACGTGCAGGGGTGCCGGATAGGGGGAGTTGATGTCGATCAGCCAGTTCGACGGACCGATGTCGATCACCTTCCCTATGACGCTGTCCCCCGTGACTGGGATGTATCTTCCACCAAGTGGAATCACGTTCACGTAGTTCGACTTGGTGCTCTTTATGCCAAGCTGCGAGGCGTAGATCTTGCCTTCCGAGACGTATGTCCCGTTGCCCGGTCTGAGCTTGCCCGAATCGAGCAGCTCCCCGGGGACAACGATCTCTCGCACTGGCTTCAACGCGCCATCCTTATACATTACTTCACTTTCCTTCATTCAATCAATACTCACACAACTGTATGACACACTTCATATTTTCTGCAGCGTGACGTTGGTCTATTTCAGTATCTTCGTCTCCACATTGCCTTTCGTTTTCTCATTCAGTCGACCGAGGAAATCGTCCCTCATGCCTGCTGGCAGTTCGACCACCCCTATCCAGCTGCCGTTCGACTGCCACTCTTCCTTCGTGATTCTGCCCATGTGGGCCATGTCCTCGTAGCACCTTCCGTACTCCTCGCCGGAAAGCCTTACCGCGATGCGAATCTTGTCGAACCTTATCGGGATGAGCGGTCGGAGCGCATCAAGCACTGTCTTGACCTGGACCTCTACCGGCTTGAACGGGTCGATATGAACCCTGGCCTCTTCCATCGCCATTTCTATGCGCTGTGGCGGGTGGGGTCCTCCGGTCTGCGGGTTGATCGCGTTCCTCGCTATCTCGGCCACGATCCTCTTGCGCTTCGCCTCTTGCATCTCTCTACGTTGCTGGGTCGTCAATTGGACCTCGCCCTTCAAAATTATCTGTCTTGCGACCTCGATCGGATCCGTCGTGCCGAAGATCTCCTTTACCTTCTCTTCGGAGGCGCGGGTCCCTTTTCTGGCATTTCGAAAGACTTCATCGACGACCATGTAGTCGATGAGCTCGACTTCCTGTCCTTCCCTTAGGTGGTTCACTACTTCGGGATCGATAAGAACCTCGAAACTCTCGCCGTGGGATTCCAGGCGGGCTATTATCGCATCCTCGATGTCGACCATCAAAACCCCGTCTACGAGGCGTTCGCCTTATCGATGTAAGACTCGACCTCAGACTCCTCAATTCGCCTGAAGTCCTCGCCTCGTCTCACTATCCCGATCTCCACGGCCCTGGGGTTGAGCTTCTCCTCCTCCGTGGCCTTCTTCAGAGCCTTCAAACCGAGAACGATTGCATCGCTCATCTCCATACCCTCGGCGTACTGTTCCTCGAAGACCTCCATGACGACGTTCCTCCCCGCTCCTATGCTGCCTGCCTTGTACGATACCAAGGCGCCGCTAGGGTCGGTCTCAAACAGGTGCTCGCCCTGGTCATCAACGCCTGCAACCAGCAGCGCGGTTCCGAAGGGTCGGACCCCGCCATACTGGGTGTAGTTCTGCTTGTAGTCACAGATCCGCTTCACCAGCACCTCTACGCTTATATCTTCGTCGTACGTAATCTTGCTGATCTGCGCGATGACACGTGCCTGGTCGACTAGTATTCGGGCGTCGGCTACCAATCCCGAGGTCGCGCACCCGATGTGCCTATCAATCTGGAATATCTTCTCAATGGATCTTGGCTCCATCAGTCGGCTGGCGATCCTCTTGTCGACGATCAAGACCACTCCGTCCTTGAACTTCAGACCGACGGTCGTGGTCCCCCTCTTCACAGCCTCTCTGGCATATTCCACCTGAAAAAGCCTTCCATCGGGAGAGAACACTGTTATGGCTCTATCGTATGCCATTTGTCCTGGTTGCATTAAATCACTCCTCTATAGTCTCGATACGGTTCAAGCCTAAAGTTCTACACATATATATCTCTTATTCATTCGAGAACCGTTGGACGCGGGACTCTGGCATGCCGAAGCTTAGTACTTCTATCCTTTATGACAGCGAACGTCTGAGTTCCGGATGTCACAGTAGTCAATCGGGGGTCAATCCGGGCGTCTTTTGTTCGTTGGAATCCGTCGCAACATCCTCATCGGTCGCTATGCGAATTGCGAGGAGCGTACCTTTTACGGAGGGTTTTCAGGGTCCCCGAGGTCCTCAGCAGCTCCACCTTCACTTTCTTCTGAGCAATCGAGTCTAGCCTCGTTAGAATCTCAAGAGTCTTCTCCTTCTCGAGGTTCGAACAACGGACTATTCCCAGCGTCCCGTCGAATTCGATGAGCTTCGGAGCCTTCGTGCCGGACCTGTCCCAAGCATCGCCGAGCGTTCTGAAAAGATCGTCGTTCGAGACACACGACTCGCAGAGCACGCGGAACGCGATGTACCTGCGCCTGCCTCGCCGATCCTTCACGACCATCTGAACTGATCACCGCACTTTGTCGATACCGCTCTGATCGACGAATTCCCTTCCGAGGAACTGGCTCGACTTGACGCCAGTTATGACTACCATGATCTTGACGACGCCCTGCAGCTCCGGCTCGATTGTGCAGCCCCAGATTATCCTCGACATGGGGTTGATGTTCTTGCTTACGATCTCTGCTGCCTTCTCCGCCTCCGCCAAGGTCATGTCGTTCCCTCCGACGACCCGGATGAGTGCACCCCGCGCTTCGCGAGTGTCCAAGTCTCCGAGCAGAGGCGATGAGAGAGCTTCGTTCACTGCCTCATCAATCCTGCCGTCGTCCGCCTTCGACTCTCCGATCCCGATCATCGCAACGCCGCCGTTCTTCATTATCGTCATTATATCGTTGAAGTCGACGTTCACTAGACCAGGCTTCGTGATAATCTCAGTGATGCCCTTGATGCTTTGCATCAGCACCTCATCCGCGACCTTGAAGGCCGCTTCGAGCGGAAGCTTCGGTACGATCTCGAGCAGCTTGTCGTTCGGGATCACTATCGTGGTATCGCAGAACTCTCTGAGGCGATTGATGCCTTGGATGGCGTTATCCGTTCTGACTTTCCCCTCGGCTTTAAAGGGGAGCGTCACCACTCCTAGAACGAGTGAACTTCTCATCCTCGCAAGCTCGGCGACCAACGGGGCCGTACCGGTCCCAGTTCCTCCGCCCATTCCCGCGGTCACGAAGACGATGTGCTGTCCGTCCACGAACTTCGAGAGCTCACCCCTTGCCTCCTCTGCAGCTTTCCTTCCCACTTCGGGAATTGAACCAGCTCCGAGCCCCTTTGTGAGGGTTCTTCCGAGAAGCACCTTGTTGGGTGCCTGAATTGAGAGCAGATGTTTTGCATCACTGTTCGCGGCGACAAGCGTCGCCCCAACGATGCCTGATTGGTAGAGCCTTCTCACCGTGTTGGAACCGCCCCCGCCACATCCTATGATCGCGATTCTAACCCTGAGCGTTTCAACGATACGCTTGAGTTCCTCGTCGTCCGCGCTCGCTGGCTTCTCGCCAGGATTCGCTGCTCCGTCTGATCCTCTCACGCTTTCGCCTTGTGACTCGAGCGCCCTGTCTAGAACTGATCTCATGTGCACCCATCCTCATCTTGGCATTATTATATTAATTGTATTTAAACCCATTTCTTGCGTGGATTCGGATGGTATGGTACACGGGTTCCCGCGAGGCATTTCGGAGCCGCAATAAAGTGTCCTTCTCCGCGACGAAACCCGATCATACTAGTTCAAAAACTGATCCGCATCCCTTTAACGTTGATTCGCCCTGCGCGAGCTCGTGACCGCATTCCTGGCAGCGATTACCAAGGACCGATCCGCACTCGCAGACATCTTCGCCTTGAGGCAAGATTCTTCCGCACAGCGGGCAGGTCCGGGTCTCAAGGTGGTCGAAGTGTTCGCCGCAGTTCGGGCATTCACTCTCGTCCTCCGAGACCGTCTTTCCGCACTCCGGGCACTTGAAGTTGCCGCCCTCCTAGACAAATATCGCGCCGCAACATCACGACTCGGCGCCGGCTGAGATGTTTGCTCCACACAGCGGGCAAAGTATGTAATTCACCTTTGTCCCGGCGGTCGTGGGACTCTAGTCCTCGCTCGGAGGAGCACGCAGTCTGAGGAACTCGTTCTCGGACGGTTCCTTCCAGTCCTTCGTCGTGTACTAGCTCTGGCAGTACGAGCAGAAACCTGTCCTTGAAATGCAGGTCGTGTGGAAGACTCCACCATAACTGCATTTCACGTACCCTATCCTCTGCTTCACCCTCCTGAGGCAGATCTGGAAAATCAGGGGCTTGACCTTCGGACCGGTGATTTGAATCCTTGGTCTTCCGGTCCCCCTCTTGGAATCGATGCCTGGTTCGCTTTCGCTTCGATTCTGCTTTCGGAGGTCAAGCTTCCCAGTGACCAGGTACCGTTTTATCAGAATCATCATCGCGAGCGCCGCAGCACCCACCAGAAGCGCTATGGTTGTAGGAATTAGCCCGGGCCGCGGAAGGGCATCTCGGGTTTGACCTTTTGCTTCTCAATTGCGATTCTTGATATCGTCGCTCTGACGGAGTTGAGGGACGACGGAGCCGTTACCTCGATCCATTTCGCTATCTAGAGTCTGACACAACGTAAGGCACAAAGTATATCAACCATAGTTAATGTGAGCAGCTAGTGCTAGTACATTCGGATTGTATGGTAGGTCTCACATAATGTTAAAATACGGCAAGTCGGGATACCAGACAGAGCCCCTGACTCAGGAAAAGCTGAAGAAAGAATCTTTGACATCCCGCTTGGGAGTGGGCGTGGCTTTTTTAGATGTCTAGGGCCCATAGTGTGGATGGTGTGATATGGCCGACGAGGGAGAGGCGAAGGTCGGGGTCTTCATATGCAGATGCGGCGCGAACATCGGGCGCATCATAGACTGCGAGAACCTGCGCGAACACGCCTCGACCATGCCGGGCGTCGTTACGACCGTAACTCACGATTACTTGTGTTCTGAGGACGGCCTCAGGAAAATGAGGGAAGAGATATCGAGATCTGGCGCGGACGCGATTGTCGTCGCCGCTTGTACGCCGAGATTACACGAGAGAACCTTCCGGAACAACATTGAGATGGCAGGCATCAATCGGTATCTCATTCATATTGCAAACATCCGGGAGCAGTGCTCCTGGGTTCACGCCGACGAACCTTACAAGGCGACCGAGAAGGCCAAGGACCTAGTCAGAATGGGCGTTAGGAAGGCAAGAACATTCTCACCGGTCGAGGGCGCGAGCGTCCAACTGAAGCAGGAAGTGGTCGTCATAGGCGGGGGGATCGCTGGCATCGAAGCGGCCTACGATCTCGCAGAGCTCGGATACAAGGTGCATCTCGTCGAGAGGAAGCCAGTTCTCGGCGGCAACATGGCGACTTCATTCACGTGTCTGCTGTGGTGTCACGAGGTCCCGGGCAGGCCCCAGACCATCAGCTTCCGAAAAGGGACGTTCCCCACCTGCGACTGCTCTGGGTGTACCATAACTCCCAGATTGGTCGAGCTGATCGATCATCCCAACATCGACATCCTAACGATGTCCGAGGTGAAGGAGGTAAGCGGATACGTTGGGAACTTCAAAGTCAAGGTAGTCCAGAGGCCGAGGTACATCGACGAGGGGAAGTGCGTGGGGTGCGCCAACTGCTCCATCTCCTGCCCTGTCTCCGTCAAGAATGAATACGATTATGGCCTAGCTGAGCGGAAGGCTATTTTCATACCGTATCAGCAAGGGATACCGAGAAAGTATCTCATCGACATGGATTCTTGTCTGAGGTCCAAGGGGAAGGAGTGCTCCGCATGCCTCGACTCCTGCCCGTTCGGGGCCCCGAACTACGCTGACAAGGGGAGGGAGCTCGACCTGGACGTAGGTGCGATCATCGTCGCGACGGGATTCGAGACTTACAAACCGCATGTGCACGGTTATCTCGGTTACAAGGAATTTGCGAACGTAATCACAGTGATGGAATTGGAAAGGATGCTCGACAAGGCCGGGCCTACCGGAGGGACAGTCGTCAGGCCCTCGGACAGGCGTACGCCCAAGAAAATAGCGTTCATCCAGTGCGTCGGTTCCAGGAATCGTAGGATCAACGAGGGCTACTGCTCAAAGGTCTGCTGCATGTACACGATGAAAAATGCACAGGCTATCAAAGAGGTCCATCCGGACGTGGATATCACGGTTTATTACATCGACCTGAGGGCGGTTGGAAAAGGAGTCGAGGAGTTCTATCATCGGACGAGGGAGGACTACGGTGTCGAGTACACGAGAGGCAGACCTGCAAATGTGGCCGAGGAGAAGGGGACGCATAACCTCATCATCCGGGCCGAGGAAACGCTTCTGAACAAGATCACTGAGCGCAACTTCGACCTCGTCGTTTTATCGGTCTCTCTTGTTCCTCCGAAGGGCATGAAAGAGCTAGCCGAGATGCTGAAGCTCCGTTTGAGTCCCGACGGTTTCATACAGGAGGCCCATACCAGAATGAAACCGGTGGAGACGTCCATCGAAGGCATATACGTGTGCGGTTGCGCGCAGGGCCCGAAGGACGTTCCTGAATCGGTCGCGCAGGCCAGGGCCGCCGCCCTCGAGGCGGCGATTCTCCTAAGTAAGAAGGTCGGAAAGGCCGAATCTCTCAATGCGTACGTCGACACTGAAAAGTGCATTGGTTGCGGGCTGTGCATCGAGACCTGCGAGTATGGAGCCCCGGTCCTGGAGAAGGTGGAACAGGGATACAAGGCCAGAATCATCGAGGCGCTGTGCAAGGGTTGCGGCACTTGCGTCGTCGCTTGTCCATCGAGGGCGATACTGGCAAGGCAATTCACCGATAGACAGCTAACAAACGAGATTAGAGCGGCCTTAGAGGTGGATTGAGATGAAGACATTAGAAGCTGAGAGGGTCTTCATCGGAGGACAGAGCGAACGAGTGCTCGAGGAGCTCCCAATCTTCGACGAGGAGTGCGATAGGGAGTTCATCAGGAAGATTATAGAATTCGGAGGGGGCGATGTGCAGGTCTGCTTCCAATGCGGCAACTGCACCAGTGTCTGCCCTGTGTCTATGAAGACAGAGAATAAGGTCAGGAATATCATCAAGATGTGCCAGATGGGGCTAAAGAAAAGAGTGCTTTCGACCCCTTGGGTTTGCACCACCTGTTACCGGTGCTACGAGCACTGTCCCTCTGGGATGAATCCAGCGGAAATGATAGTCGCACTGAGACACATCGTGATCAGGGAGATGGGCCCGCCTCCATTTGTTGTTGCCATCTCGCAGAATGTCGCGAATCTAGGCCAGTCGATCATGATGACATCCAAGATCACGAGGATGAGAAAGGAACTGGGACTGCCTCCTGCGTCGTTAGACGAACCGTATAGGGACAAGGCCGTGAGGGACATAAGGACGATTATGCAGACCACGGGCTTCGACAAGCTCATAGGCATCAAGCTGGAGGAGTGATTCCATAGTGAACAAGGGTGCAAAGGCTCAGCCGAGGTACGGGCTCTTTTTCGGGTGCCTCATTCCCAATAGATATCCAGGAATAGAGCAGTCTGCCAGGAAGGTCATCGAAGGACTCGGATGCAAGGATAGGTTTGCGGACATCCCCCACGCGGCTTGCTGTCCTGCCCCTGACATCTTTTATTCCTCAGACAAGGCCACGTGGTTGGCGCTGGCTGCTAGAAACCTTTGTCTGGCCGAGTTCCGCCGTTTGGAGATTGTTACATTCTGCAACGGATGTTACGCATCGCTGCTGAGGGCGACGGAATACCTTGCCGAGCCAAAGACCATGGGTGAGGTCAACAAGGTGCTCCGTGAGATTCAGATGAAATACACGGGGGTGCCGAGCGTCACCCCAGAGGGGAGGAGGATACTTGAACCGGTTAAGGTTCGGCATTTCATCGACGTTCTTCACAGGGATGTAGGGGTCGATGCTGTCAAGGCCGCGGTTTCGAACCCGCTTAGCGGATTGAAAGTCGCTGTCCATTATGGTTGCCATTATCTTCGCCCAACCAGTTGCAGTACAATCGAGGACCCGAGTGACCCACACATGATTGACGAAATCATTGAGGCACTCGGGGCGGAATCGGTCGACTATAAGGACAAGCTAGGTTGCTGCGGGGCCGGAGGAGGGGTAAGGTCTCATGTCTTTGACCTCGCGGCCGCCATTTCAAAGGAAAAGTATGATAACGTCCAGTCTGCGGGAGCAGACTGCATTGTCACTCCTTGTCCCTTCTGCTTATTGCAGCTTGACACTGTCCAGGAGCATTTCACGGGGCGCAAGATCCCCGTGTTCCATCCCGCGCAGATAATCGCTCTTGCGCTTGGGGTCGACAAGAGGATGTTGGGACTCGATCTTCACAGGGTATCCGGGAATGACGTGGTCTCGAGATTCGGGGGTGTTTGATTGGCCGATGAACACGACCCGAAACTCGTTGCTTTCTGCTGCAACTGGTGTTCGTACGCGGCCGCGGACCTAGCCGGCACCTCTAAAATGCAGTACCCCTCGAATGTCAGGATCATAAGGGTCATGTGCAGTGGTAGGATCGACCCAACCTTCGTGCTCGAATCCTTCAAGAAAGGGGCGGACGGCGTTCTTGTTGCTGGCTGTCATCCCCGGGGATGTTACTATATCACAGGGAATGAGAAGGCTGACTATCGGATGCGGTTCCTCCACGAGATCATGCCGCAGATCGGTCTCAATCCCAAGCGCCTAAGGCTGGAATGGATTGCTGGTTCAGAGCCGGACAAGTTCGCGAGGGTGTGCAGGGAGATGGTCGAGGATCTTAGGAAGCTCGGGCCGACCTCGTTGAGGGGAGGGATCGAATGAGCGGGTCGAAGAAGGTTGGCGCGGTTCTCGTTGTCGGGGGCGGAATCGGGGGCATACAGGCCGCACTGGACCTGGCGGACTCCGGATTCAGAGTTTACATCGTGGACACCTCACCAAGCATAGGGGGTGTGATGCCCCAACTAGACAAGACGTTCCCCACGAATGACTGCTCGATGTGCATCCTCTCCCCGAAGCTTGGTGCGGCCGGCACGCATCCGAACATCGAGTTGATTTGTAGCTCTGAGGTCACTGAGGTGCAAGGGGAAGCGGGTGACTTCAGTGTGACTGTCGTTAGGAGATTTCCCTACGTCAAAGGAGATAAGTGCACAGGGTGCGGAATCTGCGCAGAATACTGTCCCATCGAAGGTCCGAACTGGTTTGATGAGGACCTCGCCCCTAGAAAGGCGATATACAAACCCTTTCCCCAAGCCGTTCCGATGGTCTACACGATAGAGGGAGGGATGTGCATCGGTTGCGGGGAGTGCCAGAAGGTCTGCCTGCCTGAGGCAATCGATTTCCGGCTGTCCGAGAAGGAAATCAGGAAGCTCAGTGTCGGCGCCATAGTCCTCAGCACAGGTTCCGAGAACTTCAAGGCGTTCAAGAAGAGAGAGTATGGATACGGTCTCTTTCGCAACGTGATTACCAATTCCGAATTCGAACGTATGTTGAATGCTTCCGGTCCAACGAGTGGTCACATAATCAGACCGTCGGACGGTGATGTGCCAGAGAAAATAGCTTTTGTCCAGTGTGTGGGGTCGAGAGATGCCCAATTAGGCCATGTCTACTGCTCCTCAACGTGCTGCATGGCGGCGCTCAAGGAAGCGATTGTGGCACAAGAGCACGAACCTAATCTCAGATCTCACATATTCTTCATGGATGTAAGGGCCTTCGGGAAGGAATTCGAAGACTATCGAGAGAGAGCGGAGAAGGAGTACGGAGTGAAGATATCCAGGAATAACCGCGTCGCTGGCATTGAGGAGAATCCGGTGACTGGTAACCTGACCATAAGGTTCCATCAGGAGACCGTGCAAGGCACAGAGGACATCGTGGAGGATACCTTTGATCTGGTTGTTCTGTCTGTCGGTATTTCCCCATCCGAGGGCGCCAAGAAGTTGTGCAAGAAGTTGGATGTCAAGCTAAATGAGCACGGATTTTGTTGGACCTCACAGTTTGAGCCTTTGGAGACGAATGTTCCGGGAGTGTTCGTTTGCGGGACCTTCCAGTCCCCCAAAGACATCCCTGATACGGTGGCCCAAGGGAGTGGGGTCGCTTCGAAGGTCGGGTCATTGTTAAGCGAAGGGCGAGGAACGCTCGTCACTGAGGTAGAGTATCCGGATGAGACTGACGTCCTCGGTCAAGAACCAAGGATAGGTGTATTCGTCTGTCACTGTGGAACCAACATCGGCGGAGTGATAGACGTACCCGCTGTGGTGGAATACGCGAAAACGTTACCAAACGTCGTCTATGTCGAGCATAACGTTTGTACCTGCTCACCTGACACTCAGAAGAACATCAGGGAGATGATCAAAGAGCACAATTTGAACCGTGTAATAGTGGCAGCCTGTACACCAAGGACGCACGAGCCAATGTTCCGAAAGTCCCTCAAAGAAGCGGGACTGAACGAGTACCTGTTCGACATGGCGAACATCCGTGATCAGTGTTCCTGGGTACACATGCACGAGCACGAGAAGGCGACAGAGAAGGCAAAGGATCTCGTCAGGATGTCCGTGATGAGGGCTGCGCTGCTTTCCCCACTGGCGAAGCAGAAAGTGCCCGTCACGAAGGCCGCCCTAGTGATCGGAGGCGGCCTGGCAGGAATGGCCACAGCGCTCGAGATCGCGGCGCAGGGGTTCCCCGTCCACATTATCGAAAAGGATTCCGAGCTCGGCGGGAATCTTCGCGGGATTCACTTCTTGATAACGGGAGCCGACCCTCAGCAGGTATTGGCGGACCTTGCGAGTCGCGTCAAGGAGAATCCTTTGATAACGGTCCATCTGAATTCGACAGTCGAAGAGGTCGCCGGCTATATTGGCAACTTCGTGTCGACCCTCTCTTCGGGCGAGAAGATCGAGCACGGGGTCGTCATAGTCGCGACGGGCGGGGTCGAGTACAAACCCAAGGAGTACATGTACGGACAGGCTCCCAATGTAATCACCCAGAGGCAGCTCGGCGAGAGGCTTGCGGCCGGGAAAGTGGATGCGAAGATTGTAGCGATCATCCAGTGCGTAGGTTCTCGGAACGAGGATTATCCAAATTGCAGCAGGATTTGTTGCTCAACTTCGATGGCCAATGCCATTCAGCTGAAGCGGAGGAATCCTGACGCTGCCGTGTACGTTCTGTACAAGGACATAAGGACCTACGGATTCAACGAGGCGTACTACAGCGAGGCGGCAGGGCTTGGAATCGTTTTCATGAGGTATGGCGAGAACGAGCCTCCGATCGTGGAGGAGAGGGAAGGTCGTTTGGTGCTGACGGTCAAGGACCAGTTCCTCAAGGAGGATTTCCAGATCCATCCCGATTTGATAGTGCTCAACGCCGCGACGCGTCCAAACCCCGACAACGAGACACTGGCCAAGATGCTCAAAGTGCCCCTAAGCAAGGACGGCTTCTTCCTCGAAGCGCACATGAAACTTCGCCCAGTCGATTTCGCCACTGAAGGAATATTCCTCGCCGGCCTTGCGCATTGGCCGAAGTTCATCGAAGAGAGCATATCTCAGGCTTGCGGCGCTGCGGCTAGAGCGATCACGATCCTGTCGAAGGACGAGCTGGAGACCGAGGGCGCCGTATCCTTCGTTGATGAGACGAGGTGCCGCGGCTGCGGAAGATGCGAGGAGGCGTGCGAGTATGCGGCGGCGACATTGCAGGAGGTGTCTCCTGGCGTTCTGAAATCGAAGATCAATCCAGCGCTGTGCAAGGGCTGCGGGGCCTGCTCCGTCGCCTGCTGCAACGGCGCCATCACCACGAAGCACTTCACCGACGACCAGATACTGGCGATGGTGGAGGAGGCGTTGAAGGTGACGGGCAGATGAGCGACTTCGAGCCGCGCGTGGTCGCATTCTGCTGCAACTGGTGCTCGTACGCGGGAGCGGACCTGGCCGGCGTGAGCAGGTTCCAGTATCCTCCCAATGCCAGGATCGTGCGTGTCATGTGCTCCGGCAGGGTGGAGCCGCAGTTCATCCTTAGAGCGTTCGAGCTCGGGGTCGATGGTGTGCTCGTCGCAGGCTGCCACATCGGCGATTGTCATTACATATCAGGCAACGAGAAGGCTCAGAAGAAGGTCGAGGCGACAAAGGAGCTGGTAGACCAGCTCGGTCTGGACGGCAGGCGACTGCGCCTGGAATGGATATCCGCATCGGAAGGCTCCAAGTTCGCCGCGACGATGAAGGAATTCACCGAGGATCTGAAGGCATTGGGACCGAGCCCGTTGAGGGAGGCTTCTCAATGAGCGAGATGAAGAAGCTGATAGACGACACCGGGGCGTTCGACTGTGTCGAGTGCGGGAAGTGCACGAGCGTCTGCCCCGTAGCGAGGGTCGATCCGAACTTTGCTCCCAGATTAATAGTCGTCAAGGCGCTCGAGGGCGTCGAGACGAACCTCGCTCAGGAGAAGGACGTGTGGTCCTGCATCACCTGCGAGATGTGCAACGACATGTGTCCCTACAAGGTCGACTATACCGGTTTCATTCAGGGGATGAGGGCCGAGGCTGCCAAAGCGGGGAACCTGCCGGTGCTATCACAGGGCGGTGCGGTTCATACGATGCAGAGGATAATGGCCAAAGGGATCAAGCAGAATCGGCTTTCCTGGCTGACTCCGGATCTTCGCGTCAAGGAGAAGGGGGACGTGTTCTATTTCACTGGTTGCGCAAGGCAGCTCGGGACGCTGTACTTCGATCGGGCTCCGGATCTCAAGAACACACCAGCGAGCATAGTGAAGGTGCTGAACGCCGCCGGCATAGAACCTGTCGTCAGCAGGGACGAGGTCTGCTGCGGGCACGACCTCAACTGGACCGGGGACGAGAAATCGCTGCTCAATCTGATGGACCGGAATGTCAAGGCCATCAAGGAATCCGGCGCGAAGACGGTCGTGTTCTCCTGTCCCGAATGCATGCGGACCTTTGATGTCGACTATCAGGACTTCTTAGGGGACCTGCCGTTCGAGCTCAAGCACATCTCGGAGTACTTGTTGGATCTGGCCGATCAGGGGAAGCTCAAGTTCAAACAGAACGGCGGCAAGGTCACATACCAGGATTCTTGCAGGCTCGGAAGGCATCTCGGGATTTATGACCCGCCGCGTGAACTGATAGCGGAGATGGGATTAGATCTCGTGGAGATGCCGAATTGCAGGGAGAAGGCGGGATGCTGCGGCGTCAACGCTTTCGGGAACTGCAACGAAACATCACGGAAATTG
>JBEKKT010000022.1:0-27848 GCA_050010535.1 Methanomassiliicoccales archaeon | reverse complement strand
TCGAGGGGCAGGGTCTAGACCTTCGCCCTAAGCAGTTCCTTCAGGCTGTTGAACAGGTCGACGTTCACGAGATCGATGTCCTCGACGATGATCTCGGTATTGCTTGATCCAAGCGGAACGATGTTTACGGCGAGCTTTTTTCCTTCCACCACCAGTCTCGACCCTTTGTCGTCCGGGAACTTCATGTAATTCTCCCCTTTGCAGTCGAAGAACTCAATCACGACATCTTCCATGTAGCGGGGGTTCTTGCGGAAGAATCGCTTCTCCATTGAGAGGTACTTGTCCCGGTACTTCGAGTTGTAGCTCATGACGCCCAGCAGGATGAAGAGCAGACCTCCCACGACTCCGAATGTCAGGGGCTTCTCCGGTGTGAGGCCCTTGAAGACTGCGATCATGGCAACCGCGAAGACGGCGACGACAGAAATGTAGATCATCCCAACGAAGCTCGTGACGATCTTCAATGGCATGTTGTTCGCGGACCAGCAGTCGAATTGAAGGTCGTGCATCTTCTTTGCCGGCAACAGCGTCAGGAACGCGACGACTATGGCGAGAATGAAGAAGACATCAAAGAGCTCCCTGAAGACTACGTACGAAAACAACATCAGCGTGAGAATGACTGGCACAACAACGGCCAAGATGAGCTCGACCAAGTTCTGTGCGCGGTCGAGCTCGTATGCAGTATCATCCGCAGGTATGCCCATCGCCCCCATCCCTTGGACGTTATAATCGTTTCACTATTAAATTGATTTCGCTGGCAAGAGCTCGATGACCCGAATGCTTCTTGCTCGAGCACTGCAAAAGTCAAACGAAAATGCGCGCTCTCGAGGCACTTTGCGAGTCGAAGAAGCGTTTTGATATGGGTTGCGTGCAATCCCCTATCTGAAGGCGATTTGGCAACCCTCAATGCTTATATACGACAAGCGTAATAGGGAGCCCACTTCCGATAAAGAGGTGGAATATTGGCACGAGGTCTTTACACTGCCAGAAAGCTCGAGAACGACCGGCAGAAATTCCGATGGAGCGACAGGACTTACAAGAAAAGAGTCCTAAGACTTAAGGAGAAGTCCGACCCGTTGGAAGGGGCGCCCCAGGGCAGAGGGATAGTCCTGGAGAAGGTCGGTATCGAGGCTAAGCAGCCCAACTCAGCGATAAGGAAATGCGTCAAGGTCCAGCTCATCAAGAACGGCCGTCAGATCACCGCGTTCGCGGTCGGAGACGGCGCGATAAACTTCATCGACGAACATGATGAGGTCCTCGTCGAGGGCATCGGCGGAAGGCTCGGGCGGTCCTATGGCGACATTCCTGGTGTTCGATATAAGGTGATTCAAGTCAACAACGTCTCTCTGAACGAGCTCGTCAGAGGAAGAAAAGAGAAGCCGGTGAGGTGAAGAAAATGGCGGAAGGAGTTCAACCTCAGCTCGGCCAGGTTCTGCTTTTCGGCAAGTACGAGATGACTGACATCGCCATAAGGGACGGCGGCCTGGCGAAGTACATGGACCTGACTCCCACGGCTGTACCGCACTCCGGCGGCAAGCATGCGAACCGCTGGTTCGGAAAGTCGAAGATGAGCATCGTCGAGAGATTAATCAACAACATGATGAGGACCGAGGATTTCACCGGCAAGAAGCTGAAGGCGTACAGAGCAGTCAAGGAAGCCTTCGGGATCATCTCCGACAAGGCAAAGAAAAACCCGGTCCAGGTGCTCGTGGAGGCGATCGAGAACGCTGCCCCCCGAGAGGAGATAACGAGACTTCAGTTCGGAGGTATCTCCGTCCCGAAGGCCGTAGACATCTCTCCCTCGAGGAGGCTTGACGTCGCGCTGAGGAACATAACGAAGGGCGCGATCCAAGCGAGCTTCAAGGGCAAGAAATCGATAGAGGAATGCCTCGCTGATGAGCTCTTGCTTGCTTCCAAGGGCGACATGAACAGCTTCTCGGTCGCTAAGAAAGAGGAGCTGGAGCGAGTGGCATCCTCGGCAAGGTAAGCGAATTCACGGTGGTTTTCATGGGACGAAAGGAAGACAATATTCACAGAGCTCAATCGCTGATGCTCGATCCAGTCCACATCAGGAACATCGGAACCGCCGCACATATCGATCACGGCAAGACGACGCTTAGCGACAATCTAATCGCAGGCGCCGGTATGATGTCCGAGGAACTGGCCGGAAAACAGTTACTGCTCGACTACGATGAGCAGGAGCAGGCACGAGGCATCACGATCAACGCCGCCAACGCATCGATGGTCCACACAGTGCAAGGTCAGGAGTACCTCATCAATCTGATCGACACACCGGGACACGTGGACTTCGGCGGCGACGTGACCAGGGCGATGAGGGCCCTGGACGGAGTCATCATACTTGTGTGCGCGGTCGAGGGCGTCATGCCTCAGACAGAGACTGTCGTGAGGCAGGCGTTGAAGGAGCGCGTCAAGCCTGTGCTTTTCATCAACAAAGTGGACAGGCTGATCAACGAACTGAAGGTCACACCGGAGGAGATGCAGCAGAAGTTCGTGACAATAATCACCGAGATCAATAAGAGAATAGCGACCCAGCTTCCTGCCCCGCTGAATAAGGAGTGGCAGCTGAAGGTCGAGGAAGGAAGCGTCGCGTTCGGCTCTGCTTTCAACAACTGGGCGATATCGGTCCCGTTCATGAAGAAGAATAAGATCACTTTCACCGACATCTACAACTACTGCAAGAACAACGACCAGAAGACCCTGGCGAAGAAGTCTCCTCTGCACGAGGTCCTTCTGGATACTGTCATTCATCACGTGCCGAACCCGCTGATTGCTCAGAAGACTCGTGTCCCTATCATATGGAAGGGAGATCCCGAATCGGCTATCGGGAAGGCGATGCTGACCTGCGACCCGAACGGTCCGACAGCATTCATGGTCACAAAGATCATCATGGACCCTCATGCTGGCGAGGTGGCCGTCGGCCGTCTCTTCAGCGGGAAAATCAAGAAGGGCGACGAGCTATACATTGGCGGAATGCCCAACCCGAACAGGGTTCAGATAGTTGCGTTGTCGGTCGGCGCGGATAGGATTCCTGTAGACGCCATGGCGGCAGGCAACATCGTCGCCGTGAGCGGTCTCAAGGATGCCATCGCCGGATCGACCGTATCCTCGCTGAACGACATGGAGCCGTTCGAGAAGATCGTTCACTACACGGAACCGGTCGTGACGGTCGCCATCGAAGCGAAGCACATGAAGGACCTTCCGAAGCTCGTCGAGGTGCTGAGGACGATCGCCAAAGCTGACCCATCGATCCAGGTCGAGATTAACCAGGAGACGGGAGAGCACCTGCTGTCCGGCATGGGTGAATTGCATCTCGAGATCACTCAGTATAGGATCGTCAACGAACAGAAGGTCGAGATCAAGGCATCTCAGCCGATAGTAGTCTACCGTGAATGCGTTAAGCACTTGGGCGGACCGTTCGAGGGCAAGTCCCCTAACAAGCACAACAAGTTCTACATCGAGGTCGAACCGCTTGAGCCATCCGTGTTTCAGGCGATGCGCAGCGGCGAGATTCAGACGGAAGGCAAGATCAAGGACTCGAAAGTCCTGGCGAAGAAGCTCCAGGAACTCGGTATGAGCAAGGACGAGTCGAAGGGCGTCGTCATTTTCCACGAAACAAACGTCCTGCTGGATGTGACGAAAGGTATCCAGTACCTCAACGAAACCATCGAGCTGTGCAAACAGGCCTTCGATGAGGCGATGAAGCTCGGTCCCCTTGCCCAGGAGAAGTGCATGGGGCTTAAGATCAGACTCGTCGACGCTAAGCTGCACGAGGACAGCATACACAGAGGTCCGGCTCAGGTCATCCCCGCAACTCGCTCCGCGATATACGGCGCGATGTGCCTGGGAGACAGGGTGCTTCTTGAACCTATCCAGAAGGTCTTCATCAACGTCCCGCAGGACTACATGGGAGACGCGGTCAGGGAGTTGCAGTCCAGAAGGGGCGTCATCGAGGACATAAAGCAGGAGGAGGAGAACGCCACGGTCGTTGCGAGGGCACCTGTTGCAGAGATGTTCGGGTTCGCCAGCGCGATAAGGAGCGCGACTCAGGGCAGGTCGCTTTGGTCGACAGAGAATGCAGGATTCGTGCAGGTTCCGACGGAACTTCAGGCCAAGGTCGTCGGGGAGATCCGCACCCGGAAAGGCCTTAAGCCAGAGCCTTACGACGCCGCATATTATTCGGGCTGAAATGGAAAAAGCGTTAAATATCTAGAACAGTATGGAGAGTTAAAATTGATAGTTTGGAGTGATGGAGAGATAAAGGAGGCTGGAACATGGCAGAGAAACCTCACATGAATCTGGTGTTCATTGGTCATGTCGACCATGGTAAGTCAACGCTTGTCGGAAGAATGCTGCTCGACACTGGCCACATCGAACCCTACCTCATCGAGAAGTACCGTAAGTTGGCTGAAGAGAAGGGTAAAGCTACCTTCGAATTCGCATGGGTCATGGACAGTTTGAAGGAAGAGCGAGAGCGCGGTGTGACCATCGACGTCTCGCACAAGAGGTTCAACACTGACAAGTATTATTTCACGGTCATCGACGCTCCCGGACACCGCGACTTCGTCAAGAACATGATTACGGGCACTTCCCAGGCTGATGCGGCCGTTATCGTAGTCTCCGCCTTGGAGGGGCCGCAGGAGCAGACGAAGGAACACATCTTCCTGGCAAGGACCCTAGGTGTCAACCAGGTCATCATCGCGATCAACAAGATGGATGCGACGAAGCCGGCGTACGACCAGAAGCGCTTCAACGAGGTCAAGGACCAGGTCACGAACCTCCTCAAGACAGTCGGATACAAGGTGGACAAGATAGCGTTCGTGCCTGTCAGCGCCTACCTCGGCGACAATGTCGTGAAGAATACCGCTAACCTCGGCTGGTATAAGGGCCCGACAATCCTGGACGCACTCAATGCGCTGGAGGAGCCCCCGAAGGCAACGGCGCTTCCGCTCAGGCTTCCGATTCAGGATGTCTACACGATTACGGGTATCGGCACCGTGCCGGTCGGCAGGATCGAGACAGGCGTGCTGAAGCCGGAAATGAAGGTGATCTTCATGCCCTCCAACAAGGTCGGCGATGTGAAGAGCATAGAGATGCACCACGAGGCGCTGGCGCAAGGTCTGCCGGGCGACAACGTCGGGTTCAACGTCAGAGGCATCGCCAAGAATGAAATAAGGCGAGGGGACGTGGCCGGACCGATCGACAACGTGCCGATGGTCGCGAAGACGTTCACTGCCCAGATAATGGTCCTGAACCACCCGTCCGTGATCACTGTCGGATACACACCCGTATTCCACTGCCACACAGCGCAGGTCGCCTGCAGGTTTGTCGAGCTGCAGAAGAAGCTTGATCCGAGGACCGGCGCTACGAAGGAAGAGAACCCGCAATTTCTCAAGTCCGGTGACGCTGCGATCGTGAAGGTCGAGCCCACAAAGCCGATGGTCATCGAGAGGGCTAAGGACTTCCCGCAGCTCGGCAGGTTCGCGATTCGTGATATGGGTGCCACTGTCGCTGCCGGCTTGTGTATCGATGTAGAGAGGAAGGAGATGTAAACCCCTTCCCTTTCCATTCTTTAAGGACGATTCTATGGCACAGAGAGCAAGGATTTCACTCAGCGGCACCGACCCGAAGAAGGTCGATAGTGTCTGCGGTCAGATCAAGGCGATATCTCAGAGGACAGGCGTAGCTATCCGTGGTCCGATTCCGCTTCCTACGAAGAGACTCATCGTCCCCTGCAGGAAGAGCCCCGACGGAGAGGGCTCTGAGACCTGGGACCGATGGGAGATGCGTATACACAAGCGCCTCATAGACCTCGACGCTGACGAGAGGGCGCTGAGGCAGTTGATGCGTATCCAGGTCCCTGATGGCGTCAACATCGAAATCGTCCTCCGTTCGTAGATCGTTTTCCTCTTCTGTCTTCTTCATTGATTTAGTTTGAACCGGACTCGCGTCAAATCGATCTAGGAACAAAACAATCTATCTGCTGACAATTCCTTGAAGGGTTTGAATGGTGAACACGATACTCGGGGGTCACGCTTGAGACGCTCCTGACATTCGTCTTCGTAATTATAGTCACCGTGGTACTGGCTCGTCTGGCTTATGCTTTGACCAGGCGATTTCTCGACTCGAGGCTGCCCAAGAGGAACTCAAAGCTTGCCGCCAGGATGGCTGAGTACATCATCCTCGGCATAGGGATTTTCGTGGGTATATATCAGGTTCTCAATCTCGCCTTGGAAGCGTTCGCCGCCACACTGGGCATACTCGGTATCGGCGCTGCCTTCGCTTCCCAACAGATAGCGCAGAATCTCATGGCCGGGATCATGATTGGTCTTGAACGCAGGATACAGCTGGAAGATTGGATCGACATCGGAGGAACTCCGGACACGAAGCCTGCGAGGGTCAAGGACATCACGCTGACGAAATCGATACTCCTCGATCCAAGCGGGAAGCTCGTTATCGTTCCGAACTCGACCATTATAGGCTCGAAGGTGATCAACTATACAAAGGCTGGTTTCTTCGAGGTCCCGCTGCCGTTGACACTCCCTCTCAATGCGGACATAGACAAGGCGAAGAGGATCATACTCGATGTCGCGGACAAGCACGAGAAGATACTGCCGAACCTCCCTCCAGAGGAGAAAAAGGCTGCGGTAAGGGCGATCCAGCTCCCTCAATTCAAGAGACTGTTCGAGAACTCGATATCCTTGGAATCGTTCTGCCCGCGGGTACTTATAACGGACATATCCAACGCGAAGGTGACGCTGAGTATCAGGATATGGATAAGGGAGGTCAGCAAGAAGGACGATATCGTCTCGGACTTTCTAGGCGTGCTTTTCAAGCGGCTACGCGAGGAGAAAATTGACCTCATCTGAACCTCCCGGCCCATGGTCTCATTTGTTTGTTGATAAGTTGGGTTGTTGCATGATCTTGTTGAGACCGAAATCTCAACACCTTAAACTATTCAAATGCGTATTCACCGGCGAGGAGAGAAGATGCGTAGTGACACCGTAACAGAAGGTGTGGAGAAAGCGCCAAGCAAGGCCCTGCTGAGGGCAACTGGGCTGTCGGATTCGGATTTCGACAAGCCGTTCATCGGGATTGCCAACTCGTGGAACGAGGTCATTCCCGGTCACATCCATCTCAACAGACTAGTGAAGGAGGTAAAAAAAGGGATCATCGAAGCGGGAGGTGTGCCATTCACGTTCGGCGTGCCGGGCGTGTGCGACGGCATTGCCATGGGACATCCTGGAATGAGGTACGCGTTGCCTTCTCGGGAGACGATTTCTGACTGCGTTGAGTTCATGGTCCAGGCTCATTGCTTCGACGGCTGGGTTGGGGTTGCGAATTGCGACAAGATCACGCCTGGAATGATAATGGCGATGGGTAGGCTGGATGTGCCTGCGATCATTCTCACCGGCGGACCGATGCAGGAGGGGAGTCTCGATGGAAAGAAGCTAGACACGCAGAGTGTCTTCGAGGTTCTTGGTGAGTTTGCCGCCGGGAAGGTGGACGAAGCTACTGTTCTGGATGTAGAGAAGTGCGCTTGCCCCGGAGCGGGGTCGTGCGCGGGACTCTTCACAGCAAATACGATGGCGTGCCTGACCGAGGCCATGGGTCTGAGCCTTGTCGGATGCGGGTCATCTCTCGCAGTCAGTAGGGAGAAGATGACGATAGCCAGGGAAACCGGAAGAAGGGCGGTCGCCCTCGTCGAAGAGGGCATCAATCCCAGCTCGATCGTGACGAAGAACTCCCTCGTGAACGCGGTCAAGGTCGACATGGCAATAGGCGGTTCTACGAACACCGCTCTTCACATTCCGGCGATCGCAGCTGAGTTCGGATTCAAGATAGATCTCAAGATCTTCGACGATGTCTCGAAGAAAATACCTCATCTGACCAGTCTTAGGCCCAGCGGCCCTTACTTCATGAGCGACTTCGATCGAGCCGGAGGTGTGCCTGCGGTCCTGAAGAGACTCAGGAAGGAGATTTCGGATGAGATGACTGTCTCCGGCAAAACGATTCACCAAATCGTGGACGAGGCGGAGGTCTTGAATCCTGAAGTAATCAGGCCGTTGAAGAAACCTTTCCACAAGGAAGGTGGAATCGCAGTATTGAGAGGCAATCTCGCGCCGGAAGGGGCCGTCGTGAAGCAGGTGGCCGTGAATGAGAAGATGCTGAGGTTCACTGGAACCGCAAGGGTGTTCGATTCTGAGGACAGCGCGATCGCTGCGATATCTTGCGGCAAGATCAAGCCCGGAAACGTCGTCGTTATCAGATACGAGGGACCAAAGGGAGGACCCGGCATGCCGGAAATGCTGACCCCGACGAGCCTAATCGTAGGAATGGGTCTGGCAGATTCCGTTGCTTTGATCACTGACGGAAGGTTCTCAGGAGCAACTAGGGGTCCGTGCATCGGTCACGTCAGCCCCGAGGCATTCGACAAGGGCGCGATTGCGGCGGTGAGGAATGGTGACAAGATCAAAGTGGATATCCCCGCGAGAAAACTGGAGCTGATGGTTTCGGATAATGAGCTGAGGGCTAGGCTCAAGAGAATCAAGCCGATCGACAGCAAGCCAAAGGGAATACTGAAGAAGTACAGGGAGCTGGTGAGCTCTGCATCGGAAGGAGCCGTCTGCAAGTAGTCCAGTCAGTGTTCTGCGAAACATATTTATTCGAACGGGCATTACGACCATCGGAGGGGCCGATAGATCAGACCGGAAGATCGCCTGCTTTGCAAGCAGGAGGCCACGGGTTCAAATCCCGTTCGGTCCACCATCATGCATATCCAGACAAATATTTTTCTGTTTCAATTAAATGGTTTTTTCGGACTCCGGGGTTAGCAGGAGCCCATGCACGTTCAATCCTTTAAGGGCGATGCTCCCCACGAATTTGTGTATAGTATCTCTGCGTGGTCGCTATGTTCGAGTGTCCAAGGAACTTTGACACATCGGGCATTAAGGAAGGGTCCATGTCTACCGTCATCTGGGCGAAAGTGGGCCTGAAGTCCTTCAGGCGGAACCTCACACCCGCTATCTTCTGTATCTCGCCCTTGATTTGCCTCAGTGCATTGGACGAGAAGAACTCGTCTCTGCCTCCGCAGCGGTTCGGCATTGCAGAAAAATCATTTCCAACTGGGTAGGCGCTATGACTCGACTATCCCCGACGCCCAGGGCTCCAAGGAGCGGCTTCCGAGGAGACATTGCGGAGTTGTGAAGTCGAGAGTTGATTTTTCTGTAAGAAGCATCACTCACACGCTACGTAGTAGCGTGTGACATTGCGAAACACCGCCTCATCTTGCCCGCCTCTATCGACCGTACTACAACACGGCGACGCTGCCGCCGTGTATCCGTGCTCGAAATCCAAGTCTCACGGAACATCGACACTGTACACTTCGCCCTCTTCGACTAAGTCCAGGGGGAGTATGTCTGACTTGTTGAGATGCCGTCGAAGGAGCACTTCAGCCATACTGATGCCGCAAGTCCTCGAGGGTAGTCGTTCATCATCGCCCTCATTAGCCAGGCAGCAAAGGCCATCTTCGCAGAGTAAGGCATGCCATCCGTATTCATCCGTGATGTACCGAACCTCCAGGGAGCTGCCATGCAGCCGCACTTTGTCCAGTTCTACGCTCATGGAGAGTTCGCAACTGGATTTCGATGAGGAAACCATGTCAAAAGACCTTATATGCAACGCTCCAATCCAATCGCAATCAGGATCCCAGGAGTGCCTCTTTCGGATGAACGAATGGACCGCTGGCTATAGGAGAGGTGACCACGCAATTCAGGTCTATCAGACAGATGCTGAGCGTGAAGGGGCTCTCCTTGAACTTGTAGAGTGGAGCAGGAACGATGAGAAGATCATCTACTTCACCGATAAGCTGTCTACAAGATTGGATAATGGCCGTGAGAATCCGTTGATCGAGAAGCTGAGTTCTGAGATCGAAAATGGGAGACTGGAGATTAAGCCGTCATTTTCATCTTATTGCCCAGGAGGCAAGTTCCGAGGACCGGAGATGTTCGGTATCTGGGAGGAGATCCACGCCGATGCCTTGGAGCAAGGCCACGGTGGAGTGATCGGTATCGGGGACGTATCTTGGCTCAAGACCCACATGTCTGTTTTCCTTCCGTTCATGAGATACGAGCAGGGAATAGACTTCGCCAGGCTTCCAAAGGACGTTACGATTCTCTGCCAGTATGATCAGAGGCTCTTCACTTCCGAGCAGTTGAACCAGGCGGCGGGGGCTCACCAATTACGGTTGAGCGCCGGGCGGCTGGAGAGAAACTATTGGCTCATCATGTGCCGGTCAACAGAGCAAGGCTATTCACCAGAGTCGTTGAGACAAACGTCAGTCATCTCGGGGTCGTTCATAAAGCGTTTCTGATATGTCGTTCTATTGCGCTGGAAACTTACATATTGCCGTCTGCGCTTTCAATATCCAGGGACAAGATATGGATCGGCAGAATTTTCTGAAGAAAGTGTGCAGAACGGCTTTTGATTATGAGAGGGAGAATCGGGGATGCGCGCAATCCGTCCTAGCCGCTCTGCAGGATGCCTTCGAGGTAAGGAATGATGAGGTGTTCAAGGCAGCGAGTGGGCTCTCCGGCGGCATCGGACTATCCACTCATGGAACCTGCGGTGCATTGTCCGGCGGCGTGATGGCAATCGGGATGCTGTTCGGGCGTGAACGTCGCAACTTCAAGGATTCCGACAGGACTAGAATGATCGCCTACAGACTTGGAAAGCAGCTCTGCGACAGATTCGAAAAAGAGTACGGAAGCGTGGTTTGCTGCCGCATCCAGAGCTCATATCTAGGTAGGAATTACGACTTGTGGAGCAGCACGGACTACGTCGATTTCGACAAGGTGGCATATCAGCAACACAAATGCCCGCAATTGGTCGGTACCGCTGCAGTCTGGGCCGCCGAGATCATACTCGACGAACTCGATAGGCCCAAAGTTAGGACACGGGGTCGTGTCTCATCCGGATCAGGATGACCGATATTCTCCTGTCGATGTCCTTCAAGATTCAGGCAAATCTCAATTTCCCTAGAGCCCAGGGTAATGCATGAGGGAGTCAAGGACGACGATCGTCTTGATGTTGAAGAAACCAAGAGGCTTCAGCCTCCTATCGATGATTTCCACGAGTTCCCTGTTGCTCCTCGCCCGGATCCTCATCATCATTCTGCGCTCGCCCGTCACGCTCAGGATTTCAGAGACGTTCTCAATGGAAAAAAGGGCTGAGACCGCGGACGACATTCTGCCAGGATCGATGTCTGCGCAGAGATAGCTGTCGGAATAGATGCCAAGACGTTCCTGGTCGGCGATAGCGGAGTATCCCAGTATGGTTCTGTCCGCCTCCATCTTCTCGATCCTGTCCCTCACTGTGGATGGGGAACGGCCAAGCAGTCTGCCTACCTCTTCGTAGGTCAGTTTGCCGTTTTTCTGAAGGGTCTGAAGAATTCTCTGATCCAGGTCGTCGCGCATCTGTCGGTCTTAATGTGATTCGGCACTGAAGCTAAATACTTTTCAGAGTCGGTGGCGATCCTTTCAGTTCGGAACACTGACGACGGTCTCTTGGTAGACCATCGACACTCTCCAGTTCTCAACGTATTCATCGATTCCGGGTCGATGATAGGAAATCTCGGACTATTTGATCGTGATCGAAGGCAAGAGATGGCATATCTGTCGTGGGGAATGTTCTCACCTCCATCGCATCATCACCTGAGTGCAGTGATCCACCGGCAGTCGCAAGGTGGAACACGATAGAAATGCAGTGCCCCCTCGGGTCCCTCGAAGGATCCGAATAAACGCCGGCCAGATCAAGGACCCTCGTCTCCAGTCCGGTCTCCTCCTTGATCTCCCTCACAACGCAATCCTCGGCTTTTTCTCCATAGTCCACGATCCCCCCGGGAAGGGCGTACTGCCCTCTGTATGGCTCCTTCGCTCTCTTCACCAGCACGATCTCGTCGTCGATGATGATGATGCCGTCGGTTGCGATGAGAGGTCGTCTGTAAAGCATCTTGAGTTGCTCATCGAACACCCTCTTCTGGTTCTCGTATTGTTTCAATAGCTTCTCCCCACGAGAGGTAAGGACCGAAGTGCCGCCCTCCTGTCCTCCCCTCTCGGAGAGAACGATCTTTTCGCCCGTTATCTCCTCGACCCTCTTGACAACCCCCCAGGCGTGGCGGTAGGACATGCCCATCTCGTCAGCGGCTCGAGCTAGCGATCCATATTTCTTTATCAACCTTAGCAGTCTCGCCCTGCCCTCGCTCATGATGAATTGATCGCCTTTCTTCAGCCAAAGCCTGTAGGCCATCTCGTAGGTCACACTAGACCACCAAGTTACGAGAATGCCTCACAGTGATAGATTAATGCTTCCCTAGCAGGTTATGCCGACCGTGTCGTATAGGCAGAAGCGGATCCCGACCATACTGACCTCGAAAGAGCTCCTCGACAAGGCCTTCAAGCGCGCATCGAGTATCAAGAAGAAGGGTGTGAACCGTCTGGACTCGACGAGGAGGTCAGCGCTGGCGAAGATGACGACCTCCGGAGACATCATTTCAGGCACGCTCGACCATTACGTAAGGTCATTTCCCAGCTTGCGAAAGGGTGAGGAATTCCATGCCGAGCTAATAGAGGTCTTGGTAGGGGTCGACGACCTGAAGAAGTCCCTAGCCGCACTTGATTGGTGCGCAAAGAAGACCTCCGAACTGGAGAGGGCCTATCTCGAAAGGGTGAGGAAGGCGGTAGATGTCTCGGGGGTCCATCAAGGGAGGAAGGAGTTCTATGGCAGGCTCTCGTCCTTGGTGAACCGGATTGGGAAAAATCTGAAGTTCGTTTCGGAAGCGAGGTGGAAGCTCAAAAAGCTCCCTGTCGTCGACCTGTCCCTCCCCACAGTGGTCATAGCCGGATATCCCAACGTCGGGAAGAGTCAGCTGGTGGAGCGCATGTCCACCGCTAAGCCGCTAATCGCACCCTATCCCTTTACGACGAAGGGGATAGGCGTGGGGCATTTCAAGGAGGGATGGCGGATCTATCAGGTTATCGACACCCCTGGCCTGCTCGACAGGAGACTTGAGGAAAGGAACAGGATCGAGCGCCAGGCTATACTCGCATTGAAGTACCTGGCGGACGTGATAGTCTTCGTTCTTGACCCGTCTGAATCCTCAGGCTATAGGATGGAGGATCAGTTGGCTCTTCTTGAGTCCGTGAAGAAGGGATTTGAAGCTTTACAAATAATCGAGGTAGAGAACAAAGTGGACATGGTCAACACGGGCAGCGAGAGATCAAAGATCTCGGCACTAACGGGGGAGGGAGTGCAGGACCTCGTCAGCAGGATCGTGTCCTTGCTGCGCACGACCGAGAAGGAAGCTGGGAGAGTCTTTCGATGACTATTTAGAGAGAGAGTCTTATTTTCACTTTGGCGAGACACGGGGGGAGCGCGGATGCACGAGGTTTCTTGCAGCGAGGGGATGAGAGAGTACTTCGAGTCCCTTTCGAACGAGACCGACAGATGCTATGCTGTTGCAAGAAGGGCAAGAGCCCGAGGGCTGGACCCCGAGACTTACGTCGAGATCCCTCGGGCGGAGGATCTCGCCTCAAGGGTGGAGAAGCTGCTCGCGGCCTGGAAGGTGGAGGGAGTCGCCGACCGCATCAGGGAGCTCAGCAACAGTCACGACAGGGAGGAGACCTCCCTCCTCATTGCGAAGGAGATCGCGGTCAGGGAGGCAGGGTCGAGGGAGGAGGCGATCGACAGGGCGATCCGAGTCGGGCTTGCGGTGCTGACCGAGGGTATTCTGGTGGCCCCGCTCGAAGGTATTGCGGGAGTGAAGATCGGTCGCAACTCGGACGGGAGCGAGTATCTAGCAATCTCCTTCGCCGGCCCGATCAGGTCAGCGGGAGGAACAGGGCAGGCGATGAGCGTCCTCATCGGCGACGTCGTCAGGAGGGAGCATGGCATAGGTCGGTACATTCCGACGCACGGGGAAGTGCAGAGGTTCAAAGAGGAGATACCGCTTTATAAGCAGTGCCAGCATTTGCAGTACACGCCGACGAACGACGAGATTGAGCTGATAGTCAAGAACTGCCCGATCTGCGTCGACGGTGAGGGGACGGAAGATGTCGAGATCTCTGGATATCGCGATCTGCCGAGGATCGAGACGAACCGCGTCAGGGGAGGCGCCTCTCTCGTAATTGCCGAAGGGCTGTGTCAGAAAGCTCCGAAGGTCCAGAAGTACGTCAAGAAGCTGGGAATCGACGGCTGGGAGTTCATTGGAGAGTATCTGAGCATGAAGAAGACCGAGGACTCGTCCAAGGAGGCGAAGATCGCCCCCGATTACAAGTACCTGAAGGACATTGTCGCCGGACGCCCCGTACTGTCACATCCGTCAAGGGTTGGCGGGTTCAGGTTGCGATACGGTAGGGGTAGGACGACTGGACTCGCGGCGATTGGAGTGAATCCCTCGACAATGTATGCGCTTGACGAGTTCATCACCGTAGGGACGCAGATCAAGCTGGAGCGTCCAGGCAAGGCCGGAGCGGTGACTCCATGCGACTCGATCGAGGGCCCGATCCTCCTACTCGACAATGGGGATCTTGTCCAAGAGAATGATGTCGAGTCTGTGAAGAAGTTGAAGGGGAGGGTCAGAGAGATCGTCGACCTCGGCGAGATCTTAATCTCGTTCGGCGAGTTCGTCGAGAACAACCACATCCTCGTTCCGGCTGGATATTCCATCGAATGGTACAAGGCGGAGCTGATGAGCGCCGCTGGCGAGCTTCCTCAGGATTGGAGGAATCCGGATTTCTCCCGCGCCTTGGAACTGTCCCTCAGATACTCCGTGCCCCTGCATCCTAAGTTCAATCTTTTCTGGTACGACTCGTCGTTCGAGGACCTGAAGAAGTTGCGGAGCCACATCCTCGAGTTTTCATGGATCAAGGATCGATGTCTCTACGTGGAGATGAACGATGAGGCGAAGAGGGTCCTTGAAAACCTAGGAGCAACGCACCAGGTCAAGGAAGGACAGATAATCTTGGACCGCTACGCCGAGGCGCTTCTGACTGGTCTCGGTTTGAAGGTCGACTCGGGCAATGTCACGGAATCCAAAGCATTCGCCGGTGCAGACCCTATCGATGCCGTTTCCAATGCGATGGGGATTAAGGTCAGGCCACGCGCGGTTACAAGGATCGGCGCAAGAATGGCACGGCCGGAGAAGGCGAAGGAGCGGAAGATGAAACCGCCGCCACATGTTTTGTTTCCCCTGGGTCAGAGCGGTGGAGCTCAGCGGTTGGTGAACGAGGCGGCCTCGGATGAAAAGGTCGACGTGGAGGTCGGAGTGCGACAGTGTCCAGTGTGCGGAAAAACATCTTTTCTCTGTGTGTGCGAATGCGGCTCGCACACCCTCGCTGTCGAGGGTCCGTCCCACCAGAAGATAAGCGTGCAGTCCATTCTTCGGCAGGCAATGGAGCGTCTTGGACAGACGGTCGTTACTGAGATAAAAGGTGTCCAGGGCATGATCTCGAAGAACAAGACGCCTGAAGCGCTCGAGAAGGGGATTCTCCGGGCGGCACACGACGTCTATGTTTTCAAGGATGGCACGATTCGGTTCGACATGACTGACGTGCCGCTCACTCACTTCCGACCGAAGGAGATTGGGCTAAGCGTGGATAGGGCGGTGAATCTCGGCTACAGGAGAGACGCCTTTGGGGTTGACTTGGAGAGAGAAGACCAGATATGTGAGCTGAAGGTTCAAGACATCGTCCCTTCGGTCTCCTGTGGTGAGTATCTCGTCGATGTCTCGAAGTTCGTCGACGATCTACTTGAGCGCCACTATGGGCTGGCGCCCTTCTATAAGGCGGAGAAGAGGGAGGATCTGATTGGACAGCTGGCGATCGGATTGGCGCCTCACACTTCGGGCGGGGTGTTGTGCAGGATTATCGGCTTCACTGAAACGAACGTCGGCTACGGTCATCCATTCTTCCATGCGGCGAAGAGGCGGAATGCGGACGGCGATGAGGATAGCTGCATCCTGTTGCTTGATGCTCTGATCAACTTCTCGCGCTCCTTCCTTCCCGAAAAAAGGGGAGGGCTGATGGATGCCCCGCTGGTCCTGACAACCAGACTTGACCCGAATGAGATAGACAAGGAGGCGCACAATATCGATGTTCTCTGGGAGTATCCTCTCGAGTTCTACCAGGCTACGACCGAATACTGGCATCCGAAAGAGATCCAAGACAAGATGGACATGGTCGGGGGTCGGATCGGCTCGGTGCTCCAGTATGAGGGTTTCGGGTTCACCCACGACACTCGCAGCATTGCGGAGGGTCCCGAGGAATCGGCCTATAAGACCCTGGAGACGATGGTCGACAAGATGAACGCCCAGATCGAGCTCGCTAGGAAGATCAGGGCGGTTGACGAGACTGATGTTGTGTACAGGGTAATAACCCGTCACTTCCTGCCGGACATGATTGGCAACTTGAAGAGCTTCTCCGGCCAGCAACTGAGATGCACGCGGTGCAATGCGAAGTACCGACGCATCCCTCTCCGCGGCAAGTGCTACTGTGGGAACGACCTGACACTTACAGTGCACGAGAAGAGCGTGAAGAAATACCTGGAAATAACGAAGAAGATCAGCGAAAAATTCGGTCTGCCTGCCTACACGCTACAACGCATAGCGCTGATCGAAGGCTCGATAAACTCGCTTTTCGAGAATGATCGAGTGAAGAATTGCAAGCTGACCGACTTCATGCAGTAGGTCAGGTTTCGAGCGTCGAAACGAGCTCCTTGAATTCGTCAAATTTGTTCTCAAGAATCTCGAGCGCTTTGAGCAACGTCTTCTGCGCCGTCAAGGAACCATCGGTCTCGAACTCGAATATGAACTTCGACATGTCCCCATCGACGCTGATCGCCTTCGTTACGCATACGTCGACGCACGCCAGGCACAGTGTGCAGGACTCAGGGTCGACGATGACCGTCCTCCCGTCTTCCTTGCCGATGACACCTCTCGGGCAAGCCTTGATGCAGGCGTCGCCCATGTCGCACTTCGCGTGATTAATGACGATCTTTGGGAAGTACTTGTATCCGACTCCGTTCGTGACCTGCCACTTCGCGTGCCTCTTCGCCGTCCCGAGCTGCGCGGACGCATAAACAAGTATGGCCTGGCCTGGGCCGAGCTTCACTATCGGAATCAGCTCGTCCTTCACTCTGAGCTCAGGTCCACCGAGGGGTTCCAAGTCTCCCGAGTAGACGTCGGACGGTCCCTTCTTGTTTAGGGAGTACATGATCGTGCAGTTTGGACAGCCTTCGCCGCCGCAGGTGCACTTCTCCTTGTACGTGAACAGGTCCAAATCTGTGGGTATCGGAACCAGTCCCAAGCGATGGGCGATGATCTCGTCGAAGAGCGGACTGACGCTCTCGTACTCGCTCCCCTCCTCGTCCCTTATCGGTCCGAGATGGAACTCTACTGTCTCGATGGCCATCTTCGGCACTTCCGCCATCAGGCAGCGCCTCAATGCATTGGCTATCTCCGGCTTCGCCCCGGACAAGACGAACTTCGCCTTCGTGGCCATCAGTTCAAGGATCTTGATTTCCATGGACCGCAACCTCTAAACTCTTCTACCTCTGCGACCGCCCTTCTTCTTCGTGCCGTCGTGGGGTATCGGTGTGACATCCTCGATTCGGCCAATCTTCAATCCAGCCCTCGCTAGAGCACGGATCGCAGCCTGGGCACCTGGTCCTGGGGACGTGGACCTGTTCCCTCCGGGCGCCCTCACCTTGACATGGATGCCCTCGATCCCCTTCTCCTTCGCGATCTCGGCGACCTTCTCCGCCGCCCTCATCGCAGCGTAAGGGGATGATTCGTCCTTAGCCGCCTTAACGACCATGCCGCCTGAGCATTTCGTTATCGTCTCGGCGCCGGTGATGTCGGTCAGAGTGATAATGATGTTGTTGTAGCTTGCGAATACATTTGCGATTCCCCATTTCCCCATCATTGACCCTCCTCCTTCGAATTCTCGTCAGCGACGTTGATCTCTGGGATGCCAGCGACTTCTTCCTCAGCGATCACTTCCACCGCCAGTTTCTTCGGTATCTTGGCCTTAAGATCTCTTTTCTCCTCTTCCGGCTTCTTGGCATCGACGGGCTTCTCTTCTCCAGCTTTCTTCTTCACTTGTCTCATGGGGTGCAATTCGTCGGACATCGGAGAGTGCGGGTTGAAGATGACCTTGTCCTCCTCGACTCTGGTGACCAGGTACCCAGGAATGCTAATCATTCTGCTTCCGACGCGCACGTGGCCGTGGACTATGTACTGCCTGGCCTGACCGACGGTGTTCGAGAGTCCCTTCGCGAACACTAGGGTCTGGAGCCGCCTGTTCAGGACAGATTCGGTGCTGAGACCGAGGACATCGTCCAGTGTGGTGCCGTCCATCGGAAGCAGCCCCATCTTCCCGCAGCTCGCCAGGAGGTTCTTCGTTTCGAGATTCGCCTGCTCCTCCCCGGACCTCGTCCGCGCCTGCAGGTTTCTTGACTGCCTCCTCAGGTTCCTGACGAGGAATTTGGCCTTCCACAATTCTCTCTTGTTCTTCAGGCCGAACTTCTTTACGAGCTCCGCCTCTTCCTTTATCCTATCGGCCTTCCATGGGTGCGAAGGAGTATCATAGGATCTGCGAGGAAATTTAGGATCGCCCATCGTAACACCTATTTCTTCTCGGCGGGGACCGCTTTCTTCTCGGCTGGAGCGGCTTCCTTCTTCGCTGGGACCGCTTTCTTCTCGGCTGGAGCGGCTTCCTTCTTCGCTGGGGTCGCTTTCTTCTCATCTGGGGCCGCTGGCGCCTCCCCAGCCTCGGCTTTTGCCGCTTGCGCGAGCCTCTGTCTGCTGACACCTAGAGTGAGTCCAGTTCTTCCGTTCGACCTCGTGCGCTGACCGCGGACCTTCTGGCCCTGTTCGTGTCTGATGCCTCGGTAGCACCTGATCATCTTCATCCTGTTGATGTCATCCTTCCTAAAAACGTCGACGTCCACGCCAACGAGATGCATGTCTGCCCCAGTCTCGCCGTCGTTCTGCCTGTTGACGGCCCAGTTGGGGGCGTACTCTGAGTAGGTTGCCAGCAGATTGCCCAGCTCCTCGATCTTAGGTTCGGGAAGGCCGCCGATCTTCTCCAATCTGTTCACTCCCGCCCTCTTCGCAACTATCTCGGCCACTCTCTTCCCTACTCCTTTGATGTTCTGGAGAGCTATGACAGTGCTCTTGTTGCCGTCGAGGTCCGTGTTCGCGAGACGGACTATGTAACGAAAGTCTTCTTTCTGTGATTCGCCTGCTTCAATCAAGCGTCTACCTCCGACGACTCGATCAAATGAATTGATCTACCATGCTCTTGTGGAGCATCTCCCCTACACGCAAGTTCATATTTAAGTGTTTCTGTATTTAATAACCATGCCCAGTGTGGTGGACGAGGCGCTCATGCCCCGAAGAGAAAGACCACGACGATTGCGGTAACGACCCCGATGAGGACGAATCTTAGGCCGGTCGCCAATCTTCTCCCCTCGGTCAGAGAGCCGAGGTACAGACCCATCACGAATAGGAAGGTCATCGTCATTCCTACGGAGATCATCTCGGCGGGCGCGATGTCGAACAACAAGAAGGGCGTGACCGGAATGATCGCGGCCAGGAGCGGCGTCATGTCATACACTGCCGCGGGAATAAGAGTCGCCGTCCAGTAACCCGTCTTCGGCCACTTCTGCCCGACCTTCGCGGCCATCCTACTCGCGTCGCCGCCGTTCAGCTTGGTCTCGATGCACTCTGCTTCGTAGGCCCCGACGGCGCTCGAAATTGCGAGCACCATTCTACCCCCAATGCTAGCACTCATGACGGTCTGCTTTGTTAGGCTGCCCGTTGTTGCGGCTCACAGGATAACTCCGAGCAGGTCAGTGTACCGTCGAAAGCGCCGAATATGAAGTATCGCTTGGATATCGATTGGACGTCCGGACCCATGGTCTGGTGTCCAGGACTCCTCAACCTGAGCATGTTGTATCCTATCCCACTAGCCACTCGACCCAGACAGCGCTCTGATGATGTCGGGCAATTTGGTGAAGGCATCCTGAAGCTTCGAAGGGTCTCCCCCTCCACCTTGGGCAAACTCCTTCTTCCCGCCTCCCCCACCGCCTGTTGTCTTCGCGATTTCTTTCAGTAGCTCCCTGCAGTCCAGGTCGACGTCCTGGCTTCTCGATAAGAACAACCTGAGGTCTCCAGCTCCAGTGGAACCTATGATCGACACTACTTTGTCGTTGGCGACAAGGGTCTTCGAGATGGCGGCCGGGTCCTCTCCTTCCTTGGAAACATATTTGACAAGTCTCATGTCGCCGATATGGACTGCCTTTCGCAGCAGACTCTCGGATATCATTCTAGTTTCGTTCGATTTGTACCGCTCGATCTGCTTTCCTTGATTCTTCGATTCCTCAAGGAGTTCGATCGCGGTCGAGATTGTATCGGCGTAGGGGACGCCCAAATACGCCGATCCGGTCTCCAGTTCCTTCCTGTCTCTTTGCATGCTTTTGATTACTGGCATGCCTGCCGAGAACTCGATTCTGACTATGCCATCCTGAATCCGTTTTGTGCTATTGATCCTGACGGGGCCGACCTGGCTGGTCCTTTTGCAGTGGAGTCCACCGCAAGCTTCCGCATCAAGACCCGAGACGACGACCACTCTTAGGGTACCTCCCGGGACGGCGCCCCCCTGATACAGACGGAAGCCGTAGAGTCTTTCCGCATCGTCCCTTGCCATGAAAGTGACATTGACATCCAGATCCTCGAGAATGATTTCGTTGACCTCCTTCTCGAGCTGACTTCTCTGCTCCGGTGTCAGATTCTCAAAATGCGTGATATCCAGCCTGCCCTCGTCCACCGACTTATGTGCTCCCGCCTGCCAGACATGGTTGCCGAGCATTCTCCTTGCGATTCCGTTTATTATGTGGGCGGCGGTGTGGTGTCTCATCAGCTGGAGACGTCTTATCTTGTCAACTACTCCCTCAACCACAGCGCCGACCGAAGGAACGTCGCCATTGATGTAATGAATTATGCTTCTCCCGCTGCGCATGACCTTAACCACGTTTCTCCCGTCTAGAGTGCCGGTGTCCCACTCCTGTCCCCCGCCCTCCGGATAGAACGCCGTGCGGTCAAGCAGAATCCCCCCATCGGCGACTTCCACAACCTTAGCTTTGAACTCCACGATCCCAGGGTCCTCGTAGTACAGAATCTTCGTCTCCGGAAGGTCCGAGGGCAGACTCACATTCTCCGACGACTCCAGCTCCGGATTTTCATGCATCGCGGAGACCCTGATATAGAAGTCATCAGGTATCTCGACAGGCGCATCCGTGAACTCCTTCACGATCTCCGGGTTGAGACCACGGGAGTCGTAGAGTTCAATCAACTTCCTCGCCGATATTCCCTCCCCCGGTTTGAGGTCCTTCGTGAGCCTCTGGACGAGCTGCCTCCCCCTGATCAGTGTCTCCTTGTACCTGTCCTCCTCCACTCCTACGAGTTGCAGTATGTCCTCTCTGTTCTCGATTATCTCCGGAAACACGGGACTGAAGAAGTCGATCTGCCTATCAACCATCTCCGCGAGTGCAATATCCAGATCGAGGGATCTGAGCGCTCGGAGCCCCCTTCTGACGAGCATTCTGGCAAAATAGCCCTCTCTAACATTGGAGGGAACGACGCCGTCATTCAAGAGGAATACCAGCGCTCTTGAGTGGTCGCAGACGACGTATACATCCTCAAGAGGCTTCACGCACTCCATCAACTTGTCGTATGAGATGCCTATCCTTGCCGCGGTCTCCTCGCGAATCTTCCTGATATCTGCCGCGGTCTTCGCGTTCGTCATGCCGGCGACTTTGCTATATTCAGTCATAATCTCAGAGTCCACGGTCGCGCCCGTGATCCCTTTCATGTACTCGAGAACTGGACCGAAAACGGCCTCTTCAGTGGAGGTCGCGCCTTGAGACACCCACGTCATTCTCTCAAGACCGTAGCCGGTGTCCACGACCTTCATGTCGAGCGGCCTCCTGCCTTCTTGAGTATCCCTGTACGTCATGAAGACGAGGGTCGCAACCTCGGCTCCCTGGAGGATCACCTCGAGGCAAGGACCTGAGTTGCCGCCCCCTTCCCACCACGCTTCGACGTACCGGGTCATTTCCGGTTTGACGCCCATTCGGCGGGTGAACAACTCGTGGCACAACTCCACTGTCTTGTCCTTAAAGTAGACTTGCTTGTTCTTCGTGTTGAATGCGTGGTGGGCGCACATCTCGAAGAATGTCAAATGCCTGCCCGTCTTGCCGACATTATCTATGTCGTTGAACCTTATGCATGTCTGCGAGATCGTCAGCGGGTTGGCCGGAGGGTCCATCACACCGTTTATGACCCATGGTTGAAAGTCATAGATGGACGCCTGCGTGAAGAAAACGTCATCCCGCCACCTTGCCACGATTGGATACCGTCTGATCCTCTTGTGGCCGTGGCTCTCGAAGAAGCTGAGGTAGACCTCTCTCATCTCGTGGAGTCCGAGGGATTCCTTCATCGGAGAGGCTCCGATGAACGTGTACTCCTCGCAGGGCGGCTCGCCGCAGGAGTCCCATTCCCCCATACTCCAGAAGTGGCGCCCGCACTTCGTGCACAGCTTCCGGTTAAAGCCGTTGTCGATGAAATACTTCAACTCATATTCCGAGGAATCCATCGTCCTTGTATCAGGGGGTCGTTATATGAATCTTTTCAGTCTGGACAATTCAGTTCGTGGGTGAGGATGCGGGATTCGCGCAATTCATATGGCCAAATTGACGTTCTCGGAATAGTCGATCGGGATGTCGATGACCGCGAGGGCGCCGTCCTTGAGGCACTTTACCAGGACTCTCTCGAATTCTCTCGCGGACGAGACTCTGTACCCGTCCGCACCGAAGGACTCCGCGTACTTGACAAAATCTGGATTCCCGAAGTCGACCCCGATGCTCCTGCCGTAGTTCTTCTCCTGTCTGAGCTTAATCAATCCGAACGCGCAGTCGTCGAATATGATCGAGACGAACGGAGCTTTCATCCGGGAAGCGGTCTCGAGCTCAGCCGAGGTCATCATGAAGCCTCCGTCGCCAACTACCGCAACCACATTCCTTTCAGGGTACGTCAGCTTCGATGCTATGGCGCCAGGGATCCCGATGCCCATGCCGATGAGACCGTTCGAGACGACAAGCGTGTTATAGGCGAAAGTCGGATAGAGCTTTTCCATCCAGAGGAAATGAGCGCCGACGTCGCATACCGCGATGTCCTTTCTGCCAAGTGCCTCCCGTATGGCCCGAACCGCCAACTGCGGTCTGACCGGAGAGGTGTCTTTCATGTTGATTGACATCTTCTCGTGCAACTCGTCCCTGAGGTCCCTTGCCCAGTTTCCCTTGTCTGTAGCGTCTTTCGTCATCTCTGAGAGTATGCTCCTGATGTCGCCGATCAATTGCATGTCCGGGATGTATTTGTCTGCGATCTCCGCGGAGGTCGGACCGACGTGGATGATTCTTTTCTCTTTCCCGAAGTTCCAGAAAACCGGCTGGTACTCTATAGCATCGTATCCGACAGCGATGACCAGGTCCGCGGCCTCGAACGCCTTCCTCATGAAATCGTGAGTTCTTCGCCCGACGGAATGCAGCGAATGCCGGTCGTCGAAAGGCAATATTCCTGAAGCAAGCCACGTGTGAACTACCGGTACGTTCCATGCTGCAGAGAACTTCCTCAGCGCCTCTTGGGATCCTGATCGAATGACCCCCTGGCCAGCAAGAACAAGTGGCGTCCCCGCCTCCGAAATCGCCTTTCTCAAGAGTTCCAGAGACGCATGGTCGCAGCTCGTTCTCTTCGATGTCGACTTGGGCAGCGGTCTTCCTTCGACCTCGCATCTCATGATGTCCTCTGGCAGCTCGACGTGGACTGGTCCGGGTCTTTCCTCCTTAGCCTTGTCAAACGCCCGTCTTGTCAGCAGAGGTATCTTCGAGGGGGTTCTCATGCTGAAGCTGTCTTTGGTTATTGGCTTGAAGAGCTGGACAAGATCGATGTACTGTTTCTCCGGAGGATGCGCCCTTTCCGTGCGGACCTGTCCGGTCAGAGCCACGACCGGGGTGTAGCACAAGTAAGCATCCGCGATTCCGGTAACGAGATTGGTCGCCCCAGGGCCCAAAGTTGAAAGGCAAACACCAGGCTTTCCAGACAATCTGGCCGAGATCTCCGCCATGAATGCGGCGGATCCCTCGTGCTTCGTGAGTACGAATTCTATCTTGGAGTCGACGAGGCTGTCCATAAGGTCGAGGGTCTCTTCGCCTGGTATCCCAAAGATGCGCGTCACGCCCTCGCATTCGAGGCACTTGACAAGCAGATCGGCCCCCCTCATGTCCTCCCCTCAATCACTGAACTTCCCCACCCTCTCCTTGAACAGGCTGTCGACCGCCCTTCTCAGCGCCGCCTTGATCTCTCCGGAATCTTTGATCGCCGCCACGCCCCGCATCTGGAGCTCCTCGATGGCCCTGTCGCCGAACTTCGTCGCAACAACGGCGTCGAAACCTTTCAAAGCGTCGGTGGCCTTCTCCAGTTTGTTGGCGTGCGCCATTCCGAACATTGGAATGTCCATATCCGCCTGGAAGGAGATCTTCTCGCCAGGGGTAATCTTCCTGCCTGCGACCGTGAACGTGAGGAAGCTCTCCGCGTGACCGAAGTGCAGGTCGACATTCTTGCCGTCGCTCGATGCGACGGCTATCTTGTATCTTGACTTCCCCTCCATCTGCATACCAGCGAATCCCTCCTTCGGAGGCCGAGCGAGACTGCAGGTCGCATGCGCGAACTCCGACGACCTGTCCTCTGCCAGTAGACCGATGGCGTCTGCCCTGCAGAATCTGCAGTGCCTCATCTGCCTGACATCCGCTTCGCACATATCCTGCAATGCTTTCCGTTCATTCGGGGTGGGCGCCCTCATGTCCGCGAAATTCGTTCCAGGGACGGGTATCAGCGGGATCACGTTGACGATGTAGGCTCCGAGCTGCTTCACCTTCTTCGCGATAGCAGGTATGTGGTCCGCGTTTATGTCAGGAACCATCACGGTGTTGACCTTGACCAGCATTCCTTCTTTCGAGGTCATCTTCACGCCGAGCAACTGGTTCTCGATAAGCTGCTTTGCAGCCTCTATGCCCCTCAACACCTTTCCTTCGTAGGTGACGAAATCGTACATCTTGCTGCCGATCTCGGGATCGACGGCGTTTATCGTGACGGTGATGAACTTGACCCCAAGCGATTTCAAACGGTCTACGTTCTCCGGCAGCATAAGACCGTTCGTGCTGAGGCAAAGTGACATCTCAGGGAATTCCCTTCTCACAAGCTCCAGCGTCTGGAACGTCTCCTCGTTCGCAAGCGGGTCTCCCGGGCCAGCAATGCCTATGACGGTCAAGTAGGGAATCCTTTCTTTCACATATCTGATCTTCTCCACGGCTTGCTCGGGCGTGAGGATCTCGCTCGTTACGCCGGGCCTGCTCTCATTTGTGCAATCAAATCGGCGATTGCAGTAGTTGCACTGGATGTTACATTTCGGCGCAACTGGAAGATGCATCCTTGCGAATTGCGTATGCGCTTTCTCAGTGTAGCACGGGTGCGTCTCCAGCAATGCCTTCAGATCTGGTGCGATGTCCTCTGCCATTCCAGTGCCTCTCTGCGTCAGTATGACGTACTTGAGATAACGGGAGAGTAATTGAGCCACGTCCAATTATAGATTGGTCTGCTCCTTCGAGAGGAACGGACCAATCTCTCTGGGAACGGTCGCATATCGTCGGATTCCGTTGATTACGTAGCTGGCATCGCGTTCGATTGAGCGGGCGTCTCTTGTATTCGCGAACGCATTCGCTTATCAACTAAGGGGTTTACGTCTAGGACTTTCAGATGTGGTCGTGATGTTCGATGACAAGACGCTGGAGAGGCTGGTTGTGCATATGAACAGGCACGTGCCTTCTACGAGAAGACGCCTATCGGAGATGCATCTGGAGAAGGAGCCAGTCTATGTCGGCAGAGACGGTACAGCCTATCATGTGTCTCATGAAGAGCTTGAGGTACTAGCATCGCATCTGGACGAGTTCGACCGCAGCGCTCTGAAGATACCGATCCTAATCATAACTGACACGTCATATCCCGGCGGTGCTTGGAAGGTCATGGGGAAGGTCGAGGCGAAGGTCATCTCGCTCATGATCGGAAAAGAAATGGAATCTACGGATGAGATCAGACTGTTCCACCCTCACGTGCACGAGCTTCGTAGGATCCTCCCGACTGCGACGACGGTTCTGTACATGCCTTGATGGTAAGAGCCGGGCCTTTGCACCCGCCCCTGAGAAAGATTTATCAGAGCCACTCACTTAGATTTAAGCATGCCTAGGACTGGATTCGCAGACCTGCCGCTTCATGGAGGCAACGCCCCCAGATGGTTGTTCACAAGGATGGTCAAGTTGGCGGTTGCGATCTCGGACGTCATGGTGATCGAGTACGGGACCGGGGAGTTCCTCAGACGGCTTTCGGACCCATTCTGGTTCCAGGCGTTCTCTTGCGTTCTCGGATTCGATTGGCACAGCTCGGGCGTCACGACCGTCACCTGTGGAGCACTCCGCGAGGCCCAGCGGATCTTCGGCAACGATCTGGGGATCATCGTCGCGGGCGGCAAGGGCAAGACCAGTCGAAAGACTCCCGATGAAATCACCGCTGCGGCGGAGCGTCATGGCATTGCTGGGGGTGATCGTCTGGTCTACGCCTCGCGCATGTCGGCCAAGGTGAACTCCGCTGCTGTGCAGGATGGGCACGCTGAAGGCCCTGGCCATCGCCATGCGGACCATGGACGCCCGCCGGCGCGTGGACTTCTACGTCGTAAACTTCAGCCCCAAGGCCAGGTAGCCAGCCAAGGACGCGACGGGCTACTGGATCCTGGTGCCCGGCGGACGTGCCTCTTACGTCTCTCGGTCCGACGAGCATCCCTACCGGCAAGGCGGCGTGAAGGCGCGCGACTGCTATTTCCAGATCAGCGGGATCAACGGCGCCGGCGAAGGCCCGCGGACGGCCGAGCTGCACGTCAGCGTGAACACCGGAGGATGGCTGGTGCGGTGGTCTTGGGCCAAGACTATCTGGATAGTTCCGGGTATCATAGAGCCTGCGTCAGGAGGGAGGGCAACGGCGTACGCGAGAAGGAGAACGCCATGGATCGGAACACGTCAGCGGGAATCGGGATCGTTGTGCTTGGGGCCGTTATCCTCGCTCTGGCCCCGGCTGCGGCCAAGGCCCAGAAGGGGCCGGCCCGCCAGGAAGTGTCCCCTGAGATGAAGGCGCTTGCCGCCGGTCAGAACACCTTCGCCCTAGACCTGTACTCCAGCATCCGCGGCCAGAAGGGCAACCTGTTCTTCTCGCCCTACAGCATCTCGAACGCGCTGACGATGACCTGGGCGGGGGCCGCCGGCCCGACGGCCGGCGAGATGGCCTCCGTCCTCCATCTGCCCGGCAGCGGCCCCTTCACGCCGGCCGGGGGCACGGGCGCCCCGGAGACGCCGCAGCCGAAAGCCGATCCCCAAGCTTGGCGCACCGCGACAATCCAGGCGGCCGCGGCCCTCCAGAAGCGCCTCAACGCCGCGGGGGCCAAGGGCGGCTTCCAACTGGCCGTCGCCAACGCCCTCTGGGGGCAGAAAGGCTACCCCTTCAAGCAGGACTACCTGGCCCTGATCAACGAGAACTTCGGCGGCGGGCTACAGCAGGTGGATTTTCACGAGGAACCGGCCGCCCGTGCAGCCATCAACCGGTGGGTCGAGCAGCAGAC
>JBEKKT010000021.1:0-28252 GCA_050010535.1 Methanomassiliicoccales archaeon | reverse complement strand
TCAGAACTTCTAATCTGCAAATTGGCACGACACGAAATCTTCAAGAAATGTTAGAACCTTGTCAAAGTCGTGTCTGTTGGAGAACGGCGCAGAAGCAGGTTCGAATATCCGAACGCCTTCATCGTGCTGTGGATGGTAGGAATGTTCGTAGCGTTTGGTCTCCTTTCGAACCTCTTTGACCAAGAGAGCCTTCTTTACAACCTTAGTCAAGGCGCGTTCATTGCTCTGTTCGCGGGTGCGATACTGTATATCGTGAGATGGACTGCTCTCAGCAGAAAGAAGGCGGTCGGATGAGTGCAAGCCGTGCATCTAATCTACCCCCTCCTGAGAGTATGAGTGTGGGGCTTATAGATAACAAGTCAAAAGAGTCCCAACTATTGTTAAGATTGCAGCAGGTGAAACTGCTAATTGAGTCCGGGTCGTCTGACGGTTCTGACGGCAGATGTGGAGAAGGAGTCCAAGACAGCAATTTGTTGATGAGGAGATTTGACAGCGTCTTCCTTTAAATGAAAGATCGAACTAATCGCAACCCCAGAATCATAAAAAGAATATTAGTATACGACAAAAAAGGACCAGAAGAAGATCAGCATAATGATCGACACCGCAATCGAATATATGACACTGAACGCCAAGAACGAACGGGTTATCAGTACACTATCACGATGCCATGTGACCAGAATTTCGCTTCCAATAGTAAGCCAGGAAAGTATGATGATCAACGGCGGCAACAGATAGTGATCAGCGGAATTCCACACCTGGTTATAAACATTACCCGCATCGCAAATGAACACCCATGAATAGAGGAAGATGGATAAAGACAGCATTGAAAGTCCCGCGAAGATAAGGGGTACTGTGTCGGGCCAAGCGAAGCGGTCTTCTGTCATTCAACTATAACATGTCGTGAACTGATATTTATGTAGATTGAGAGACTCGAATCGCAACACCACACTCTTTTTATCGCTCATTGACTCATGGATTATTCATATCATCAGTTTCCAACAGAGACATGAGGAGGAGTGATTGTGGTTAGTCCGTGGAGGATTCTGAGAATTGCCGTCACCTTGGCAGGAGTCATCTTCCTGATTCTTGCTACCGTGGTCGTTGCCTGGGGTCATGACCTTTTCGGACCACCACATGTATCTATCGTGAGTGCGAAGATGGATTCAAACACTACAGTAAACTTCACTTTCGGACAGCCAGACAAAGCGACACCGTTCTCCAGTTGTTACTTCTTTCTCCGGGTCAATACTCAGGGGAGCAGTAGTCGTGCCATACAAACTGGTACCGACCATCCTATGATCTTCAACTATAGCAGCATACATCCCAACGGGACATACACCGTAGTAGTTCATGACCTGAACGGCAACGGAAGAATAGATGGAGGAGATTATCTGACCGTAACCAGCAATTCAATTCTGGCAACCAATGAACGGATTGGATTCGAGATTTGGTGGGCTAGAACTCATACAGTAATCTGCTGGGGGGGTTTTGAGAATGAATAGTGTGATATCACACCTATCTTCCGGCGCATTATCACAACTTGTGAGCGAGAATAGAATGCAGATTGAAAGAATCGAATCGCGGCACCGCACTCTTTTTATCGTCCTTTGGCCTCTGATTTATCGTATATCGGTTCCCAGTGAAGCCTTAGGAGGGATAGGTTGTGGCAAATCCATGGAGGATCCTCAGAATTGCCATCATCTTGGCAGGAATCATCCTTCTGATTCTTGCTACCGATGTCGTTTTCCGGGGGGGTGACCATGATTTTGTACTCCTTACACCAACTGGGTCGTTCGCGGGGGTTCAGAAGGCTGGCAACACTACTGAGAAGGTGTTCTTCGATTCGTTCAACAAAGACGTGAAGCCGTCGGACATAGAGATTGCAATCGTGAACCAAACGGGAACCGGATCGTCGACGTACACCATGCCCACAACAGATTTGTCGGGAAATTTGACCTCGGTGGCTCGTGGAACTCTGACAGGAGTCGGCAGTATTGCATACACTGACTTGGCCCAGGACAAGAAGATTAGCAACCAAGACTACATCACAATACAATTCACGTTCCCTGTTTCTGGATCTATGTCCTACAAAGTGTCGATGATCTACGTGCTGACGGATAGTGTAATCGACAGCATCACATTCTATTGGTAGTTCAGACAACTCGATTCCATGTTCTATTGAAATCAGAAAAAGAAAAGGAAGAGGTTTGGTCCAGCAAACAACTGCTTGCACGAAACCCCGTTATTGAATCATTTTTCCGCCCGACTGGCTAGTCATTTGTTCAAATCCGGGCAGCCCCATCCGACACTTCTGAAAATCCTCACATACAAAACGGTCCGGAGACATGAAAAGAAGTAAGCGGTATGAATCCTGGGAGGCCGCGACCTGGGTTGGCATGCTGGGTCTGAACTAGCCCTCCATATCCTTTTGTATTGCTGTGAGGTCCTGGCATGCTTGTTGAGAACCAAGGTGTTTATGTCCAATCGACGATTCTCTGCTTGATGGATGCTTGGATCATGTTAGGCATGGTTGCGGGAATGCTTACGACCGTGGGATTCGTCCCTCAAATCGTCAAAGGCTACCGCACCAAAAGACTAGAGGATGTCTCGTTGTTCATGCCCATTCTCCTGAGTGCGGGGATGGCGCTCTGGCTCGGTTACGGTCTCGTGCTCAATGATTTGCCCATCATCTTTTGGAACGCCGTCTCATTGGCCTTCAACCTTGTCATAATCGCACTCAAACTAAGGTATAAGAGAGAGCGAGCATCGACAGGCAAGTAGGTCCGATCGTCTGACCTCCTTGTAGTCCCTAAGGAGTATCCACAGAGTGACCGGATACACGACTCCTATGATGGCCAAAATGATGCAGGCCAAAGTGTGGCCGAGATGGGAGCTGAACCCCGTCGCATCGGAAATTAGGGGAAGAACAACAGGAGGACATACAAGATAGCCATCGGTATGCCTCCGACAATGAACGAGAACGAGAAGGCCTCGACCCTATTCTCCAGGGTCGTCATATCCGCGATCAAGGCGTTCCAACTTGTGAGGAAAGCCCCCTCGGCGACACCGGCGGCGATCGCTGCTACGACTAGTATTTCGACGTCGGTCGTGAGAGTATAGACGAGCAGCGAAGGCGGCACAACCATCAGAACGAGGATGAGCATCCATTTCCTGCCCCTTCGATCAGACAGAAGCCCGATGGGTATAGCGGTTGGAGCGAAGGCGATCCAATTGGCACCCAGAATGAGGCCAACGTCCCCAGAGCTCAAGCCGATCTCGGAAAGGTATGCTGCGATCGCGACCAGAAGGTAGCCGTATCCTACCGACACGAATGAAACATGGTGGATGAGTCACTTCACTTTCGGCGGGACGTTTTCGAAGATATTCAGTCTCGAACGCCCCCGCGGACTCTCGCCACCGATGAAGTCACTTCTCAGAGGATCGCACTAGATTTCCGCTTTCCACCCGTCGTGGAGTATCAGTGCGCCCGGGTTATGTCCCGTAGTTTCAATCCCCTTATTATCGTTTCTCCGTGAACCTGGTTCATAGTACGTCTCGCTTCACGCCACCTAACAGATCCGACGGACGGCCACGCTCGTTTCTGTTCTCGACCTCGATACTTCCCGACCAGAGTCTCAAGGGTCCGTAAATGGTCAACACCCTGCCGAGATTGGGGGAGACCGTCGATCGGGAGCATGGTCTCCTAGGGTACCTCTGGACAGAGCCGTCTACCTCAGTGTGCGCACTCGTAACGGTTTAATATGAAGGGGACAGTGCAAATCTCGATTGACATGGCCGAAGAGGAAGAGAGGGCAGGCAAGGCGGAGGAAGTCGCCGAGAAGACTGGCAAACTCGTGGGAAAGGGACTGAAGAAAGGGATCAAAGTCGCAAAGAGGCTCGGAAAGGGGATAGAAGAGGGTTTCAAAGGGGAGGAAGAGAAGTAGCAGCGTCCCCGGCTCCATTCACTTATCTTCCCTTAATCTTGCGCATCGCAGGAACATGTCACCAGTGTCGACACAGACAAGGGGGCGTCGGTCAGAGACGGGTCAAGTCCCGGAAACCATCTGCACCATGCTCAGTTCACCATTCCTAGGCTTCCCATGTTTCCTTGTGCACCCGTGACTCGTCGTACCTGTCGGAGGCGGCTCTCTTCTCGGCAGGATGACCAATCGACACCAGGGAAAGGGGTGTCACATTTTCCGGGATTCCCACCAGCCTCTGAATTCCTTCGACCCGCTCTCTGATTGGATACAGGCCCAGCCACACCGCCCCAAGACCCATAGATTGCGCGGCAATCAGAATGTTCTCGGTCGCTGCCGAGCAGTCCTGGACCCAGAATCCTCCATGCTTCTCAAGGTTCTGATCACCGCACACGAGTATTGCGACTGGCGCTTCGTCGAGCATCCTGGCGAAGGGATGGAACTTCTGGATTTCGCCCATCGTCTTTCTATCCCTTATGACAACGAAATGCCAGGGGCGCTCATTTCCAGCGGACGGCGCGCTCATTGCCGCCCTGAGCAGCTCTTTGACGGCATCTTCCGATACAGGCTCACTCGTGTACTTCCGAACGCTTCTCCTAGAGAGGATCGCTTCCATGAATCCCACCGCACTTGAATGACGGCGGTCACTTGCGAGGCCGTCGTTCTTTTAGGATACTCGAGACTGCTACTACATATACTTGTTCGAGCGACGCGGTCAGCGCTCCTTCAACAGAGGACGATCGTCGCCATATCCTCTTTCTCGAAGAACTCTTCCAGCACGCATTCCAGCTGCTCGACGATCGACTGATCCTGAACGCCATAGGCAACGCCGATGACGCACCCGTAGATGTGCGAGTCCCAAATCATCTTTTCAAGGAGCCTATCGACGTCGGTTGACTTGTTCCCCCTCTCCAGATCGACAGGGTACCGGTCGCAGACTAGAATATCGGGACCTCTCCCTGTCCGGGCCCGAATACCCTTCGCTCTCAGCAGGTCCACTAGCTCAGTGACGACGTTCACTCTAGCAATATTGGGATTCGAAGGTTGCCAATCCCCAAGGGTAGATCCAAGCGTTGCGAAGTCGACGTAGATACCAGTCGAGAGCGACTCCGCTTCTTGAACGGCAGCCTGATCAGCGATCGTGTCGCCGTCGTTCGGGGAGGCAATGACATCCGAACTGGGCTGCCTGTCCAGACTTTCAAGACCCGTCTGATTAACGGCAAGACTCTGACCAGCGAAAGGGATTATTGACGCGTCGCGTATTACGACGGCCTTGCCACTCCGCTGTTGATGATCAAACATCCCTACCATCTCCTGCAAGACACGTCTAGACGCGGGGGGGCATGAATCTTTCCATGTTCTTTGCATAAGTGATAATCACCAATCGTCATCAAGGACCAATTTCGGCAGTCTCATCCACTTGCTGTAGATCCGCCCGGGGTAGAAACATTATATACGCAAAAAAGACTGATGGGATATCGTGATTGAAGATCCATCTACGAAGCATCTGGGGTTTGTCTTCGCCCTAACCGCGATCGCTCTCATAACAACAGGTCTTCTCGTTTCTAACATTCAAATTGCTGACATCGGTGCAGGAGGAGAATCGATCAGGACCTTCACGAACAGGATCGCGGAGGTCATGACGACCTCACTCTACATCCTCTGGGCCGCGGTATTCATCTACATCATGTTTGGTTTTGCCAATTCCAGAAGGAAGGGCCGGAAGGAGGTTGCTGCTTCGCCCTCGAACTGGCGAGGCCCATTGCTCGGCCTTTTCATCTTGGCGATCTGGATAGTATTGATAAACTGGTCAGGGTTGAAGTTCTCGTTCTTATCCAATAATGAGGGCATGCAGAGCAGCGGCACGCCAGGGGAGGGATCGGTGCTCTCATCAAATGGAGGCAGCGGAAGCTCCGGTCCGTTCGTCTTCATATTCCTAGCTATTCTTGCAGTTTCTCTGGTCGCTGTCTACTTCATTCACTTGAGGAGACCGTCGGAGTATACCTACAGGTATCAGGTTGGCAAGCAGGGCGGCCAGACCGGGATCAACCTGATAGATAGGGCTATGGAGGAATTATACCAGGGGAACGACTTCAGGAGCATCATAATCAGAATGTATCAACATATGTGCAGGCTCGTGAGTGATGGGGAGCGTTCTGATGGGAAGTTCCTTACACCCAGAGAGTTCGCCGCATTGGCCACCGAGAAGCTGGGATGGCCTGAAGGTCCTGTGAAGGAACTCACGTCGCTCTTCGAAGAGGCACGGTACAGCCTCCACGACATCGACGAGACCAAGAAGGAGACGGCTAGCAGGTGCCTTGATGACATCAGGACCGCGATCGACCGCGGCAGCGACGAGGTCGACATAGGAGGAATCGCATCTGCAGACGGATAGAGAAAAGGCGATATTCTTGCTGTTCCGGCGGGACAGGGTGCAAGAGGAATACAAGGAGAATCGCGTGTCTGTCATCGCCATCGTCGTTGGGATCGCCATGGTCCTGAGCCTTTTCATGCTTTCACTTCCCGCAGTGGACGTCCTGATCACAGATGCCGGGATAAGATGGGCATTCTTCCTGATCGTCTGCGTCCTGCTCGCGCTGTTCCTTCTCAGAACCGCCTACCCTAGGAGTGCGCACCGCGTCGATCGACCTGAAATTGGTCCAGAGGAGGAGTCAGTGGGACCCATCCGCAAGATGGTTACGACCATTGGAAAGGGGACCGGCGGCGACTCTATGAGTCAGATGGTCGCCTACTCGGAGCTGAAAAAGGCAGCGATAAGACGAGTGAGGGTACGACGCAGAATACCGCAGGACGACATGGAATCGCTCCTCAGGGACAATGACAAGCTCGCGGAGGTGGTCCGTGACGACGATCTTGTGGAACTCATAACAACCGATCTCAACCGCACATTCCTCAATCCTTATTCGCCCTCAAACTCGAAGTGGAGATCCTCGTTCGATGTTAGATTCAATTCGCTACTTGACAAGTTGGAAGGTTGGCAATGAGCGTCGAGGAGTTGCAGAGGACCTGCACGGAGATGCTAGACGAGGTCGGGAAGGTCATTGTAGGAAAGAGAACGATCATGGAAAGGGTCATGCTAGCAATGCTGTGCGATGGCCACGTTCTGTTCGAAGACTACCCTGGTCTCGCGAAGACACTCATGGCGAAGTGCTTCGCGAAAGCCAGCGGATGCGAGTTCAAGAGAGTGCAGTTCACGCCTGACCTGCTTCCGGCTGATATCACCGGAACATATATTTTGGATAGGAACACGTCGGCATTCGTCCTTAGGAAAGGGCCAGTGTTCACGAACGTCCTCCTCGCCGATGAGATAAACCGCGCTCCGCCGAAAACCCAGGCGGCCCTGCTAGAATCAATGCAGGAAAGACAGGTCACCCTGGAGGGCGAGACGCAGACGCTCGAACGGCCGTTCATAGTAATGGCGACCGAGAACCCGATCGAGCACGAAGGGACGTACCCCCTCCCGGAAGCCCAGGTCGACAGATTCCTCCTCAAGACGGAGGTCGGCTATCCCTCGATCGACGAGGAGAAGGAGATTCTCAGAAGGAGACGGGAAAGGAAAAAGGAGGAGGCCGAGATGCGGCAGGTCTGTACTCCCAGGAAGATACTCGACATGCAGGACGTTGTGGAAAGTATACATTTGGAGGACATCATCGAGGATTACATCGTGCGCATTGTAACTGCGACGAGAGAGCACTCGCAGGTCGAGGTCGGTGCGAGCCCTAGAGGTTCGTTGGCACTTATGAGACTCTCCTCGGCGAGGGCAGCGATGCAGGGCAGGGACTACGTGGTCCCGGACGACGTCAAGATCGTGGCTGTACCCGCCCTGGCCCACCGTCTAATTCTGGCTCCGGACCCCTGGATCAAAGGGGTCAAGCCAGGGAGCATTGTCGAGGCCGTCATGAAAGGGGTCCCTGTGCCAAAGGTGACCTAGGTTGATTGCCAAGTCCCGATACCTGCTCTTGTCGGCAGCCTTCCTATTCCTAATATCTGGACTGATCCTCAGGAACTGGGAGCTGATCAGTCTCCTCTTCCCGATTACTCTCTTTGTCGCCCTTTCCTATCTGCTGAATCACCCTCCATCAATAGCTTTGAAGGTCGAGCGATCGCTTGAATCGAGTAGGGTCCTTGAGGGTGATTCGTTGCGCGTCGACCTGACGATCGAGAACATCGGGGAGCCGCTGTCGTTCGTGCAGTTCAAGGATGAGATCCCGGAAGGGACGGTCGTCGAAGAAGGACGTCCGTACTTCCCGTTGACCCTCGGGACGGGAGAGAAGGTAGAGGTCGGCTACAGGATCACATTCCCGGTGAGGGGAAAGTACCAACTGGGTCCAGCAACGGTGAGATGGACGGATCCGACTTGGACATGCTTCCAAGAAGGCAAGTTCGACGGCTCGAGCGAGATCAGTGTCATTCCGCACATCCACGAGATCAAGAAGTGCGATCTCCATCCGACGAAAATGAGGATGCATACAGGAAACGTGAGCTCGAGGATACTCGGACACGGCAGCGAGTTCCACTGCCTTAGGCAATACTACTCTGGAGACGAGACAAGACGGATCAACTGGAAGGCTAGCGGCAGAATGGACAGCTTGATGACTAACGAGTACGAGAGCGAGCGCAGCGGCGACGTCACAATCGTCCTCGATGCGAGAATGGAGATCGAAGTGAAGAATCTGGAATCTGGGGTCATCGACGCTGGGGTCGAGGCCGCGGCGAGCCTCTCGAAGCACTTCCTGAAGGAGAGGAACAGGGTCGGGGCGATACTCCTCGGGGATGTGGTGGATATAGTGAGACCAGCGTACGGCAAGAAGCAATTCTACAGGATCGTCGACCATCTTCTGAGGACGAGAGCGGGTGTCCAAAGGTCGACGCTCGGGATCAAAATGGCTATGAAGCGATACTTCCCGATGAATTCGATGGTGATAGTCGTCACGCCTCTTGGAGAGGAGGGCATCATCAACACGATCAGGGAGCTAGTCGCCAGGGGACATCAAGTCGTGGTCGTGTCCCCATCTCCCCTTGATGTGGAGGCTAGGGGCATGGAGACGAGCGAGGAGGTCGATTCCGCACTACGGCTGGCGAGGATCCTGAGGGATGACTCTATACGAGATCTTAGAAGATACTGCCAAGTGATCGACTGGGACGCCGTATCTCCGTTATCGAGATATCTCATGGAGGTGGCACAATCGGCTATCTGGCAGACGGGTTAAGGACCCGCGTTGCACTAATGATGTTCTGCTCGCTACTGCTCCCTGCGGCTGCGACCGCAGGGGTATTCGTCCTTATCAAGGGCTCCGAGGGTCCAATCGAGATCCTGGCAGCGCTAGCGGTATTCCTGTTGGGGATGACCCTGCTATCCCTAGTGGCGAAATGGAGGGACGTGCTTGTGGCCTCTGTCGGCGTCCTGATTGTGATGGACGTATTTGCAGTCGTCTTACTATCAGATGCGTCCGTGATCGTGGCCTGGTCGATATTCGCCGTTGGCATCGTCGCCCTGACACTTGGGGCCAATGGTGTGAGCATGTGGGGCATGGTACAAACACACAGGAAGGTGGACCCGAGAATAGAAGCGCATTTCCGCCGTGCGATAAGACGGTCGGTCGTCAGCATATTGCTTTTCGTTGCCGCGGTCATGATGGTCTCGATCATAGCACTGGCATTTTCCGTTGGATTGGAGATACCGGGGTTCTCGCTCTTTTTGTTGGCCTCGTGCGTTGTCGCTGCGATGGTGACTATGACGCTACTCGCATCAGGCAGGGCGAAAGCCAACTAGTTAGTGTCTGATCGTACCGATCCGTCGAGGGGTGATAAGTGGCGAACTTACTTCTCCCGCTCGGAATTAATACCGGTACTACGTTCTGTTGCCAATTTGGGGTGCTTGACTCTTGGACAGGCGTCCAGAGATAGATGTAATAGAAATCGAGGACTAAGACGAGAGATGGCCGGAGATCTTCGAGTTGGAGAAGAGGAAGATAGTTCGTGCTCTTGGAGACTCAATCCTGGACATTCAGCATATCGGCAGCACGGCCGTTCCCGGAATGGCGGCGAAGCCGGTCATAAACATCCTCGTAGCTGTTGAGACATGAGTTCAGGGTTAATGTATTGCAGGAATCCTACTGACATCGGATATCGAAATGTCCCTAATGATGAGGACTCACGACATCCCCATGGTGAGACATCGAGGCCCGATTTACTTGAAACACATAACCTTCAGAGACTACATCAGGCAGCATAAGGTGGTCAGGGAGAATGCGACCGACTGAGGACGAACTTGGCATCGGAGTTCCGAAACGACAGGAAAGCCTACGTCGATGGCAAGGAGATCTTAATTGAAAGAATCACACAAAAAGCATTGAGAGAGCGTTAATCCTCGCTTGCGGGACGCGCGCATGTCCTCTGCTGGCACTCTCGATGATCACGCCCAGCTTTCTGATCATCCGCGTCCTCAACACCCTCAAGACGGCTACGACGGCCCATAAGTCAGCGGAATTACTCTGCGAGGAAGGCCGTGTACCAGGGGATCATGAACGTTCCATAAAGTGACTTGGAAGCTTCACTCCCCGAATCGTCAGAATACGAGGCGGCTTACCTAATCACACGAAAAACGGTTCGATAGAAAGACGAAGCTCGACTCTCGCCCAGAGCCGGATTACTGAGGTCCCTCGTTCTCGTCGTCGAACTTGATCTCGAACTCCTCGGATTCGCCCTCGCCCTCTTGTTCTTGAAGGAAATCCTGGAGCGAAGCCTCCAGCTGCTTGAGGTATCGTATCGCCTTCTTTGTCTGGCCGTCCTCAAGCATGTCTATTACCTCAGATATGTCCCCCAGAAGGTCCTCGAGACTCTCTTCAAGCTCATCCAGCATCTCGTACATCTCATCTATCTTATCCATAGGGATAAGAAGAATGCATGGCGGATAAAAAGAGTTCGGAGAAGATGCTGCGACAGATCAGCCCAAAGCGTCGATCAATGCGTCCGTGAATTCCTTGGTTGTCGCGTTCCCTCCCATGTCCTGAGGCAGAACCCTCCCATCACCCAGGACCTTGTTGACCGCCGTCACAATCGATTGCGACTCTGTGGACATCCCAATGTGATTCAGCATCCAGGCGGCCGAGAGAATGATGCCAGTAGGGTTGGCTATGCCCCTGCCAGCAATCAACGGCGCGCTCCCGTGCGCGGCCTCGAACAGCGCCAAATTGTCGCCGAAGTTCGCCCCAGGCACCAGTGCCAGGCTCCCGATCAGACCGGCGCACAGCTCCGAGATTATGTCCCCGTACAAGTTCTGAGTGACTATGACGTCGAACTGCTTCGGATTCGTCACCAACTGGAATACCGCATTGTCGACCATCATATCATTGAACCTAATACCCGGATACTGATGAGCGATCGCAGACACGCTAGTCAGGAAAAGCCCGTCACCTTTCTTCAGGATGTTCGCCTTGTGAACCGCTGTCATCAGCACCCTCGCATGTGCTTCAGCGTAGTCGAAGGCGAATCTCCCGATCCTCTCGCTTGCCTCCGCCGAGGTCACCTTGACTGTCTCGACAGTGCCAATGCTCGACTCCCTCTCAATTCCGGAATAGAGGCCTTCGGTGTTCTCCCTCACGACGACTATGTCCACTCCCTCGTGCAAAGCCTTGACGCCAGGAACAGACCTGACGAGTCGGACATTGGCGTAGAGATTGAGGCGTTGGCGGATCATCACGTTGACGCTCCTGAAACCGCCGCCGACCGGCGTTGCGATCGGGCCTTTCAACACTACCCCCGTCTCCATCGCCTTGTCGAAGAACTTCGGAGGTATCGTCCTACCAGTCTCCTCGAGCACCTTCTTTCCGGCCTCTATTCTCTCCCACTCGATCTTTGCGCCAGAGGCCTCGATGACTCTTAGACCCGAGGCAACTATTTCCGGGCCGATACCGTCTCCTGGAACGAGAACGACCTTTCTCATGTCAACCCTCATCCTCGATCTTGAACCCGCCATGCTTCTTGAAATGCTCGACCAGTCCGCCATCTTGAAGGATCCTGACCATGACGGGCGGCAACCGTACAGCCGCTATGGACATATCTCGCGTCACGTTGTGCACCCGTCCCTTCTTCAGATCGACCAGCAGCTCGTCGCCTTCGCCCATCTCGGACGTGTTGCATTCCACTACAGGAAGACCGACATTGATGCAATTGCGATAAAAAATCCTTGCGAACGATTTCGCCAGTACAGCACCGATTCCAGCTGCCTGGATGACCAACGGGGCCTGCTCCCTGCTCGACCCGCATCCAAAATTCTCTCCGGCTACAATGAAATCCCCGTCCTCGATTTCCTTGTAGAATCCCGGATGCAGATCCTCCATAATGTGTTTGGCGAGCTCGTTCATGTCAAGAGTCTTGAACTTGTATTTCCCAGATATCACATAGTCGGTGTTCACGTCATCGCCGAATACGTGGGCCCTGCCCCTCAGATGATTCATCCGAGCACCTCCCTCGGATCGGATATGACCCCGCTCATGGCGGAGTATGCCGCAGTGGCGGGACTGGCTAGATAGATAGACGCCTTGGAGTTCCCCATCCTTCCTTTGAAGTTCCGGTTTGCGGTTGACAGCACGACCTCTCCGTCGGCAGGCACGCCGCCGCATGTCCCGACACACGGACCGCAGCCGGACGTCACGATAGCCGCTCCCGCGCGAATCAGCTTCGCCAATATGCCTTCCTCTATGCAGCGCAGCATGATGTCTCTCGAGGCAGGAGCGACGATCAACCTCACCTTCTTGGAGACCTGCTTCCCAGCCAGGATCTTCGCTGCGATGGCGAAGTCCTCGAACCTGCCATTTGTGCAGGTACCTATGAACACCTCATCGATCTCCGTCCCCGCGACCTTGTCGATCGGTGCTACATTGTCGACGTCGTGCGGTCTGGAGACCTGCGGAGGCAGATCAGAGAGATCTTCCTCCACAATCCTATCGTACTTGGCATCCTCGGAGGCGTCGACGCCACCATAGGGTGCCGTGGTTCTGCCCTCAAGATACTCCTTGACCTTGTCGTCGCAACGCATTATTCCCACCTTGGCGCCCGTCTCGACCGCCATATTCGAGATCGTCATCCTAGCTTCTACGGAAAGAGAGTCGACGACCTCCCCCTCAATTTCCAGCGCTTTGTAGGTGGCTCCGTTCGCCGTCAGTCCTCCGACCATGTGAAGCGCTACGTCCTTGGAGAATACACAAGGCTGCAAAGAGCCGTTGTACTTGATCTTGATCGTTCCGGGGACCTTCATCCAAGTCTTGCCGCTTATGAGCGCGGCGGCGAGATCTGTGGACCCGACGCCGGTCGCAAAGGAGTTCAAGGCTCCGTAGGTGCAAGTATGAGAGTCTGCCCCAATGACCACTCCACCAGGAAGTACGTGCCCTTTCTCGGGCATCAGCTGGTGGCACACCCCCTCGCCGATGTCGTATAGGATCGCATCGTGCTCCACAGAGAACTCGCGTATCATGGAATGGATGTTCGATATGCTCTCAAGAGGCGAAGGAGAATTGTGGTCGATAACGAATGCGAACTTACCCGGGTTCCGAATCGTCTTTCCTTCCATCTTCCTGAAGGCCTGAATAGTCAGTGACGTCGTCCCATCCTGCCCCATGATGAAATCCACTGGCACTATAGTTATGTCCCCGGCCGTCACTTCCTTGCCCACATGGGCAGACAGGATCTCCTCAGACACCGTTCCCATTCGCTTCACCTTCACAGTTTATCGAACATCCCTGCCTTGTTGTCTTGATAGATGTAAATCAATTCATTCTCGGAAAGACTCCGCTTGAGGCCTATCGACGTCGACCTCACAATCTCGAGAAGATCACCGGCTGCGTTCTCGTCGATCTCTATCCCCTTCGAGGCGAGGATCTGCTGTATCGTATGCCGTCCAGTGTGTTTTCCGATGATGATCTTACGGGTCATCCCGACCTCTTCCGGAGAATAGGGCTCGTAATTGCTCAGATACTTCATCACGCCGTCCGTGTGAATTCCCGCCTCGTGGGCGAAGCAGTTCGACCCGACGATCGGCTTCCACTCTGGTATCGTCCTGCCGGAAGCTCTGGCGACGTACTCCGCCACCTCCCTAAGCCTCTGCGTGTCGATGCCCGTGTCGATCTTCAGCAGATGTTTCGCCGCCATGACGACCTCCTCAAGCGGACTGTTCCCGGTCCTTTCCCCGATTCCAAGGACGGTCGTGCTGATGAACGTCGCCCCGGCCTGGGCGCCCGCTATCGCATTCGCGGTCGCCATGCCGAAGTCGTCGTGAGTGTGCATTTCAATTTCGAGCTCCACCGCGTCGATTAATGACCTGACCGCTTCGAACGTTCCTTGGGGCTCGAGTATCCCCAGGGTGTCGCAGTAGCGGAACCTGTCCGCCCCGGCGTCTTCGGCAGTCTTCGCGAACTGAACGAGGAATTCCCTGTCAGCGCGGGAGGCGTCTTCGGCGTTAGCAGAGATGTAGACTCCGTGTGCCTTCGCGTATTCGATCGATTCCACGAGCTTCTCTAGTACCCACTCCCTGGACTTTCGGAGCTTGTGCTCTATGTGTATGTCCGATGAGGACATAGATATGGCCACAGAGTCTACGTCACAATCTATGCTGTGAGAGATGTCCTCAATCGTCGCTCGGTTCCAGCCAAGGATCGATGCCTCCAAACCGAGCCCGGCAATCTTCTTGACCGTTCTCTTCTCGTCGCCACCCATCGCTGGGATTCCGGCCTCAATCTGCTGGACTCCGAGTTCGTCGAGAAGCTTCGCGATCCTGATCTTCTCAATGTTCGCAAATACTATTCCAGCGGCCTGCTCGCCGTCGCGGAGGGTAGTATCGCAGATGTTGATAGGGCTCTGGCTAAGCTTGGCAAGAACGATCTGCCTACTTTTCTTCCTCGACCCCCCTGCTGCGCCATTCAAGCTAAATTCCCCCTCGACGAGCAACGACCTCGACTTGAGTGCTAAGCTCGTTAATAAAAGTTCCCGAATCGAGGGCAAATATTTACGAAATATGACGCAGATTGGACGAACATATACACCTGAAGTCCGCATCTAGACAAATCCTGACTGGATTCAGTGCTAAGAAATCGCACTGCCAGCAATCCAGATGATGGACACGCCGAATCCATTGGGACACCCGATGTCTGTTGGAGCGCACGCAAGTAGAACGGAGATATGGAGCTTGTCAGGAAAATTTGAATCTCAAGAGGGCAGCCGCGCCACCGATCGCTTCTAGCTTATGTCCGGCCTCGTGACTGCTGCTGACCACGACAACTGCGCCCTTCCCCTTCTCGACCGCGCTCATCTCCTTCTCCATCCCTCCCTTCCTAATGTAGGTGTCGAGTACGAGCAGCGTCTCCACAGCACCAGATTGCACAGCGAGATGCACTTGTTCCGGTCCGTAGGCGACAGGCCCATCTGTCGATATCGCCGTCAACACATCCTCAACCAGCTTCGTCTCGTGTGCGACCCTCGAGTTCTTGAGCACGTTGGCCCCAATACCTTTCTTCATCAGCTCGTTTATTCCGGCCATCCCCGACTGTCCTGTGTGGTAAAGGAGCGCATGCTTGAACAGCTCCGGCTCTATGGTCTTCCCTTCGGCTAGCAGCTCCTCCTTCGCGAAACCAGGACCAAGGAGCACTAGCGGGGCGCCGCCTGCCGCCTCCTGCTTTATCTTCGCAACCGTCTCTCGGTAGAAGTCGCTGTCCTCCCTCTGCTCGAACATCTTCCCCTGGGACGGCCCATAGATGTGCGCGACCTCCTTTATGCCGAATTGCCTCATTACAGCGACAACTGCTTCGTCGTAGTCGACCGACGCGAAAACGATACGAGGGCTTCTAGAATCCTCCACTGCCCTCATGATGCGCCCGAGATGATACTCCTTCCACTCGACCTTGATGATCGTGATCGGGTCTCCCTCTTCCAGGTTCAATGTGTGATACGCTCCAAGGTCCTGGGGCCCTTCCTCGATCACCCCTAGTACCCTTAGCCTCGCCTCCGACTCGTGGAACTCGACCTTCTCCACCCTGATGCCCAAGGTCATTCTCTTCTTATCGCCCCTCTCCGACCGAATCTTGTCCGCCTTCACTTCGTCCCGCCTGTATGTCACAGCACGGACCATGTCCCCTTTGTCGATGAGGTTGTAGAGATGCCACAGATCGTCCAGCGAGTCTATCTGGACCTTAATCTCGCCCGTCCTTCGATCCTGATGAAGCACGCGCATCTGATCATTCCAGTTATGATATTGAGATTATTTCTATGCTTGGTCGCAATGGGATCCGAAGAAGGCCTCGATCCAAAGCGCATGCGATTCGCAGAGGCGTGACGAGGAAGCGCGTTGTCCGCAATCGGACAAATCAAATGGCCCTTGTCCAGACAACAGGATAAAAGTTAAGTACAGCATAACTATTCCTTGCCTTTCTGATGGCGTTGTGCTACCTCATCCTTGAGGACGGGACCGTGGCTGAGGGCACAGGTTTTGGTTTTGAAAAGACGGTCTACGGAGAGGTGGTTTTCAGCACTGGGATGACCGGATACCAGGAGAGCCTGACCGATCCTTCCTATACGGGGCAGATACTCATCATGTCCTATCCTTTGATCGGCAATTATGGTGTGAACTCCCTCGACTACGAATCCTCGGCGGTCCACGTCAACGGGTTCGTCGTAAGGGAGCGATGCCTTGAACCGAGCGCGATGTACGGCGGGGAGACTATCGACGCCTTCCTACGGAAATACAGCGTGCCTGGCGTATCCGAAGTCGACACGCGATCGCTCATTATCAAGATCCGGGAGCATGGGACGCTCCGAGGCGCGATCTCTTTCGGGGAAGACATTGACTCGGTCCTTGAGAACGTTAGGAAGATGCAGTTCCCCGCGGAGTCGAACCTTATCAAGCAGGTGAGTCCGAACCAAATCAAGATTCACGAGAAGCCCAAGGCGAAGAAGGTGGCTCTGATAAACTGCGGTGCCAAGGACGGCATCCTCAGAGAGCTGAAGAAGAGGTTCACCGTTTTCGACATCCCGTACGACACTCCTCAGAAATTCTTCAGGGACAACTATGTGGATGGAGTGGTCGTGTCGAACGGCCCAGGCAACCCGGCTCATCCAGAGCTTCGCGAGACGGTGATCAGCACCGTGAAGAGGATCAAGGATGACTACCCGATGATGGGCATATGCTTGGGCGTCCAGATCATTTCACTGGCGTTCGGGGGCAAGACATACAAGCTTAAGTACGGGCACAGAGGGGCGAACCAGCCAGTCAGCTTCAGAGGCAAGGTCTACATAACTTCCCAGAATCACGGTTATGCGGTTGACAGCAGCACGCTCGAGGGCTCCGGAGCCGTAGCTGATCAATTCAATGTGAACGACGGCACCGTCGAGGGAATCCGACACACTGAGCTCCCGATATTCGCGGTCCAGTATCATCCAGAAGCTTCGCCTGGACCGAGGGACACATCGTTCCTGTTCGACGAGTTCGCATCGATCATGGAGGCGGCAAGATGACCGTCGATCCGGGTAGGAAACTGATGGTCATCGGATCCGGGCCGATCGTCATAGGTCAAGCGGCGGAATTCGATTTCTCTGGCTCTCAAGCCTGCAGGTCACTGAGGGAAGAAGGCTTCAAGACTGTGCTCGTGAACTCCAACCCAGCAACGATCCAGACCGACCTGGAGATGGCTGATATCGTGTATGTCGAGCCACTTGATGCAGTGACCGTCGCGAAGGTCGCCGAGAAAGAGAGGGTAGATGGGATCCTTTCCGGGATGGGCGGTCAGACAGCGCTGAACATATGCTCGGAGCTGGCGGAAAATGGGACGCTCGACAGACTTGGCATAAAGCTTTTGGGGACCCAGCCGGAGGGCATAGCGCTTTCGGAGGATAGGGACCTTTTCAGAGAGACGATGCTGAAGATCGGCGAGCCGATCCCAAGGAGCAGGTCGGCACACTCGATAGACGAGGCAAAGCTCATCGCCGAAGAGCTCGGAGGATTCCCGATCCTCGTCCGGCCGGCCTACACGCTTGGCGGGACTGGCAGCGGGATCGCGAACGACGCGACCGATTTGGAAACGATAGTAGGAAGGGGGTTGATCTACTCCCGCATCCACCAGGTCCTCATCGAGGAGAGCGTTCTTGGCTGGAAAGAGTACGAGTACGAGGTGATGAGGGACCGAAAGGACAATTGCATCATCGTCTGCAGCATGGAGAACCTGGACCCAATGGGCATTCACACAGGTGAGAGTATTGTCATCGCCCCCGCCCAGACGCTCAGGGACGTTGACCACCAGCGGCTGAGGAGTGCCGCGATCAGGATCATCAGGGCCCTGAAGATAGAGGGCGGATGCAACATACAGTTCGCATTCAATCCGGAGACGAAGGAATACAGGGTCATCGAAGTGAATCCGCGCGTGTCGAGGTCGTCCGCCCTGGCTTCCAAGGCAACGGGATACCCGATAGCGAGGGTTGCGGCGAAGATCGCCGTAGGGAAGACACTAGACGAAATACAGAATAGGATAACCGGGAAGACCTGCGCTGCCTTTGAACCAACGATCGACTACGTCGTGCTGAAGATACCAAGATGGCCTTTCGACAAGTTCAGGACCGTCGAGAGGAAGATCGGGACGCAGATGAAGAGCACCGGGGAGGTCATGGCGATCGGAAGGACTGTCGAGGAGGCGATGATGAAGGCTGTCCGATCGCTGGAGATAGACAAGATCGACCTTGAGGCGGAGAGATGGACCGACGAGGAGATAACGACAGAGCTGGCCTATGCTACCGACAAGCGCCTGTTCGTCATCGCAGAGGCAATCAGACGAGGGGTCAGCGTGTCGAAGATCGCGGATATCACGAAGTGGGACGCATTCTTCGTGCTCAAGATCAAGAACATACTGGACATGGAGTCCGAGTTGAAGAATAAGAAACATCTCGAACGCGCGACTCTCGTCAAGGCAAAGCGGTTGGGGTTCCCGGACGAAAGCATAGCCATATTTGTGAACTCGAACCCGGGGAACATCAGAGCGCTCAGGAAGTCGATGGGGATAGTTCCGACGTTTAAGATGGTCGATACCTGCGCTGCCGAATTCGCAGCTGCGACACCTTATTTCTACTCTACCTACGAATCAGAGTGTGAGGCGAAGAGATCTGACAAGAGAAAGGTCGTCATCATCGGAGCTGGTCCGATTAGGATCGGGCAGGGCATCGAGTTCGACTACTGCTGCGTACACGGCGTCATGGCGCTGCAGGAAGAGGGCGTGGACGCGGTCATCATCAACAACAACCCCGAGACGGTGAGCACTGACTACGACATCTCCGACCGGTTGTACTTCGAACCGTTAACCCTCGAAGACGCGCTCAACGTCGTCGAGAAGGAGGACGCGGATGGGGTCATATTACAGTTCGGAGGACAGACTGCGATTAACCTTGCGATACCGCTCGAAGAAGCACTAAAAGGCACGAAGACCAAGGTCCTAGGAACAAGCCCGAAGATGATTGATGTAGCCGAGGACAGGAAGCTGTTCTCTGTGCTAATGGAAGAACTGGGCATCCCCCAGCCTCGTTCCGGCACTGGCTACTCCTTCGAGGAAGTGAAGTGCGTCGCAAGCAGGATTGGTTATCCAGTTCTCGTCCGACCTAGCTATGTGCTCGGTGGCCGAGCGATGGAAATCGTCTACAACGAGAAAGAGCTCGAGACGTACGTCGCCTCTGCCGTGAAGGTCTCGAGGCAGCACCCGATCCTCGTCGACAAGTATCTCTCGCATGCAATTGAGATTGACGTGGACGTCGTCAGCGATGGTGAGGACATATTCATAGGGGGCATCATGGAACACATCGAGGAAGCTGGTGTGCACTCCGGAGACGCCACGATGGTGCTGCCCCCCCAGACGCTTTCGAAGGACATCATCTCGAAGATCATCGACATGACTACAACGGTCGCCAAGGCGCTCAACATCATAGGGCTTATGAACCTGCAGCTAGCGGTCAAGGAAGGGAATGTTTACATGCTCGAGGCGAACCCGAGAGCCAGCAGAACCGTGCCTTTCGTCTCGAAAGCCATCGGGCTGCCGCTAGCCAAGATCGCTACGAGGGTCATGCTGGGCAAGAGGTTGAGGGATATGGGGCTCGTAGGTGTGGCGTCCATCGATCACGTCGCCGTGAAGGCTTCCGTGTTCCCGTTCCTGAAGTTGCCAGGAGTGGACAGCATTCTCGGACCGGAGATGAGGAGCACGGGGGAGGTCATGGGAATCGACCATGACTTCAATGCCGCCTGCTACAAGGCGCTGATCTCGGCTGGCTACAAGCTCCCGCTGACTGGGAGCGTATACGTCACTGTCGGAGACGCGGACAAGGAGACCATCTGCCCGATCGTCAAACAACTTTACCTCATGGGCTTCAAGATCTACGCGACTAAGGGCACGGCGACGTGTCTCAGAAACCATGACATCCCAGTGACTACCGTCTACAGGATCAGCGAGAATATACAACCTGACGCCCTCGGTCTGATGAGAACGGGCGAAATCAACCTCATCATAAACACGCCGACCGAGAGTTCCGGAGCCAGGAGGGACGGCTACATGATGAGGAGACTGGCCGTGGAACTCGAGATACCGTTCTTGACGACCGTACAGGCCGCCATAGCGACGGTCGGGGCCATCAAGAGGGCGAGGGAGGGCAAGATCGAGGTAAACGACCTCAGCTCCTATCACAAGTGGCGTCCCCGGGCGTGCGCCTGAAGCATGCAGTTATGATTATCCCCGCGAGGACCATCGCACCGCCCAGGAGAATGGTCGGGGTGGGAATCTCCGAGAGGAGAACGACGGCAAGTATCGTGGCACCGACCGGCTCGCCTAGCAGCGAGACGCTTATCACATACGCAGGCAGATACTTCAGGGACCAGTTGAACAATGTGTGGCCGAGTATCGTGGACACAATCGCCAGAGCTGCGAACAAGGCGAGCTCCTCGAACGGATAGGGCCAGAGTGAGACATTCCCGATGAGACACGCCCCGAAAAGGAACAAAGTCGCCGATGCATATATGGTGAAGACATAAGAGATGAGCCCGAGCCTCCTCCTGAAGAATCTTCCCATCAAGATATAAATCGCCGCGAGCAGTGCCCCGAGAAATGCCAAGAAGTCTCCAGTAAGGCTGTCTCCGCCTGCGTTTCCGTAGGAAATGACAACGACTCCGAGGAACCCCAGGACCATGCCCGGAACCACGAACTTAGAGGACTCCTTCAGCCAGAAGTGGGAGACGATTATGACGATGAAGGGGTGACACGTGACGAGAATAGTGGCGCTGGCCACGGAGGTGAGCTTCAAGGCCGTCGTGAAGACGAAGAAATGCCCAGCGAGCACAGCCCCGACAGCCACGAGGATAAGCGCCTGTCTCCTATTAAGGGACCTAATCTCGTCTCTCGAGTGAACAATTGCGAAGGGAAGAAGAATCAGGGTGGCGATCGCCATGCGATAGGTGGCGATGATAAGCGGCGGTGCATCGCTCCAACGTATGAATATCGAGGCAAAGGAGACACCAACGATTGCGATGGCTATCCCTGCATACGGACCTGATAGAGGAACCTCAACCGTATTCTCGGCCGAGACGATCCCCCCTTAGTGGATCAAAATGCTGCGCACACCCCTGCATTTCTTTATCGCGGGGATGAGCTCGGGCGGGACAGGGCTCTCGGTTATGACGTACAACCTCGGCTCTACAGAAAGCTCGGGATCGTCGACGATCGCCTGCCTAATACTTATACCAGCACTCGATATCACTCCCGCCACGTCCGCGAGAATGCCTGGCATCTGCGCATCTACAGGGATGATCTCAATCGCGCTCCATCCCATGACTGGGGCGACCTCCCTGAAAAGCGCGGTCGGCCGAAGTCTGAAATATACATTCAGAAGCTCATCGTTCGACTCGATCGTCTCGACCGCGGACCTAATGATCCTCCTGTCAACGCTAGCCGCCCGGGCTAAGGCAGTGTCCGAAAGCTCGATGTCGCCACAGTAGACATTTCCTCCCTGCACCCTCAGGCCGTACTCGAGGAGAAGCCTCGCCACCTTGCCCTGGGAAGGATATCTCCCAAAGTACTCGGACAGTGACATCCACATACGCAACTCGATTGACGGGGAGGACTATTAGCCTTTTTCACGTGACGGACACAGGCTTTTGGGATTGTCAAATGGAACTCCGCACCGAGCCAGTAGGTCGGTACCCCGAAAGCACAAATACCGCCCGGACAGTTACAGATACGTTATCCACATCATACTGATGGAAAAGATTATAAGCGTGCTAAATCTTGTCACGCACTACTCGAGGTGATAAGGTGCTTGGAAAGAGCATCCGCATGGAACGGATAATGGACCGAAGGACTGGTCGGGCAGTGATAGTGCCGATGGACCACGGAATATCGCTGGGACCGGTCGAAGGGCTCGTTGACATGAAAACGACAATCGACACCGTCGCTCGAGGAGGAGCCACGGCCGTCGTGCTGCACAAGGGAATCATCCCCTATGGTCACCGTTCATTTGGCCAGGACATCGGACTGATATTGCACCTCAGTGCTAGCACTAGCCTAGGGGCAGACCCGAATGAGAAAGTGCTTGTGACGACAGTCGAGGAAGCGATCAAGCTGGGTGCGGATGCGGTATCGGTGCATGTCAACCTTGGTGCCGACACCGAGACAAAGATGCTCCGCGATTTCGGAGAAATGACTAGGAAGTGCACCGAATGGGGAATGCCCCTCCTCGTGATGATATATCCACGGGGGAAGAAGATCAAGGACTCCTTCGATGTGGACTTGGTCAAGCATTGCGCGAGGGCCGGAGCCGAGCTTGGAGCCGACATTATAAAGACAAATTACACAGGAGACATCGACTCGTTCAGAGAAGTCGTGAAAGGTGCGCTTGCGCCCGTTGTCATCGCTGGAGGACCGAAGATGGACTCCGATGAGAGACTCCTCGAGATGGTCAGAGACTCGATTGAGGCAGGGGGGAAGGGCGTCTCGATAGGCAGGAACGTATTTCAACACAGGAACGTAATGGGAATAACTAAGGCGATTTCCTCGATCGTCCTTTATGATGCAAGCGTCGAGGATGCGTTGAGACTGATAGAGTGATGTGATGACCGGGAAGGGAAAGGATCTAGTCATCTGGGTCAGATCGGATCTTCCATCGAACTACGAGGAGAGAAAGGCGATCGTGACAGCGGCCCTCGAGAACGGATACTTCAACATAGTGACGAGAGAGAACGACGAGTCGCTCAGGAAACTCGGGATATTCAACACGATCCTCCGCAGAAACAACGATTTCATCGAGGATGACGAGGTCATCGGGAGATTGCTCGAGGTCCGGAGCCCGAAGGATCTCAAGGAAGCCTCGAAGCTCAAGGGCAAAGTCAAGTACCTCGTAATCTCGACCAGGGACTGGAAGGTCATTCCCCTCGAGAACCTCATAGCGGAGTTCCAGACTTTTGGCACGGGGATCCTCGCCTGCACTTCCGCTCCGGACGAAGCGAAGTTGTTCGCAGAGACTCTGGAGGTCGGAGTGACAGGTCTCGTAATCGAGCCTTCATCACCTGCCGCGCTGAGGGAGTTCCGCACGATCACCGCCACCGAAGCGCCTACGGTCGAGCTGACGCCTGCCTCTGTCAGTAAGATTGCCCCCCTCCCATCTGGAGACAGGGTGTGCGTCGATACCTGCTCCCTACTTCGAATAGGGGAGGGAATGCTTGTCGGTTCCCAGTCATCCTGCCTGTTCCTCGTCCAGTCGGAGAGCGCGGAGTGTGAGTACGTTGCTGCTCGTCCGTTCCGTGTGAACGCTGGGGCCGTGCACACGTATGTGCTTGCCGCGGACGGAAAGACAAAGTACCTGTCCGAGGTCAAGAGCGGGGACGAGCTCCTGGCGGTGGATACCAAGGGCAATTGCAGGGGCGTCGTGGTGGGAAGATCGAAAATCGAGCGCAGACCGTTGTTGCTGATCGAGGTCAATCAAGAGGGGCGGAAATACACGACTATACTCCAGAACGCAGAGACCATACGCCTCTGCACCCCAGAAACAGCCGTTTCCCTATCGGAATTGAATATCGGAGACAAGGTGCTCGTAAGGGTCGAAAAAGGAGGAAGGCATTTCGGTCATTCGATCGCTGAGACGATCGTGGAGAAATGATGAGAATCTGCATATCGATCGCGGAGAAAACCCTCGATGAGTCTCTTGCTGCCTCCAAGAGGGCGGCGGAGAAATCACCAGACCTCATCGAAGTCAGATTCGATCACATTAGCCCGCTCCCGAATGACTTGACAGGATTCAAGGAAGTCGCCGTGCCGAAGATAGCGACATTGAGGTCGGTCTCCCAGGGCGGCAAGTTTTCCGGAAGTGATAGAGAGAAACTCTTGCTGCTGAGGAGGGCGGTAAAGGCGGGGTTCAAGGTAGTCGATATCGAGTCGAACTCGTCCTTGCTGGCGAACTCCCTAAGGGACTTCAGGGGTGCGGAGATAGTATGCTCCTATCACGATCCGCTGCTTACACCAGAGACGGCGAGAATCGTCGAGATACTGGTTTCAAACGCGGCAAGGGGAGATGTGACGAAGGCAGCGTTCAAGGTGAACTCGGTCCACGACGTACTTTCAATAGTGGAGGCCGCGATGGTTTTCTCCTCCACAGAGGAGGAGTTCATTCTGCTGGGCATGGGGGAGCTAGGGGAGATGACTAGGATATATGCGAACCGAATGAAATGCGCTTTCACGTACGCTTCCCTGGAGCCTGGGAAGGAGGCCGCTCCGGGGCAGATCGATTTCGACACGCTGAGGCACCTTGGGGATGACCCCATTATCACCGGAATCACTGGCTACCCCCTAGGGCACTCGCTTTCGCCTCAAATGCACAATGCAGCCTTCCAGAAGCTGGGAATTCCGGGAAGGTACCTGTCATTGCCGGCGCAGGACGAAGAGTTGGAGGACTTGCTGGAACTCGCGGCAGAGCTCAACATCAAGGGGTTCAACGTTACCATCCCCCACAAGGAGAACATAATCCCTCTGCTAGACAGGTTGGACGAAATCGCATCAAGGACTAAGGCCGTGAACACCGTCATCAATCGCAATGGCGAGTTCATTGGAACGAACACAGACGTGTTCGGCGTGACGAAGACCTTCGAGAAGGCAGGCGTGCAGGTCAAAGGTAAGAGGGCATTGGTGATCGGCGCTGGAGGTGCCGCAAGGGCCTGCATTTCATTCCTCTCATCAGCTGGAGCAAGAATATCCATGGTTAACAGGACGAGGCCTAGAGCCGACGTCCTCGCAAGCGATTTTCAGGGAGTGCGGGTGGTCGACAAGGGCGAGGCGGAGAAGATGCCGTACGATGTGGTCGTGAACTGCACTCCACTTGGTATGAATGGATTCCCCGACGACCTTCCGATCTCGCCGCAGGTGTTCAGGGGGGGGCAGTTTGTCTTCGATACCGTTTACAATCCTTCCATAACGAGATTCATGACTGAGGCTCAGAGCAGAGGGGCGACGGTCCAATCAGGAATGGAGATGCTCGTGCATCAGGCCATTAAGGCATTCGAGGCGTGGACCGGAAGATCACCTTCGCATGATGTGATGATGGAGGCTGCGAGGAGCGCGTTGGGATGAGAGGAAAGGCTGTCTGCCACGGCGCGGCGACGATAGTCAACGCAATCGCAACCGGGAAAGGCGCCGCATTCGGAATTAGCCTTCGGACCTGGGCGGAGGTCGAACTGACCAGCACGCAAGGGATTGAGGTGGAGATTGAAGGGTTCGAAGATGAGGATCCACGCCTTGCTAGAAGATGCGTCGAGAACGTCCTGCACACCTACGCCAAAAATGACGGCTATGGGGCGAAGGTGAAGACTCGCTCGGAGATTCCTATCTCAAGAGGTTTAAAGAGCAGTAGCGCGGCAGCCAATGCGGTCGTCATTGCGACATTGAAGGCGCTCGAAGTGGACTGTGAACCTCTCGAAGCCATTCGGATCGGCACGATAAGCGCGATCGAGGCCGGCGTGTCCGTGACAGGCGCGTTCGACGATGCCTGTGCCTCCTACTTTGGAGGCGTTGTTGTCACCGACAACACGAAGGATTATGTCGTGAAGAGGGATGTCATGAGGACCGATCTGAAGGTCGTCATTGACGTTCCGCCCTTCCAGATAAGGAAGAAAGACCTTCCCCTCGAAAGGATAAGGTCGCTCCGGAAAATGGTCGATATCGCCTTCGGCTGCGCGCTGGGGGGCGACTATCTGGGCGCGATGACGCTGAACGGACTGTGTTACAGCTCCGCGCTCGGATTGGACCAGACAGCATCGATCGAGGCGCTCCGGAAGGGAGCCCAGGCTGCGGGGCTATCTGGTACAGGTCCTGCAACGGTCATCCTGGTCGAGAGAAAAAAGGTCGACAAGTTCGTCGAAGGCTTCCTGCAGAGAGAAAATCTGATCATCACGGACATCTACAACGGGAACGCGAGGGAGGCTTCGCCTTGAAGCTTGTCGTGAGACCGTCTTCGATTGAGGGCGCCATCCCCTCCTCACCGTCCAAATCGTACACTCATAGGGCCATGGTGTTGGCGCTGCTAGCCGACGGCAGATCCACACTAAGGAACGCCCTAATCAGCGGAGACACTCTCGCCACTCTCAGGGCGATACAACAGCTTGGGGGGGACGTCAAAGTGAAGGGCGACGTCTGCATGGTCCGTGGAGGGGAGCTAATCTGCCCAGAAGACGTGATCGATGCGGAGAACTCCGGGACAACGATAAGGTTGATCGCGGGCGTTGCTTCGCTTCTTCCGTGCACTACCGTGCTTACTGGGGACGAATCGATACGCCAGAGACCGATGCAGCCTCTGATCGACGCTCTCGTGGAACTCGGGGTTCAATGCGCGTCGCTAGAAGCGGATGGTAAGGCCCCTCTCGTCCTGCACGGCCCGAATGAGGGCAAGACCGCTCACATCCGAGGAGACGTCAGCTCCCAGTTCATCTCATCTCTCATCATCTCGTCGCCGGTCAAGGAGGTCGACACGGACGTGGTCCTTACGACACCACTGAAGTCCAGACCCTACATCGACATCACTCTTGAGATGATTGGTGAGTTCGGCGCGGAGTGCGAGGTGCTCGAAGATTCATTCCATATTCCAGGGCGGCAATTCTACAATCCGATCGAGTATGTGATACCTGGGGACTACTCGTCGGCAGCCTTCCCGCTCGTGGCGGGCGCAATTGCTGGAAGCGCATCTGTTGACGGCCTAGATCCGAAGGACAAACAGGGGGACAAGCGAGTGGTTGAGATCCTGAAGGATTTCGGAGCCCGGATTGATTCGACTGGAGGAAGGATGTCTGCCTCTTCCGAGCGGTTGAGGGCGAGAGAGGTGGATCTGGCTGACTCACCAGATCTGTTCCCGATCGTTTGCGTGCTTGCGACCCAAGCGAAAGGAAGGACGAGGATCTACAACGCTGAGCATGTCAGACTGAAGGAGAGCGACAGAATACAGAGCACGACCGCCTTCCTGAGGATGATGGGGGCTGAGGTCAAGGAGACGAAGGATGGATGCGTCGTCGATGGTCCGTGCAAGCTGAAGGGCGCAGAGGTAGAATCGCTCGGAGACCACAGGATACTAATGGCCGCGGCGGTCGCCGCGCTCGTGGCAGATGGCGAGACCGTAATAAGCGACGGTGAATGCTACAAAATATCGTATCCATCGTTCGTTCAAGACATGCGCGCCCTTGGCGCCAACATGGAGATGATCGAATGAACACGATCGGCACTTCCTTGAGACTGACGGTACTAGGGACGAGTCACGGACCCTGGATCGGGTGCATCGTCGATGGTTGTCCCGCCGGGCTTGATGTCACGGAGGGGACAATCCAGCAAGAACTGGACCTGCGGAAGCCCTCCGACGAGATTGGGACATCGAGAAAGGAGGAAGACAGGGCTGAGGTGCTTTCTGGAATCGTTAATGGAAAGACGACCGGCGCCCCGATTGCGATATTCATCCGGAACAAGGACGTGGACAGCTCGAAATACGATATCTTTAGAACGGTGCCGAGGCCAGGGCATGCGGACTTCCCGGCATTGGTGAAATACGGGGAGAGCCACGATCTCAGAGGGGGAGGACAGTTCTCAGGCAGGATGACAGCCCCCATAGTAGCGGCAGGTGCGATAGCCAAGACGATATTGGCGAAACTCAACGTTCGCGTTGCAGCCTACACACGGGCGATAGGCAATGCGGTGGATGAGGAAAGCCATTCATTCGAT
>JBEKKT010000020.1:0-31049 GCA_050010535.1 Methanomassiliicoccales archaeon | reverse complement strand
AGTGTGCCGACGCGACGTGCGTCGTCAAGAAGGGAGCGGACATGATCGTAAACGACTCCGATTTGAGATCCATCCTGCAATTTATTCTTGAGAATGCGCCTGCAGGAATGTCAGAAAAGGAGACAAAATCTCACTCGCCATAACCATATTCCCCGACCAGCGGGACGAAGACGCATCCTCCGAGGTTCTCCTGCATGAATCTGTCGCCTTTCCTGATGGCCAAGATCAGGTCTTGGTACCATCTGCCCCCGACCGGGACCAGAAGTTTCCCTCCGTCCGCGAGCTGCTGCTTCAAAGGTTCGGGGACCGCTGGGGCGGCCGCTGCAACGGATATTCTGTCGTATGGTGCATAATCCAGCAGACCTTTCGACCCATCCGCCACGATCACGGTCACTACGTCGGAATACCCCGCATCCTGGAGATTCCTCCTCGCCTTCACTGCAAGGGCCTCGATCCTCTCGACGCTGTATACGTGCCCGGCCGGCCGAATCATCTCAGCCATGACCGCCGCGTGATATCCTGACCCGGCCCCTATCTCCAGCACCCTGTGTCCCTTCTTAAGATCGAGGTTCTCGACCATCATCCCTACCATGTGTGGGGCCGAAATCGTCTGACCCTCACCTATGTAAAGGGGGCTGTCCTGGTACGAGCTGCTCTGCAACTCCTGCGGCACGAACATATGGCGGGGGACACTCTCCATGGCGAGACTCACCTCCGGGCTCGAGACGTATCCGTGCTCAAGAAGGCGCTTGACCATCCTCGACCTCTGCTCGTCGAAGCTCATGTCCTCTTCCTCATGCGTATGTCGTTCGGACGGACTTCGCATAGATCCGTACTATGTCCCTTGCCTGGGCGCCACCCTCCCTAACGGTTCCCGTCCGGGTCTTTATGTTGTGGATTACGACGTCGTGCTTCCCCACGGTCATCAGGTCCCCGACGTAGAACTCCTCCTCCGGAAGGGCGACCACCTCTGCAGGGATCGTCTTGCTCACCTTATTGATCGATATCTTAACCCTGACCTTGTCGAACTTCTTCGCCCAGATCGTCCCGATCTTCCCTACTGGGCAGGTGTCCACCCTTCTGTCCTCGCTCTCGATGGAAGTAACGACCACCTGCGCGTCACCGACCAGGAGCTCCTCTTCGACCGAGAGGACCTCGTCCGACCCGAGCTCTATCTCGGACCTCTTCGACTTTCCGAATTCGCTGACGATTATCGGGACCTTGATCGCCTTTGGCTCGCTGACGACCTCGGAGTGGACATGACCACATTTCTGACACTTGACGGTCGTCTCCATGACATCCTTCTTTCCCCCTATCCTACCCCTGAGGACCTCATGCAGGCAATGCTCTCCGCACGAGGGGCATTCCAAAAAGAGTGCATTGGGTACTGTCATCTCCACCCTCCGAGTTTCATTCACGCTACACGAAGTTATACTTATCGGTCGACTCTGAAGGGGGCGTCATGACCAGGGACGACGATGTCCGCGAAAGCGACGATCTCCCTCATACTGGCGAGGGCCAGATCCGGATTGCAGTTGAGGCCTGGCGGGACCCACCTTAGGTAGTTCTCTTGCGTCGGAAACGCGTCGCCGGCGATTGCGTAACGCAACCCGGCCTCGACGAACACGCTCATGCTGCCGCGTGTGTGCCCGGGTGTGTGGACCAAACGCACTCCCGGACAGATCTCCAGGTCCCTGTCGATCTTCCGATATCCGCCCCCCGGCCCCTCCTTTGAGTGCGCCATTAGAGTGGCGTTCGGAAACAGTCCGTTGTTCGAGCAGTGGTCGTGATGCAGATGCGTGTTGACGATGAGGTCTACATCGAAACGATCAAGACCGATGCGGTCTAAGGCGGCCAGCAACGTGTCTCGGTGCTCGAGGCTGCTCGTGTCGACGACTATGTTCCATGTGTCGGAGCGAATCAGTGAGGAACTGGAATGCGCCTCAATAACCACATTCCCCTCTTTCCTTATTGAACCGCTGCAGAGCAACTCGACGATGTTGTCGCTCATTTCACCTCCACCTCGTAGCCGCAGGTGCATTTGAGCTTGCCTCCCTTTAAGGTCATCGTCGATCCGCATTTCGGGCACTTTGCCTTCTTCGCAAAGTACTCGAGCCACGCTCTTCGCACATCCTCCTCCTTCTCGTCACGCATAATGCGCAGGGCGTTTCTCAGTTGCGGAGTCGTTGCTAGAGGTTCGAGCAAATCGATGTTGAAGCTCGCCGCCTCCGTAGTCTTCTTCCAGGTTGGTATTAGTTGGGCCACGATCATCCCCGCCAAGAACCCGCCGATGTGAGCGGAGTAGGCGACCGGTCCGGAATCGAGGAACACCATGACCGCCTGGATGGCGAACCAACTGCCGACCGACATCCACACCGGCACTCGGGGCAGGAACAACGGGCCGAGGAACATCGGTGTCTCGTCGCGTGGATAGAGCAGAATCATGGCCCCCATGGCCCCGGATATCGCGGCCGAAGCCCCTATGATAAGCACCCCGGATCCCCACTGGACTACCGATTCCAGCAAGACACCAGCGAGGCCAGCGATGACGTAGATCGCGACGAATTTTCCCTTGCCTATTCTCATCTCGAGTTGAGCCCCGATAAGGAACAGGAAGAGCATGTTCACGATAACATGCAAGATTGTGGAGTGGACGAACATGTAGGTGAATATCGTGTAGATGTTGTCGCCCGACATTAGGTAAATCGGCCTGAAGCCGAGGTCGAGCTGGACAGGGGATATCATGAAGAATCCATTAAAGGATAAAATAGTGAAAAAGTAGATGACCAGGTTCCCCATGATCAGGAGATACGTGAGAGTGAAGCGTTTCATCGCCCCAAGGACGAGGGTCGCGACAATTACTAGTATCGAAACGATCGAGAATATGTCCATTTGCCCACTTTGACCGCGACCGATAATCGATTCGCATGTTAAGGTTATTTCGGATTAGCAAGGGACGAGGGGAGATTTGATAAAGGACTCGACGCTACCAGAGTCTTGGGTTTGTCACTTGAGATACGATCCCCGTCTCAAAATTGAGGAGTGCCGAGGCGTGTATCCGCCGGGCGATGACACGCTACTTCTTCTCGACTCTCTCGAGGTCGATAGGGGGGAAGAGATACTCGAAATGGGGTGCGGGTCCGGGATTGTCGGTATACATTGCGCGGCCGCGGGCGCGAGAGCCACCGTCGTGGACATCAATCCGGCCGCGGTCGAATGCGCTATGGAAAATGCGAGAAGGAACGGGCTGGAGATTAGTGGCATCGTATCGGACCTGTTCTCCCGAATCACAGGTACCTTCGACCAGATAGTCTTCAATCCTCCCTACCTGCCAGTAGACGAGAAGGACCCGCTCGCCCTTACTTGGTCCGGCGGAAAGGGAGGGATCGAGGTCCTCGAAGGATTCCTCAGGGAGGCGCCGGGGTTTCTCAAGTCCGGAGGTCGCATGACAGTCATCGTATCATCGAGAATGGACGGCAACCCGCTTCGGACATTGATCTCGAGGTTCGAGGCGGAGACATTGACAAGGAAGCGCTTGTTCTTCGAGGAGCTCGAGGTCCTGTCACTGAGAGTCCCCTAGGACTCCATGATCTTCTTGACTTCTCTCTTGAGCAATTCGCTGGCCGTCTTTCCGTCAATCCTGCCTTTCAGCTCTTCCATGACCGCGCCCATTAAAGGACCGACAGCGTTCATACCCTTATCTCTGACGAAAGCAGTCCTTTCACCGACTATGCGGGAGATTATCCCGGCCGCCTCCTCGGACCCGACGATCCTTATCCCAAGTTCGCGGATCGCATCTTCCACCTTCTTACCCTTCGCCACGAGGCGCAGGACATCGGGTACGGCCTCCTTCGCGAACGCCCCCTCGGACAGGAACCGGAAGATCTCCTTCATCGCGGCCTCATCGATGCCGTATGGGTCCAGTCCCTCTCTCTCAAGCTCGGGGAGCGTGTTCAGGAAGGTCTTGGCCGCGACAGCTTCAAACCCATATGATCCCACGACCTCCTCGAAGAGATCGTCGAACCCCTCCCTCACCAGCTGGCCAGCTTGCTGCTCGTGAATGCCGTACTCCTTGGCGAGTCGCCTCACCCTCTGATCCGGGAACTCGGGCAGGTTCCGCCGCAGCGCTGCCAACTTCTCGTCTGTGACGGTTATCGGTCTGACGTCCGTTTCGGGATACATCCTGCTGGCCCCCGGGAGCGGCCTGCTGTAAGAGGTCGTTCCGTCAGGCAGCGGATCCCGTGTCTCTTCCGGAACCCCCACCAGCGCCTGGTTCGCCCTTGCTAGGACGGTCTTCATGACCTGTTCAACCTTGGATTGGACGTCCGCGCAAAGCACGAAGGCGTCCGTGTCGCCGAGTCCCATCGACCTCCTGAGCGCATCGACAGTCTCCTCATCGATTCCGTATCCGGGCAACTCGTCCGTGTGGAATATTCCTGCAACGCCCTTGGTCCTCGCGTACTGTGCTAGTTCGGAGCCCAACCTCAACTTATCATCCTTGCTCCTAAGCGTGCCGGTGAACCCCTTTAAAGGGGACGCTAGGACCCTACCGCCCTTTGATATGGCGGATAGGATGACCTTGGACTTCGTCTTGCTGAAGGCATCGGTGACGTCCCGAACATCAGACCCCGATTCCGACACGCCCCTCTCGGAGAGAATATCCCTCACCTCGAGGAGCATTCTCTGCCTTTCGACCTCCTTCTCGACGTAGAAAGGTAGCATCCGAAGCCGCTGTACTCCTTTGACCTCTACCCTCGCGCCCCCAGGGATTGAGATGTTCAGATCCTCCCTTATTGTCCCAAGACCTCTCTTCACTCGCTTCGTCGCCCTCATCATCGAACCGAGGCGCTGGGCCACGTCTCTGACCTCTGCCGACGACCGAAGATCTGGACCAGTTGCGATCTCGACTAACGGGATCCCAAGCCTGTCGATCTTGTACGTGACCTCCCCTCCCTTCGTCTCGACCTTCCTAGCCGCGTCCTCCTCCAGGCAGATCGTCGGAATCGAGATCCTCTTGCCATCGACCTCGAGCTGACCGTTCAGAGCTATCAGGGCCGTTCTTTGGAATCCCGTGGTATTCGAACCGTCGATGACTATCTTCCTCATGAAATGGATCTCGTCTACTGGATTCGCACCTAGCATACACGCCATGACCAGTACGGCATCTATCGCATCAGGGTTCGCGTCGTGGGGCGGCTCCTCGTCCGCCTCCACGAGGCAAGAGACCCTCTTCGGCCCCTGATACTTGAACCTCATGCGCTTCTCGGCCTCTGCGAGGGCGGCCCTGTCAACCTCACCGAGCTCGCTCTGCGTCGGTCTCAGGCGTCGGAGAAGAACCGAGCCTTCCTCCTCGACAAGTTCCGAATCGCAGGAACAGAAGAGCTTCTTCGTGTCCAGCTGTTGATGCAACTCCAGACCGACAATGACTTCGTCAGCCATCGAGCTCCCTCCTTTCGGACAGCTCGCCGCGCAGGTCCTTCTGCATCATCTCCCTGACCTCATCGTCCGATCTTGCCTGAGCAAGCACCCACATCAGTTTTACATAAGCGGTCTCCGGCAACATGTCGCCGCCGGGAATGACTCCTGCCGACAGCAGGTCTCGGCCGGTGTCGTATACATTGAGATTAACGCGTCCGTTGAGACACTGTGATGTCATTACGACACAGGTCCCCGTTTCCACCGCCTTCTCGACGGACCCGACCATCTCGGCGGAGACGTGCCCGAGACCCGACCCTGCGATGACGACTCCCCTATGCTTCAGCATGAGATCCAAGAACGCATCCGCCCGCATGCCAGGGTAGAAGCTAACGAGCGCTACGTTCTCATCCATCTCGGTCCTGAGCCTGACCTTGCCATAGGATTTCCTACGGTAGGGGGCAAAGTACTCAATCCCGCCCTCGAAATGGATCCTCGCGACAGGCGAGGCGTTTACGCTCTTGAACGCGTCCCTCCTACTCGTATGCATCTTCCTAGCCCTTGTCCCACGATGCACGAAAGCTGCTAAATCTGAGGGAGATTCGTGCATCATCAGAAAGGTTTCGGCGGCATCGGACTCTACAATGAACCTTGCCGCCGATAGAAGATTCGTGTACGCGTCCGATGACGGCCTGTCCGAAGATCGCTGGGCACCGACCACAACAACAGGCCTTGGAAGACCCTCGAGCATGAATGAAAGGGCAGCAGAGGTATAGCCCATAGTGTCCGTGCCGTGGGGTATTATGCACCCCTCCACACCCTCATCGATCCTGTCTGCGATCTTAGAAGCCAATTCCTGCCAGTTCTCCACCTTCAGGTTCTCGCTAAATATCGAGAACAGCACCTCCGCCCGGACGTTGCATATGTCCGCGATCTCCGGGACCGCCATTACCAGGTCTCCCGCGGACAGAGCAGGATGCACCGCGCCGGTGCGGTAGTCGACGTAGCTCGCGATCGTGCCGCCAGTTCCTATGACGGCAACGTCTTTCTTCGACCCATCAGCGACTCGAGGAGCGCGCGACTCTTTCTCCTTCTTCGCAGCTTTCTTCAAGACCTCAAGGGAGACGGACCCGGACATCCTGATCCCGACATTGTAACCGCTCTTCAGCTTAATGACGAGAATGTCCGACCGACTGAACTCGTGATGCGGCATCAGAATACCGGAGTACTCCATGTCGCCGGACTTTACGCGGAGATGGTCACCTTCACCGGCGCCTATCCGCTTGAGCAACGAAAGAACGTTCGAAGAATAGCTCATCTAAGGCCACCATCGAGAAATACCCTTCTCCGTTTAACTCTTTTTGCCTGGGTGCAAGGTGGGACGAGGTCCGAGACTATCTACGACATCTCACTTGCAATGCGAGAAAGCGTGCGCTCCTTCTGCAGTGAGATAAAAAGAATAAGAAAGGGAAAAGGTTTAGGTTTTGTGTCTATGGTCTGCCCCTGACTGTCAACAGCAGCATAGCCATCAGTACGACGGCCACAGCCACTATTCCAACGAGCGGCGCAAGATTAACCGGCTTGGCCTTCACAACCGGTACCTGGACTGTCACCACTGTCGGGCCGTTCACAGTTACACTCTTCTTGACCGATCCCTGATCGAAGGATGCGTTCACGAGGTACGGGTTCATGGCAGTGCTCTTTCCGGCGCTGGTCTGAACGTATCCGACCACGTAGGTGACAAACATGCCGTCGTCACCGGTCGCGCCTTCAGCTATCTCGTTCCCAGCAGCATCCCGAACCACGATCCATACTCCACCGACAGGCTTGCCGTCCTGGTCCAACGCAATAACGGTAAGCTTGTAGTTCACCGTCACCGCGGATGTGTCCTCGGCCATTGTCCCACCGTCGAAGGTCACATTTGTTGCAGAGGCTGTTGACCCGTCAACGAGGTAGAGGTCCATATCCGTCGCGTTCAAGACGACGTTCCTCAGGTCCGCAGTGGACTTCTCGAGGAATATCGCGTCATCCAGTACCTGTATGTTACCGCCGCTGACGGTCACAGAGGAATTGGATGCGTAAATTCCATCGTAGACATGGATCGGGACCGTTATGTTCAGCAGGTTGCCGTTGCTATCGAAGTACGGTATGGTCAGCTCAGACGCCAGAACCTTATCGTTGAAGCTCAGCTGGGAATCGACAACATACACCGCATAGGTCAGCAATCCATATACGTTGCTGCTTGCGCTGACCGTTGAATTCTCAGCATATATGCCGATGTGGTCCAGCATCATCATCGTTACCAGTTCAGGCGAGATTTCTAAGCCGTCAATTGAGATCGGCAAGATGCCAGAGTCCGTCGAGAGGAACGGCAGATACTTCGCCATCACGCTGACCAGCTGGGAGTATCCTATCTGGTTGTTCAGGACCGACACATTGCTGTCCACTATCCATATCTCTCTCTTGTTGAACAGCATGACGTTGTCATGGATCTTTCCGTTCGAGTGATCAGCGTATATGCCTGCGACCTCGTTCATGACGATCAAGTTGTCCGTCACGTCTCCAAGATTCGAGTTGTAGGCGTAGACTCCGCGGGTGTTTTCCATGATCAGGCAGTCCCTAATCTTCGGGTCGGCCTTCGAACCTTCGATGAAGATGCCGTCCATCCAGTTGTTCAGAACCTTCGTGCCAGAGATCGTTGGCGAGCAGTTGTCGACGTGTATGCCGTTCATATAGTTGTCCATGATCGTGCTGGTCCTTATGCTTGCTGTGGAGGTCGGGCCAAGATACAGCTCCTTCGCATATTGCACAGTGCTGCTCTCCATGTCGAGAGTCCCGTAGACGCTGAACTCGTAGTAGGAGCCTGGACCCTGCGAGACTTCTGTGCCCCCTAGGCCCTCTCCCCAGAACCAAGAGTTCCTGGCGACGAGCTTGCCTCCTTCCTTCACAATGATGCTTGCCAACCCATCGAAGTTGTCCGGCGCCATGATGAAATCAGTCGCCGTGTCGATGGTGAGGACCCCGCCGCTAGCTACGGTGATGTCACCCTGGAAGTAGACTGGGTTGTCCCGAACCGCTGACGCAGCATCGACGATCCAGACTGCAGAAGGCGACTCGACGTATACACCGTACCAGCCGTTATCCGCAAACACTCCGTTGTACAGTCTCAGAGAAGCATACGAGTAGTAGTAGTAGCCGTAGTAACTGAGACCGCGTTCGACATTCTGGTTGACTGTGTTGTTGCCAAACACGACACTGCCGGATTCGTAGTAGTATATGTATACTCCATCTCCGCCGTTTGCGCTGAAGCTGTTAGCCTCAATGATCAGCTGATCTGAGTAATCGAACTCAGCTCCGTTCCAGAGGTTCTTGTCCACGACGTTGTTCCGCACGATTATTTGAGATGAGTATTCGACATACAATCCTTCGTAGTTGCCAGTGATCGCATTCCCGGTCACACTGATGTTTGTGCACTCATAAATCCAGAGACCGTATGTATCATATCCATGACTGGTAAAGCCGTTGTTGGTCAACGTGTTGCTTACAACCATCATGTCCGAGGAATACTCGATGCCGATACCGTCTCCGCACATGTCAACAGTGTTGTCCCTGACCGTCAAGAGATTGCAACCCTCGACGTAGATGCCTTCGTAGGACGCTCCAGTGACGGTGTTGTTGGAAACCGACCCTGTGCAATCGTAGAGGTAAACTCCGTCTTCCGACACACTAGAGATCGTGTTCTTGGATATCGTGACGCTCGCGTATTCTGCATAGATACCGTATTCGCCAGTCGTCGCTATTGTGTTCATTGAGATATCGAACGTCCCTGCGGAAGTCGAGTCTGAGTAAGCATCGATTCCACCCCATCCTCCAGTTCCAGTGAGGGTGTTCGATGTTATCTCGGTGACCAGGTTCAGCGTTAGGTACCCGTTCGTGATGTCCGATGTGCTCACGTAGTAGTAGTCATAGATGCCTGTAGCGTACGAGTTCGTATCTGTCCAGTTGACGACGTTGTTGGATACCACAAGGGACCATGAGACGTTGGCGATCGCGTTGGTGCCGCTTTCCGCGTTATATATGTCCACCTCGGGATAGAGATAGATACCCGCGCCATACGAGCTACCTTCGGGAAGTTGAGTTATTACGTCCGTTATCTTGTTCCCGGTTATGCTGATGGACATACTGCTCGTCACTGACGCGTTACCATACTCTGAATCCGCGTAGGGTTCCACATCGATGCCATATTCCACACTTGAAATTGTGTTTCCGCTGATATCAGCGGTGAAAGTGGCAGTCGCCTTCGGTGTGTCACCTAAGTTGTAGGCATAAGCATCCACTTCTGGCCAGAGGTATATGCCTTCGGAGTAATACCCTATTCCTGGACCATTGATGACGTTGTCCTTCACAACGAGTCCGTCAGTGAAAATGCCCACAGCCTGACCCGCTTCGGCTCCAACGTAGTATTCGATGTCAATAGCATACGATTCGTACGATCCGGTCATGGTGACCTTGTTGTCTGAGATGTTCGCCATTCCGCTGACCGTCAATGATGCATGACTGAAGACCGAGAGAAACTCCTCTACATACGGATCTGTCTCGAAGTAGATCCCCTCGTAGGCAGCATCCACCGTGTTCCTCACTATGTTTACATCATAGGTTGTGGACTCGGATGCGGCAACCTTCGTCTCGTACGGAGGGAAGTACGCATAGAATGTGCAATAACTGTCCACTTCGACGAATATGCCATTCCACGAATTGTTCACTTGGTTGTCAGTCACCATCGCGTTCAATGTGGCTGTCTGGTTTCCCCACTGGTTCCACATCTCCGCGTCAAGGTACACATAGATGGCCCAATAGGAAGCACCCTGAACGACGTTCTTCTCGATGGTCACATCCGCTGCAATCGTTCCATTGCCCTTACCGTTTTGGAGAATCTGCTCGACATCCACTTCGATGTTTCTGAACCAGGCATCGTTGCTCCAAGCTAGCACTTTGTTGCGCAAAACGTCCGTGACGACCGTTGATTTCATCGTAGCGTTGTGGTTTTCACCATAGAGGTCCACATCGATGGCATCGCCTAGGTAACCGCCCTTCAGGTTCAGAGCATTGTCGGTGATACCAACTGTCTCTTTCCAGGGAAGGCCAGCATCTGATACGAACCAGTCATTGACAACTATTCCGTTGTATGCCTCAATAGGCTGGCTCGGCGCACTATTACTAGGCGCACGATGACTGCTCGGCGCACTGGCCCCAATCATGCTGATGCCCGTAATGTCAGCAATGTTACCTGTCATCTGGTCGGTCTTGGTCACACTTGAGCCACTCTTCATCAAGGAGATCGTGCTGTAGGAGGCGAGCAAGCCAATTTCCATTGAACGCTGCGCAGGCAAGCTCAGTGACTTCCCCGAAATGTCGGCGATTGACAGACCCATGATGGTGGGAAGTGACGTGCCACTGAAGGTGTTGTTCTTCACCGTCTCATTCATCATGACGTTCCAAGCGGAGTCAACCGAGTTGATAGTTGTAAACAACAAGACACCACTTGCATTCCCGAAGCTGTTGCCCGCAATCATCCTCATCGAGGAGTAGTTGACGACCGGATTGAAACCGTCGTTGTCATTGACAAGGGTCTCAACGACCACGGACATGAAACCGACATCTTTGAAGGCGCTGTTGGTTATCGTCGTGGTCTCTTTTCCACCCCACATTGGACTGGATGCCAAATAGACACCAAAGAAGGGGCAATATTCAAACTTGCTCTTGTCTACTGTCGCGGTTATTGTTCCGTTGTATGCCATTGCCATGAGTCCCGCTGTCGTGCCTGGTGGGGTTAGGAAGTACTCGAAGCTAGAGTTCACGACGCCCAGATTCATCCAGCCGTTCATGGATTGAAGCGAGACACCGCCGTAGAACTCGTTACTTATCGAGCTGTCCTTGATCGTCGCAGTGATGTTCGCTCCGGCATTGGCCACTATGCCCCAACCGGCGGAGAACGTCTCCATGCGGAAGTACACGCTGGTGTAGTCCATGTCGTAGACGTTCGGTGCCATCACATTTCTCAGATCAAGAGTCGAGTAAGACCATTCCAGTCCATAGGGGTTGGAGTTCACATAGGTAGTTGTCATGTCGGCATAGTTGAACTGGATGTCGCCATTGGAGTACAGAACCGCCTCAAAGACGTCCAGTGAGGGGCTGGAATAGCTGCCAGTATAGACATACCATTGGAACACGATTCGATCGCTGTATGCCTTCCAACCAACTCCCGGCGGGACACCATACGGACCATAGTACGAATAAGCCGAGAAGGCGTCACTGCATGGCTGTATGACATTTCCACTGAAGGGTGAGCCCAGCCAGATGTATCCGTCGATGGAGACGTTCACATAGTCATAGACCGCTCCACCATACTGGAAATCGAAGGGAAGCTCTACCTGCATCGAGCCGCCAGTTATGTAGTTAGACCCTGGGTTGATTATGTCGTATGTCGGCTTGATCTCCTCTGGGTAGTAATTCGTTAATGCATCGGCAGATGCGCCGTTAATGGTCGTGTTAGTCACCATCAAATTCACATCTGCGAGGCTGACATCAGTCACCAACTCGCCGGCATAATTACCGACCAAGTTCACATTCTGCAGAGTGATCGTAGCCTTGCCCGTATCGCCGTAGACAGTGATTCCAGCGTAGTTAGTTTCGAATGTAGAGTCTTTCACCATCAGCGTAATCGTCCCAGAAGCTTCGACCTGCAGACCGGAATCCCCGCAATCTGATACTTTGCTCGGGTCGACGGTGACCGCCGCGTTGCCATTTGGCGCCCACACTAGAACGCCAAAGCTATAACAGTTAGCGACAGTGAGATTATTGATGTTCGCCACAATATTCCCAGACGTGGAGTACAACAAGATCCCAACATCATTACTATTCGACACTTCGACGTTCGTTAAAGTAGCAGTCAAATCATTGCCATTGTCAACTACCCAAGACAAACCAGCGGTGTCACTGTTGACCAATTTTATGTTCGACATCGACACGCTGGTATTCTGTACTCCTACTCCGATTGACGCATTTTCGACAATTACGTAGCTCAGAATCGATCCGGAGCTAGTGGAGTTGAAATACAGTCCGTTCCAGTATCCAAACGGGGATGTGTCGTTTGTGGTGAAATCAATCCATTTGACAGCGGTACCTTGTGCGACAAGTTTCCCGCTGACGGTGATCCCGTCACCTGCGTTGACCATAACGGTGACATTCGGTCCTATGGTCAAGGTCCCGGTAGAGGTAATCTCTATCGATTGATTCACGATGTATGGGCTGTTCGCTTCTGTCCACTGGACACTTGTATTGATGTCCTGGTAGACGTAGGTTGGTCCAGCGGCGCTCGCCTTCCCGCTGTTGGCGTTCAAGACCAACAGCAGCACAATAGCGAACGCGAGTATACCGATGTACACCAACGCTCTCTTTCCCAGAACGTGCCTCAACGAGTCACGTTTGTTCATACAATCTGAATTCACACCTAATTCCCCCTAAGGTTCTAATCCTTCCTTCCGAACCTTAAATAAGGATATCTATTAGTATGAAATCTTTGTTACTTAAATCTTGTTGCAATTGGGATGGATACTGGCCCCCCGTTTCCTTGAGGAAAACTCAACAAGGTTGACGGTCATCGGCAATCGACGATGCAACGAAGTCAAGTCAACAGATGAGACCTAGATGGTGGTTCGGCCCTGAGCTGTGTCGATGAACCCACCCCAAGCATGAAGCTTTCCAAAGTGACACGAGAACATCGCGATTTTGTTGGCATCTGGTGGATTGGCAAGATTGAGAGCAAACAGTTATGGAAGACCTAGGACCATTAGGGGCGTGCACAAGTCGGGGGACATCGAAATAGGGACGGACATCCTCGCGGAGAACCGCCGACTCGCGAATGAAAATCTGAAACGTCTTCGGTCGCATGGGATCAGGTCGGTCGACATAATGGGATCCATAGGTTCGGGAAAGACTGCTCTCATCGAACGGCTAGCGATCCAGTTGAATAGGAAGGGGATCAAGGTCGCGGTAATAGCGGGCGACGTCACAGGCCAAGATGACTGCGATAGGTTCAGGGCGGTCGGTCTTCCATCCGTCAACGTGAACACGGGAAAAGAATGTCATCTCGATGCGCACCTCATAGACCACGCATTGGACAACATCGACTTGGATTCACTCGACTTTCTATTCATTGAGAATGTCGGGAATCTCGTATGTCCCGCTGATTTCCCCCTAGGAACCGACATGAGGCTCGTGGTGATATCCGTCACCGAGGGCGATGACATGGTCAGGAAACACCCGATGATCTTCGTCCAGGCGGACGTGGCTGTCCTCAACAAGATCGATCTCATTCCTCATCTGGACGTTAATGTCGAAAGACTAAAACGTGACTACAAGAAGATAAGGAGTGACGCGCTCCTGAATCTAATAAGCGTTAAAACCGGGGAAGGGCTCCCGGAGCTGCTGCCGCTTCTCGGGATTCAGGCATGACCCTCGAGATGGCCGGTCTTCCTGATAGACCTCACGCAGATCAAGCATGCCAGTGTGCAGGGACCAATTATTATAATCACTGAAACCCTTCTCATTCGGGGAGCTTTGTTATGAAGGTCCTATCCGTAGGAGGGGGCGGTCGGGAGCACGCGATTGTGAAAGCGCTTGCCAAGAGCGGCGCCGAGGTCTATGCGACTATGGGCAACAGAAACCCAGGCATCGTACGCGCTAGCCGGGACTTCAAGCTGGTAAAGGATACGGATGTCGAAAACGTCGTGAAATTTGCCGTTGATTCGGCCGCCGAAATCGCCGTTATTGGACCTGAGGCGCCGCTCGAGATCGGGCTGGTCGACGCACTGATCAAGAAGGGTATCAGATGTGTCGGTCCGACGAAGGATGCAGCCAGGATTGAGACCTCCAAGGCCTTCATGAGGGGGCTCATGAGCAAGTATGGAATCCCTGGCAACATCGAGTTCAGCACATTCTACGACTTCGAGGGGGCGAAGAAATACGTTTTGGACATTGGCAACGAGGTCGCCGTCAAGCCAGTTGGCCTCACTGGTGGAAAAGGCGTCAAGATGCAGGGTGAGCATCTGAGGGACAAGGAAGAAGTGGTCAAGTACGTGAAGGAGATCCTCGACAACAAGATTGGAGGCGGAGGTGTTGTCCTGGAGGAGAGACTGGAAGGAGAGGAGTTTACACTGCAGGCCTTTTGCGACGGCCGAACTGTTGTGCCGATGCCCCTCGTTCAGGATCACAAACGGGCGTTCGAGGGGGACAATGGGCCGAACACGGGCGGAATGGGATCGTACTCCATGGAGGATCACATCCTCCCATTCATGACGAGGAACGAATTCGACGAGGCGATGGACATCATGAGGAAAGTCGTCGGCGCAATGGCGAAGGACGGCTGTCCATACGTTGGGATGCTATACGGGCAGTTCATGCTGACCAGCGACGGACCCAGGGTGATCGAGTTCAACGCTCGGTTCGGGGACCCGGAGGCGATGAACGTCCTGCCGATCCTTGAATCAGACTTCGTAGAGATATGCAAGGACATAGTCGAAGGAAGACTCTCCCCCTCAAAAGTGAGATTCGAGAAAAAGGCGACCGTATGCAAGTATGTCGTGCCTGAAGGATACGGGACAAGATCGAAGTCTGGCCACGAAATAAGAGTGGACGAGGAGGGCGTAAGGAAAGAGGGAGCGCACCTCTATTACGCGAATGTGAATGAAGAGAACGGGAGGATACTCACCACGTCCTCAAGATCGATAGCGGTGGTCGGCCTCGAGGACACGGTCGGGCGAGCGGAGGAAGTGTGTGAGAGGGGGCTCAGGCACATATCCGGGGATGCGATCTATGTCAGGCACGATGTGGGTAAGAAGGAGCTGATTCAGAAGCGCATTGACCACATGAAGAGGATCAGGGGCGCGGGCTGAGCAATCATATATAATCGATGATGCAATTCATGACTCATGAAGAACCTGGACGAGATAGCTAACCGCATGCAGACCCGCCTTGATGAGAAGGACACGGTCAGGGAGATCGCTATCAAGTCCTCGAGGGCGGTGATCAGGCTCACAAGGGGCATCGTCCATTCCATACACAAAAGGGAGGATGTGGGAGACCTCTACTCGGAAGCACTGGATGAGGTGCACCGACTCAGAAGCTTGCTCGAGGACCATCCGGACATATGGGGCTCAGGCCTCGTCGAGGACGCCCTTGCAGAAATGGCTGAGGCTTCCATCCTGATGTCAATCTCCGATGGCCAAGACCTTCCAGACCCGGATGAGCTGAACATTCCGATGACCTCATATCTCATGGGGTTCGCGGACTCGATTGGAGAGCTGCGCAGATTCTCGCTGGAAGCCCTAAGGAGCGGAGACATCGACGTCGCGACCGAATATCTAGACATGATGGAGGAAATGTTCATCGTGCTGATGCGTTTCGACTACCCAGATGCTTTGGTGGCGATAAGGCGAAAGCAGGACATCGCAAGATCTGTGCTAGAGAAAACAAGGGGGGAAGCCGCGGTGGCGGTCAACTCAAAGAAACTTCAGGACAAGATCGTTGACCTTTCCCGCAAGCTTTGATCCGTTCGATCAGAAAAGGGATCTATCAGACGGCTCGAGCGGCTCAGTAGTGCTTCCTCATCATCTCTTCGATCTCTTCTTTCGGAACGACGCCAACGATCTGATCGACCACGTCCCCGTCCTTAAAGAACAGAAGAGTGGGGATCGCCATGATCCGAAAGCGCTTGACGATATCGGGGTTCGTGTCGCAGTCCATCTTTCCGAACGCGATCTTGCCGACGTACTCTGCCGCGAGCTTCTCTACCACGGGAGCTATCATCCTGCACGGACCACACCATTCTGCCCAGCAATCAACGACGAACTTGCCGTTGTCTTTCTTGACCTTCTCGAAGTTGTCAGTCGTGACTTCGATGAGATTACCGCCCATGACAGGGTTTATCTATAATCCTCTATTTAAGAATTCGAGAGAATCGGATGGCGTTGGCGAAGGAAGCCATTACGTCCAGAATCGTCAAGAATCGAATGTCAACGCATCCGTCTCTTCTTCGGCCTGCTGTAGACGATGAGCGCGAGGACCACCGAAATCACGAAGAGTATCCCGAGAAGCGTGTCGGTCGTACCATAGCTTGACTTACCGACGTAGATAGTCGTTGTGAACACCGACCCGCCGCTCGAGAACTTTACGAACTTGTTGTTTGGATCGAGCATGACAGTTATCACATGTTGACCTGAGCTCATCTGCGGATCCGTCCAATTATACCTTATCGTCTTTGAAGACTGCGCATCGATATCGACCGTTGTCTCATACACCTTCGCACCGTCCGCGTAGAATGAGACAGGCATGCCCTCGACGCCGAAGTCCCCTGTGTTCTTCACTGCAGCCTGAATCACAACGGGCGTAAGGACCTTGATCGGGAAGGTCTTCACGGTCTTCTCGGAATCGAGACCGGCGGACGATATGATGTTCAATACCAGCGTCACGTCCTGAGGCAGGGGCGGCAGAGTGACACTCATGTTGAACACACCGCTGGAAGAGACTCCGCTCGACGGATCGACGAGAGAATCGGTGACATTCAGCCCTACAAGTTCGGCCGTGTAGCTGAAATTGCCTCCAGTTTGGACACCGGGACCTCCAATGACCGTTACGACGTACTGCCACGTTTCCCCGGTGGCGACGACGTTCCTGCCTTCGATCGATACGTAGATCGGTCCTCCTTCCACGGCAGATACGGGGTAGGCGACGAGGATGATCGCGGTCAGCGAAAGGATCGCGATCAGGGAGATCAGCGTTTTCTTCGTCTGAACAACCCCCTTTGAAGAGAGAGCAGAATCAACACCGCGAACGATGCAATGCACATTCCCGCGAGGACTATCGTCTCGACAGGCACCTTCCCAGGTTCGACTGAGACATCCTGACCGCTCACCGTCACTCCACTCGAGGGAATTCCGATCTTTGGCATCGTCGGCTTCAAATCAAGTACTGAGTAAGTATTGGGTGAATTCTGAGACATTGCAACAACGTTAGCCTGGACGCTGGGATCTGGATTCGTCCTGGTCGGCGTCAGTTTCAGATTCAAGTCCTGTGTTAGTCCGGAGGACACCGACGCCGTGAGATTGTCCACATACGCACCCGCGCTAGTTCCCAACTGTGCGTCCCAACCCAAGGTGGCGAGATAGTCTTTGTTCGCGATTGTGACGTTATACGTGTCGTCCGCGTTGCCGGTATTATCCAACGTCAGTACGGAAGTGTAGTTAGCTCCAGTGGTCAGGACAGGTTTCGTGAATACCAGGGAGACGGAGTATACCGGGAGGATCGTTGCATCGAGCATGACGCTCTTCTTGATGGTTGAGTCCGATGCTGAGACGACCGAAATCATCTGTCCAGCGTGGGCGACCTTGGCATTCGACGGGGCCGTCAGGTACACCGTCACAAGCTGCGAGTTTTCTTGGCCGAAGCCGATAGCGACCTCGCTCTGTGAGAAGTTGACGGCCCAAGTTCCGGCCTCCAACTGCAGCCGGAAGACATCCGGGACGTTTCCTGTGTTGATGATCCTTAGGTTGTATGTCGCTGTCTCTCCGGGGCTCAGCGTCATCTTTTCCCTGGAGTCCCATTGAATGTCAACTCCATGTACGGTGACCTTGTCGAGGGACAGGATTCTGTTCAGATCAGATGTCAGAGTGATGTTTGTAAGCGACTTGTACTGGACAGGCACGCTTTTCTCCACCACAGAAGCGTTGCACCAGATGCTATAGTCACCCGCGGGAAGGACTATCTCGTACGATCCATCCGAAGCACTCGATATCGTCTTGTGGGCCAGACCTGAGAAGTCCAATGATGCCGGACCAGGAACGCCGCCGTTCAGAGTTACCCCCGCCATCCTCATACCCGGCATGAGAGTGATGTTCAGGGTCATATTAGAGTAAGGCTCCACTTCCAACCTAGCGAAATAAACACCCATCCCGCCGGTTTCCCTTACATAGAAGACATAATCGCCGGGGGCCAAGGATGCCACGTAACTCCCCAGACCAGACACGACAGTGGAATTGATCGATGTCTCGCCATCAGAAATAATCTCGAGGACTGCACTGACCGGCGTCCCGTCGGCCCCAACAATCGAGCCAGAAACGGTCGAGTTGTCGAGTGTTCGTTCGAGTCCCAGGGACTCCCGCACGGTCAAAGGGACCATTATCGTATCGTTCGCCGTGTATCTAACATACCGTTCCTGCAGTGCAATGTGAGTCGTGGTGTGATAGTCGACAGAGATGTTGTAAGCACCTGCTGGAAGCACCGCCTCAAAGGAGCCGACAATGGTCGAGTTGATGGTGATCGTGCCCCCTGTCGGCTTGCTTATGGTAACTGGCACCACGGATATGAGGGGCGAACCAGCAAACTCGATAGTGCCAGAGGTAGAGTAGGCTTGCTCTGTGGTGATATCCAGCGGGGAGGATCCTTCAATGATTTCCTCCGCTCCCAAGAACGCGAACTTAGACGTAAGGCCGCTATATAACACGTAGATCGTGTAGTTGCCAGGCATGAGATACAAATCGAAAGATGAGGTCGAGAGGGTAAGCATGCGATTCTCGGGTCCAGTGAAAGTGATAGTGGCAGTGAGACCTCTCTCCGGCAACAGATGCCCAAAGACCCTGGTCCTCCCAATGACCCCGATGCTTAGCGGGGATGGATCCTGACCGATTGCGATGTTCATTGATGATGAGTACTGATATATCGTGGCATTGCTCCCAGCGGTCACGTTCTGATCGACCAACACCTGGTATTGTCCGGGCCTCAGCTGCAAGGAAAAGAGACCTGAGGGACCAGTCACGACCGATTCCGTTATCGCTCCGCCGCTAGTCGCCTGGAAGGTTACGATGATGCCCGCAAGAGGGCTCGTCCCAAGCACCACACTTCCGATCGTAGTTCTGTTCATAGGAACGAGTTCGATGTTCTCCGTAACCGACGAGACCATGTTCGTATAGTTGAACGTCTTCGGAACGTATCCATCAATGACCACGCCCAACGAATAGCTCTTGGCCGAAGGAACAAGTAATTGGAAATTGCCCTGGCTATCCGTCCTGAACGTCACCGCCCTCGCGTCCCGATCCGAGACAGTGAGAGAAACGTTCGAAACGCCTTCGCCTTGGTCTCTCGCTCCGTTGAAGTTCGAGTCGAACCAGACCTGTCCCGAGATGGTCACGGAGTTCGACAGCCCTATGTTGAGAACTTCTGACGAAGTGACGATCACATCATCCCAAAATGCCTTGGCAGTGCCATTTGCATAAATGAAGTACGTATCGGCAGGAACCACGACCCTGAACTGGCCTGTCGAACTCGTCACAACGTTTATGAGCGCTCCGCTAACCCTGGACTCCAAAATCACCGTGGAGTTAGCGACCCGGTCCGTGCCTTCCACGACGGTTCCGGAGACTATGTTCCCGGGCTGCAGCGCGAGATCTATGTTTCTGACGCCAGCTGTCCCTTCCACCTTCGATAAGGCAACGTACTCTTTTCCGCCCTTGACCACGAGGCAGTAGACGGTATAGTCGCCTTCCGGAAGCGTGACCGCGAACCGGCCGCCATCGTCCGTCGTTGTCCATTCCCTTGTCTGGCCGAAAGTCAGACCTATCGTGGCATTCGCCACGACTTGCATGTCTAGCGTCACGCGCCCCGACAATGAGAAGGCGGCATAGACCGTGATCTGCTTCTGCAGTTCCGCGCCTTCTGTAACGCTGAAGAGCTGCGAGCCGATACTAAGACTCGAGTTCACCACTTCTAGGGAGTAGTTGCCAGGCAGCAGCTTCTCGAAGCTGCACATACCGCTAGAGTTCGTCGTTGTACTGTTGACAGTCCCGCTAACCATATCCGTCAATGCCAATTCCAACCCTGACACGGGAGCCCCGGAAGATGTGACGATGGTGACATTGAGAGCGGCCGGTTTCACGCCTATGTCGACAGTCGTGTTCCCCTCAGGTTGCAGCACTTGCTGAGTTCTTCCGAACTCGTGGCCGTTGTAGGAGCCAAACAAATCGGCATCAACTGCTGGCAGATCCACGAAACTGTATCCGCTCACATTAGTCTCAGCCTGTTGTGTGAATCCCATCGACTCATTCTCCAAGATCGCTGAGGCACCCTGGATCAAATCGTCCCCGGCAGTGAATGTTCCATTCCCGACATTGTCCCAATATATCTTGCCGCTCAGACTGCTACCCGGAAGTACCACGTCACCGTTGATAAGGAAATCTTCCTGCCTCATCGCCTGGGCATATGTGATATTCAGGGTCTTACTCGATATCTCGGTCCCAACCTGCGTGCGGAGATCGAGCGCTCCGTAAGAGTAAACTAAATCAACCATGCCGAACGGGGCGATAACACTGTACCTGCCTTCGTTGTCGGTTTTCACAGTGTCGTGAGGTATGCCATACTCGTCAAGCACGGTGACCCAGATGTTCGGATAAGGTTGCCCGCCCTCGGTCCGCACGGTGCCGTTTATTACAGCACCATCATAATATTGGGCGAATACTACTCCCTGCTCCAAAGCGGAGGATGATGCGTCGATTGTCCCGGTAGCCTCTCCTGCGCTGATTTGAGCGTTGAGCGCAAGAGCGTCGTCATAGCTAATCGCCCTCCAGGCATCAGTGTGGTTGCTCACCTGATCCTGAGGAAAGGGATTGTAGTATGCCGTCCGATAGACCATCCTAAAGTGGGTCATGTTCCAACACTGCATGGCGGGAAGGCTCGCAAGTGAACCTGATATGCCTGGTAATCCCTGTGAGGTGTAACCGATATCGCTCGGTCCGTATCCCATGAAGGCCCGGTAGAGCAATGAGTTGTAGAACATGTCCTCGTAAACGTACACATAACCCGTTATGTTCATATCCGAGGTCACGTTCGCGAGGTCATATTCATTGCCTTGACTGTCCACGGCCTTCGTCACCAGGAAATCAATCGGATCGTTTGACTGCCCGATTCTGCGGTCACCGAGTTTCGCAGGGGCATAGAAAATGTTTCCGCCCGTCGCGGAGAACGGGAATAACCTAGTGTCTATTGCGAAGTACCCGATATCGATCCCAGTCATTTCGCGAAGATCGTGGTACAGGTCGACCAATCCATCCGTCCCGATCTTCGACAGCTCGACCCTAGCGGCAGCGTACTTCGCGTTCGCTGCACTTAGATCCGACTCGTACGGCCCGTAGATGTCTGGGTTATTCTTCACTATCTCGACATATCTAGAGGGGTTCTCCATGATGTCCCGGAGCTTCGGATAGTCGACGCCATGGTCTCTTAGAACTTGGGCTATCGAATCGTTCGCAACGCCGGTCTTCTCGAGGGTCCTGACGATGAAGAGGGCGATGGCTTCCTGCTCGCTCTGGCAGGTGATCACGCTCGCTGCAAATTGATACCCGTTCTGGAAGTTATCAGCGACAGTTGGGTGCTTTCCTTGCTGCGCCGCCTCGAAACCGTAATCCCACCACGAAACGAAGGCGGGTCTGGCGACCGGATTCAATTGGCTGTCCTGCTGACTGAACCATTGCCAGGCGGCAGGCCAATAATTGGTCGGCATAGGAAGGTCGTAGGCGAACCCGCCAAAGTACCAGTTCGTGCCATTCTTCTCGTCGTATCCCGGCGGTTTGGCAACCCCCTTCATGAGATCGTACACCTGCATATCGTAGCCTAGCTTCAGTTCGGACGGTATCGCGGCGTCCACGGCATTCCAAGCATTTGGTAAGAGGATGAGGAAAACAAGGAAGAGCGCACCGAAAACATGCCGTATCTTGACACCCTTTCTCAGTACGGTCAGCGGGCTTCCTTTAACGCCTGTGAACACCTTGAATACATCCCCGAACCGAAGCTTCTCGACAATTAGGGCGATGATCCAGCCTGCAGTGATCGCGAAGGCGGGAGCGGCGTTGAACATGAATCTCGCGGCGGATACGGCCATGAACATGGATACCCCGGTCCATATCACAACGAATATCAGGTAGGGGCTGGGATTCTTCGGCACTTTCATTGCCGCCCAGACGACGCCTACGAAGGAGAGCCAGAATGTCACGACTCCGAAGGAGAGGGCGAGCGTTGAGAACTCAGGCGCCTGAGCTTCAGATATCGTGGAGTAGAGCTTGCTCTTAACGAGATAGCCCTGACCAGTGATTACTGCCTCGAAGATGTTCGGGAAGAACATCGAAAGGAAGAGAAGGGCGATTGATGCCAGAATTATTAATGATGGCATGACCAGCGACCACGGATAGTCCCTCGTCACTACGAGTATGCCTCCGACCACCATGGCCAACAGAAACAGGTACACAGGCACGTCGAACCAAGTGTGCCAGTAGTCCATTTGATAGTAAAGTGGTGCCATGATAATAAACGCTACTGACAACATGATTCCGACTACCATGACCACCCCCATCGAATCCGCATTCCGGAACCTGTTGACAAGAATCTGAACTAGAAAATATGCAAGAACAACTATGAGGAGATAGGTGTACCCTGTCCATATCATCGCAATCGCGGCTAATGAAACTCCGGCTAGAGCAGCGTAAATCGCTGATGTCCCATTGGCTCTGACGTACGAAACCAGGCCCGTGTTGATGGCTTTTCTGTTCTTCCAACTCGCGACCCATTTGTCCCCTTTTATAGACATAAGCGCCATTAGCAGGAAGTAGAAACTCCAGACGGCAAAGAACAAAACCATTGAGTCGTGATCTGCATCAGTCATCACACTTCTTTCGATGTCGCCGGCCATGATGGCCAAAAGCAGGGCTGCGACTATTCCAGCTCTGTTCCCGAACGCCTTGCGTGCCAAAAGATATACGGGTATGACGGTGAGCGCTCCCCAGACCGCTGTGGAAAGCACGAGGGAATAACCCACGGCGGTCGACGTGGCAATGCCGGTTACGGAGGACACGAACATGCCGACGACCGCTACCGACCAGTCATAGAGTGGCGGCCTTTCGTTCCTTATCCCCATTGGATAGTTGAGTAACGGATCATAGACGAGATGCTGACCCGTGCTAGTCACCACGTCGATGACCCTCATGTGGTAGTACGAATCGGAACCACCGGACACGAGGAACCCGTTATCGACCGAGGCTGAGTAGACGAAGTAGCTTCTGATGAAGAAGGCAAGGAAAACTATCATGGCCAGAACGAACAACGTATGCCAGTTGGCCCCAAACCATGAATCCCTGAGGCGACTTCCCAAGTTGCCGACGCTGCGCAAACGGTCCTTCACGGGAAGTTGTGTCGCTCCTCCCTCTGTCCCTCCCATCTCAGAGTCTCCTCGGCAGAATCGTGCCAAGTCGATAACGGAGCCACTATAAATAATTGTCCACAATCGGCCCTCGGAAAATAGGGTGTCTGGGTCGATTTCAGGCTACCCTCTTTTGTGATGCGCTAAGGGATCTCGCAATCTGTTCGCTTACTTCCCTTGCCGCATCACGAGGGTTCTGCGCGTTGTATATCGAACGACCGACGATCACCGAGTCGGCGCCGTTCACTATCGCGTCCGCCGCGCTTCCTCCCTGCGCTCCAACCCCCGGTGACAGAATCTTCAGCCTACCGACAATGCGCCTGATGATCTTGATCCTCTCCGGCCTCGTTGCCGGAGCTATGACCCCGGAAGCGCCACAATCCACGGCGAGCGCGGCCAGTCTCTCCCCGACAGGCGCGGTGAATTCCTCGCCACCTGGATGGCTCATCTCGGTTACAACGAACACCTCAGCACCGCGAGCGGCCTCTACCGCCGCCTTCACCGAGTCACGACCGGTGAAGCCGTGAACGATGACCCCAGAAGCTCCGAGAGCGACAGCTTGCTGGACGATGAGCCTGTTAGTGTTAGGGATATCTGCTACCTTGAAGTCGCAAATGACATCGGATAGCTTGGAAATTCTCGTTATGATCCCTGGTGATGTCGACAGCACGAGGGGCCAGTTTATCTTGACAGCGTCCGTGAAGTCCCTCACCTGCTCTGCGACGGAAAGTGCCTTTTCCTCCCTGGTCTCATCGAGCGCCAGTATGAGATGTGTTCTGCTCCTCATATCCACTCCTCCGAATCACTGCCATCGCATAATCTACTCGGAGACTGATAAAGTCATACGGTAGTTCACTTAGGTCATTGAAGAAGTGAAATGAGGCGCCGGGGCAGTGACTTTTCAGAACTCAGATTAGGATAAGCTTAAATGGGCGGTCCGCCTCCGATTCCCCGGATGAATGTGAGGTCGATCGAGGCGGGATCCAAGTATACAGGCCGACTTCCCACTGGCTGTGTGCTCTGCAGAAAAGGCGCGAAGATGGTCCTCCTCATCACTGGGAAATGCGAGACCGGATGTTTCTATTGCCCACTTTCCGTCAAGAAGAAGGGAAGGGAGACGACATACGCAGATGAACGGAAGGTTCGGAACGACGAGGACATTCTGAGTGAAGCCCGTTCGATTGATGCGCAAGGCACGGGCATGACGGGTGGCGACCCGATAACAGCGCTGGACCGGACACTAAAGTACATAGCCCTCCTCAAATCAACCTTTGGAGACAAGCACCACATCCACCTCTACACCTCCTCGATACGCTTGGATGCCTACAGAAGACTGGAGATGGCGGGTCTTGACGAACTGAGGATCCATCCTCCGATTCACCTGTGGAACAAGCTCGAGCAGACCAACCTAAGGGAAGCTTCCGCAAGAAGCGGCATGAATATGGGTATGGAGATACCGGCTATCCCGAATTGTCGAGAGGATCTCGTTGCTGTAATCGACTATGCAGATACTATTGGCATGGACTTCGTGAACATCAACGAACTGGAATTCTCTGAGACGAATTGGCGGAGATTGAGATCGAGAGGATTTGATGTGAAGAACGAAATATCTTCAGCGGTAAAGGGCAGCCAGGAGTTGGCAGTCAACATGCTGAATCTCAATCTCTCGATTCCAATCCACTACTGTTCATCGAGCTTCAAGGACAGCATCCAGCTTAGAAGGAGGATAATGCGACGCGCGAGGAATGTCGCGAGACATAGTGACGTAATCACAGAAGACGGCACGTTTCTCAAGGGTGTGATCGAGACAAGGAACTCGTGCAAGGTCATCGACACGCTGTTGAACGAATTCCAGGTGCCCAAGAAGCTCGTCCATTTCGATCTGGAGAAGAGAAGGGTCGAGGTAGCCCCGTGGGTTCTTGAGGAGATAGCAGGGAACCTGCCATACGACAGCTATCTCGTCGAAGAGTATCCGACCGCCGACCGACTGGAGGTCGAGAGGGAGCAGCTAGGAAGCAAAACTAAGCGACACTGATGCTCTGGACGTTGTGATGTCTGTTCACGATATCCCTAGCGATCTTCAGGTTCCTTCCGTTCTTGCCGATCGCCCTTCCCTTGACTTTAGGGTCGACTGTCACTGTGGCGTGGACTATGTTGCCTCGGTTCTCGATCACAACGTTCTGCACATCATAGCTGTAGAACACGTTCCTGATGAATTCCTCGGGTTCGTCGGAGTATTCGATCACCTGGATGTTCTTCCCGGTCGTGTTTTTCATCCTGATGACATTCTCGCCTCCCTTGCCGACCGCCCTGTTCGCCTGCCCCGGGTCGACCACAAAAACTAGCTTGTCCTCGGTCTCGAGGCAGTCCCTCACGTGCGTTCTGGTAATGTTCTCGAACAGGGAGATATAGCGCAGGGTTTCCTCTGTAAATGTAATGTCTGGCATGCTATCACAATGAGAGTATATTGGAAGAGCCCTTTTCGATCACGGCTAGTGCCGACACCGAGAACGGTTTCCCACACAGCGCTCCTAGCTCCATGTTCGTTCCTTCGTACCTGTGCGTCTTCACTCCGTGAGCCGTCGTAATAAGGAAATCGCTAGGGCAGTTCTGGGAGAGTATCACCAGCTTTGCCTCGCCATTCCTCACGGCCTTCTCTGTCTGTTGAACGCCGAATACCACCTTGCCGGTAGAAACGGCTGCTTTCAAAGCCCTTCCCAAATCAACCATTCTCTTCCCCCCTGCGAACAGGTGTGTAGACCAGATTCACGGCTCCTGTCCCGAGTGTAACCGGTTGTCCCACTATAATATTTTCTGCAACGCCATCGAGGTGATCCACCTCTCCGGTGATCGCTGCGTGCAACAAGTGAGTAGCGGTAATCTCAAACGCGGCACGAGCGAGCACGCTCGACTTCCTTCCCGATATACCGTGCCTTCCGATCGCCTTCACGTCCCCGTCGTTTGTCATGAGGTCGGCAACAAGCATGATGTGCCTGATGTCGACGGTCAAACCCTGCTCTTCTAGCGTCCTTGACGCCTCGTTTATGATCGCGTTCCTCGCGGCCTCGACGCCAAGCACCTCGTAAATCTCCTGCACGGCATTGGTCGTGGTGCGGGTCTTGTCGACCTGGTCGATCTCGAGCACCTTCTGGAGGTTCGACCCCTCCGTGTAGACGACATGCTCGTCGCCGCTCTTCCGAATGATCGCCCTCTTTATGTTGTCGATCCCCTTGATCTTACAGTCCCTGACCGAGTCGACGATCACCTGGAGCTTCTTGAAGGAAGGCTCGTCCGATGCGATGACGAGCGTTCCGTAGCCCATCGTGACCAGACCCTTCAGCCCGCGGAGCTTCGTGATCCTCTTGTATACGTCGTCGAGCGTGATGCCCTTCTGCGACATCTTCCTGTCGTTAGGGTGCACGATAACCTTCATGTTGACTATGTCCGTCTCGATGTCCGCGATGTCGAGGAGGGTGGTGGCCTCAATCTCGGAGGCGATCTTCCTGACCCTGTCGATGTCCCCGCGGACCTTCGGGTCGATGTGAACCGTCATCATCGGCGTGCTCGGCACTCGCCTCGCATCGACGATCTCGATTAATCTAGGAAGACCGAGCGTGACATTGATCTCTGCGACACCTGCGTAGTGGAAAGTACGCATCGTCATCTGCGTGCCCGGCTCCCCGATACTCTGTGCCGCGAGTATCCCAGAAGACTCATTCGGGTCCATCATATGCGCTTCGTAGCGCTCGTGGGCCTTCATGAGTATCTTCTTCAAGGTCGCCTGGGGAACATCGATCCCCTCGATGCGACTCGCAATCTCGGATATGACCTGCATCGGGACCTTCAGCTTCAGATCTTGAGCGAGCTTGAACATCTTCGTCTCAATCTCGGTCATGGGCTTCGACTTAACCGGGACGTAGAGCTCCAACTTCGGCTTCGGGGGCGCCGCCTCTTCCTTCTTCGAGACTTTCTTCGAGGCCTTCTTAGACTTCCCTCCGATCTTCGTCAGTATCTCTTCCGCTTCGCTCTTCGAAAAGCCCAGGGATTTCATCGCCTCCGCGCTAGCGCTGGATATCTCGGTGATCGTGCCGAATCTGCTCAGAAGCTTCGTGACCGTTTTCTCGCTCAGACCCCTTTTCATGAGGGCGTTCATCGTGTCTTTCCGCGCCATCTACTCATCACCTCCGCCCTCGAACTCGGGCTCCTCGAGCTCCTCCTCGTCTTCCGTCTCCATTAGGTCTTTCTCGATCGTCGCGTAGCCCGACAGCTTCTTCTCCTCGATCTTCGCGAGTAGCTCCGCCTCGTCCCCGAGGACCTCCACGAGCAGATCGTCGACGTCGACCGCGTCCCCCTGGACGCTCCTGCACGGGTCGACGCCGTCCTCGCCGTACTTGAACTGAACGACCATGTCTGCGGTGTTCCTAACAGTGCCGTCCTGCTTGAGCTTCAAATCCTCCAGGGCGTTGATCAGCCTGCGCTGCATGTAACCGGACCTTGATGTTCTGACCGCAGTGTCGACCAGACCTTCGCGACCTCCCATGCTATGGAAGAAGAACTCGGTCGGCGTCAGTCCGCTCTTGTAAGAGTTCGTGACGAACCCTCTCGCCTGAGCCCCCAGGTCACCCTTTCGGAAGTGCGGCAGCGTCCTATTCCAGTAACCTCTCGACAGTCGCTCCCCTCTTACGGCTTGCTGCCCGATGCAGCCCGCCATTTGACTCAGGTTAAGCATCGAGCCTCTCGCGCCGGACCGGGCCATGATAACGGCCGAGTTCTCCAGACCCAGGTGGCGACCTGCGATCTGACCGGCTTCATCCCTTGCCCGTCCGAGCACCTTCATCACCTCGACTTCCAGCGTCTCTTCGAGCGATCTCCCCGGCAGCTGCTCCAGTATGCCCTCCCGGTACGCCGCCACGAGATCGTCGACCCTCTTAGCTGCGTCCTGCAAGACGTCCTCGATCTGGCGCCTCGCCTCCTCCGGTATGTCCTCGTCATCGATGCCGGTCGTGAAGCCCCTAACCATGATCGCTCCGATCGCCAGGCGGGTGAGGTTGTCGATGACGTTCTTCGCCGCCTCCGAACCGTAGTCCCTAGCCAGCTTGTCGATGATCTTGCCCTTGAAGGCCCCAATCGCCTTCTCGTCGATTGTGCCGCAGACGAGCTCGCCGTTCCTAATGCGGACGTAGGCGTCGAGATCGCACTTATCCTTCTGGCACTCAGGGCACTTCCTACAGATCGATGCTCTAAATGTAATCCTGAGATCCTCTGGGAGTACGAGAGAGAAGAGCTGTTTGCCGGTCCAGTATCTCACCCCGTTGACCTCGATGGGGTCCGGCAACTCCCGGTGCTTGACCCTAGACAGCATGAAAAGCGTCTCGCCCCTGGTGAACTTGGAATCCCTGTGGGTCAGGAGGAAACATCCAGTGATGTGGTCGTGTATTGCTCCGATGACCGGCCCGCCGAACCTAGGGGAAAGGATGTGCTCTTGTACCTTCATAAGGATAAGCGCCTCGGCCCTGGCCTCGTCGCTTTGCAGAACGTGCAGGTTCATCTCGTCTCCGTCGAAGTCTGCGTTGTATGGTGGACAGACGCACAGGTTCAGCCGGAACGTCTTCCATGGCATGACCCTGACGCTGTGCGCCATCATCGACATTCTGTGCAGCGAGGGCTGCCTGTTGAAAAGGACTATGTCATTGTCCATCAGGTGTCTCTCGACTATGAAGCCAATCTCCACTGTCTCGGCGACGCTCTCGGCGTTTTTCTCCGTGACCCTGATCCTCCTGCCGTCCGGGCGTATGACGTAGTTGACTCCTGGCATGTATTTCTCTCCGGCCGGGTTCGGACCGCGCTTCACCATCTCCTTCAGAATCTCCATGTTGCTCTTGGTGACATAGACCGGCAGGGTCAGCTCCCTCGCGGCCTCGTACGGAATGCCGACCTCGTTGATCGACAACCCGGGGTCCGGGGAGATGACCGTCCTTGCTGAGAAATTGACCCTCTTGCCGGACAGGTTCGACCTGAACCTGCCTTCCTTGCCCTTCAGCCTCTGGACGAGCGTCTTCAGCGGCCTTCCGGACCTATGCCTCGCAGGCGGTATACCAGAGGTCTGGTTGTCGAAGTAGGTCGTCACGTGATACTGTAGCAGCTCCCAAAGGTCCTCGACGATCAGCTGCGGAGCGCCGGCGTCCCTGTTCTCCCTCAGTCTCTGGTTAATCCTCAGAACATCCACGAGCTTGTGGGTCAGGTCATCCTCTGACCTGTCCCCGGACTCGAGGGTTATCGACGGTCGGACGGTAACCGGCGGAACCGGCAATGCCGTCAGAACCATCCACTCGGGCCTGCACGCCTTCGGATCTATTCCGAGGGGCACCAGGTCCTCGTCCGGTATCCTCTCCAATCGCTCCCTGACTTCCTTGGGGGTGAGCTTGTGGCCGTCCTCCCTGAAAGTCGTGGGCTTATCCAATGTGATCTTCATTTGCTCCGCGCCGCAGTGCGGGCAGACCGGTCTCGACGCCGCGTCCTTCGCGGTCTCCTTGGAGACGAGGCGGACGTCCATTGTGTCTCCACCCATCTCCTCGACCCTCTCCATCACCTCCTTGTACTCCTTCGCCTGCTCCTCTGTGAGAAGGAGACGGCCGCAGGACCGGCAAGTCGACTGCAGAAGCTTCTTGATCTCTTTGACGAAGCCTACGTGTACAACCGGCATCGCGAGATCGATATGGCCGAAGTGACCCGGGCACTCGTCGACCTTGTGTCCGCAGGTCTTGCACCTCAGTCCCGGTTCTATCACTCCCAGGTGCGGGTCCATCAGGCCCATGTCGATCGGGAAACCGTCGTCGTCATATGTGTCGGCGGTGATGATCTTCGTGGCCGACATCCTCCTGACCTCGTCAGGCGACACGCATGCAAACCTGACCGATCCTATCCTCTTCGAAACGCCTCGCATCATCGCAAGTCCTCCAATTGTAGGCGCACGGCGACGCCAAGCGATAGCAGTTCGTCCAGCAACAGTTTGAACGCGTACGAGGTCTGCACGAGGTTGACGTTCGTGTTGTTACCGCAGACAGGGCACCTCAGAGCCCCACGTCTGTCCATCATCGCTATGTGACCGCAGTTGGGGTTCCCACAGACGTACTGGAATGTACCGTCGGACTCATCTAGCAGCCGGTCCTTTATGACCATCGCCGCTCCGTGCCCTATCAGGCAGTCCCTCTCCATCTCGCCGAATCTCAGACCGCCCTGTCTCGACCGCCCCTCGGTCGGCTGCCGCGTGAGTATCTGCACCGGCCCGCGGCTCCTCACGTGAAGCTTGCCCGAGACCATATGGTGCAGTTTCTGATAA
>JBEKKT010000019.1:0-68999 GCA_050010535.1 Methanomassiliicoccales archaeon | reverse complement strand
GGTGCCAAAGGATACGTCGCCTGGGAGGGGACGCAGTTCAGCACGAAAACCCCGACGAAGAATGGTATCCCGACGAGGAGCTCCAGAACGCTTGCAGTGATAGGAAGCATGAGAGAGATGTCCACCGAGTACATCAGGGCGCTCGACTTCCGAAGATACGGGATCTCGCTGGCGGTCGGAATTGGCATTCCGATCCCGATCCTTGACGAGCAGATGATGAAGTGCGTTTCAATCAGCGACAAGGACATATTCGCTCCAGTTCTGGATTACTCGGTTCAGTCAAGGAACAGAAAGCCGTTGAAAGAGACCAGCTACGCAGAACTGAGGAGCGGTACCATCGAGCTCTTCGGCAAGAAGGTGAAGACCTCCTCTCTGTCGAGCTATTATAAGGCCAGGCAGATAGCGGAGAAGCTAAAGCAGCTGGTCCAGGAAGGCGACTTCCTGCTGACCGAGCCGGTCGAGAGATTGCCAGAGGACCGGACGTTCAGTCCACTCGAGATCGTATCGAAGGAGGAGGTGAAGTGATGGCCAAGAGGAAATACCTCCTGGGATTCTCGCCCACAAGAGTCCGCGAACCGATCACATACAAAATGGTCAAGGAGTTTGACCTCATGCTGAACATCCTGAGGGCGGAGGTCAACGAACGAGGCGGGCGCCTCTTGATTGAGATCGAGGGCAAGCCATCGAAGATAGCGAGCGGCGTGAAGTACCTTAGGGAGAAAGGAGTCGACGTCAAAGAGCTGAACGAGTACGTCAGCAAGGACGAAGAACGCTGCACGCACTGCGGAATGTGCGTGTCCATCTGCCCGGCCGACGCATTCGAGATGGACAAAAGAACGTACAAGGTCCAATTCAAGTCCGACAAGTGTATTGCATGCGGCCTTTGCCTCGATGCGTGCCCTCCGAACGCAATGAAGTTGCGAATATGGTAATCAGGACGCATTTCGAAATGGACGAGACGGCCGTCACGATCGTCTCCGAGCCGGAGTTCGTCCACATCGCCAAGGATGCCATCTTGGACGCCCGTGAGGAGATAAAGAGATTCATACGGACCGACCCAATCTTCCTCAACACCCTGGAGCCTTACGATCCACCCTCTGGAATCCATCCAATCATAAAGAGAATGTGCGATGCGTCGAGGCCCGCGGGCGTGGGACCGATGGCGACGGTCGCGGGTGTTATTGCGGAAGAGGCGGTGCGGGCGATGGTCAAGAGGGGAGCGAGACAGGCAATCGTAGATAACGGGGGCGATATCGCCTTCTATCTCTCGGAGCCGGTGACTGTCGGGTTGTACGCAGGGGAGTCGGATGTGAAGGATCTTGGCTTCCGGTGCGAGCCTCGCAATTCGATATTCGGTATTTGCACTTCATCTGGCACTGTCGGACCTTCAATCTCGTTCGGCATATCGGACGCAGCGACCGTCGTCTCGGAGGAAGTTGCCCTTGCCGACGCCTGTGCGACATATCTCGGAAACTTGGTGACGTCTGCTGATAATGGTGTGTTAATGGGCGCTCTCGATAGAGTGTGCGCTATAGAAGGGGTAGAGGGGGCGATCGTCATAATCGGGGACAAGATCGCCGTCAAAGGATCCATTCCCAAGTTGGTCGGATCGGAAGTGCGGATTAGGGACATCGCGAAACGCGATCTTAGCTTTTGATTCCAGGACGACGTTTCGACTTCTGGATGAGTAACTGGATTCAGATACGTATAAGTAGAGATTTCCCATTATGTGGAGGAGTGCTACAGGTGAACACATGACACTGAGGTTTGCCGTGCCGAACAAAGGGAGGTTGAGCGAGAGGTCCGTCCAGATACTGAGACAAGCTGGCCTGGAGATCGACGACGGATCAGACCGAAAGCTGTTCGCGGCAATCAAGAACAGGGACCTTGCGATCATGTTCTTGAGAGCGCAGGACATCGTTCGGTTCGTGCATCAGGGCGCTGTGGACCTCGGAATCACTGGAAAGGACCTCGTATTGGAGGCCGGATCGGATGTCACGACATTGATCGAACTGAACTTCGGATACTGCCACCTGGCTGTGGCGGTCCCGGAGAGCTCCGGAATCGACTCCATCAAGGATGTGAGGAACGGGTCGGTCGTCGCCACTTCATTCCCAAACTTGACAAAGAAGTACTTCGCCAAGAAGGGAAAGAAGGTCGAGATTGCGAGAATCTCGGGAGCCGCGGAGGTCACACCGAGGATAGGCGTTGCCGATCTTATAGTGGACCTGGTCTCGAGCGGTTCCACCCTCAAGACTAACGGCCTCAAGGAGATCGATGTCGTTGTGGAATCGAGAGCACTGCTCATAGGGAACAAGAAGAGCGTCAAATCGAAGAAGGGCGAGATGCAGGAGCTCGTGGCGGCGATCAAGAGCGTGTCCGATGCAGAGAACAAGAAATACCTGATGGCGGACGTTCCAGTCAAATCACTGGAAGACGTCAAGAAGTTCTTGCCTGGGATAGCAGGACCCACGATAATGAACATCATGGGCAGGGACGATATCGTGGCGATACACGTTGTGGTCGATAAGAACAAGGTTCACGATTCGGTTATCAGGCTGAAGCGCCTTGGCGCCACTGGCATACTCATCGTCCCGATAGACCGTATGGTTCCGTAGGGGATTTGACATGAGCGAGGAATGGATACGATCGTCAATGCGAGGCGCCACCCTTTATTACAATCCAAAAATCAACGCGTTCCGGATGGACAACAACGCGAATCTCCTCGGACCCAATCCAGTCGCGAGTAGAGTGCTCAAGGAATTGGCCGAGACGGATGTCAACTTCTATCCGACGACGTACTCGGACCCATTGAGGGAGGCCCTAGCCGAGTTCTACGGTCTCGAGACGGACAACTTCGTGGCTGGCAACGGCTCGGACGAGATGTTGGACGTTTGCTTCAAGACGCTCCTTCAGTGCGGGGAGAAGGTCGTCATACCTTATCCTACGTACGCCCTCCACTCATTCTTCGTGAAAGTGAACGCTGGAAAGATTATCCAGGTGGACTTGAAGGAAGGCTTTCAGCTGGACCCGGACGAAATCAACAGTACGGACGGCAAGATTGTTCTTCTGTGCACGCCCAACAATCCAACGGCGAACGCGTTCAGGAGTAAGGATATCAAGGAGATTGTCGAGGGTAGAGACAGACCGATTATCGTGGACGAGGCCTACGGCGAGTTCATCAAGGACTCCTTCATTCCGCTGGTCAACGATTGCGCCAACCTTATCGTCACGAGAACTTTCTCGAAGGCTTACGGGTTGGCGGGAATGAGGGTGGGGTATGCCGTATCGAACAAGAGTCTCGCCCAGACCCTTCTAAGAGCCAAGACGCCATTGAGCCTCAACTTGTTGAGTGAGAGAGTAGCCATCGCCGCATTGAAGGACAGGGAGTACGTCAGGAAGACTGTCCAAATGGTTGAGAAGAACCGAGGTCTGCTGTCGGAAGGGTTAAGGACGCTTGGATTCGATGTATTTCCTTCGGATGCCAACTTCGTTCTCGCCAGGTCCCCGATACCGTCCGAGAAGCTCGTTTCTGATCTCGCAAAGAAGGGGATCCTCATTAGAGACTTCGGCAGGTTGAGAATGCTGGAGAATTGTGTCAGGATCACGATAGGCACCGCGGAGATGAGTGCACGTTTGCTGACTAAACTCGCGGAGGTGCTTGGGGAGTGCCGGTGAACATCTCGCTCGCCGACTACGGTGTCGGGAACCTTCACAGCATCCGCAAGGCCTTGGAGAACTGCGGGGCGAAGGTGAAGGTCCTGACCAGGATGAAAGGCCTGATTGATGCGGAGTGCGTCGTGCTCCCCGGCGTAGGAGCGTTCAGCCGCACGATGGAGAAACTCCTTCCTTACAAAGAGGACATCGTGAAGCGACTCGATTCTAGCGTTCCGTGCCTCGGGATATGCATAGGGGCGCAGATCCTGTTCGAGGGCAGCGAAGAGGGCTCGAGCCCTGGACTCGGCTTCATATCCGGAAGGGTCGTAAGGCTGAGCGGTAAGAGAGTTCCCCACATGGGGTGGAACACCGTGGAGACCGATGACGACATATTCCGAGGAATTGAATCCAGGCACTTCTACTTCGCACATTCATATTACGGCAATCCTGAAGAGGACGTCGTTGTCGGAACGACGGAATACCACTCCAGATTCCCTACGCTATTCAGGAAGGCGAATACGTACGGGACCCAGTTCCACCCGGAGAAGAGCAGCGCGTCCGGCATGAGATTCCTTGAGAACTTCGTCATGTTCGCGGAGGAATGCATCTGATCGTCCTGCCCGCAGTCGACATCATGGACGGCAAGGCAGTGCAGCTCGTAGGGGGGAAACCCGGCACAGAGAAGGTGGTCCTTCCCGATCCCGTTGAAGTCGCAAGGAGATGGGAGAAGTTCCGGGCGCCTGGCCTGCACGTCGTCGATCTGGACGGAGCACTTGACAGGGGCGAGAACCTCGGGACGATTGAAAGGATTATCAAGAGGGTCTCGATCCCCGTCCAAGTTGGGGGCGGCATTAGGTCGACGGAGACCGTCGATGACCTTATCGGATGGGGTGTGGACAAGGTAGTTCTTGGAACGAGAGCGATCAGAGAGCTGGAATGGCTGAAGGAAGTGACGGCAGACTACCCTCGGAGGATCGTGCTCGCTATTGATATGAAAGGGGGCAAGGTGCAGCTGAAGGGATGGCAAGAATCGTCCCTGATGAGGATCGGCGACCTGTTCGAGAATATACGGGACGTGCCGTTGGCTGGCGTCCTGCACACGAACGTCGACGTAGAGGGAAGGGGCGTCGGCATCGATCCAGAGGAGATGGGGAAATTCATTCGGTCTTGCCCTCACCCGGTCGTGGCCTCTGGCGGAATAAAGAATATGGATGACATCCTTCTACTTGCTGAGCTTGGGGCGCAGGTCGCGATAGTCGGCATGGCGCTCTACACGGGGGACATCAATCCCGAGAAGATCTGGGGCGGTATGCATGGGGACTAGGGAGGCGAAGGTGCGAAGACAGACGAGGGAGACCGACATAGAAATAGCAATAAAACTCGACGGCACCGGAAGAAGCGTTGTCCAGTGCGAGGACCAATTCCTAAGGCATATGGTGGAGACCCTCGTGAAGTATGCCTCTTTTGATCTCGAGTTGAAAGCGGTCGGTGACAATAAACACCATGTGGTCGAAGACGCCGGGATCGTGCTCGGTTCCGCACTGAGCCAGGCGATCGGAGACCAGCCAATCGAGAGGATCGCGTCAGCGACGGTGCCGATGGACGACGCGCTAGTGACCGCGGCAGTGGACATGATCGACAGGCCTTATGTGGACGTCGAGTGCCCGGACGACCTTTGTCTACACTTCTTCAGAAGCTTCGCGATGTCCGCTGGCATCACTTTGCACATCATTGTCGGGAGAGGGTTCGACGAGCATCATATAGTCGAGGCGGGCTTCAAGGCGCTGGGGATCTCATTAAGGAAGGCCGTCATCCAGCGCACGAACCTGCTCAGTACGAAGGACAAGCCGAAGATGAGGAGGGAATAGCGCTGCTGGCGAAAAGGATCATCCCCTGCCTCGACGTGACCGAGGGGAAGGTGGTCAAGGGCGTCAAGTTCCAGAACCTTAAAGGTGTCGGTTATCCACCGGACATGGCGACCGAGTATGAGAAACAAGGGGCCGATGAGATAGTGTTCCTGGACATCTCGGCCAGCGTCGAAGGAAGGAAGACACTCCTGGACGTCGTGAAAAAGACCGCAGAGAGGCTGTTCGTTCCCTTGACGGTCGGCGGGGGTATCGGAGGAAGAAAAGACGTGAGGGACGCGCTCAATGCAGGAGCGGACAAGGTCTCGATCAATACGGTGGCGGTCCAGCATCCCGAGACGATTTCCGAATGTGCGGAGGATTTCGGAAGGCAGTGCGTCGTCGTGGCGATCGATGCGAAGAAGGATGACGCTTCCTGGATCGTGTATACGCACGGCGGAAGGAAAAGGACATCGCTTGATGCAGTCGAATGGGCGATCAAGGCGGAGGAACTTGGTGCTGGGGAAGTACTCCTGACCAGCATGGACGCGGATGGGACTCAGGACGGGTACGACTTGAAGCTCACGTCAGCGATCGCCGATGCCGTGAATGTCCCCGTAATAGCATCGGGCGGCTGCGGCAAACTCGAGCACATTTACGAGGTCTTCAACCAGACGAACGCGGAGGCGGCGCTCGCGGCGTCTATATTCCATTACGGGAAGTACACGGTTGGCGACGTCAAGGACTACCTTCGGGAGAGAGGGGTGAGAGTGAGATGACGCTTCCCTTCAAGCTTGACAAGGACGGCCTCATACCTGTCATCGTTCAGGATGCCAGGACGAATGAAGTACTGATGATGGCATACGCGAACGAGGAGGCGTACAACAAGATGCTCGAGACCGGGAAGACCCACTTCTGGAGCAGATCCAGGCAGAAGCTCTGGATGAAGGGCGAGAGCTCCGGGGATGTGCAGGATATCGTCTCGATACAGCTCGATTGCGATTCCGATGCCCTCCTCGTCAGGGTGAAGCAGACCGGGAACGCCTGCCACCTCGACAGACCCTCCTGCTTCGAAGAGATACTCTATGGCGACATCGCTGGCACTGCAGCGATAATCCCCGAGCTGAGAAGGGTCATAGAGGACCGGAAGAAGCACCCGACAGAGGGGAGCTATACCTACATCCTGTTTCAGGATGAGGACAAGCTGCTGAAGAAGGTCGTGGAGGAGGCGGCAGAGGTCGTGATCTCCGCGAAGGGCGAAGATAGAAAAGCCCAGACTTGGGAAGTGGCGGACCTGATGTACCATCTGATGGTCCTAATGGAGCACCTCGAACTTCAACCGGAGGAAGTATTCAGGCAACTGTCAGAGAGGAGAAAATGAGGATCGACCTTCACACTCACACTTTGTTGAGCGATGGCGAGCTGCTGCCGATCGAGCTCGCCAGAAGAGCTCTTGCCAAAGGACATAGCGGCATCGCGTTCACCGATCATGTCTCGCTTTCCACGATCGAGAGGGTCATCAAGGAGACCTCAAAGGACTGCGACCTCGCAGAAGAATGGGACATTGAGGCAATCCTCGGGGTCGAGATCACGCACGTCCCCGTTTCGAAGATCGATATGGTCGTGGCTGAGGCCAGGAGATTGGGAGCGGAACTCGTGGTCGTTCACGGTGAAACCATCAGCGAGCCTGTGGAGGGGGGGACGAATCGCGCAGCTGTCAACAACCCGGACGTAGACGTTCTCGCCCACCCCGGATTCATAACGCTTGAAGAGGCCCAGGCGGCGAAGGACAACGCCATCGTGCTCGAGATCACATCTCGGATCGCACACTCTGCCACGAACGGGCACGTCGCGAAACTCGCGATGGAGACCGGCGCCAGGATGGTCGTCAACACCGACGCGCATGCGCCTGAGGATCTGTTGAGCGAGGACGAGGCGATAATCAGAGGGCTGGCCGCCGGGCTCTCCAAAGCGGAGGCGGAGAGGGCAGTCAGGAAGACGCCGCTCGAGGTCATGAGGAGGATTCGCAAGAGATGAAGGTCCTGAAATTCGGGGGTAGCTCTCTTAAGAACAGCGAGTCGATGCTGATGGTCGGGAGAATCATCGCATCGGATCCCGAGCCAAAGGTAGTCGTGGTGAGCGCTGTCCAGGGCGTTACGGATTCGATCGTCTCATTCGTTTCCGAGTCGAGAAGGGATGAGGAGGTCCAGCACTTCATCGAGAAGCTCAAGGACATCCACGTGTCAATCCTCGGAGGTGTTTCGAAAGACATGGAGACGAAACAGCAGGCGATCACGCGTCTGATGGAACGTCTTTCCAAGCTTGAGAAAGTGCTGTATGGAATTTCCTATCTCGAGGAACTCACACCGAGAACCATGGACCTCGTCCAGAGCTTCGGAGAGAGATTCTCCGTCATTCTCACCGCCGCAATGCTCCAAGACATGGGCGTCAACGCCGTTCCGGTGGATGCGGATGAGCTCGGCATCACGACCGAAGGGACTTATGGAAATGCGACCGCCGACCTCAAGGAGACGAGGAAGAACATTCAGCCGAAGACAAGAGCCATGTTCGAGAAGCAGGAGACACCCGTCGTGACGGGGTTCTTTGGGAGGACACCGGAAGGCCACGTGGCCGTATTCGGGAGGAACGGGAGCGACTACAGCGCCAGCGTCATCGCGAATGCGATCGATGCAAGGGTCCTGGAAATATGGAAAGATGTGGACGGGTTCATGAGCGTCGACCCAAAGATCGTCAAGGAGGCCGTGACGATCGAGAACCTCTCCTACGACGAGGCCGCCGAGCTCTCCTATTTCGGCGCCAAGGTCCTGCACCCGAGGACCGTTGAACCCGCCAGGGAGAAGAACATCATCATCAAGGTCAAGAACGTTTTCGAGCCAGATAAGGAGGGGACGGTCATTGAGCCGAGTGGTGTGGAGATGGGCGGCGCAATCAAGAGCATCTCCTGCATGAGGAACCTTGCGATCATCAAGGCGTATGGTGCTGGCGCGGGATACAAGACCGGTGTCATGTATGAGATCTCGCAGAGGTTGAGCGACGCAGGCGTGAATATATACTCGGCGGCAACATCGCAAACTTGCGTTGCACTACTAATCGAGAAGAAGTTCCTCGGAACGGCGAAAAAGGTCTTGGTGGACCTGAAAAGGGATGTCATCGACAGGATAGAGACGGTCGACGACATCGCCCTTCTCTGCGTCGTGGGAGAGGGGTTGGGATACCGTAAGGGCGTCGCGGCTAGAGTCTTCACGGCAGTCTCGAAAGAAGGTGTTAGTGTAGGTATGATCTCCGCCGGGGCATCGATGGTGGCGTATCATTTCACGGTCGATTCAAAGGATCTCGAGAGGACGACAAGAGCTATACATTCAGAATTCTTCGGGGTAAAGCAATGAACAGCACCGTCATGGAGCGCAGAATCGCGTTCCAAGGCATCCACGGGGCCTACAGCGAGGACGCCGTGTACAAGTTCTTCGGGGAAGGGATCAGGACTCTCTCCTGCGCGGAGTTCGAGGACGTCTTCGTCAGCGTGAACAATGGAGACGCGAGCCATGCTGTCCTTCCGGTGGAGAACTCCCTCGAAGGGAGCGTGGCGAGGGTGAACGACCTCTTGCTCGAGAATGATCTCACCGTCGTCGGCGAGGTGATCATCCTCGTGAAGCATTGCCTAATAGGGCATCCTGAGGCCGAGATCGAGGCCATCAGAAGGATCTACAGCCATCCCCAGGCCCTCGGACAGTGCAGGACCTTCCTTTCGAGGTATCCGCAATGGGAGAAGGTGCCCTCCTACGATACCGCCGGGAGCGTCAAGATCATCAAAGAGCGAGGGGACAGGAGCGAGGCAGCGATCGCAAGTGCTCGGACCGCGAACGAATACTGCATGAAGATATTGAAAGAGGGCATCCAGAACTCTCACCTGAACTACACCAGGTTCTTCGTCATCGAAAAGGCGGCGGCGATCAATCCCAGAGGTGACAAGACCTCGATCGTCTTCGCGACGAAGAACTTCCCCGGGGCTCTGTACGCCTGCCTCGGCGCTTTCGCAGAGCACAACGTCAACATGACGAAGCTTGAATCCAGACCGAGAAGGGACAGGGCATGGGAATACGTGTTCTATGCCGATATCGACGGACATCTCGATGAGCCTGAGGTGAGCGGAGCGATTACTGACCTCGTCAGGAGAGCGTCCTTCGTCAAGATACTGGGATCGTATAAAAGGGCGGATCTACCCTCAGTGCAGGAATGATTAGACCAGCGTGTCGATGGCTGCGGAGATGTTCTCCAGGCCCTTTCTGAGATCCTTCGCGCTGCAGCTGAAAGTGACCCTGATATGATTCGCGATGCCAAAGTATCGGCCGGGGCACACGGACGTCGAGAACCGGTCCATCAAGGCCTCGCCTAGACGCAGATCGTCCATGCCTTTCGGAAGGGAAATGAGCGCCATGAGCCCGCCGTCCGGAAGGCGGCAATACACCCTATCCTCCTCTTCGAGCCATTCCCTGAGGATCTTGATATTGATGCTCGCAAGCCGCAGCGTCCTGTCCCGGAACCATTCTCTCCTCTTCAGAGCCTCTATCGCAATCGCCGCGGACCGGGTCGGAAGGCGGTAGACATTGTACAGTCGGAGCAGGTCGACCTTCCTGCATATTTCCTCGGGGCCAACGAGCCAGCCCACCCTGAGATCCCCGAGCCCATATAGCTTCGTGAGACCCGAGGTGGATACTCCGTTGTCGCCCAGCATGCACACAGGGCTCGACGGTGTCGAGTACTGCATCCTCCTGTAAATCTCGTCACAGAGCACTATCGCACCTTTCTCGCCCGCGACTTCAAGAATGCCTTTGAGGTCAGGGTCCGAAAGGGACGCCGCGCTCGGATTGTGGAGGTTCGTTACCACGATCACTTTGGGTCCTTTTTTCAATAGACGATCGATCTCCGTGCGCTTTGGCCTGAAGTCGTTCGCAGCACTTCTCTCGAAGGTCTCGACCCTGCAGATCGACTCAGCCACGCTCCTTATCGGCATGAACGTAGGGTTCTCGACTGCAATTAGATCCTTAGGGCCGAGATAAGAGTGGAAAAGAAGGAAGTTGGCGTTCTGAGCGCCAGATGACAAGGAGAACCGCTCTTTCTCGACGCCATAAATGGAGGATAGCGTCTCCACAAGCCGCTCTTCGATCTCGATCGCGTCAAGCGACGATAGCGGTCCTATGTCCGGCACGAACCCATCATCGTACGGCGGGGGACACCCGCTATGGTCCATCACTATCTCGGCGCCCTTGCATCTCAGCAGCCAGTCCTCAAGGTCAAAAGCCGCAATCCCCAGACTATCGCCTTCTCACTACGTCGCCTGGCATTCTGAACTCCCCGGCCCAATACAGCAGACCCTTGTCACGAGCGTAGTCCCTGACAGCCTCGGCATGAACGACCTCTCCGAAAAACCAGGTGCGGTCGCCCATCTCGATCATCTTCGATTTCTTGCACTCGAAACTGACCAGGCACTCTTCTATCACAGGAGATTTGATCTTCTTTCCTGGGATGGCGGTGAGCCTGGTCTCCTTGAACTTGTCGGTGTCCCTTCCCGATTTCGTCCCGCAATACAGCACCTGCTCCACCAGATCCTTTCCCGGGATGTTGATCGAGAAATCGGGGTGGTTCTGCAGCATCCTGAAGCTATGGCGCGACGGATGGACCCCGACCCCCAAGACGAGAGGATTGAAGGAGAATATCTGCACCAGTCCGATCGTAATCACGTTCTTCTCCCCATCTCCAATCGCCACCAGGACGACCGGGAATGCCGGGTAAGTCTTAATTGCATCGGCCGAAGACAGCTCGATCTTCGATTCCATTCTTCCACCTAGATGAATCAATACGAAAGAGAATTGAAAAACCCTTGCATTGCTCGATTGATCGCATCGGATGATAGCCTGGGGGGACACTTCACTAAAACAAATCTATATCCGAGAAGCGTTTACTCAACCAGGTCATAGGATGAAGGGCAAGAGCAAAGCGAGGATAGCGATTATCGGCGGGACGGGGGTGTATGACACTGAGCAGCTGGATTGCGAGGAGGTCATCAAGATGTCCACGCCTTTCGGCGAGCCGTCCGGGGATATCCAGATTGTGAAACAGTCGGGCATAGCCGTCGCGTTTCTGCCTAGACATGGAGAAGGGCACGTCTACCCACCACACGCAGTCAACTATCGCGCCAATATCTGGGCGCTGAAGCAGTTGGGAGTCGAAAAGGTCATCTCACCTTGCGCGGTCGGCTCTCTGCAGGAAAAGTTCAACCCCGGCGAAATCGTCGTCGTCGATCAGTTCATAGACTTCACAAAGAGGAGGGATTGCACATTCTACGACGGACCGAAAACCATGCACGTAAGCGCCGCCGATCCGTTCTGTCCCGAGCTTAGAGACGTCTTCATTAAGGAGGGAAAGAGGCTCAGGATACCGATCAAGTCCTCAGGCACCTATGTCTGTATCGAAGGACCAAGATTCTCGACGAGGGCCGAGAGCAGGATGTTCCGAACCTTCGCGGACATCATCGGTATGACCCTCGTACCCGAGTGCCAGCTCGCGATTGAGCAGGAGATGTGCTACGTTAGCCTGGCCATGATCACTGACTACGACGTCTGGGCTGAGAAGCCGGTCAACGCGGAGACCGTCATCAAGACCATGGCGGAAAACGTAGACAAGATAAGGAGGCTCGTCACAAACGGGATTCCGAAGATACCGGCAGAAAGAAGGAAATGCAGCTGTTCGAAGTCACTGGAATCTGCGGGAGAATGAGAAGACGTCACTCTTTCTTCAAGCTCTCAGCTATTCCCCAGAACTCTCCGTCACGGTACAGAAGGACCTTTGAGTGGTCGTAGTCAGCAGCGACCTCGGCGTGCGCAATCTGCCCCAGGAACCAGATGTGGTCGCCCTTCTCGAAATACTCCAGTTTCTTGCACTCGATGTTCATCAAGCACTCTCCGACAGAAGGCGATCTGATCCTCTTCCCCGGAACGGCGGTCAGACCGCACTCCTTGAACTTGTCCGCGCTCTTGCCGGATTTCGAGCCGCAGCAATTGACTTTGTCGATCAGGTCTCTCCCGGGAATGTTGATCGAGAAATCGGGAGATTCGTCCAGGAGCTTGTAGCTGTATCTCGATGCGGTCACGGCGATTCCCACAATCGGAGGCCGGAACGAGAAAACGTTGAACATTCCTACTGCGAGAACATCCCTCTCCTTCTCTCCAACCGCGACGAGCACGACCGGTCCCGGCGGGATTACACTCACTGCCTCCAGAGGTCCTCTTCCTATCTTCTCAATATTGGACTCCATTCAGTACACCGCACCGAATAGTGGAGCGAGATGCTAAAAAAACCCTTCCATTAGAGACACGTGGAGGGCAGAGAAATCACTTGAGATGTGTGGCATCGAATCCACCTTTGAGGGAAGCGCTTTCAACCTCCTTCAGACTGGCGCTGCTCATGAGAAAACGGATGTCGTTCGGGTCAATGCCATGATGGCTCTTTGTCGGCTCCTTTGTCACGATTCGTATGCCGGGATCAAATTTCCTGGCGAGTTCGTTAACGATGATTGGCCTATCGTGTGTATCCATTTCGTACAGGACGAAAGAGACGACGACGTCGTACAATTTGTCGCCGACCTCCAATATTGACATATCGTCGAGCCTGTAGTCAATATTAGAAAAGAACCTGATCCTCTTCTTCGTCATCTCGATTCAGACCCCGGAGATGTCGACGCAGGTCAGGTGTCCGTCACCCTTTGAAAGCTCCTTAGCTAGATACCTTGCCCCCATTCCTGAGCCGGATCCGAAATCTATCACCATCTCATTTCCTGTGAGGACTGTTTTACGTGCCAGTTTCTTGTGGTAGCCTAGGGCGAACGTAGCTGGGGCAAATCTGGTCATGATTGCCTCGAGCCTCCCCGGCTCGTTGGAGAATACAGGAACGACTGTCAAGGGATGATATTCAAGGCTTTCTGACACACCTTCAGGCATCGGCCATAGCGGTGTTCTTTAGATCGACGGCTCACTCGTTCATCATCTTCTTGTATGCCGTCGCATCCATGAGCCGGGCTACTTCGGATGGGTCTTCCATTCCGATGAGAGCGAACCAGCCCTTCTCGTAAGGAGACTCGTTCAGGAGTTGTGGGTTATCGTTGAGATCCGAGTTGGCTTCAGTTACCACGCCAGATACGGGACTGTACACGTCCGCGACCGTTTTAACGCTTTCCACAACGCCGAGGACCTCTCCCTGCTTCACCTTCTTCCCGATCTTCGGCAACTCGACAAACACTATGTCAGTAAGCTCATGCTGAGCGTGATCCGTTATTCCCACCCTTGCCGTTTCTCCTTCTGACTTCACCCACTCATGATCTTTCGTGTAGCGCAGACTCTCAGGTACGAGACTCATTTGCTCAACCCTTGCTTCAGTATCCTTCTAACATTCTTAATAGCTTGTCGTTCAAACCCCCCACTCCAAAGAGATAAATATGCCCGCTGCTTGGACAGGTTCGCATGAGAATAGTGATATATGGGGTCGTCCAAGGCGTCGGGTTCAGACCGACAGTCTATAGGCTGGCGGCATCTATGGGCCTCTCAGGTTTCGTCCAGAATAACGGGTCGAACGTTGTCATCGAGATCGACGGAGACTCCGAGGAGTTCATTGGGAGACTGAGGGCGGAACTCCCTCCCCTCGCCCGCTTGGACAGAATCGAGATACATGAAGGGTCTGTGACGAAAACGAGCCAGGGATTCAGGATCGTTCAGAGCCAGAGCGGACAGAGGGGGGTCTCCATTCCGAACGACGTCGCGCTGTGCGAACGATGCAGAAATGAAGTCTTCGATCCAGACAACAGACGGTACATGTATCCTTTCACCAATTGCACTGATTGTGGTGCCAGGTTCACCGTCATCGACGACCTCCCCTACGACCGAGCTGGCACTTCGATGAGAGCGTTCGAGATGTGCGAGGACTGCACAAGAGAGTACGCGAATCCCATCGACCGGCGGTTCCACCATCAGACGATCTCCTGTCCGAGATGCGGCCCCCGCTACAATCTTCTCGATTGCAACGGTCAGCGGATCGATGGAGATCCGATAAGACGATTCGCGGAGATGATGCAAGACGGCGCCATAGGGGTCGCGAAGAGCTGGGGAGGGATGCACATATGCTGCACTCTCGAGACCCTTCCAAGACTTAGGAAGTGGTACGGAAGGAAGGAGAAGCCATTCGCGGTCATGTTCCGCGATCTGAACGCGGTGGAGCAGTACGGAGAGCCATCAGATTTCGAAAGGAAGCTCCTGAACTCCCCGCACAGACCCGTCGTACTCATCAAGAAGGAGGACTCGGCGACGACCGAACTGATCTCCCCAGGCCTGGGCAACATAGGTGCCTTCCTCCCTTACACAGGTATGCATCACATACTCTTTCATCATCTGAGGGAGGATGCGCTCGTAATGACTTCGGCGAACGTGCCCGGGGAACCGATGGTCCTGAGGGACGAGGACGCGATGTCGCTCAAAGCCGAGTGCCACCTGCTACATGACAGGGAGATCATCAACAGGTGCGACGACTCCGTCGTCAGAGCCTTCGACGACAAGACGTACTTCCTCAGGAAATCGAGAGGGCACATACCCTCCGGCATCGAGTTTCGGTCCAGGGGGAATGCAATCGGCTTGGGGGCGCAGGAGAACATCACCGGAGCGGTCGGGCATGATGGCAAGATATTCCAGACGCAGCACATCGGTGATGGCGGTTCCGCAGGTGTCATCGAATTCCTCGAGTCCTCTCTCGTCTATCAGAGGAAACTTCTCGGAGTAAACAACGTCCAGGCAATAGGGATCGATCTCCACCCAGGATATTCGACAAGGAGGCTGGGGAGAAAGCTTGCAGAGACCTGGGGGTCAGACTTGATCGAGGTCCAGCACCATTGGGCGCACGCGGCATCCCTCATGGTGGACGCGCACATCGATGAGATATTGGCACTCACGCTGGACGGTACGGGATACGGCGATGACGGGACGTCCTGGGGAGGAGAGGTCCTACGCGCAGATTTCGGCGGATACGAGCGGGTCGGTCGTTTGCAGCCATTACCTATGCTAGGGGGTGAGATGGCTGTGAGAGATCCCAGGAGGCTCGTTTTCGCGATCTCCGAACTCGTCGGGGCAGAGACCCACTACTTCGACGAAAAGGACGCGAACGTCCTGAGGAAGATGCTCCCTAAGAGCCCCATGACAACTAGCTTTGGAAGGGTTCTCGACGCACTATCATGCTATTTCGATATCTGTCGCACCCGGACTTACGACGGCGAGCCAGCGATGAAGCTCGAGAGACATATGAAGATGGGTAGTGAGATTCACGACTTCGATCTAGAGAGGGAAGGCAATACTATCATGACACTGCCTTTGTTCGGGCAGCTTCTTCAGACAAAGGGGAGGACCGACGACATGGTTTGCGGCTTCATAGGAACGCTACTATCGGGACTTGTGGACATAGCTAGCGAGGAGGCTGAGAAAGTCGGGATTAAGACGATCGGTCTGACAGGTGGAGTCTCGTACAATCATACAATATCAATGCTCACAGGTCAGCTCGTCAAGGCCAGGGGTTTCGAGTTCGCGATACACGACGCCGTTCCGAACGGGGACGGAGGAATATCGACTGGACAGTGCGCGATAGCATTGAACGCGATCCGAGAATGATCTCTGCGGGTTCTTATTAGAATCGCTTTTAGACCGTGAACGTCATTACACACGCATGTGCATCATACCTGATCACGAGATCCTTGAACTAGTCAAATCTGGCAAACTAGGTGTAGACGCCTTCTCCATGGACTGCCTTACGCCGAACGGTTACGACCTGAGGGTCTCCGAGATTTCGGTCCCGAGCTGCGGCGCATCGTGGAACGAGGGTGTCGCGAGGATCCCTCCCCAAAAGATGTTCTTCGTAGGCACCCTTGAATTCGTCAGGTTACCCGACGACATCGCAGGCCAGCTATGGACCAGAACGACATGGATCAGGAAGGGGATCATCGTCGGTCTTGGAAAGGTCGACGCCGGATTCCGGGGAACCCTCACATTTACCGCCTTCAACGCGTCAGACTCACATGTAGAGATACCCATAGGAACTCGTTTCGTCCAGATAGTATTTGAGAGAATGAGCGGCCCTGTGTCCCTCTCTTATGAGAAGAGAAGCGGCCACTACCAAGGGCAGCAAGGAATAACGCTAGCCCCCATCGACAAGAACAATGTCGGCGGAGAAAACGCTCGATGATGGGGAGTAGGTCTTCAATTCCTCCATCCTCGATACGACTATGGACTTTCCCAATTCCTGGGCCTGGGACTCGACCGCCGATATCGTCTCTTTGCCCGAGGACCTTTCACACACGAAATAGAAATGAATTGTTCCGCCAGACCTTAACCGCTGAAGAGCGTCCGGAAGGAACTCCCTGGCAGAATGGGGAAGATTCATTATCATCCTGTCTGGCCGAGGAAGAGTCGGGAGGATCTCTCTCGCGTCCCCCAAGATAGGTACGACGTTCTTGACCCTGTTCAACATAATGTTGTTCTTCAAGTATTCCACAGCATCCATGTTCAGATCGATTGCGTACACAATCTTGGGCTCGGCGTACTTGGCGATCATCATAGAGAAAGGGCCGACGCCGGCGAACATATCGATAATAATCTCTCCCTTCCTCACTTGTGAGGCGACCCTGTGACGCTCCGACGCGAGTCTCGGGTTGAAGTACGCTTTGCGAAGGTCGACCTTCAGCCTAAGGCCGTACTCGACATGGACGGTCTCGGTCGAATCGTCCCCCGAGATGACCTCCAGGTCTCTGATCCTCACTTCCCCTCTTACTCCCTTGTCGATAGCGATCGTTCTCAGCCTAGGAAACGTCGAGACTAGTGCCTCTCCGATCGCGATCTTGTATGATATCATCTCCTCTGGAAGGCGGACTATCGCGATATCGCCAACCACGTCGAACGATGTCGGTAGAAACCTAATCAATTGACCAGGAATCTTGACGTTCTTCCTGTAGTCGCCCTCCGGAGAGCTCCTCTCTTCGAAGTTCCCCTCTGCGACATCGTAGCGCTGATCGACGCCTAGGTCCTCGAGGACTGGAAATAGGATGGGAAGGATGACCATGTCGCCCTCCCTTCTGATCTTGAGGGAATTGTCCAGCTTTCCGAGCTGTAAAAGCTTTTTACGCATCGATTCCCCTTTATCCCTCGGGACCCTGACGCACCAGGAACGCACGGTGATGCATTGGGCGAATTGATATTTGTTGGTTTAGGGCTCGGCGGCCCTGAGGACATGAGCTTGAGAGCGCTCAAAGCGCTAGAGGGGTGCGATCGGGTGTTCGCGGAGTTTTTCACATCGAAGATGATCGATTCATCAGTTCAGGATTTGGAAAAGATGATCAACAAGGAGGTCACAGTCCTCACCAGAAAAGACGTAGAGGAGGGGGACGCGGTCGTAGAGGCAGCGAAAGGGTCAAAGGTGGCCTTCGTGACCGCTGGAGATCCGATGGTGGCCACGACCCACATAGATGTCAGACTGAGAGCGACCGAGGCCGGCATACGGACCAAGCTCATCCATGGCGCATCTATCCAGACCGCATGTGCCACCGCCTTCGGGCTGCAGCCATATAAGTTCGGCAGGACTGTTACATTGCCTTTCGCCGAGCCGGGTTATCAACCCTCCAGTCCGTACGACAATATACTCGACAACAGAGATAGAGGTCTTCACACATTGGTGCTGCTGGACATAAAGGAGCAGGAGGCTAGATACATGACGGCTGCGGAAGGGACACGATGGTTGATCGAGGCCGAGCAGAGGATCGGCAAGAGGCTGATCGGTAACCGGACGCTTGTCTGCGCTGGGGCCAGAATAGGTTCCGAGACCGAGCGGATCATCGGTGGATATCCGCAGGACATTGTCTCAGTGGACCTGGGACCACCCCTCCACGCCCTTGTCATTCCCGGAGAGCTCCACTTCTTAGAGGCCCGCGCCCTCGTGAGATTCGCCGGAGCGCCGAGGGATATCTTGGTAGACGAATAGAGAACATGTCAAACATATGCTGACCGAGAGAGACTATGCCTGATTTCCCGCCTGGCCGAGCAGCAGAGAGACTCTCAGCTTGTCCCCAAGGGACTGATCCGACCTTCCAGCGTAGAATACTTTCGAGTCCGGCAGGCGATAGGACACGTCCCCGACCACCTTCCGGACCGTCGATTCGTCGATATCGGATGCAGAAGCTATGACCATCGCGACGCCGACATTCGAGAGATCGAAATTGAACCAGGGCGATTTGAACGCCTCATACACTGCCTTTAGCTCCCTTTCGTCCCCCTCCCCGACACCGATTCCAAACCTCGTGTGCTTGGCGCCAGCGAAGCTGGTCCGCAGGACATGGATGCCCTCTACAGTGATCACTTTCTCTATCTCTGCAGGAGGGATCATCATTAAGCTATCCATCACGCTGAAGGCGCTCACGAGCGGAAGATTCGGGGCAATCTTGAGAAGAGAGTCGTTCGGGTAGGTTATCGCCATGTCGGACGTCCCGAGGAGATGGGACAGCCCGCCTATCGCCACCTTCTTCCTCTGCGACCCCTCGACAGAGAATGGGAGTGCGATTGAGGCGACGACCATCCGGCAGAGCTTCCTGCATATCTGAGCCACGATCGGCGTCACAAAGCTTCCAGTCTCCCCACCGAGACCAGTGAAAAGAAATATCATGTCCGCCTCGCCGATAGTATCCCTGACGAGGTCCTTCCAGTCGTAGTCGATAGATGCAATCATTTGCAGCGGCGTGTCCCTCATGAAAAGCAACTGCTCCTCGCTCAGTAGTATCGTCCTGTGAGTGCGGAGGCGCTTGAAATGCTCGGCGACCGTACAAATGCTGACGCTCTCGAAACAAGAGCTTGCAACGGCATTGCACCCCGCTCCCCCAACTCCCACCACTTTGATCTTCGGCCTCGTCTTCCTTTCGCCGTTTCCTAGAGGGAGCTGCTCAGGACGCATCACCAAGGTCTATCCTGACACAGCTGATAAACCTTTTTCCGTGATAAATCCGGGAATCTCAGCATTTGATAGATTCGCTCTTGAGGCAATCATGTGGGGGGGGAGACGACTCACTTGTTCCTACGCCGCCGGTCACGCCGTTCGGTGTCAACAATATATACGCGCAGCAATACTGGAGCAGTCGATCACCATGAACACGAAAGAATCGATGCGCCCAGATGGCTGCACTTTCGACGCTTACGGAGCAGACGAGGAGACTCTGCGTAATCTCACCTGCGACAACTGCCTTGTCAGTGGGATGGTCTGTGAGTATCGCGGTCTCGCCACGCTGGTTCACCTGGCTAAGATCGTCGACCGGTCGGGTCAGATGAGAATTGCATCGAAACCTTGATGCTCGACTGACCCAAATAGTCCATCCACAGAGGAGACTCCGATCTTCTCTTGCGGCAACAAGGATGGGCGTTCGCCTCCGCCCAGATTTGTAACTACGTCTAGCCGGTCGGCACAGAAAATCGCTCAATAACGCACTTTCTGCTTCAATCGGCTTTCCTGCCGAAACCCATTTCCTTTTTTTTTTCTATCGCCCTCATTAACACCAAACTAGAAATGCATTCAGAGGCACCTTGCGACAAGAGAGTGCAGCTCTGAGGAGGTCCGGTCCTCGTTCAACAGGTATTATATTATGTCTCTCTCACATTTCTTACGTATGCGGAAAGATGCCAAGATAATGATTACAAAGGATGGCCCCTATTTGGTCTCAGGAGGCTTGCCAATAGACATACAAATTATAGGAAAGGAAGGCGAACCAGAAAAGTGGGTCAAGGGAAGAGACATGCCGTCCAACAAGCCGTGCGCACTGTGTCGCTGCGGGCAGTCGAAAGACAAACCATTCTGCGATGGCACACATGCAAAGGTCGGGTTTGATGGCACTGAAACAGCAAGCGGAGAGCCATTTGACAAACAGGCCCAGGTTATGAACGGGCCTACATTGAGGCTGAAAGATGCTCCTGCGCTTTGTTCTGCTGCGAGATTTTGCCACAGAGGCGGAGGGACATGGGAACTTACCCATCATTCTGATGACCCGAAGGTCAGGGAATTGGCAATTGAAGAAGCTTGCAACTGCCCCTCAGGAAGACTAGTTGAGTACGACAAAAGAACCGGAAAGGTAATAGAGAAAGAGTTTGAACAGTCAATAAGCCTAATCGAGGATCCTCAGAACAAGGTAAGCGGCCCGATATGGCTGAAGGGCGGAGTAACTGTCGAATCGTCCGATGGCAGCACTTATGAGGTTCGTAATAGAGTTACGTTGTGTCGATGCGGCGGGTCGTCCAAGAACAAGCCCTTCTGCGACGGTACGCACATAGATGTGGGCTTTTATGACGGCGACGAGTCTTTGAGATAAGCTAAATGCATAGAGACGTCAATTCTCGAGCAAACCCTCAAGCATGCTTCCGGCATGCTTGATGCAACCTTCAAGCAAATTAGGACAATCTTCGAATCGGGTTCGAAACGAGTGTGCATGCGAGTGCGGATCCGTGTGCGGATCTCGTTTCGGGTCTCTCGCCGAGTCGACGACGAGTCGGGGATGAGTATGAGTAGAGTCTCTCGCCGAGTCGAGGGTTGATTTCTATCTTCTTGTGGAAAAATTGGGGGAAGAAAAGAAGGAAATGAGAAGAGGTTTCGATCCATATCGAACATTGTCGCCATTCTAGGCACAACCCTTTTGCACAGTGGAAGCATTATCATTACCGCTGATAGCGATCGTCGTGGTCGGTGCGATAGTCGCGTACATTCTGTGGAAGGTCACAACATCAGCGCACAGCAAGATGGCGGAGATTCTCAGCAAGGGAACCATGGACGACGGAGAGAAGTGATGAAGGAAGAAGTTCGCGTGGCTCGGAACCTAAGCGCCGGTGACGGTTTCCAATTCACAGAGTGCATCACGTTACTCAATCACATTGGGGGTCTCATTTGAGGATTGCCCACGTCTCCGACACCCATATCGGCTATTCGGCCTACAGCAGGGTCGATGAGAGCACAGGTCTGAACCAGCGAGAGATCGATGTCTTTGACGCCTTCAAGCAATTTGTCGACCGTGTGATTTATCTCAAACCAGACGCCGTTGTCCATTCCGGAGACCTGTTCGACTCGGTCCGACCGACGAACAGGGCCATCTCCTTTGTCCTAGACCAGCTGAGACGCATGGCGGAAGCCGGCATACCGACCGTCGTGATCGCCGGCAACCACTCCACCCCGAGACTCCAGGAAACCGGCAGCGTTTTCAGGATACTGGAGCACATCGAGGGCTTGCATCCGGTCTACAAAGGGGCGTACGAATCCGTAGATCTGGGAGACCTCGTCGTCCATGCAGTGCCCCATTCGGACGGCGATAATCTTACGAGGAACCTTCAATCCATTGGTCTGTCAAGGGATGCGAGGTTCAACGTCGGTGTTCTGCACGCCGGAGTGATCGGACTTGGTGTGTTCAGGATGAACGAGTTCAACGAGGTCCTCGTCCAGTCTTCGTACCTGAAAAAAGACCTGGACTACATCGCCTTGGGTCACTACCACGGCTCTTGCGAGGTTGCTCCGAATGCTTGGTACTCGGGATCGACCGAGAGACTGTCTTTCGCAGAGGCACATCAAGAGAAGGGGTTCCTGCTTATAGATCTAGATAAGGGCAAAAGGGATTTCGTTTCGCTGACGACCAGGGAAATGATCGACCTCGTGCCGATAGATGCTATGCGTCTGGACTCACTCTCCCTCCGGACCGCAATAGGCGACGAAATCGACTCTGTCGATCTCGAGGGCAGTGTCGTGCGGATGAGGATAAAGAACCTCACGCCCTCACTCTACAAGACGCTTGATTTCAACTGGATGAAACAGATGACCAGAGCGGCGACGCACTTCGAGCTCAAGTACGATCTGATCCAGGATGGCGTCTCGGTTCAGGGTACCAACACCGCCCTCGACTCGCTCGACAGGGAGTTCGCTTCGTTCCTCGAGCGCTATCCCGTGGAGAATACGGATAAAAATAGGGTCCGCGCGATGGGATTGGACTACCTTCGCAGGGGGATGGAAGAATCAGACTGAGATACATGGAACTCAAGAACTATCGCAAGTTCCGCCAGTGCGCACTTGAGTTCCCGGACGGGGTCATCGGAATCGTGGGGCCGAACGGTGCTGGTAAGTCCAGTTTGATAGAGGCGATCGCTTGGGCGCTGTACGGGAACGAGGCCGAGATCGTTCGCACGACAAAAGAGCAAGTGAGATGGATGGGCGCGGAGCCGAACGAGGAGTGCAGGGTCATGCTCGAGTTCGATATCGAAGGCGATTCCTACCATCTCGAGAGAACCATGAAGGGCAAGGACCTGAAGGTCGATGCCACCCTGATCGTTAACGATAAGCCCGAGGCGAGGGGCGACAAGGCCGTGAGCGAGGAGATATCGAGGCGGCTCGGTATGGACCACAAGGCGTTCTTCATCTCGGTTTTCGCCAGACAGAAGGAACTGAACGCACTCTCATCGTTCAGACCTTTCGAACGGAAGAAGCTAATCCTGCGGATGCTCGACATCGACGTCCTGGATAAGGTAGTGAGCGACATAGACAGGGACGTCTCAGTGATGAAGAAGAGCCTGGAGATGACCACTCGGTCGCTGCTCACGGAGGATGGCAGGCAGAAGAAGGACGTTCTTGCCGGAGATATTGGGGTTCTCGTGGAGAGGATTGACCTAGCCCAGAAGGATCTCGCGCCCCTGAAAGAGGAAATCGCATCCCTCGACGGGCGAGTGTTCGTTGCGAGAGAGAGAAGGGACTTGGCGCTGAGAAGGGACGAAGAGCACAGGAGGGTCAACGAGAGAGCCGTAGAGAAAAGAGAGAGGATAAGGAATCTCGAGAGCAGAAGCGGAGACCTCTCGGCCGAGATCCGGGGACTGAAGGAGAAGCTCGGCGAAATCTACGCGCTGAAAAACGGACATGAGGAATATCTGGCACTGGCAAGAGAAGTGGAGGAAATAGAGAAACAGATGCGCAGACACGAGGAGAGAAAGAACCTTGAGAGGAACTTGTGGGAGCTCAAGGAGAAGGAGTCTGGAATCGCTTCAGAGATCGCGCAGAAGCAGAAAGTGCTGGCTCCTTTGGATGGGTTCGAGGACCGTCTGAAGACCGTTGAAGAGAACCTGGAAGAGACGGACAAGCAGATGAGCTCGGCTAGAGAGCAATTAGGATGGATCGGATCGGAGATGAGGAGGATCGTTGGGGAGACTGAAGAGACTAGATCGAAGATGGAGAGTATCAAGAACCTCGGTCCGGAAAGCCCATGCCCCACTTGCGAGAGACGGTTGGGAGACCATCACGCACACCTTGTCGCGAAGCTTTCCGGAGAAATCGAAGATAAAGAAGAGAGAACGAGAGGGATGGAAGGGGACAGGCTTTCGGTCGAAAAGGAACTCGAGAGGCTTAGACTGAAGAGAGAAGCGCTTGAGAAAAGGAAGAAGGAGTTGAAGAAGCAGCAGAGGGAAGGGATCCAGCTCACCGCATCGATCGATCAGCTCTCTCGGAACCTGGAGAAGCTATCGGATGAACGACACGAGCTTGAAAAGAGGATTGAGGGGTTTGAGGATCTGAGGTTCGACGAGAACGAATTCGCTGCGGCGAAGGTCCGAATCCAGGATCTCAAGTATGTCGAGGATAGATACACAGAGTTGCGAATCAAATCGCAGCGACTCCCCGGCCTCGAGGAGGAGCTTCTGGCAATTGGAACCCAGGTCGAAGAGGCGAGATCGGCTCTTGAAAGCATAGAATCAGAGATAGCAGAGCTGGGATACCAGCAAGATGAGCGCCAGAAGGCTCTTGCCGAATATGAAGAGGCGATGCAGGCGCGTGAATTGAGAAGGAATGAGCTCATCACAAAGGAGGCCGAGATCAGCCTTGATCAGAGAGAGCTTAAGATTCGAAGGGAGCAGCTGGAAGAGACGATCTCGTGCGAGAGTGGAATGGTGGAGAAGACGAAGGACATGGAGCAGCTGACCGTTCTCGGCTCAGTGATGAAGGAGTTCCGATCAAACGTGATGTCGAGAATCATCCCGACACTGTCCGGGATATCATCAACTCTGCTCACCGATCTCACCGATTCCAGGTACGGCGGGATGGACCTCGACGATGATTATGAGATCCACGTATTCGACGGCGGCGTAAAGTACCCCATGAGTAGATTCTCCGGAGGGGAAGGCGACCTGGCCAACCTCTGCTTGAGACTCGCGATATCAAGGGTGATAGCTGACCGAGCCGGCAGCAATGTCAACTTCTTGATACTAGACGAGATATTCGGCTCTCAAGACCAAACGAGAAAGCGGAGCATAATGATGACCCTAAACCAGCTCTCAAAGCAATTCCATCAGATCGTTCTGATAACGCACATCGAGGACGTGAAGGAATTCATGGGTCATGTGATAAATGTGAAGGAAATGGAGGACGGGACGAGCGAGGTCACCTTAGAAGGATGACCGGGTGACCTATTCTGGTACGTTGCTCGCCTACACCCAGTCCTGCCAGATACGGTCCAGGTCCACATGGTCCTTCACGGTCTTCGCGATCGTCTCGATCTCGCTCTGATCGTCCGGGTCGATCCTGGCGATGAGGTGCTCGATCAGTTCCGCCGTGGTCATCGTGTCGTATCTCGCCAGGAGTATCGGGACCTCAGCCTCGTACGCCCTTGCGACGACAGTCTTCGCGGGATAAAGACCACCAGTCAGGACCAAGCATGACGTGTCGGTCGAGAGCGCCGCCATCTGGATGTCGGATCTGTCTCCGCCGGTGATGACCGCCTTTCTCGGAATCCTGCGCATGTACTTTATAGCGCTCTCCGGAGTCATCGCGCCAATCGTGACCTCCTCGACGTACTTGTACATCGCATCCTCGTCCCCGACGATTACCTCTGCGCCCAGCGCCTCCGCAATCTCCTTCACGCGGAAGTACTTCAGCTGCTTGATCGTCGGTATGGAACCGAGGACATTCACGCCCTTGCCCTTCAGGAATGCTTCCGTGGCTGGGTCATCAGTCATGTTGAGGATGACGCCTACGAGGTTGACCTTGTAGTTCTCCATGAGGCGCTTCAACATGCCTATTCGGTCGAGCGCGGACGGCTTTGAAGTCGAGACCAGTATGACCTCGGCTCCAACCGCCTCGGAGATGGCGAAGCCTGAGACTTGATGCGTGTATCCTGTGGCGATGTTACGGGTACCTTCGATTAACATCAGGTCGGCCTCGAGGGCCGCCTTGCTATAACATTTCGTGACTCTGTCGATGGTGGTTCCTTTGAACAGATCGTAGGTACACGGACAGAGAGTGCCTTCGTCCGGCTCCAGGTTCAAAGCCTTCTTCATGAGATAGGCATCTTGGTCCACAACGCGGTTGTGGATAGAGACAAGAGCCTCCTTGAACGGCCTGAAGTATCCGACTTTTCCAGGGAAGTTCTTGGCCATACCAAGAGCCACCATCGATTTTCCTGCTTTCTCTACAACCGATCCGAGATAGAACGATTTCATTTGTTCTCCCTCCTAATTATGACCAGCGCGTCGACTGCGCCGCATCCCTTCCCCTCATCTGACACGATGACGGGGTTGATTTCAAGCTCAGATATTTCTGGGAAATCAAGAGAGACCTGCGCGACCCTATAGATGACATTCTTCAGTGAGTTGATATCAGCCGGCTTCCTTCCCCTCGCACCAGACAGTATCGGGAATGCTCTGATCGAGGATATCATCTTCGTCACCTGAGCCTCCGTCAGAGGAGCGATCCTCTGGGTGACGTCCTTCATGATCTCCACGAATATTCCGCCGAGACCGAAGGTGATGACGGGGCCGAACTGTGGATCGCGAACCATGCCGATGATGACCTCCCTTCCGCTTATCGTCTGACATATTACTACGCCGTCGATCCTCGCGTCTGGCATTTTGTTCTTGCTCCTGCTGACGATAAGGTTGAACTGCTTCTTGACGTCCTCAGCATTCGCAACACCGACCGCTACACCGCCCACATCGGTCTTGTGGGCTATATCCGGAGAGACGATTTTCATGACGACTGGGTAACCGATACGATCAGCCGCTTCCACTGCCCCCTTAGAATCCTTCGCGACAATCTCCACGGGAACCGGAACCCCGTACGCCTTGAGAATCTCCTTGCCCTCGTCCTCGCTCAAGGCCACCCTGCCTTCGGCCCTTATCCTATCTAGTAGTCTCTGGACCGGTTCCTTGTCGCCCTCGACTACGATGGGAGGAGCCTCGTCCCTATTCGCGTTCATCTTCTGGTACTGCACCATGCCGCTCAGAGCTCTCATAGCCCTGTCAGGCGATTCATAATTCGGAATACCGGAGGGTCTCAGTATGTCAATACCATTTCGACAATCCTTGCCGCCGACGAAGGCAGCGACGACTGGCACCTTCACGTTCCCGGAGAATGATGCAAGGAGCCTCGCAGTAGAAGGTATGTCCACCAGATCGGTTGGAGCCAGCATGACAGCAATGCAGGAAACGTTCTCATCCTCCATAAGCGTTCTGATGGCAAATTCATATCGCACGGCGTCGGCATCTCCCAGCACATCAACTGGGTTGTAGAAGTTGCATTGTTCCGGCAGCTTGCTCTTCAGCCTCTCTATAGTCTCGGACTCGAACGACGCCAACGTGAGACCGTAATCCGAGGCCGCGTCGGCGGCCATGACGCCAAGACCGCCAGCATTGGTGACGACCGCGACTCCGTCCCCCTTTGGCAAAGGCATGTTCGCGAACACCAGGAGCAAATCGAAGAGCTCGTCGATCGTCTTCACCCTTATGATACCGGATTGATCCATCGCCGCATCGTAAACTTTGTCGCTCCCAGATAGCGCTCCGGTGTGCGAAGAAGCGGCCTTCGCGCCGGAGCTCGTTCTGCCCGCCTTCAAGGCGATTATCGGCTTTGACTTCGTCGCCTGAAATGCGGCCCGCATGAACTCGTTACCTCTATTAGCGCCTTCTATGTACATCCCGATGACCTTCGTGTTGTCATCATTCCGGAGATAATCGATGAGATCGGCTTCGTCGATGTCGACCTTGTTGCCGACACTAATGAACTTCGAGAAACCTATCTTGACCTCGGATGCCCAGTCGAGAACGGTCGTTCCAACGGCTCCAGATTGAGACGTGATGGCGACAGGTCCTTCCGTCGGGTAGTTTTTGGTGAAGGTGGCGTTCATGTTATGATTGGTGTTGATCAACCCCAGACAGTTGGGTCCTAGGATGTTCATGCCATACTTCCTTGCTGTCTCCCCAATGTTCCTCTCGAGTTCGGCGCCCTCCTTTCCAGCCTCTTTGAAACCCGAAGTGATTATTATAGCGGATTTTATCCTTTTCTGCCCGGCCTCCTCGATGACTCTGGGCACGAATGCAGCAGGGATGACAATGATAGCCATATCGACAGGCTCAGGTATGTTAGTCAAGGAGGGATAGCACTTGAAACCAAGGATCTCCGGGGCCTTTGGATTCACCGGGAATATCTTGCCCCTGAATCCAGAGCCGATGAGGTTCTTCATAACGGCACGACCCACCTTTCCCTCATCTCTGGCAGCCCCGACCACAGCAATAGACTCTGGCTCGAATAGCGTCTTCATGTTGTGACACCATCAACGATTGGTACTTGCCCCCCGGCTATTTTGTCTATGGATTTGAAGGTTTGCGTTTTTTTCCACCACATTCGTTTCCGCAGCGGAGGCATCAAAGCTCCCCAACGTCATCTGGTCCTGCAACTGGATCTCTTTTTGACGATGCGGGATCGATAGCAGGTCCATCATCTGGAAGGCGTTCTTGACCGCCTTGGATCTACCGTGGTTATTGAAGTATACTCTGACCTTCTGGGCGCCTTCTTCTGCTCCTCTTATTCTTTCGACCCATGGCCTCAACTGCGTTTCGGAGTAGAGGAAATCATAGCGGTTGATCCTGCAGTCATCTTCTTTCTCGTCGGAGTACCAGATATCGTAGTTTCTTCCATGGAATCGTATGTAGGAGTGATCTGCGACGTTTCTGGACGTGACTGGAAAGCCGGGACCGTCTATGACGACATTCGCGACGTTGCGCCCTTGGAGGAGATCCAGAGCTTCTGGGACGATCTCCCGAATTGAGTCTTCAAGCCAAGACCTGTGACGGAATTCGACTGCGTATGGATACTTATCGCACGACACGACTCTGAGCAACACGGCCAGGTTGTTGACGGCGTCTCCTTCGTTCTTGAAGTATGGCGAGAGCTGGATGAGCACGCTACCGAGAAGGTTCTCCCTTGCAAGCGGTTCGACGCATATCTTCTCGAAGGATGCGGCTTGATTCGCCGCATGTTCCGCATTTCCCTTCACGATGGAGTCGTGGGTGATGATCTGCGGCAGCTTTACTGAGAATTCGAAGTCCTCGAGGTCGGATGCCTTCTTGATCCATGAATTCACGAGGAAATCATTGGGCGGGCGGTAGAACGTGCTGTTTATCTCCACTGTCCTGAAGTAACCTGCATAGTATCTGAGCCACTCGCCCCTCTTCTGGGCGAGATCGATGGGATAGAAACGCCCTACCCAATCGTCATAAGACCATCCGCTGCAGCCAATAAGGATAGTCATCGGTTATTTTATTGAGTGCTAGAACATAAATACTTTCGCAGGAGTCTCACAATGTCATCCGGGACCGCATCTCGGTTCTCCTTGGTCATGTACACGATCTGGACATCGTTCCTCGTCTTGATGACGTCGCAGAACTGTTCTTCCTTGTCCTTTATCGTCGCTATCACAGGACGGAGGGAACCGAAAGCCTCGAGGACGGCCATCCTAGAGCCTGAATAAAACAGCTCCACCTTCCCGATCTCGTCGACGATGACGACCCTTCCGGTTTTCATCGCGCGCCAGATCGCAGCAGCACCCACTCTATCGAGATCCGTAACGTTCACACCGTACCGACCGACCTTCTGGTCGCCTTCGAAGTCCACGTGGGCGAGCACTCCGCTCTCGCCGTCCAGCGGCTGATTCTAAACCCCATTCTTTCCCCGTCTTCCCTAGCCTCTTCCGTGTAGAAACCATCCGCCCCCTCCCTAAGCATCATGGCTGTCTGTCTAATGGAACTCGTCTCGCCAAAGCCCGGAGGACCGGTCATCAGCGTGTTCTTCTTCATGACCGAGAACTGAGGCAACGCCATCTAGACCAATATCGACATGGGACAGCGATAAGCCATGTGGCAGTACAATCGAAAGTGTTATTACACAGCTCCACGTAACTCGTACTGCCCTCGGAGATTGGATGATGATCCGTGATTCTTCCTGGATTCTGGGGGCGACAGTGCATCGACATAATGGGTCGCTCCAGGAACGGCGACGAGACGTCGGGTTATGACTGGGGACCAACCCCGATGCACGACAAAAACCCCCAGCCTGGGTCAGTGTGGGGAGGCGGGCTACGCCCTTCCGTGAACCAATCTGTTATGGCTGGGGGACACCCCTCTTAACGGTCTGCTCTTCACTCACCTGGACTCTTGCACATAGAGAAATCAAAATAGACTGCAGACCAATCACTGAGAGGATGACAAACTTCCTCCGGAAAGGGGATTGCAACCGCTGCGGGGATTGTTGCAAGCCACGGTTTCTAATAGACGAGGACGCGAGGGAATTCTATCGGGAGAACGGACTTCCGGAGAACGGCCAGTGTCAGTTCCTCGCCCTTGTCGATGGCTTGTGGACCTGCACGATGTACGCCAATCGCGCTCCATTCTGTCAGGCCTTTCCGTGGCATCCAAACCAAATGAGGGGGCTTGATAGGTGTTCGTACACGTTCGAGCCAACAAGCAACGACTAACCGAGGTAGATCAATCCAAGACGCTTGCTGTATGCCCATTGATCATCGGTCTGAGCCTCTCCCTTCACCCTGATGTATTGTTCGATCTGTGCATCCATATCGTCCGCGAGGTTGACCACCGCAGCTTCCGGGAACTGGGGTTTCTTCGGAGAGCCCTGCTCGGGTTTTCCGTGATGGCTTAATATCATGTGGGCCATCTTCAGCTTCAGGTTCTCCGGGAAATCCGGTATGTTCTCGCAGGCCCCCGTGATCATCTCAGCACCAGCGACGATGTGTCCTCTCAGCATGCCATCAGTCGACTCGTCTATGTTCGTAGTGACGGAGTACTCGATAACCTTTCCAATATCGTGGAGAATAGCACCAGCCAACAGCAGGTCCTTGTCCAGTTTGGGGTACGTCTTCGTGAGGAAATCGCAGATATCTGTGACGTTGAGAGTGTGTTCAAGAAGGCCGCCAATCCAGTTAGCGTGAATGGATATAGATGCCGGAGCGCGCTTGAACTTATCAACGAACCCCTCGTCCGAGAAGAAGGATGAGAGCAATCTCTGCAAATGAGGATTCTCTATCTTCTCGATGTGGGAGTTCAATTGGGTCATCATCTGATTGGGATCCTTCTCACTGCTTCCGACGAAGTCACCGTAACTGTATTCCGATGATTGAACCGGCCTTACAAGTCCTCCGCTTTCGGCGTTCACTGAAATCTCCATCACGTCTCTGTAGGTGGTAGCCTGGCCCTTGATTCGGACAACGTCCCCGTCCCTAAAGGCGTCGTAGATCCTGCGGACAGAGGCTTCGTCGGCAGGACCCCAAAACTTCACGGTTATATCCCCAGTGCGGTCCGCGACCCTGACCTCGAACATAAACCCATTTGCGTACTTTGGGCTTCTTGTACTTGACAGAGAAGACGTCATCCACATCATCTCCCAATGTGACATTCCTGACGAACTGGCGCTTTCCTACCACATCCCTCACTTCATTAAGACTATGAACCGACGACCTGATACCTTTGTCGCTGCGACCTACGTCCCGAGTTCCTTCCTAGAAGCCACTTTCTTGAGCCATTCGTCAGCCTCTCTCCACTTCGGATACATCTTCTCCTTCATCCTGAACTCCCGGCCGTGTCCGGAGGGCAGCGAACCCAGTCCCGATTCGAGGTGGAGTATCTCATGATACAGGACGTACTCCACCACATAGTCCGGCATCGATATGGTGTCGAGGACCGAACTGATTGCGATCACTCTCATTATGACGCTGCAGTATCCTACCCTGTGCACATTGCCGCAGACGGTCCAACTCAGAAATGCATCGGAGGAATCCTCGATTAGACCCTTGTCCTTGAGATTCGCCCGTATCTCGCGGAGGTCGAGGACCTGGCCGGCGGGGGAGAGAGTTAGGTTTCGGCTGCGCTCGAGATAAAGCGTACGGTTCCTCAAAATGAACTCCTGAGATTGCAGCCATCTTCTGAGCCGGTCGGTGTACACCTCTCTGCGTCCTCTGTTCGAAATTCTGCCGAACACGCAACGTGCGAAATCCTCAAGAACCTCATCATTGGCCCATTGGATGTAATCCGATATCCGGAACTCCGCCGTTTGACCGTTGCGACACCATGTGCTCTTGAATTCCTTGAACGGATAGAATCGGGCCTTGACATCGTCGTAACCGTGTTCCCTTCCAACTAAGCGGAACATCTCGCCAACCATCAAATCCTTTTCCGATTTCACTCAATCACCTCAGCACGGGGCATCAATATGAAACCTCCGTCCTTGTCGAAAGTAAGCTTCGGCACTTATCCTGCGCTATAGCCAGTACGTGTACATGCATAGTACGAAGCTCTGCACGTTGATTCTCTCATGAACTGGTCAAGGGGGCCCACCCGCTGACAATGTCTCCTCTTGATGGGGTCTCCCGGAGAACCAGGGAGACTTGAAACCTCCCTCTTGCGACTCCCCAGGCTTCATCCTCTCAATAAAGTAATATATTCTGGAAAACAATACTCGCGTGGGATGGGAAGCCTTTCCAGGGACGAGAGGGACGTTCACCTCGTTACCCGAGGAAATGTCGATGGCATTGTTTGTGCAGCGATCTTTCTGGACGTCTTTCCAGGCTCTCGCGTCTCGTTCGTCACCTCGCCGACCGCCGGAGCGAAGGTCTTCTCGAAGGACGAATTCTCGAGCCGGGTATTCTTGGTCGACCTTGCGGTTGTCCCTGAGCTGGCGAGATTAATAGAACAGAGAAGAGAGTCGCAGGACATCATCGCTATAGATCACCACCAGCCTTCATTCGTTCCAGAGTCGATCCAGGACATCTGTCTGATCAGAGAAGGAATGAGCGCCGCGGGGGCTATGTACCATCAATTCAAATCGAGCGGTCACATGAAGAAGCTCGTCGCCATAGCGGACCTGATGGAGTTCTGTGACACAGAGCTTCTTCAAGATCAAGCCAGGACTCACGGGATCAGGCGCCTTGAGGAGGAGGCGAGGATACTTGACTACTCCTGGCGATTCAACATCGAGGACGACGTTTTCAGGCTCCACGCCAGCTCTCGCCTCTCCTCTGGGTGCTGGCCGTCCGAGGTGGGCCTGATCAAGCGCAGATACCTCCAAGTCCAGAACGAGAAACGGTGGCCGAGAGCGCTCGCAAGGGTGGAGCACGGCGCAAGGGTCGAGGGGTCCATCTGCATTCTGGAGTTCAAGGATAAGAGGCGATCTCTGCATGGCTTCGGCACCAAAGCTCTTGTGGAAGTCGCGAAAGAGCGCGGATGCAGCTACGCCGTGATGATAAACGAGAGAAAGGAGCACTCCTCCGTGTCGATGAGAGGGCTCCGTCACGGAGGCGTCAACCTCGGCAGGTTCACCGAGGAGTTTACTTCAGTTCACGGCCTCGGAGGTGGAGGACACCCGACAAGCGCGGGAGCGAGGATACCTACGGACCTCACTCCTCGTTTCGTTGACGAGTTCCAGACTCTTGTCGCTCAGCATGGGGACCGTCAGGCTGATTGGCCTCTGGAGCTATCTCGGTACCGATGACCCTCTTGTAGACGAGCACGGAGCATTTCGCCGTCTGTGCGATCTTGTCCTGTATTGGGCCGAAAGCGAACTTTTCCCAACGCTTCGCAGCGCTCGCACCGATGATCAGCAGATCATAATCCATAGACTCTGCCACGACGCCGCCGATTATCGTCTCCGGCCTGATCTCCTTTGTGATGACAGGCGCTCCTGCAGACTCGACGATCTCCTTCAACCTCTTCGAATACTCTCTGGCCTTGGTCAGATACTTCTCGTTCACCACGACGTTTAGGATCGTGACCCTGGATTTCTCCGCGACCGCGATGTCGGCAGCGACCTCGGTCGCTTTGCTCACGTGCCATAACCCACCCGAGAGCACGAGGATGTTGTCGGGCCTCAGCCTCTCCTCGGACCTCAGGACTATGACGTCGCAAGGCGTCTGTCTCAGCAACGCGTCCATCTTCCTCCCGAGGACCATTTTCTTCGTGCGAGTGTATCCTTTCCAGCCGACGAGTATGACGTTAGCGGCCTCTTCTTTCGCCGTGTCCACGACAGCAGTGACGACCTCGTGGGAAACGGACACGAGTGCTCTCGTCTCAACTCCCCTCAGCTCCGCATACTTCTTCAGTTTCTCCAACATGTTCTTGCGTTGGTCAACCCTCTGCTTGTCGACCGCATCGATCGGTACAGAGGTGGGAACCTCTATGACGCTGGTCAGGAGCAACTCACCCTTGTGCTTCGAGGCAAGCAAGCACCCGAGATCGATAATAGGCATGTTCTTCGGGTCGTCGATCGGGATAAGCACCCTGTATCTTGCCAACTCCTCCTTTGTGAGCGGCGCTCTGATCGGGATCTCCGCCTTCTCGATCTCCTTCCTGCCCTTGGCGAAGTAGAACATGAATAGTCCGATGAAGATGACGGCGAATGCGAAGTACCAGGCAAGGGGCTCATAGTTGAACAGCGTCACGGCAAGAAAGAGTTTCGAAGCAATGCCAGCTAAAGGAATATAAGGGAAGAAAGGTGTGACGAAATGCCTCTTCACATCAGGTCTCTTCTTCCTGAGAGACAAAGCGGCAACATTCACGAACGTAAATAGGAGTAAAATAAGGATATCCGCCGTTGCGGCAACTTGATTGAGTGGCAAAAACACGCATGCGGAGACTATTATCGCACCGCTAATGAGGAGAGCAGCAGAAGGAGTCTGTTTCTTCGGATGCAGCCTCCCGAAGACTGTTGGGAGGTTACCGTCCCGACCCATGGCGAATGAGACCCTTGAAGATGAATACACAATTGAATTGACAGCCGCAATTGATCCCACTATTATGCCGATTGAAATCAGCGCCCCTCCGAGTACTGGTACCACCTCCTGTGAGGCGACGACGAGTGCGTCCTGCCCACGGTTCATCGCCACTAGGTCGGATATCGGCTTCCATCCCAGAACGGCGATAGTCACGATGGCGACCAGTACGAAGATAACGGCACTAATGGTTATGCAGAGAAACATTGCCTTCGGCACGGTCTTCTCGGGATTCTTCGCCTCTTCACCCGTCTGGGCGACAACCTCGTACCCTTCGAAGATCATGAATGTGAATCCCATCGACGTGGCAATGCTCATGAGTGCCATCGGCGGGAAGAACGGTTCGAAGGCATTGGAAACCATGCCCCCATTGAAGATGGCTAGCGCGCAGAATAGGATGTAGATGATGATTATCCCTATCAGGAAGGAAGAGACTATTATCTCGGATCTTCCTGCGCCCTTGACCCCTCTGTAGTTCAGATAGATGAAGAAGGCCGCGATCAGAGATGCGAACAATTTCGCGATATCGTCCGGCGAGAGTCCGAAGAATAGAATGTTGTACTGGGACAGGAGCGCACTAACCCCCCAACCGAAACCAAGCGCATACACAGCACACGCTATGCAGTGCCCAACCCATGACATCCAGCCACCCAGAAATCCGAAGGGAGGAAACAGACCTTCTTTGATCCACCGGTAACCTCCTCCAGTCTCCGGAAAGGCACTGCTCAATTCAGCATAGGAAACCGCCGTCAAAAGAGTGACAAAGAAGTTGAGTACAAAGGCAACAATGATGGCGGGTCCAGCGATACCAACGGCAAAGCCAATTAGTATGAATATCGACGAGCCGATATTGGGCCCAATGCCTATCATCAGGACCTCTAAGAGGCCAAGGTCACGTCTAAGCGATACCTCTACAGTGCCGGAGCCGACCTTCTTTTCGTCCGCCATAAATGAACTGAGGTTATGAAGTGAGTCTCAAATAACGATTTGCTCGGAAGCCCGAGACCCTAATCGGACGATGTGCAATTGTCCTAGAGCGTCGGACCGATGCGCCATATGTCGACAAAGCGGTAGCCCGAGGTCTCCGATTTGACCTCCTTCCCGGAGACCACCTTGAGTATCTCTTCGTGGATCTTCTTGCCCCGACTTAGTAATGGTTTCTCGCTCAGTAATGATACCGGAGACGTCGATGTCGTCTCGAGCTCCCAGGCGGTATCGGGATTTCCAGTCACCTTCATCACTGGCACGACGGGAAGCCCGAATGGCGCGCCAAGACCGGTCGAAAAGACGACGACCTGAGCCCCGCTCGCCATGAATCCCGAGACGACCTCGACCTCCCTTCCGTGAGAATCCATGAATACCAGGCTCTTGTGGTTCGGCCTCTCGGCCACTCGATCACCTCTCTGAGCGGCGAGGTACCGGCTTTCAATGTTACGCCCAGGGACTTCCCCTCGATGCTCGACAGCGCGCCCCGTGTGTAGTCTGGCGTCGGCTCCGAGTCGCGGATGTCGACGCCGTTCCTCTCATTTTCCATCCTGTTCACGATCTCGTACACCCTGCTGGCGAACTCCTTGTTTATCGCCCTTCTAGCAAGAATGTGCTCGGCCCCGTTCTCGACTATGAAGTCTGCCGCATACCCCCACGGTCGGATTGGAGGCTAGGCCCGACGTCGTGTCGTACGCCCCGTACTTGATGCCAATCGTAAGTTCGGAGATGCCGAACTCCTTTCTATGCTGGGAGGATACTTCATGAACCATGACCCTGGCAATCTGAACGCCTTTGTCTATAGCTTTCAGCGTCCCCCAGACCTCTGAATAGTAATCAGTTCCGCGTGCTTCCCGCTTCTCGCTATTTCGTCGGCCAGCCTCTGAGCATTGATCGCCTCACACCCGAGGCTCACGACAAGGACCGAATGGCAGTTGGAATTGGATCCGAACCCGACAAGTGGCTCTGCTCCAAATCCTTTCCCATCTGGATGCAACCCTCATGGTGCAAGAACGCCCGGGTGTTCTCGACGCGCTCTTCGATCTTCCTAGCCGCCTCATCAGCGCACACGATCGAGGAGAGGATGGCGCCGTGATTCCTCGTTTCGACCCCATAGTCCCTTTCATATCAGAGGAAGAAATAAGACATGCAAAACACCTTCTGGCATTCTGGAGATCTTACTTCTTGGCGCTGAAATCGTGAATGTCCCCGCGGCCCCTCAAGCTCTCAATGTTGTGAACGTGAACGTGTTCTCCTTTCGCTATGTCCGCGGTCGCTCTCCCGATGATCTCCCCGTACTTCACGACATCATCGCCCTTGCCTATCGCCACCAATGCGAATTTGTGGCCAAATTGAATGTCAGCCCGGACGGTGACATTCATCTCCTTCCCGTTCCTGACAACGACCTTCTCGCCGGATGCCAGGTCACTGATCGCAGTAGCTACGTTATCTTTGTCATTCATTCTGATGGCTTTTGCCTTCATGCAAACCCCCTTCCCGTGGCGTGCACGAAATGGAAATAAGGCATAAACAACCCTTCCATATACTCACGTCTTCCTGAGCACTGGAAGCACGTCTCCCCCGTGATGGACGATCCCCACGGTCGCGTCTTTCCCGTGTCTCGCGAATGCCATTCTCAAGGCTTCTCCCATCGTATCTGCGTGCTCCATCGCCATCTGCCTCTTCATTTCGCGCGTCAACCCGGGGGAGACCGCGATTACGTTCACACCTTCCACACCCTTCTTGATCAGCATTAGCAACGATCCTGCCACCCTGTCGACAACCTCGTCGCAGATCATCATGTTTCTGAGCTCGGAGTATGAGCAACGTCCGTGTTCGGCGAGGAACGGATGGCTTGCGCATATTCCGTCAGGAGCGGCGGTCAGAAATATCACAGTTCCCCCATCCTTGACCGCTCTCCTCGAATACGACAATGGCTTCGTCGCCTGCCACATGTCGAAGTCCGCTGGGTACGCCTCCTCGACTACAATGTCCGCCCTCTGCGGTATCTCCCGCACGAAATTCTCCCTGGCCGCATCGATACCAGCGTTGTGAGCCTTCTCGAGATCCCCCGCGACAACCTTTACGACCTCTTTCTTGGAGTTCACCACGACGTTCACGATGAAGTCCAGACCCGCCTGTCGAGCAACGACTCGCATCTCGCTCATGACCTTGTTTCGGGCCATCCCTGCGAAGGACAGCACCTTGCTGTCGTCGTCGAAGATCAAGTGATGCGTGGCGGCGGTCGTATCCGGTCCTGAGATCCCCGGCTGGATAATTTTCGCTCCGCCTGAGAACCCCGCCCAGCAGTGCGGCACTATGCTGCCAAGACCTATCAAGAAATCGGCATTATATGCAATCTTGTTTACAGTGATTGGGGTACCGTTCTCCGTTTTCCCGAGAGAGATGAGTCTTGCTGGGTTCATCCATTCGTGGTTCACGATCCTGATCCGCGAGATAACGTCCTTACCGAACGCCCTAAGTATCTCATCATCGGTCATGTATCTGTGAGTGCCGAGGGCAATCAGTATCATGATGTCTTTGTCCGCTACGCCGGCCTTCTTGAGCTCATTGAGCAATATGGGCAGAATCCGCTTCTTCGGAGTGGGGCGAGTAAGGTCGTCCGCGATGATGACAACCTTCATTCCTGACTTCACGAGTCTCTCCAGGCGCTCGCTCCCTAGCGGGTTCATTATCGCGTCCCTTATCGCGTTCTCCTCGTCTTCGACAGCGGGCAGATCATTGGGCCATAGCTCCCATAGCACGTTCCTGTCCGGGATATCAACATCGATCTCCCGAGAACCGTAGATCAATTCCACTTTCATTGTATCTGAAGGGAAGTATAGAGACTGTCATTATACTTACGGATTGCCAAAAATCGTTCTCACTGTTCAGTCGAATGTTGGCCTGCCTCAATCATATGGGGAATGCCTGAGAGAAACGTTCTCAGATAAGCGGCTCAGGCTGCTTCCCAGAAGGGGTCATTGGCAGGCTTGCCCTGTGAATGACGATCCCATCGTCAAAGTGACTCGCCCGGTTAAGGACCAGCTTCTTTCCCATATCGCTCAAGGCGAACACTGGTATCGATATCCCTATCTGAATTTTCGCGCGCTTTCCCACGACATCCCTGACTTCCTTCGACGCGCACGCCCACACGATGTCACAGGATTCTCCGAGCATCTCTGCGTCCTCCTTCGTGACGCCGCTGTTGTGGACGGCCAAGATCACCGGAGGGCAGCCAGAGACATGCCCCATCTCCTTTAGGGTCCTCGCCTCGAAGGCCCTCAATCCACTTATCGTGACGGCGACCCGTTTGAACCCCGATTTCGTCGCCTTGAGGTATCCCTTGACCTGGTCTATCGTGCAGACATCGTCTAGGAGAAAACATCCCCTCTGTCTGAGGCCTTCCTGCGTCTCAGGGATCGGGTCGGTCCTGATAAGCCCTGTCATGTGCGCTCCCGTCGCCTGAAGCACTTCGGGACGTGTGATGATCACAGTCCCAGCACCATCGCAGACGACGACCGCGGCGTCTACCATACCTTCAGTCATGGCGTCCATGATGATCTCCGACGCGCCAAAGGACACGGGCTTCTCGTTGGCCTCGAGAACTCGGTTCGGCCCATACATCCCATACTCCGCCATGTGCTTCTTGAGAGTCGTCTCGACTGTCTGCCTGTTCTCCTCATCGCAACCGTATAGATTGCTTCGGAGAGGACAGCGCATGATCTTCGGATCGCTCAGAACGGTTATCTTGCCATCCTTCACCAGGACCAGTGCTTTCGCCATCTCAAGCAGATGTTCCGACATGGCACCCTCTCACACTGGCCTCCGGCTTCTCCTTGATAACCTTACTCATCAAATAATTGTTGCCCTGCTTACCGGCAACTCTGTATCCAACGTGCTCGTAGAAACTGATGGCGGACTCGTTTGTGCTCTGGACCCACAATTCCACCGCATCGAGGCCATTCCTCCTTCCCCACTCCTCAATACGTGCCATCATCAGACTACCGAGCCCTCTTTGCTGGTACTGACGCAGGATCTGTATCGAGACGATGAAAACGCTGTCGATCCGCTTGAAAAAGGTGTAGTACCCGACGATCCTCTCATCGTGCGTGGCAATCTCAGTGACAGTATCGGGATCTGTAACGGCCCGGACGAGAGTGTCGTCTCTCCACTCGGTCCCCCACGATGAAAGAACGATATGGGCCATGTTCTCCCTGCTCATCCTTACGAGAGCGGGTATGTCTCTCCTGGTCATCTGACGAAATCTTGCCTCAAATCGTTGGCCGTGCATCATTTCCGCCGTCTGAGTAAATCGTCCGCCGATTTAAACCCTTCCGGACGCGATGGATAAAGTTACATCGAGCGAATCCGTCAGAGACGGCCAGCATCTCAGTGACTGAATGATGAGGGAAAGAATTTAAATAATGGCTCAACGTGTTCAGCGTGAAAGGTGCGGTACTCATGGTAGAAGCAAGCGCGGAGGCGAAGAAGTTCATCAACGACCTTCTCGCCAAGAACCAGAAACAAGGATTTGGAGTCAGGATATACGTCGCTGGAGTTGGCTGTTCAGGCCCGCAATTCGGCATGGCCTTCCAGGAGAAGAAGAAAGAGGGTGACCTCGAGCAAAAAGTCGACGGATTCTCCTTCTATTACGATGATGAGGCCCAGGAGTTCCTCGAAGGGTGCACAATAGAATATGTCGAGACCCCGCAGGGATCAGGATTGATCATCCAGAACCCCAACTTCTCCGGATGCGGGTCGTGCGGCAGCGGTTGCCACTGATCATTCTGTTCGAACCCCTCCCCAAAACCCTTTTCTAGAGTCTTGATTATGTGTTGGCGTGTTCGTGAAGCATCCCCTCATCAAAGAGAATAGCATCGAGGAGAGGGAGTATCAAATTGCGTTGGCGGAGTCCTGTCTGGACTCCTCAACGCTCATCGTTCTTCCAACCGGCATGGGAAAGACGGTCGTCGCCCTCATTGTCATGGCTGAGGTGTTGAATTCAAGGAAGGGCAAGGTGTTGTTTCTCGCTCCGACGAAGCCGTTGGTCGAACAGCATGCTGGGTTCGTGAGAGAGCACTTGATCGGAAAGAAAGTCGCCGCCCTCACAGGCGAGGTGGATCCGATGGAGAGGGAGGTGGAATGGATCGAGAACGATGTCATCGTTTCGACGCCGCAGGTCATCGACAACGACCTCAGGCGCGAGCGGATATCATTGAGGGATGTTAGGCTGATTATATTCGACGAGGCGCACAGGGCTGTCGGGAACTACGCATACGTGACTATCGGAGACGAGTACAAGGCATACGATGGCCTCGTCATGGGGATGACCGCCTCGCCAGGGAGCAGCGGCGTGAGGATCGAGGAGGTCCGAAAGAACCTGGGGATCGAGAAGATCGAGATCAGATCTGAAAGCGATCGAGACGTGGCGAGGTACGTTCAGGACGTCAACATGCAGTGGGTGGAGGTTGATGTCCCTGACCAGATGCGGAAAGTCGTGGCAATCCTCAGGTCCCTCAACGATTCCTACATCAAAGAACTCGTCAATCTGGGGGTGATGGATGGGAAAAGACCCCCGACGAAGAAACACCTGCTGGAGGTCAGGAGCAAGATCGAAGCGAAGCTCAACTCCGGAGAAAGAAGAAAGCAGCTGTATCGAGCGCTGAGCGTCCATGCGATGGCGATGAAAATCGGTCACGCGCTCGAACTCGCGGAAACCCAAGGGACGAGCGCTCTGAAGAGCTACTTGGAAAGGATGCGGCTAGAGGCGACATCAGAGGAGGGATCGAAGGCATCGAGGGCAATAGTGCGGTCGCCCGAATTCGAGAAACTGACCTCGATTCTCAGCAGCATGACCATGGAGCACCCGAAGCTGTCGAGGGTGATGAGCATCGTTAGCAACCAGATAATAGCGCACCCGAACTCAAGGACATTGGTATTCACACACTATCGGGACACGTGCGAGCTCGTAGCCAGCAAGCTCTCGAGAATCGAGGGGGCCAAGGTCGCCAAGTTGATCGGACAGGCCGAGAGAGGGAGCGAGAAGGGCTTGAAGCAGAAGGAGCAGGTCAGCGTGCTCGAGAAGTTCCGTCGCGGTGAGTATAATGTCCTCGTGGCGACCTCGGTCGGGGAGGAGGGGCTGGACGTCGCAAGCACAGACCTTGTGGTCTTCTACGAGCCCGTCCCGTCCGAGATAAGGACGATCCAGAGAAGGGGGAGGACCGGTAGGAGAAGTCCCGGAAGGGTCGTAATCCTGGTCACGAGGGGCACGATGGACGAGGCGTACCTCTTCTCCAGCCAGAAGAAGGAGACCGCAATGCGCCGGCGATTGTACAGGATGAGCAGGAAAACTGAGGAGAAAAAGGCGCCTGAAGCTATCGAAGAGAAGAAGGACCAGACAGCTGGCCAGAAGAGCATCTTCGATTTCTAGCCGGTCCCCATATAGATTTGGATGATTGGAATGCTTCGAGATTGCGCGGCATTGTCTTCATGGATTAAATACCCAAAATCCGTTTGATACCTCATGCTCTACCAAGAGCTGGTAAGAGTATACGAAGCACTGGAATCGACATCCGGTCGTCTGGAGATGACCGAGATACTTGCCGATTTCTTCCGCGCCGCTGACTGCTCTTCGCTCGGGAAGATTGTATATCTCACCCAAGGTCAGCTCTATCCCGATTTCTACCCACAGAAACTGGGGCTTGCGGACAAGCTGCTCCAGAGAACGATCGCTTTCACCTCCGGAACGAGAGGGGAGGACATTCAGAATCTCTGGCTAAAGGAGGGCGATCCGGGGATCGTGGCGGAGAAAGTCTTCGAGGTGAAGAAGCAGAGGACCCTTTTCTCAGAGCAGCTTACTCTCGACAGGGTGTACGGGGCGCTCCAGCGCATCGCCGAGGCGGAGGGAAGCGGATCGCAGGATCAGAAGATGAAAATGCTGGCCGACATCCTGCACGACGCCACACCGGCGGAGGCGAAGTACATCGCCAGGATAGTCACGGGAAGGATGAGACTGGGCGTCGCGGACATGACCGTGATTGACGCTCTTTCTCAAGCATTCGCGACAAAGGAGGAGAGGGACGTTGTGGAGAGAGCGTTCAGCGTTTCCTCCGACCTTGGGAAGGTCGGCGAGGTTCTCTGCAAGGAAGGGATAGAAGGGGTCAGAGCGATGAGGATTGAAGTGGGGAACCCGGTGAGGGCGATGCTGGCCGAACGGCTCCCTTCTCCTACGGAGATCCTTGAATGCATGGGAGGACGGGCCGCCTTCGAGTACAAGTACGACGGCGTCAGGGTGCAGACGCACATAAACGGGAAGGAAGTCAGGCTCTTCTCCAGGAGACTAGAGGACCTGACTTCGCAGTTCCCAGACGTCGTGAGCGCCCTGAAGAAGACGTTCAAATCGAAGAGCGCCATATTGGAGGGGGAGTGCGTTCCGGTTGATATCAACACCGGAGAAATGCTGCCCTTCCAGGAGGTCTCCCACAGAAGGGGGCGCAAGCATGACATCAGCGGCGCGGTGGAGGACTACCCTGTTAGGATCTTCTTATTCGACTGTCTTTATCTGGATGGGAAGGATCTTACGAATTTGCCACTCCTCGAGAGGAGAAGGGCGCTTGAGAGCTGCGTGGAGACGACGGAAGAGGTCAGCACCTCAGAGATGAGGATATTGGACAACGTCGAGAAAGTCGAAGCCTTCTTCCAGGAAGCACTCAGAGATGGATGCGAGGGACTTATGGCGAAGTCCGTCGACGAAAGCTCGGTGTACAGGGCGGGCGCGAGGGGTTTCCTCTGGATAAAGTACAAGAAGGAATACAAATCCGAGATGACGGACACCGTCGATCTTGTCGTGGTCGGAGCTTTCGCGGGAAGGGGCAGGAGGAAGGGTGTCTACGGAGCGCTGCTGATGGCGACGTACAGCGAGCAGGAAGACAGATTCGAGACCGTCTGCAAGCTTGGCAGCGGATTCGACGACCAGACACTTGCCTCTCTTCCTGCGAAGCTGGAAAAATACCGCCTTGAGGACAAGCATCCCCTGGTATCCTCAAAGCTGGACTCGGACTTCTGGTTCGAACCATTCATGGTGCTCGAGGTACTGGGGGCGGAGATAACCATCAGTCCTACTCACACCTGCGCGTACTCCAAGATAAGGAAGGATGCGGGCCTGGCGATACGTTTCCCAAGGTTCACAGGCAGATTCCGGGACGACAAGAGTCCCCGAGAGGCAACGACGAGCACCGAACTCGAATCGATGTATAAGGGCCAGTTGAAGCATGTGGAGAACTAAGGGGCTCCATCAAAAGATTTATAGTCATGATTCAGATAGGACCCGCCATGCAGCTTGAACTCATCGAGAAGGACAAGGATTCTATCAAAATCATGATCAAGGACGCAGACATGACTCTGATCTCACCGTTGGTCACCGAGCTCCTTGAAGACGAAGCGGTGTCCGATGTCAAGTATACTGCCGCACATCCCGACCTCGAATTCCCAACCCTTTCCGTCCGGGTGAAAACCGGAAAGCCTCAGATAGCACTAAAGCGAGCTTCGAAAACTCTAGCCGGGGAGTTCAAGGAAACGAGGGAGAAACTCGAGAAGGACCTGAAGTAGAAGTCCATGGATTATCAGGTTAGCAAGTCCCGGGAGGCCGAGATCGGCCTTGAGGTTTTCTACACGACGACCTCGGGCACTGGTGGAAGGCTCAGGAAGGTGCCCGAAGATTTCGTGGTCGAGGAGATATCGAAGTACCCTAACCGGTCAGAGGATGGGAAGTACACTATCGCGAACGTCACTTCCACGAATTGGGAGATGAACAGGCTTGTTCGGATGCTCTCTAGGTCCCTAATGATCAGCAGAAGCAGGATCGGCTTCGCCGGAACGAAGGACAAAAGAGCAGTCACGAAGCAACTCATGTCATTCGAGGCTCCGATCGAGGAAGTGAGATCGCTGAGGATGCATCAGGTCACGGTATCGGATGCATATCGAGCGAGGAAGCACATCACTATCGGCGACCTTGTCGGGAATTCCTTCACCTTGAGAATAAGAGACTGCGCCATCAAAGGCGAGGAACTCGAAACGACGGCGCAAGCGACCGCGAACATACTCAGAAAACTGGACGGCTTTCCGAACTTCTTCGGAGTGCAGCGCTTCGGGGCTCTCAGGCCCGTGACCCACCTTGTCGGCAAGCACATCGTGAAGGGCGACTTCGAGAGAGCCGTGATGGTCTACGTCGCGAACCCGAGTGAGAATGAAGATGAAGAGACACAGAGGGTCCGAAGGGAGCTCGGGCGATCGATGGATTTCAAATCCGCGATGGCAACCTACCCGAAGAAGCTCTCGTTCGAGCGAATGGTGATCGCACACTTGGCCGAGAACGAGGGGGACTATGCCGGGGCGATCGGGTCATTGCCGCCGAACCTTCAGATGATGTTTGTGCATGCCTATCAGTCGCATCTCTTCAACAAGATGCTGAGCCAGAGGATTAGGAAAGGCCTCCCGTTGAACCGGTCCCTCATAGGGGACGTCATTCTACCTGCCGATCGGAATGGAGTCCCGGACCACGATGTCCACATTAGAGTCAAGGAGGAGAACATCGACCTCGTTGAGAGGCAGATGGCGGAACGGAAGGCTTTCGTGAGCGGCCTCCTTTTCGGCTCGGAGAGCGAGTTCGCAGACGGAGAGGCGGGCGCGATTGAGAAAGAGATCGTCGATGCCGAGGACATCAGCCGCGAGGATTTCATCATTCCCGAGATCTCGGAATGCAGCTCGAAGGGCAGCAGGAGGGAGCTCCTAGGCCGATTCAAGGATCTGACGATCAGAACCGAGGACGACAGTCTGGTGCTATCGTTTTCTTTGGACAAAGGTTGCTACGCGACCTCGCTGCTCCGGGAGTTCATGAAGGCCGACGTGATGGACTACTGACGAGCGCGGGGGACAAAAAAGTGGGAAGAAATGGAATACGGGCGCATTTCGCTCTCACTTTCTTAGGTTCGCTTCACAGGCGCGTCCAGTCTCTGCTCTCCCTGTCCTCCTCGGAGGGCTCCGCCTGCCTGCCAGACTCTGCAGGTCCCTTGGCCCTGTCCTTCTTCGAATCTTCGGAGCCTCTGACAGTCTTCTTCTTGATCGGGGCTCCACATCTCGGGCAGAAGTCTGACTCGGAGATGCACTCTTTGCACAGAAGCGAACCGCATGTCGAGCACTTCATGACCGCCTGACCGCCGTGGAACAGGCAGCGGCGACCTTTGATCTCCTCGACGTTCGCCGGGGCCTCCACCCCCTTAGCTTCCTCCTTGTAGAATCGGCTATATAGATCGACCTCATCCCTCTCGGACCTCTGTCCAGGGGTCCCTAGCACCGATTTGAGCTCTACAACGCGCTTCTTCTTCTCATCCTTCTCCATATCCACTTGCTCTGCCCGCCAAGGGATGTCCTTAACCTTGACCGAGGAGGCCTTGTATCCCTCTCCCCTGAATGTCTGCAAGATCGCCATGAGTTTCCTAGCATTGAATATCCCGACCCCAAGGTTCTCCATGAGGCCAATCGCGGACCGTTTCTCCTCGGGCATAGTCATCGCGGACCTCAGCAACTGCTCCGTTTCCTGATCGGGGGCGACCGTAGAGAAGTCCATGTCATTCACTTTTTCGATATAGGCCAGAACCTTCTTCGCCTTGCGAATGTCCCTTTCAGGCAGATTCATTAGAACGTCGGGCAGACGCAGACCGTACCGACCGACGCTAGGGGTCCGGTAGCTCGCGAGAAGCACGTCCCTCGAGAGCCCTTCGTACACCTTGAACTCCGCCTGGCTCAGGGAAATGACGTTCACCACCTCCTTCTCGTCCAGCAACTTGAGGACGTCGTCCAGATGAGAGAACGGGATACCGCACTCCCTGAACGCATCCTCCCTCGACAGTCTCTTGCCAGAGCGATACTCGTACTCGACGAGCTTCTGGGCGTAGGCATCGATCTCCCTCTCTCGGAGTCTGCTACCGACGATCCGCATGCCTTCCTGCGCGGACTCCATACTCCTGTCGATTTCCAGAGCCTTCTCGAACGCTCTCTTAGCCAGATCGTACTTCCCAAGACGGATCAGCACTATTCCTTTTCCGCACCACGCGATCTTGTCCTTGGGATCCATGCCCAGCGCGGCGTCGTAGCTCCTGATCGCCTCCTCGTCGTTCCCGATCTTCTCCATCACCTCGGCCCTGCCCAACCAAGCAGCCTTGTTCTTCGGATCCAGATCGACTGACTTGTTGAAACTATCAGCAGCCTTCTCCATATCCCCCAGCTTCACCTGCACCATGCCGAGTCGGTTCCAGACAGCTGCGTCGGTCATGTCCAGCCCGACGGCTCTGTCATAGCTCTCCAGCGCCTCGCGAAGCCTCCCAAGCTCCTCGAGCGCTCTCCCTTTCGACTTGTATAGGATTGGGTCCTCCAGACCCAGCTCGATGGCACGGTTGTAACAGTTGACTGCATTCTCATACTGGCCGACTTTGAATAGCACGTTTCCCTTGAACTTCCAAGCCTGCGTTTCGTTCTTGTCGAGACCAATTGCCCTGTCGAACGACTCGACCGCTTCCTCCAGCCGATCCAGTGAGGCAAGGGCCCTGCCCTTGTCGGTGTTGAATCTCGCCGTCTGCGGAGACATGCTCACGCACTTCTCAAGTGCTTTCAGCGCCTCGACGTAGTTCCGCATCAGCAGCAGAGCCCGTCCCTTGTTATTCAGAACGTACGGATCGTTCGGGTCCAATCTCCAGGCGTAATCAAAGCTCTCTACCGCCTCGCCGTACTTGCCGAGACCAACCAATGCGAGACCTTTCAAGTTGAAGATCGATTTATCCATCCCGTCGATCTGAATTGCAGTGTTGTAGCTCGCCACAGCTTCGTCCAGATGTCCGAGCCTTTCCAGCGCCGACCCCCTGTCGACATGCGCCATCTTGTTCTTAAGGTCGATCTTCAAGACTGCATCGCATATCTCTAAGATCTCCGACGGAACGCCTTTTGCGACGACGGCGTCCTTCTTGTGCTCGAGGACGACGATGTCATGAGGATCGAGTTCCAAAGCTCTGTCGAAGGATCGTATCGCCTCATCGATCTGGTTCGACCTCTGACAGGCGGTCCCTCGATCGATCCATGCGCTCTTGTTACGGGGATCCACCTTGATGATCTGGTCGCAGACCTTCACCATTTCCTCGAATTTGCCAAGGATCTTCAAGGACTGCTTCTTGGCCTCGAGCACTTCGACGTCCTTCGGGCTGATCTCGAGGGCCTTTTCAAATGAAACGACCGCCTCCTCGTGCCTCCCCATCTTCGCAAGTACCTGGCCCCTCCTGACGTGGACGAACCTGTTCGTGTTGTCCAATGCAAGAGCTTGATCATAGCTCATGAGAGCGTCGGGGTTTCTTTCGAGCCATTCGAGAGTCACGCCCCTGCTGATCCAGAGATTCATGTCGTTCGGGTCGAGTTGGATAGCTTGGTCATAGCACGCCACCGCCTCCTCGAATCTCTTCGCGCTTTCGAGCGCGAGGCCTTTCGAATACCAGACTCTCTTGTCATACGGGTCGAGATCGACCGCTTTCGTGAACGCCTCCACCGCATCGTCATACCTGTTCAATGCGAACAGGCAGTCACCCTTGACTCTCCAGAATGCTGGATCTGCAGGATACAATGCTGATCCGGTCGCGGCCCTTTCTAGGGCGTCCTCGTACCTCCTCATCGAGAACAGCACGATGGAGAGGTTCTTGAGCGTCTCCTCATCGCTTGGATCCAGCTCAAGCACCTTTCCGTACGTCTCCACGGCCTCGAGGTCCTTATCGAGTCTGTCCAAGGCGACCGCCTTGTCGAACAAGGCGCTCTTGTTCTTCGGGTTGATCTTCAGGACACGATCGCAGGCGTCTATCACATCCTTGTCCTTTCCTAGTCGCTTCTGGCACTCCTTGATTGCAAGGAGGGTCTCTTCGTTGTCCGGCTTTAGTTTCGTTGCCTTCTCCAGTGACTTCAGCGCCTCGTGGTACTTCCCGGTCTTGAAGAATGCCACTCCCTGGTCGCGGAGGGATTCGAAATGCTGAGGGTGGAGGGAAAGAAGCTCTGCGCAAACCTCGATCTGATCCTCGTACCGGTTCAAGGCTCCCAATACCGCCCTTTTCCTATCGAGCAGGTCAGGATCCCTAGGATTGTCCAGCAAGGCAGAGTCCACAGTCGCAAGCGCTTCCTCATTCCTCTCCAACTTGACGAGCGCGTCGACCTTCATCACTATCGTCGGCACATCGTCTTTCTTGACCTCGAGCAGCTTCGAGCAGAAATCCACGAGCTCTTGATTCTTGCCCATCCTCTTCAACAATCCGCACTTGCCTTCGAGAGCGGGCGCGTACATGTTGTCGAGTTCCAGCGCCCTTTCGTACGCCTTCAGACTCTCATCCAAACGCTCCATGTGTTCCAATAGTGATGCGACCTCGGTCCAGGTGTGTTTGTGCGACGGGTCGCTTCTTAGTGCTTCCTTGTAATGTTTCAAAGCCTCCTCAGACTCGCCCCTCTCCCTCAGAGCTCTGGCTTTGTTGAGGTGTGCAGTGAAATTCCTGGGATCGCGGGTGAGGATCTCATCGAAGATCGCGGTTGCCTCATCGTGTCGCTGGAGAAGTATGAGCACACCACCCTTGCCTAGCAAGATGTCCACGTTTCCAGGATCGTTAACAAGCCCGGAGTCGAATGCCTTGAGGGCATCATCCAGCTTTCCCTGGCCCGCGAGAGTCTCCCCTTTCTTCCGCAGCCAGATCGGTCTTTCCGGCGTTTTCTCCGCGAGGACATCATAGTAATAGAGATCGGATGGATCGATTTCCACGACCTTCTTGTAGCATTCTACGGCTCCTGGCGTGTCGCCGGAGAGATCGAGAGTCCTGCCCTTCTCGCTCAATAGGATCTTGTTGTCCGGATTCAGAGAGATGGCTTTGTCGAGGATGATCACCGATTCACTGTAAGAGCGTATTGTTGCAAGTGCGTGAGCCTTCCCTATGAAGGCATTGACAGAGTTCGGCGTCATCGAAAGTGCCTTGTCTGCCGCCCTGTTCGCCTCCTCGGGCATGTTGCAGCTCACATATGAATCGCTGAGAGTTACTAGGGTATCAGAGTATTCGTTGACACGTTTCCTGGTCTTCGGGGCATTCTCGTATAATATGTCTCTGGCCTTGCCCAGGTCTGACACCACCCCGGAGCCGTCTTTCTCTTTCATTCGGCCGCCAGCATCATCAATAAGCTTGCGGGCTCTTTTCAGCGCCTTAAGATCGCTGTCAAACAGCGAGTCAAAATATCCCATCCCATCACCTGAGTGATGCATTAATTGCCTCCACACTTCAAAAGACTTTTGGCCAGATTCGTTAGTGCATTAGGGCGAGGGATTCTACTTTCTTTGTGTCGGACACGATCGTTGACTAGATTTCACGACGTCTACCCACAGCACACATAATATCTGGCTACAATAGTCAGAAACATATTTATACGATGATCGACATAAGTTCGCCTCGTCCGACTAAAGTCGGACAGGGACTAAACATCTTTGGATGGGGTGCAAAAGTGATAGGAGAATTTGAGGAGGGGCAGGAAGCAGAGACCGGCTCTGATGCCATCGAGTGGATGAAAAATCACACAATCGCAGATCTTAGGTCGCTCGCCTATGAAATGGAAAACGATGGCAAGGACACGACGGAACTCTGGATCCTTATCGGCGACCTGACAGACATGGTTCAAGAGATCTCCACATTGGACCTGGAAAGAAACGACGCGCTCGCCGCAGAAGACATGCTCGCACTGCTCTGATTCTCCTCAAGGGGGATGCTGAGACGAGCACCCCCTTTATTCGTTTCTTTTTCCCACATCGTTCCTTCAAGGATCCAATATTGAACTCGCACAGATGCAGACGATTCTAGCCAGCCGCGATGATACCGCTAAAGATTTAAAACCGAACAGAGATAAGGTGGAACCAAGCAGGTGTAATCTAGTCTGGTTAGGATTTTGGCCTTCCATGACCCGTCATTTGGGCGAGGACAGCCAACGGCCCGGGTTCGAATCCCGGCACCTGCACTCAGGCCAAAGAAGAATGAGAATTGGTGAAATGACAAGAGTCCAGTCTTGAGACTGAGAGAGTCTCGACTAGTCAAAAGAATGGGGTGAGAGGGATGGGGCCTTTCCCCGTCTCACCCGGGGATGATAGTTCGTCACTGCTCTCCTCGAACACTCCATAAAGGCGGTACAGTCCTTCCCATCCGAAGTGATCGAAGTCCTCTTGCATTACCTGTTCACCGAGAACACAATACCTGCACTTCTCTTATATTCGAACCGGAGAGAGGTGACCGAAAGTACCCATGATGAATCATCCCACATGCCGAGCCATGCGGACTCCACGGACGGACTAGCCGATACGCGAGGTCTTCCTTTTGTGCCTGATCCTGACCGCCTCGCCTCTTTCAGCCTCGATCATCTCCTCGCCGCACATCGACGCCACTCCGACCGCTTCCAGCTCCCCGTTCTTGACGACGAGAACATCGTCCCCGCTCCTTATCCTGCGATCTGCATCTTTTACTCCAACGGCGAACAGGTTCCCTTCAAGATCGAACTCCTGCATCTCGACCCAATTGATGCGCCTTGGAAGCAGCTTCTCTCCCCCCCGCATCGTCAACGAGAGCATACCTCTCTCTGGGGTCAGCATCGCGACTTGATCATTCCCCTCCAGAATCCTTAGATACGGATAGTTCCCCACGACCGAGGACTCATCGATGAGACACTCCCCGCCCTCACCGAACTGGAACCGAGCCAGAGACCCCATGCAACCAATCCTGTCCTTTCCCATTCCCACCGTTTGATGGCTGGAGCATACTTCCTCAAGCTCGTCTCTCAATCTCTCGAGTGAGTCGTTCGAAGTAGGACGACCAGAAGTCGTGTCAATACATTCCACCAAATCTTTGACAAATGCCTCTTCAATCGACAAATGGCAGATGACCTTGTCGTAGCCGAAGGCGGCGATCTTTGAAACCATCTCCTGAACTATCGCCACTTCATCCCGGTCCCAATGACCGGTCACCGGGATATCGTATTGTGCCGCTGGATAAACCAGCTCAAGTTCCCTGGGCACGATCCCGAGGGGAGAAGTGACCACGACCTCATGTACAATGGCGTTGTTCCTCACGGCCTTGATGGTCTGACTTAATAGCCTGTGGCTTTTCGATGTAGAATAGGGCTTCTTGGCAGAGCACGGAATTAGAAGCAGGACCTTCTTGTGAGCCGGAGGCGTGTACCGCTCCAGAATTCGACGGCGAAACCTCCAGACGTCGGGTCGATAGAGTGACTCCTTCGAATTGCAACAGAATTTGGGCCCGACGACTGGCGCATACATCTCTTGGAGGCTGTAGAACTCGAGGTCGAAGATTCTAAGAGCGGCCACGGACCACGGGCTTGAACTGACCCGAATCTCGACCAACTCTCTCAACCGGCCAAGCTTCAGCATGTGCCTCACGAAACTCATCTCCTGACAGGCAGAATTCAGATTGCGTCTGATGACCTCATCCGGAGCTTCGGAGGGAACAAGCCAATCCGCATCGCTGGCATTCAGTGCACCTTCCGGCGTGAGCAGACGGCCGCGGGCGCCTTGATAGGTCAGCAGGGAAGAATCGACTAAATCGACGCCGAGATAGCACAGGAGGGCGAGGTTGCTTACATCCATGATACCGGGGGCGTACACCAGTCTTCCGTATCCGACAGCCTTTCGGAGAGCGACCAAACTGCGAACGAATCCCCTTGCGTCCCTTCTCAGTTCGAATGCGTTACCGAGCACGAAGACAAGAGACCCGGCATCCGACACCTGCGAAGGAATGCTTTCGGTATCTCCTCTCACGATCACCGTCCGCTCGCCGGATGATATGAGCGACATCTTCTCGCGCTTGAGAAACGAGATCGGGACCTTCAGATCGTTCGGTATAGTAATCAGCGAGTTCGCGGATGACTTCGGTCTTAGATTAAGCGACCCTGATTCCTCGTCCCTTTCGACAATGAAATCCGCGTACTCAGGTGCGGGAAAAGTCTCGGAGTCCAGGTAGAGTATGTTTGGGGTGAGGACCTCGAAACCATCCTCAGACCAGCGGGCCATCCTGCCGCCTCCCGCCCTGTGGAGTGTCTCGATCATGACCATCTAATCGAGGTCGAAAGGATAAATAGTTTGCAAAAGGGAAAATCGGTATCGATGGGGGTTCAGAACGTCGTGACGAGTTGGTGCTCCCTAAGGATCGCTCGGAACTCATCCCAGGAAATCATCTTCACGCCTTCGAGAGTGGCAATTCTACCGACTCTGGTTCTGAGGTCTTCTGAGACGCAGTAAACGTCAGCCCCGAAATCCAGTAAGTCTTGGACGGCCTCGATGTTCGAAGGCATGGATATTGCGTCTGCCTTCTGGGATCCGATAGAATTCAGCGTTCCATCCCCTATCAAGAGAACGGAGGCTTTCTCCACGCATCCGCTCGCGAGCATGGCTAGAGCCAAGCGGAAACCAGCGAACGCGTCTTCCGTCCCGTAAGGAGGCTTAGTGACGAGAACAGCGATGTTCTGTGCCAACTCAATCACCTCGCGAGAGTGACCATGCGGTCGCTCTCCGCTACGAACCTGGATAGATCGTTTGTCAGGCTGCCGATCTTCGTCGTCTTGATCTCCTCTCCTCTGCGCACGCCCCTTGCCGCGCAACATGTTTCGCATACGACGACAACTACGCCCTTCTTCGTTAACTCATCCAGTTCCTTGCCAACGTTGGGGAATCGCTTCGGTTCCTGTCCTTCCTTGATTGCCGTTACGCCCTCGCCGTACCCGAAAACATTCACCTTGTATCCCTTGTCGATCGCGGCCCGGGTCAGTTTCACCATGACATTCGTGTCCATGTTCATCATCGTGCCGGACCTTATGTGGATTGTCAGCGTCTTTGTCATCAAATCACCTACACCGTTATGGTCTGGTCATACTGCTCCATGATCAGGTCGACCGCCGTCGGGTAATCGATCACTTGGAACCCTGCGGCCACTGTTCCGAAGCCTCGTGCTGCGAGGTCATCCTGGATAACATATACCTTGTCTGTGACTTCGAGCAGTTCCTTGCCCTTCGTCTTGTCGACCGCGAAGTATACAGCATCCTCGAAAAGGATTGCACTAGTCATCTCATCGCCGCCGATCGCCGCGACGTGATCGAGAGATGAGTATTCGTTGGGCGACTTGAGTAAGATGAACAAGACCGAGGTCATGGTATCCCTATCCTATGAACAGATGAACTTTCGAATTGACAGCGATATCTGGGAAGCCAGCGACTCCAAGCACTTTGATCCCGTCCATCATGTCCTCTTCCTTGATTTCCGTCAGGCCCATGGTCGTGGCGCACGCGCACAGATTCACGCGGAGCTCCTTGGCGAGCCGCATCTCGCCGACGACATCATCTATCCCGATCCTTGCCATCCTCTTCCGGAACACTCCGGTGAACAATCTATATACGCCAGCGAGCTTCGGGTTCGCGCCTATCGTCATCAAGTTGAGTCCGAAGAATGTATAAAAGACGCGAACTCCCATTCCCCTCCTCGCGGCGGTGTTTGCAAACATCATAGACATCATGGACTTGTCGATGTCTCCTTCCGAAACAACAATGGCCAGCTTCTTTGTGTCATCCATATCAATCCAACCTCCAATAGTCTGCACTCAAAACTCAGTACGTCAGCACGGACCTCGATTCTCCAATCTCCTTGACTAGCGTGGGGGCGCTCACGACGACTGAGTCCTCGATGAGATCGCTCGGCTCAATCCCCCTCTTTTTCATACAAAGGGGAGCAGACCATCAACCTCCCTCCTCCCCCTGTAAACGACTGGAGCAAATTCTCCAGGGGCGGGAAGCTCGACTCGTGGACGAGCTTCGCGTGTCCCTTCGTGGCAATGTAGACACCCATCGATTGGAGTGCGATGGTAGGCTGCATTTCCGACGCCAGTGCGGCCACCGCAATGACGAACGGCAATATAGCCTTCTCCGCGTTATCCTCGGCGTGGGTGCTGATGATCAACGACTCCTCCACAAGTTCACCTCACAGCTTCTTCATAATGAGGTAACGGAATACCCCGTTCTCTTCCTTCGACTCAAGGAGCTCGTTCCCGGTCCTCTTGCACCAGGCAGGGACGTCTTCCTTGGATCCGACGTCATCTGCGATCAGCTCCAGGACTTCCCCGACCTTCATCACCTTGAACTTCTTGGCTAGCTTCACTATAGGCATTGGACACATGAGGCCCCTGGCATCCAGAGTTTCTTTATTCATAGACCATACTCCTATCGGTTTTGCACGGTTGTGCAACAACTATATATAACCACTTGTTTATAAGGATTTCGAGAGGAAGAATCGGGGTTAAGCGCTTGTTGCCAGAAGGAATGATGACAGATGTCTCGTCATGCCAGGATCTGATGAGGTGCGCGTATAACCTGAAAGAGTTCGAGCTGGAAGTGTATAGAAGACTGTCCCAAACAGGTCCGGTCCGAGCAGACGATCTGGCAAAGATCCTCGGGAAAGAGAGAAGCACCGTCTATCGAGCTCTGCAGAAGCTCATGTCGTGCGGTATGTGCTACCGGGAGACGAAGGCCCTCGAGAGAGGCGGGTACTATCACGTTTATGCCGCCGTCGACAGAACCGAGCTGAGGAAGAAGCTAGAGCATTGCGTGGAGAACTGGCACGAGAAGATGAAGCAAGCCCTTATAAGCTTCGAAGAGGGGTTCTGAGATGCTCGTTTTTCGATGACCAGGCCCAATCGAAGGGGTCATATAGGGTACGAGGTTATTCAGAGTTGAGCAGCATGAACCACTTCAAAGGCTCTGACGTCGTCTCGATCCGGGACCTTTCGAAGGAGCGGATTGAAAAGGTCCTGGAGCTCTCGGAGAGGATGATCCCCTATGCGAGGGGGGAGAAGTACACGAGGGCCCTTGACGGGCGCATACTGGCGAACCTCTTCTTCGAACCTTCGACAAGAACCCGGCTCTCCTTCGAGAGTGCCATGGTCAGATTGGGTGGAAGGGTCATCGACGTGGCGTATCCGGCGATGACTTCCGTGGCTAAAGGGGAGACGCTAGCAGATACTATCAGGATGGTCGAGTCATACTCGGACGTGATCGTCCTGAGGCACCCTCATGAGGGAGCAGCAAGACTGGCAGCACACTTCTCGACGAAACCCGTGATAAATGCGGGAGACGGAGCAGGCCAGCATCCCACTCAGACGCTTCTTGACTTATTCACTATCAGAAGGGAGAAAGGAAAGATAGAGGGAATGCACATCGCAATGGTGGGGGACCTGAAGTACGGGAGGACCGCCCACTCTCTTGCAGAAGCGCTTTCTCTTCTTGGGGCCGAGCTGACGTTCGTTGCGCCGCAGAACCTCCAGATGCCGAGGGAGACGGTCAAGGAAGTAGAGAAGCTGGGGAACAAGCCCAAGCTCGTCTCGAAGATCGACGACGTGATCCCTCAAGCTGATGTTTTATATGTCACAAGGATACAGAGGGAACGGTTCCCCGACCCCAGCGAGTATCTGAAGGTCGCGGGATCTTACAGAATCGACAAGAACTTGCTGAGGGAGGCGAAGAAGGATCTCATCGTCATGCACCCCCTTCCGAGGATCGATGAAATCGCGCCGGAGGTCGACAACACCCCCCATGCCAGATACTTCCAGCAAGCTTTCAACGGCGTCCCCGTCAGGATGGCAATTTTACTACTTGTCCTAGGAGCTGAATCGAATGAAGGATTTTAGGGTTACCCCGATACGGAACGGAACGGTCATCGATCACATCGAATGCGGCATGGCACTGAAGGTACTGAGGATCATAGGCGTGAACGGGGAGAACGTCCGATCCACGGTGAGCGTGCTCATGCATGTTCCGTCGAAGAAAGCTGGATGGAAGGACGTCGTCAAGGTAGAGGACAGGGAGCTCGATCCGAAAGAGGTCGACAAGATAGCTTTGATCTCGCCGAGGGCGACGATAAACATAATCAGGGACTTCAATGTGGCGGAGAAGTACAGGGTGAAGCTCCCCGAGGTGGTCAGAGGCATCGTCAGATGCGGCAATCCCAATTGCATAACGAACCTGGCAGAACCAGTCGAATCGGAATTTACTGTCGAGTCACAGAATCCCTCGGTGCTGAGATGCATCTATTGTGACAGAATATTAGAGGACATCTCGGAGCACATCATCTAGGTCATCTGAGCCAGACAAGCTCTTCCTTCGTCCGCGTGATGGCCTTCTGCATGTCGTCCAAGACTCTCTGATCGTCCGCCGCCTTATCGGCCGTGACGACGATCAAGAGGCTGGAGCTGACCTCCGCGATTAACATCTTCGTGCTTTTGAAGGCGACCATGACGTGATCTACTTTGTCCTTCAAGAGGTCTGTCCTCGTGGACTCGGCCGAGGAGAATATAATGGCAGCCATGGCAGAGAATGTCTCAGCCCTCGAGGTCGGAGTAGCCCTGCCCGCCACCATCAGCCCCGTCTTCGAGACGATTGATACGCTTTGAATTTGAGCATCTTTGACAAATTGGTCAAGAATAATCTCTTCAAGAACATTCTCGACGGACTTCACAGGCTGCAACGGATCATTCCTCCGACGATGCCGATCAGATTGATGCTCCCACCCAGCATAAAGGCTGCTCTTTGAGAAATAAGTGAAAGTGCATTTAACCCTTTCTCTTTTCTTGGAATCTCCCTGGCTAGATGTCGCGGAGTAGCGATGCGTAAGGGTTCAATCCGAAGATGGAACGGGACGTCGCAAGCGTGGCGCGCCGATGCTGAATAATGATCGATGCTGAATAATGATAAATAATGAATAAATCATTAAGACGAACACGGTGGACTGGATGACGATGAATGTGAGCACTCTTCCGACGGTGCCCGGGGCTTGTCGGCCCGATGTGTTCAGCCCCTTCGCACCGAACGGGGGAGAAGAGGAGACGATCACGCTCGTGTTCGTTCTCGGCGTATGTCCAAGGTATGCGGCGAGAATCCGCTTGGACAAAGGCCAAATCTCGGAAACGATAAGGACATGCACGGAGCTTGAGGTCGAACCGGCTAGACTTGGCAGTGTAGCCAGGTCCTTGCTTGGATGAAGTGGAAAGATGGTGCTTCAGGTAGCGCGGTGAGAGATCGTGAGGTTGCTCATAATCACGGGGATGCCCGGAGCTGGCAAGGAGGAGTTCGTCGATGTTTCGAGGAGAGTGGGTTTCGAGGTCATCAGGATGGGGGATGTGGTCAGGGCGGAAGCCTCGAGAATGAGACTCCCATCAGATGACAAGAGCGTAGGAGGGTTCGCCCATTCGGAGAGGGAGAAGTACGGATACGGCATTTGGGCAAAGAGAACGGTCGAACTAGTGAAGAACGAGATGACCGTCATCGACGGCTGCCGAGGGGAGGCGGAGCTCGAGGTCTTCAAGAAGGCTTTCGGAGAAGGTGTCGTGGTGATGGCGATACACGCATCTCCGGAGACCCGTTATTGGAGGCTCCGGTTGAGGAACAGGAAGGATGCGCCTGAGAACCGAGATCAATTCTCGGAAAGAGATCGCCGTGAGCTGAGCTGGGGACTGGGCAGCCTTATCGCACTAGCTGACAGGATGATCGTGAACGAAGGTACCCTCGATGAGTTCAAAGGAGACGTCGAGGAGCTGCTGAGAGAACTGAGCGAGCATGAGGTTCAAAGTCGTTAGTCTCTGCAAGAAGGATGCTATGTCAGTGGTCCCCCTAGAGGTCGTCAGATACGACCTCGAAAGATGTGCTGAGATCTTGAGATCGAAGGGATTCGAGGTCAAGGACCCCGGTGTGATGGTGAGGGCCTCGAGAGGTGGGACAGAGACAATCCTCTACAAGAATGGCAGAATGATGGTCAGCCCAGCCGAAAGCAAGGAGAATGTCAAGGCGATTGCCGAGGAATTCTATGCGATAGTCGAGTCCGCCCACGAACAACAGTGATCGCATCCAAGCAGTTCCCTAAAGACCCTTCTTGACGTCGAGGACCGTGACAATGCTTAGGAGCTCGTCCTTCGTGATGCTCCCGACGAACTCGTTGTGTTCGTCCAGGACCACAACGAAGTCCTTTTTGTCCGATAACGCCTTCAAGATCTCGGTCGCGTCGACGTACTCTCTCACGTGGGCCGGAGTCCGGTCTGCAATCTCACCTGCCGTGACGCTGTCCCTCTTGTCTTCTGGGACATGCTCTATCTGGACGGCCGAGACGACCCCGACAAGGGATCTGTCCTCGACGACCGGGAACGAGGTCCTGTGTTCTCGCATCATTCTCACCAAGACCTGATTCAAGGTCATCGATGGCGCGACCCAGAAGACGTCCGGGTTCATGATTTCCTCCACTTTGACTCCCTCCAGGGCCAAGTTGAACTTCGTTATGCTCTCCTCCTCTGATGCCCCGACATAGATGAAGAAACCGATGAAGACAACAAAAATGTAGAGTGTAAATAATCCCACGATGACCATACCGATTGCGAAGACTCTTCCCACCTTGACAGCGATCTCCGTCGCTCTCAGCATGCCCATTCTCCTCACCAGTAGCGAACGAAGGATCCTTCCCCCATCCATAGGAAATGCCGGGATGAGGTTGAAAGCGCCGAGCAGTATGTTATAAAAGCCCAGTATGCCACACGTTATCTGGAAAGCCTGAAGCCCAACGCCCGGGTCTCTCATACCCTCGATTGCAAAGAAGAATGGCGTGAGAATCAGGCCAATCAGGAAGCTGGTTGCGGGACCGACGAAAGACATCCACCCTTCGACGGCGGGCTTCTTGGGAGTGTCCTCCATCTGGGCCACGCCTCCGAAAATCAGCAGTGTGATGCTACGAATCCTGTATCCGTGTCTCAGAGCGACGTAGGAGTGACCAAGCTCGTGCAAAAGGATCGTGAAGAAGAACAAGAGAGCACAAATCGTACCTAGAATCATCTTTGCAAGTAGCGAGGTATCAAGGCCGTAGTAGCCGAGAGCTATTCCAAAGATGTTATCGGCGGTGAACGCGAAAACAGCGGCAAAGATCGGAATGATGAAGAGGAAGGTGAAGTGGAAGTAAATGGGGATGCCCATTATGGTCCCCATGCGCATCGATGTCCGCATGCGGCATTCTATACTAGCAGTGCCATATTTAACAGTTCGGCGAACGTACTAGATGAATGAATCTGGATGATGGCTTTTCCTGCTAAGCACATCGTGCAGGAGCTGTCTCAAGCCGACTTTTCGTGGGTATCGTCAGGCCTCTCCCATCAACGGTCCGACATCGAGATCGAAGGTCTTCCTGCTGCCATCCTCGAACTCAAGCTCCTGACAGAGGTGCTCCCCTTCGATCATCAATCGGAAGAACCGCAGGTTCGACCGGTACACATCGGCTCCGTCCCTCTTGTCTCCATCCCTTTTCACTAGGTTCCTTTCCTCCATCTCCCGAATGCGCCTATAGCACCTTGCCATGGGGATACCGAGCATCCTAGAGATCTCCCTCACGCAGCTGGGACGCAACGAGATGAAGGAAAGTATCCGTCCCGTATCCTCGTCGCAGGTCAAACGAGGAATCTGGAAGTCCATCCCTTCTAACATCATGGATAATCATCACAAGTTCGTGGGTATATACGGTTTATTTTCAAATTCTCGTTGCTGATTATTCGAGGAGATTCTGGTTGGTGATAATGGTCCGGAGACACTTCACTCAACTAGAGTCTCTTTTTCAAAGGTCTACCGAGAATCCAGTCGCAATAATAATTGTCCAGACCTAAATAAATTTATATACTGAATAGGATGTTTGTAATGCAGCCGACCGTGGTTCCAATGAAGAAAATGGGCGTGGTGGGTCTGCTCGTGTTTCTTCTACTTGTGTCATTCTCATTGCCCATTCCAATAGGTGACAATGTTGAAGGCGCAAACTCTGGGACTAGTCAGATTGGCAATTCACTTTTCAGCCCTTCCCACCAATACGACCCAAACATCATATTCCAGAGGGGGATTGTTTTTGATACTTACTCAAATGCGACGAAATTTGACCAGTGGCCTAGGGACTTCGCATTCGGAGACCTTAACGGGGATGGACTCACCGATCTAGCCCTGATCAGCAACATCAGCAACATTAACGATTACATAACAATATTGAATGGCACGACTGACGGCGGATTCAGTACAACCGCCTGGAGAATCAATTGTTCAACAACAATGAAAGATCCCAGAAACATAGCGATAGGAGACCTGGGTGATGGCAAGGACGACATAGTTGTGAGTCACCTGTCATCTTCTTCCTCCCCACAGATTACTATTTTATATCAGGTCAACAAGTTTGACCCGACAAAGTCAACCACGAAGGATCTTTATGGCAGTGACCCGTACGAACTTCTCGTCGGACACTTTGGTGGTACTTCACACAACGACGTTGCCGTTGTCTGCAGTGGCAACCCTTCGACCGCCGATGACCACGTGACCATTTGGCGCTATCCGTTCGGGAGTCTCTCCAATTCGACGGACATAAGCATCCCCGGACTCACGAACAGCAGATTGCTCGCAAAGGGTGACATAAACGGTGACGGAAGGACCGACCTAATAGTTGGGAACAAGAACGGTTCTGATGTTGTTTGGATAGAACAGCCACTCATCGCCACGGATCCTTGGTCAAATAGTACCACAATAACCGTCGTGGGACCGATTGTCGACATCCAGACGGCTGACATCGCGGGCAATGGAAGGGTAGATCTGGCGGTGGCAGAGTCCTCACTCTCAAAGATTCATTTATATTACAACACCGGAAGCGGGCTACCATCGGTACCGAACAAGTTGATTCAGACTTATTCTGGTCTGTCATCGATCGCTCTTGGCAAAATCAATGGGGACGCCGCGACAGACTTGGTCGCTTTATCGAGCGCCGGAAACAACGCGTCAGTGTTCTTCGAGTCCCCAAGCTACAACTGGTACTCGAAACCAAATTACACATTCCCTGTGAATCTGGGAGTAGTCAAGGTCCTGATCGCAAGTTCCTTCCCCACAATCGGCGACGTTCTGGTGCTTGCGAGAGGAGAGACAAATGGGGAAGAGACCATCGAACAGTTCTTCCCTTCCTCCGGCAAGATTGGCAACGCAAATATGAATTTCATAGCACCTTACACTCCTCCCAGCGGTCTAGCTTCAGGCTCTTTTGAAACCGGAAAGTGCTCCATCGCCGCCACATCACCTTCGACGAACGATGTACTTATCTTTGAGCTGGGTTCAGATAGGAATAACAAATTGGCGACTCAGAACGATCCATCCGGCGTTGACTTCGGAGCGTTTGACCCCGGGACGAGTGACGATCTTGTGGTTGCCAACACTCAGTCGAATTCCGTGAGCATTTATATGGGATCTAGCGGGATCTACACACAGCGCTTCCCCTCCCTTAACGTCACACTCTCGTTGACATATCCTTCCAGCATCGTCACTGGACGAGTCCAGCAATTGCCAGTGGACGATATCGTAGTTGGTTGCAAGGGCGGCATAGTCGTACTTTACAACAATGAAACACAACCATACTTCAGCCCTTCCCTAAGCGAGACGCTTCAAACCGGACTGACCGGTAACGTCACCGAGGTCTACATCGGGGATTTCAATGGAGACGGAACGAACGGAGATATTGCGGCGCTCACCGAAGGAAGCTCTACGATTCAATTATTCTTCCGCTCTTCTTCGGGGGGAGTCGGCCACTACTACTCTCAGTTCCCAGATGTGAATCTCACTGCTGGGTCGAAATCAATCTTGACGTCGATGGCTGTTGGTGACTTCAATGGCGACGGAAGATCGGATATTTGCGCGACGAACGATTCGTCAAAGGCGTACGTATTCCTCCAGCCCGATTACGGTTTCTACGATGGAGAACCCTGGACGTATAACATCAACCTTCATCAAACGGGGTTAAAGGTTAGATCAACGGACTTGAACGACGACGGAATTTCGGACCTCATCGTCTCGTACCGAAACCCTCCCGAAATCGCCTTGTATCTGGACCGGGGAAGCGGTGTCTTCACAAACAACATGAACTTCACCACTGGAGGGATGGCGAATGATCTAATCGCTCAGGACATCAACGGAGATGGACGTGCGGACTTCGCATCCTCATCAGGGAGCTCATTCTCTCTCAGTCTCTGGTTCCAGAACAACCTTGCCCCCGTAGCCCATGCAAGCGCTTCGAAGTACACGGAAAAAGAAGGAGTGAACATCACCTTTAGCGGAAGTGGCAGCAACGATTCCTACTCCGATCGGAGCTCTCTTCAATATTCTTGGACATTCAACTTAACCGATAACGCAACGGGAGAATCGGTGACACACAGCTTCCTTAAACCAGGCGTTTATGAAGTCTCGCTTGAGGTGACAGACAGGGGTGGTCTGTCGAACTGGAGCAATCTCACAATTACAATCCTTAAGACATATCCGGTGGCCAATTTCACCTGGTCTCCATCATCCCCGATCGAAGGGCAGCCTGTCTCGTTCATCGATTTGTCTAGTTACCCCCTTCATCCCATTGAGAGCTGGAACTGGAGCTTTGGGGACTCAAAATTCAGTAATAATCGGAATCCGATTCACACGTATGTTCAATGGGGACATTACCAGGTGGCTCTCAGAGTAACCGACACCGAAGGCACGATCAACACTACAAACAAGGGAATCGACATCGCTGACACAAGACCAGCGGCCTCATTCACGAACTCCTCTTCGACAATCAAGGAAGGAGGTTCCATCACATTCACTGATACTTCTGTTCCAGGATACGATCCGATAATCTGGCGGCGGTGGGAGTTCGGTGATGGTGGAATTTCGAATAACATAACATCGATAACGCACAAATTCAATCTCTCTGGCTTGTACCGCGTGAATCTGACTGTCTGGGATAAGGATCACATATCTAACAGGACTTGGCAAGAGATAAGTGTGTTGGACATTCTCCCCGTGGCGAATTTCACCTACGCCCCGAACAATCCAAAGGAGGGCGTACAAGTCAACTTCACCGATACATCTGCTCACTATGTTCTTGACCCTCTTGTGAGCTGGTCTTGGAACTTCGGTGATGGAAATAGCTCAACGATCCAGAATTCGTCCCATACCTACGCGAATGATGGTAACTACACCGTCACATTGATTGTCCGAGATAGCGACGGTGCGATAGCCCAGAAAGCGGTGCAGATAACAGTCGACGAGAATTCACCGATCATCTTGGGACTAAACGCTACGTCTGGCCTCACATCCTTCAATGAAGATCAAATCATAATGTTTACCGTTAGAGCAGAACCTGGCTGGGAGCCGATAGTGAGGTATGAATGGAACTTCTCTTTCTCAGGGGACTTTGTTGTGGATTATAGTTCCCCTTTGAATTTCAGCACTCACTCGTTTCCGCAGAAAGGCAACTACTTGGTCGTTGTCAGAGTATGGGATGATGACTGGTACACAGAAAAAAGACTCTGGATAAGCGTATTGAATGTCGCTCCGACGGCGGACTTCTCGAATACAACCGTAGGCAACGGTGTCGTTAGATTCGATGCAAGTCACTCGACGGACACACCGCACGACGTGCCTCTATTAATGTATAGATGGAACTTCGACGATGGAACAAACTGGCAAAACTGGTCCTCAGACCCTATTCTCGTACACATCTTCAGCAAAAACAGAGTATACAATGTCACCCTTGAGGTGAGGGATGATGACTTGGCAATTGGCACAATCACCAAGAAGATAACCGTCACAGTCATTCCGCCAGACACCATTTCCCCCGTCATTAGCAACGTCACATTTATCCAGACCGCTGTTGTTGGCAAGCCAATTACTGTTTCGGCAACCGTGACTGACAATTCCGGTCAGGTTACTGCTTTCCTCTATTTCAAAAATGGGGACAAGACGAACTCTACACCAATGACCAAGATCTCAGGAAATGTGTTCGAAGGTCAAATCCCTTCTCAGAATTCAAGTGGAAAAATCAGCTTCTGGATCGTGGCCCTCGATCCCAGCCAAAACAACTTCACGACCGGCGAATTCGAGATAGTCATCGAGAAACCAATTCCTCCAGAATATTGGGCAGCAGGATTTGTTGGTGCAGTTGCTATTCTCGCTGGCTTATTCGTTGGCTTTCGCCGAGTTTACGCCACTGTTGATGAGGCTTTCATCATCTACGAAGATGGCCGCCTCATAGCGCACCAGACGCGCCACTTGAAACCGGGAATGGACGACGAAGTCCTTAGCAGCATGCTAGTCGCGATTCAGGATTTCGTGAAGGACTCTTTCAAGGACGAAGGGACGACAGCCCTTAAAAGATTGGATTTCGGTGACAAGAGAGTCTTGGTGGAGAAGGGTGACAGGGTCTATCTTGCAGCCGTCCTCCACGGAAAATACTCTGGAAAGATTCCACAGAAGATGCTCCTGGTGATCGAGGAGATACGGAGGGACTTCGGAGCTGTTTTCGCAGAATGGGACGGAAACTTCGAGAGTATGAGGGGCGTTAAGGATAAGACCCAGCCTCTTTTCAAGAAACAATGGTCTATTACACGAATCATCCGATTTCGGCGTTCCTCCGAGAAAACTGGGCCTTTGATGATCGAGTGTCCAATTTGCGATCAGAGAATTACCGCAGACTCGAAAAAATGCCCCTCGTGTGGCGTCGATCTCACCAATGCTAGCGTCTCTGATCTGGAACAGGTCGCACATGATATTTCCCACGATAAGAATGGGTCATCGAGCTTATCAGAACAAGAGACAGCCAGTATTCAGAACGGCAAGAACTCGGAGAAGTGAGAGCGCAAATTAACAGATACCGTCCCTATTTTAATATCGATTTTCCCATATGCTCCCATAATGTCCCCGCTAGAGAACCTGGGTGTAATCCTGGCTCTTTGCGCTATACTCTCAATCCTAGCTCTCAAACTCAAGCTCCTCACGGTCAGCGGCAGCGCCGCCTCCTTTGCGGTGGGGGTCGTCATAGGATGGTTCGGGTCGATAGGCTGGCTAGTGCTGCTAATCGTGTTCACCTTGCTAGGATTCGCTGTGACGAGATACAAGCTGCAAGAGAAGGTCAGTAGGGGGCTTCAGGAGGGGAGTAAAGGTGAGCGGACATACAGGAATGTACTGGCCAACGGTCTTGTCCCTGCCATCATCGCCATCGCTTCTTGGCTCGCTGGTACTCAAGCCGATTTTGCGTCCAGCCTAGTGTATCTGACCGCAATCAGCGTCGCTGCGGCGGACACTACCGCTAGCGAGCTTGGCGTGCTCAGCGCGAGGACTTATCTCATTACGACCTTCGAGAGGGTGGAGCCGGGAACCGATGGCGGCGTGTCCTGGCTTGGAACGTTCGCAGCAGCGTTCGCATCGTTTTTCGCGTCCCTGTTAGGTTGGCTGATAATGCTGCCGGGCAGGATTCCTAACCTCAACATATTCATCCCAACGATGGTCGGTCTTCTCGGCTGCATGGTAGACAGCGTAATCGGCGCTACGCTAGAACGCAGGAAGTTGGTCTCCAAACTGGGAAACAACGTCATCTCCATGGCGGTTGGATCTGTGCTTGCCTTTATCATTATCGCGCTCGCATGATTTGAGAGAGACGACCAAAGGAGTTAAGTCACGGGAACTGCTACTAATATTATAACACATGCCTGGTAGCTGGCCAGAGGGATAGAGGTGATGGATGTCGGTTGAGCTGCGGCCCGGGTACATGTACATTTTCAAGGCAAGGAAACCCGACAGAATATTCCGTTTCCATAAGGATTTCGTGAAAGCCGGGAGCACTGTCCTCTGCGTCACGCGGCTGCATCCGGACCAACTGAAGGAAGACTTTGGGATCTCGAAGGAGGAGGTTCTCTGGCTGTCCAATTCAGTCGGTGTGAGGAACGTGAATCCCCAGAACGTAGGTATCCTCACCGATAGCCTGATAAGGTTCTTTGAGAACAGTCCGAAGGCCGTGATCATTCTGGATGGATTGGAATACCTTGTCATGCAGAATGATTTCGACAAAGTGCTCAGATTCGTGAATTACATCTACGAAGCTGTGTCGATGAACAGAGGGACGCTTGTTACGACGATAGATCCAAGGGCCTTCAGCACTCGGGAGCTTGCGTTCCTTGAAAAGAACTCAGTCACGATGGAGGAGCAAGACGATATTTCAATTGCTGGCTATCCTGCCAGCGCATGATGGTGACCTTGAACCTAGGGTGCAATCGTCCGAGAACAACATATTTATAGAGGCATCGACTTTGGCCGGGATACGCGAATGGTATGACGGCCATAGCGGCGGGGATACACCCGGTCTCATTCGAACCCGGCAGTTAAGCCCGCCCGCGTTCCCTGTGGTACTGTGGTGCGCGAGCCCACGGGAAGCTTGGATCGCTGTCAGCCATTCCCACTCTGATTTCTTTTGACCACTGGACGTCCAACTACTCGTCCGGCATGAATATTGTTTCTGCGGACTGCAGACCCGGTAGCGGCTAAGTTGTCCACCTTCTAGAGACCGATCGGGGCAAAATCGCTGTCCTAGGCAATTGCACAGGATGCGATGCTCCCAAGGAAAACGCATGCGACCGAAATGGCAATGAAGAAAGCGGTAGAATCCCTATTCCTATTCGTCCTGCCCACAGAACCCATCCTAACGTCCAGGAGTCGGATCCTTTGAGAGTCGAGACCAGTGCGACCGAAAACTAACCAGAGTGATTCAAATGCGACCACTCCTATTCTTCCTTTCAATTATCGAGGGATTCCCAAGGGTTTCGACCTAGCACTTTGATCCGCCAGTATTATCACGAAGTCTCAATCGAATGACAAGACTTTTAAACGGGATTGTCAGTATTGAAGCCAGAAATCGGTGCCGCCAATGGCTCTCTCGCTCGAAATGACAGCAGCCATCCTTGCCGTTGGAATTGCGGTCTTCGCGATAGTTCTCTACCTAGAGATGAGATACATGAAGTCCAGAAGAAAGGAGAAGGTCGACGTGGCTTTGGTGCGGGACGACGCTTACAACACCCTTACGACGACGCAGGCTGTATCAAGAGCTCTCAAAGACCAGGGACGAGACACGAAAGAGGCGGATCTATTGCTCGTAAAGTCAGAGGCGGCATATCAACGGCGTGACTATCTGATGTGCAAGGAGCTGGCGGAGGAAGCACGTACCGTCCTCAGACAGACGAGGGCGGAAGAAAAGACCGATACCCTCGAGGGAATCGCCGCACGCTCAGCGCCCGAGCCCGAGGCGGATCAGTCTCCTCCTCTCAAGGAGATCAAGAAGCTGCCGCAGAACTACCTTGAATCGAAGTTCATGATCGAGACCGCTAGGATGTGCATAGAGGCAGCTGCGTTGCAAGGGATCGGCGTCGTCGAGGCGGAGAAGACCCTTGCTGTGGCGAGGGAGTGCTATGACAGGACCGAATACACTGAGGCCTTGAAACAAGCCCTCAGAGCAAAGAAGACGGCGGAGGGACAGAATATCACTCCCCAGGCCGAGGCAAAGTTGCCAGAGCTCAATAGAGAAGAGCCCGCGGCACCTCCTATTCGACTGTCCAAGGAGGCAGCCTGCGGAAGCTGCGGCCAGTCTATTGACGAAGGCGACAACTTCTGTAGGAAGTGCGGGGCTGAAGTCGTCAGGGTGCCGAAGTGCCCTTCCTGTGAACTGGAAGTCGACGAGAGCGACGCGTTCTGTAGGCGATGTGGAAGCAAACTTAAGTAAGCCAGACGGTACCTCAGCAAAAATAGAGGACGGTTGTCTGTGTCCTCAGGCAGAATCAACATGCTCCCTCATCAGGCCCACAACACGTTCGCATTCGAGCGCCCTAGCAATCTGGGAACTTTTTTATACGCTTCACCGCATTTTCAGACTGGTCGAGATGATCCTCATTAAGCTGGGCGGGAGCGTCATTACAGACAAGTCCCGACTCAGGACTTACAGAAGAGCGAACGTCTCGAGGCTTGCCAGCGAGATAGCAAGGTCGAGCAAACAGGTAATGCTGGTCCACGGCGCTGGGTCGTATGGCCACGTGATCGCAGACAAGTATCAGCTGCAACGTGGTTTCTTCGAGGACCGACAACTGGAGGGGCTCCGAAAGGTCATGCAGGATGTGCGCGACCTCAACGCGAAGGTGATGAAGACCCTGACCTCGAAGGGGATATGCGGGGCATCGATCCCCCCGAGCGTTGCCGCGGAGCTCGACAACGGAGCGCTCGTCCACTTGAGCCTTCGAGTGTTCGAGAGGTTCCTCGACCTCGGGATCACCCCGGTGACTTTCGGGGACGTGGCCTTGGACCGGTCGAGGAAGTTTGGCATCTGCTCTGGC
>JBEKKT010000018.1:0-35116 GCA_050010535.1 Methanomassiliicoccales archaeon | reverse complement strand
ATCGAAGCGATCCTCGAGGATTTCAAGTTCAGAACGAAGAAGTTCAATCCTCAGGCAATCGATCTATTCAAGGTCTCCATAAGATACGCGTTGTATCTGATCGCATTCCTTACCGCCATCTTCAGTATGATGTCATTGATGGGCCTCCCAACAGTCGGCCTGGTCCTGGTCGTGATTACTTTCGTCTTCGTCTGCCTTGCCATAGCTCTTTCCTACCCGACGGTCAGAAACGTGGTGTCGGGGTTGGCGATAATGGACGTGAGCCCGTTCGAGCCCGGGGACCGGGTGAGAATATGCGGCGATCTCGTGGGCGACGTCATCGATAGAGGTCTTGTCTTCACAAGGGTCAAGACCCTAGAAGGCGAGATTGTGGACGTGCCAAACAGCGAGCTTTTCGAGGACAAGATATTCAACTTCACTCGTTCTGGCACGTATGGAATCTCGGTGATGTTTGAGGTTTCCTATGAGATCTCGCACTCAGAGGTCGAGAAGTATGTGATGACGGCCGCTGACCAGATCGACGGAATCGTCCAAGAACCGAAGCCAACCGTGTTCGCAACCGACATTGGTGAGAACAGGATAAAATACGACGTCGTTGCGTACACGAAGAACGCAACCAGCGAGCGCAGGATCCGTTCTAACCTGATCTTTAGGATCCAGGACGTGTTCCAATCCAACGGACACATGGTCCTATTCGAGTGAAGTCCTAAAGGGCGATTTCGCTCAGACGTCGCGTCACTTATCCGATGAGCTTCTGTCCCTGCATGTATGGCCTCAGCGCCTTCGGTATCGTGATGGTGCCGTCCTTGTTCTGGTAGTTCTCAAGGACCGACGCCACTGTTCTAGGCAGCGCTATCCCCGAGCCGTTCAGCGTATGCAAGAACTCGCTCTTCAAATGAGGTTCTGGCCTGTATTTGATATGCGCTCTCCTGGCCTGGAAGTCTGTGAAGCAACTGCACGAAGACACCTCGAGCCAGGAGCTGATACCAGGTGCATGGGTCTCGATATCGTAGGTCTTGGCAGAGGCGAACCCGAGCTCGCCGGTGCATAGGCTCATTACCCTGTAGGGCAGTTCCAGACCTTGCACGACCGCTTCGGCGTCTTGAAGCAACTTCTCGAGCTCCTGGAATGAGGTCTCGGGAAGCGTGAACTTCACGAGCTCTACCTTGTTGAATTGGTGGACCCTGATGATGCCCCGGGTGTCGGCATGCTTCCCCGCCTCCCTTCTGAACGAGGGCAGGTACGCGGTATAATATATTGGGAGGTTCTCTTTGTCGAATATCTCGTCCGAATGGAGGTTCGTCACTGGCACTTCAGCGGTGGGGTTCAACCAGAGGTCGTCCCTCTCCACCCAGTACATATCGTCCTTCAACTTCGGATACTGACCAGTGCCGATGACCGACTGCCTGTTCACAATCGCCGGCGGAAAAATCTCCGTGTACCCTTGCAACTTGTGCAGGTCCAGCATGTAGTTGATCAAGGAACGTTCCAGGCGAGCGCCGTCTCCTTTCATGACATAGAAGCCGCTACCCGTTACTTTCGCTCCCCTAAGGAAATCGATAATATCGAGGTTCTCGCCAATTTCGAAGTGAGGTTTTGGAGTGAAGTCAAATGCCCTGGGTTTCCCGAACTCCTTGACCGTGACATTCTCTTCGCTCGAGTGACCTACTGGTACAGATTCGTGGGGAATGTTTGGGATGTTCAGCACGACCTCGGTCCTTGAGGAATCAAGCGCTGCCGTCTCGGTGTCCAGTTGTTTGACTCGGTCCGTGACACTTTTCATCTCTTCTATCTTCGTCTTCTTGTCATCGCCTTTCAACTTGGGCATCTGATCCGCGACATCGTTCCTCAGGCGCTTCAGTTGGTTGCTCTCTTCCACTCTCTTGCGCCATTCGCTGTCGATTCTCAGGAACTCGTCCAAAACATCCTCCGAGTACCCTCTGTTCCGAAGGGTCGTTCTCACGAGGTTGGGATTCGCCCTGATCATCGCGACATCCAGCAATAGATCACCATGACCTAATGGAAACGCCTTCCAACTTCAAAAAGACTATCCTCGCACGGAAGGACGGTGTTCCCCCTGATCTCCACCAGCCGTGAAGAGGTCCTTGCCTCGAGCTCCTTCGCAATATCGTCCTTCGGTCTCTCGACAGATGGAAGGATCCGTATCTCAACATGCTTGTGGTTCTTGATTTGGAGTCTGACCTCTCCGATCAGTCCATCGGTGATTCCATCCTTTTCGATGTACACGGTCGGCTTGATCTCGCTTCCCTTCTTTCTCAGCTCTCTCTTCGATCCGCTCTGCATTCGATCTTCTCCTTCTTCTCTCTCGAGTACGGAGTGCGTCGAATCGCATCGCACTCGAGGCAGTGGGTGACCACTCTCTCCGATCTCAGTCTCACGCGGCAGTTCTTGCCGGGAACAAGAGGCAGAAGGCAGTTTCGGCAGTACATAAACCCTTTCGGCATCGGTGTGTTCGTTCTCATTCCAATCTTCGTGGCGAGTTGGACATATCGTCTGCCTCGCTCCATTCTGTCGGCCCGAGCCTCTTCCTCGGCCATGCTCAGAAGTCTTACTATCCTCTTCTTCGCGATCTCCTTAGCCTCGTGGTCGGAAATCCTCCGTCTAGCCGTGATAGTTACCTCCTGCTCGATTGGTCACAATACGGAGTGCAGTAAAATATCTTTGCAGTGCATAATGCGTGGATTGCCATAGGTGGAAGAACCACTTCTTGCCGATGTCCGAGGGCACCATCCTTATATACCAAAATATTAATCTAGGCTCCCCTGTAGCATCGTAATATCGTTACTGGTGATGTGTTATGACACGCAAGCCCGGACGGATGTATCGCCAAATAAGAGGGCAAGCCTACACGCGAAAGGAGTATATGGGAGGTGTCCCAGCTCCAAGGATTACCCAGTTCGACACAGGAAGTCAGATTGCTGACTATCCCGTTGAGCTGTCTCTCAAGATCAAGGAGCCTTGCCAGGTTAGACACACCGCTCTTGAGGCTGCACGGGTCGCCGCCAACCGGCAACTCTCAAAGGATCCTGGCGTGGGCAACTACTACCTGAAGATCAGAATCTATCCTCATATCGTTCTTCGCGAGCACAAGATGGCGACCGGCGCTGGCGCAGACCGTGTATCCGGCGGCATGAGGGCCGCCTTCGGGAAGGCGGTCGGGACCGCTGCCCGCGTCCAGTCGGATCAGATCATATTGACGGTCAGAGTGCCGCCCCAAGGTTACAAGTCCGCAAAAGACGCGCTCTGGCGTGCATCGATGAAGCTTCCTTCCCCCTGCTACGTGATAGTGGAGAAGGGCGCGGAGCTTCTGAATTGATCTCGGGCTGACTGTCGGACGAAGCATGTGCTTCGCTCTCGGAGGATTGGAATTGTACGACTTCAAACTGGATGAAGTGGCCGCATGGATAACGGGAAAGAACGCTAGGGTGGTCGCTCTCCAGATGCCCGAGGGGCTCAAGGTCTATTGCCATAAGATCATAACCGAGCTGGAGACCAAGACCCAGTCGACCTGCGTCGTCATGGCGGACCCATGCTACGGCGCCTGTGACGTATCGACGGACTTTCAGAAGTTCGCTGACGTTCTCGTGCACTTCGGACACTCTGAGATCCCGTCGATGCACGTGAAGGACAACATTATCTTCATCGAAGCCCGGATCGAAGCGGACTACGCGCCGCTTCTACCGAACCTGCTGCCGAAGCTCAAGGATCAAATCGGCCTCGTCAGCACCGTACAGTATCTCCAGTATCTCCCTTCCCTCAAGTCATGGCTGGAAGGGAACAACAAGAAGGTCTACATCGGAAGGGGCGGGGGCAGAGTAAAGTACGAGGGGCAGATCCTGGGGTGCGACATCTCTGCTGCAACATCGGTCGAGGACAAGGTGGACCAGTTTCTCTATCTCGGTACCGGTGACTTCCACCCACTTGCTCTCGCGATACAGACGAAGAGGCCGGTGATAGTCATGGATCCAGTCGCGCAAGAGGTCCGTGAGCTCCAAGATCTTGCCGAGCGTGTGCTCCGGCAGAGGCATGGTGCGATTGTCCGCGCCTCCAGTGCCAAGAAGTATCTCATCCTCGTTTCAACCAAGCCAGGTCAGAACAGGATTGACCTCGCGTTCCGCCTGAGACAGATGGCGATGGAGAACGACAGAAAGGCGGACGTTGTCCTGATGAACGAGTTCGATCCAGATTCCCTCCTGCCCTTCGAAGCCGATGCCTATGTGTCGACCGCGTGTCCGAGGTTGGCCGTCGACGACTTTCTTAGGTACCCGAAGCCTATTTTGACGCCGGTGGAGATGGAGATAACCCTTGGCCTGAGGAAGTGGAGCGACTATCAGTTGGATCGAATAGAAGCCTGAATCCTCTTTCTGTTGCTTCTCCCGTCGGACACCGTTTTCCGATGTTCCATCAATACACACTGACTCCCTTTGAGATGCCGGCAAAAGTTAAATGATGCCCCTCGCCGATTGTCGGTCGATGCTATCCCCTGAGATCATATCGGACAGGGGCAGGAACCCGGACACACGAATAGGGATAGGCGCGAAGGTCGACAAGTACAAGGTCAAGAGGACGGTCACGGCAGCGAACCGGAAGGGTCTGGGCCGCACTACGATCTATGATGACCCCTCAGAACTGGTGGCGGCTCTCCACGATGGAGATATCGACGCGGCTGTTCGCGGCAGTCTTGACTCGACGACATCGATGAATGCGATAAAGGAGACGTTCTCGGTAGACAGGATCCTTAGGATCGCGCTACTCCAGCCTCCTGGAGGGCGGATGTTCTTCTTCGCCCCTGTTGGAGTGGACGAGGGCTGGACGGTGGAGCAGAAGATGGAATTCATCGGCCTCGGGGTGAAGCTGATGAGGAAAATGGGAGTGGAGCCGAAGATCGGCGTGCTCTCGGGAGGGCGACTCGGGGACAAAGGGCGGCATTCTGCCGTGGATCGAACCCTCTCGGACGCTGAGGAAGTCACAAGGAGAGGGATCGCGGTGGGCCTGGACGTCAGGAACTGCGAGATCCTAATCGAGAACGCCGTCATTGACAGGAATTTCATACTGGCCCCAGACGGGATCTCTGGAAACCTGATCTTCAGGACCCTCCACTTTTTGGGGAAGGGAAAGGCGCTGGGAGCTGTAGTTCTGAACATTGACTACGTGTTCGTCGATACCTCGAGGGCGAAGTCGAGCTATGTCGACTCCATAGCTCTTGCCTCAGCGCTCGTCGGGAGACGAAAAGAATAATAACAAAGACGATGTCGGTGGGTGAGATGAGACTTGAGATTGACGGCACGGAGGCGGGGATTAGATTTTCCGCGTGCCACTTCATCACTGAGCACGCGAAATGCGGCAGACTTCACGGTCATGTCTATGGATTGAGGTTGGTACTGCATGGGGAGAAGGGCGTCAACGGGATGATCATGGACTTCATTGAGCTTAAGAAGGTTATGAGAAAGATTGTGGATGACTTCGACCACAGGGTCCTCTTGCCCGGCAACTGCCCTCGGGTGGTACTGTCGGTCGGGGACGAGATCGTCGCGAAAGTTGGCAAGAAGCGGTACGTCTTCCCGGCTGAGGATGTGGTCATTCTAGACATTGAGGAGGCGAGCGCCGAGGAGGTCGCGAGGGTCATGCTCGCCCGTATTCTGGAAGAAGTGCGCTTCCCGGGCAATGTGACGAAGGTGGAGGTCGGCCTAGAGGAAGAGCGCGGCCAGAGCGCTTGGGCATCGCATGATCTCAGGTGAATCATGAAGAAGGCCGTAGTCCTGCTTTCCGGGGGATTGGATTCGACAGTAACTCTTGCTTATGCAATATCTCAGGGTTACGAGGTCATCCCTCTGACGATCCGCTATGGTCAAAAGCATGCGAGGGAATTGAGGGCGGCGAAAGATGTCGTCAGCTTCTACCGTCTCAAGCGGCACGTAGTGATTGATCTGGATCTGACGTCATTCAAGACGAGTGCCCTGATCTCCCCTGATATCAAGGTTCCCGAGAGGACCTCGGCTGAGAGAATCGGATCTAGAATTCCCGTCACATACGTTCCTTCCAGGAACACGATCTTCCTGAGTGTCGCGGCCGGACTTTGCGAGTCTGTCTCTGCTGAGAGGGTATTCATCGGCGCGAACTCGTTAGACTACAGTGGGTATCCGGATTGTAGGCCGGAGTTCTTCGATGCCTTCCAGAGGGTGCTTGAGGTCGGGACTAAGGCGGGTGTTGAGGGAAGACAGATCAAGATCGAGACTCCAATAATCTGCTATACGAAGGCCGACATAGTGAGGCTGGGCAAGCGGTTCGGAGCGCCGCTGCACTTGACATGGAGCTGTTACAAAGGTGGTGAGAAGGCCTGCGGCCAATGCGACTCCTGCCTGCTTCGACTGAAAGGATTCGAGGAAGCTGGTTACGAGGACGAGATCGCTTACGAGGTGAGAACTTGAGGATCTCGGAGATATTCCACTCTTTGCAAGGGGAGGGCGTGCTGATCGGTACGCCAACGGTCTTTGTGAGGACTTGCGGCTGCAACCTCGAATGCGTCTGGTGCGACACAGCTTACGCAAGGGAGGAAGAGGGGACGGAGATGTCGTTGTCCGATGTCCTCAAGAGGGTCAGCGATTGCGGGATCCCCTTCGTCTGCCTCACTGGAGGCGAGCCTTTGCTTCAGAAAGACATCTACGAGATGATTGACGTATTTCTGAAGAATTCATTTCACGTTTCGATCGAGACGAATGGGTCCGTGTCTCTTGAGGAAGTTCCCTGTTCGAACGATCTCCTCATAAGCATGGATATCAAGTGCCCATCCTCTGGCATGTCTGGTAGAATGATGATGGAGAACCTGGAGCTTTTGTCGCCTGCTGACCAGTTAAAGTTCGTCGTCGCCGACGAGAAAGATCTTCTTTTCGCAGAGAAGATATTGAAGGAGCACGGGGTCCTGTGCCACGTCATTTTGACGCCAGTGGGCGGCCTAGATCTTCGTCCAGTGGCAGAATGGGTGTTGAGGAAGAAGCTACGGGTTAGAGTGCTTCCTCAGCTCCAGAAGATTATTTGGGGCCAGCGAAGGGGCGTTTGAGGATTTTCATTCTCACTGGCTCGTGACGCATTCAGCATTATGAGTGCGACGTGCATGTAAGTGACACTGTAGCAATGGTTATATAGCTCGTTCAATCTACCATCAGAACCACAAAGCCGGGACCAAGAATGAATGCTGAGAGGTTGGGACTGTCGTTGCTTTTGCGCCTGATTCCAGCCCCATTGCTTTGAATTGGCTTGGTCGAGGTGGTTTTCATGACCGTCCGTCGAACCATAGAGGAATCAACGTCAGACCGCGAAAAGGGTCGGGGCCTGGATAGGAAGAGAGTGTACACCAGCGAATTCAACTCTTGGGCCTTGACCGAGTCGATGCCGAAGTCCGTTGAGATCTTCGACACGACGCTGAGAGATGGGGAGCAGACCCCGGGCGTCGCCCTTTCCGTCGAGGAGAAGGTCCGCATAGCTGAAGCCCTCAGTGACCTTGGGGTCGACGTGATCGAGGCCGGTTTCCCGATTATATCGGTCGGGGAGAGGGAAGCGGTGAGAAGAATCGCAGCTCTCGGTCTCGAATCGAGGGTATGCGCGCTTTCGAGGTCGAGCAGGAAGGACGTTAACGTCGTCATTGATTGTGGAGTCGACTACGTCCACACGTTCATTGCGACCTCGGACGCCCACCTGAAGCACAAGCTGAAGATGACCAGAGATGAGGTCAAGGCAAGGGCGGTTGACGCCATCGAGTACGCGAAAGCGCACGGTCTGACCGTGGAGTTCTCTTGCGAGGACGCTACCCGCACCGGGCTTGATTTCCTGAAAGAGATGCATGTGATTGTGCAGGAGGCAGGCGTGGACAAGATTAACCTGCCTGATACCGTCGGGGTCACATCCACACCTGCTATGGAGCGTCTTGTGAGCGAGCTCATGTCCGTTACGAAGGTGCCCCTGAGCGTGCATTGTCATGACGATTTCGGGCTGGCGGTCTCGAACTCCCTCGCTGCGGTTAGGTGCGGTGCGAGACAGGTCCACGTTTGCGTCAACGGGCTTGGAGAAAGGGCAGGGAATGCCGCCCTTGAAGAAGTCGTCCTCGGTCTTATGGCGTTCTACAATATCCAGACGAACGTGAACACGAAGAAGATCGGCTACGTGTCAAAGACCGTATCCAACCTAACGGGAATGCCGGTCCCGGGGAACAAGGCCATCGTTGGGAATAACGCATTCGCGCATGAGTCTGGTATTCATGTTCATGGCATCCTTGAAGATCCCTCAACGTATGAGGCTTTTGGACCGGAGCTCGTGGGCATGTTCAGAGAGATCGTCGTTGGCAAGCACAGCGGAGTTCACTCGGTGAAGAAAAAGCTGGGCGAGTACGGGGTCACACTCACGGAAGAACAGGTTGGGAAGGTCGTCCAGGAAGTGAAGAAGCTGGCAGAGAGTGGAAAGCACGTGGATGACGCAGAGCTCGTCGCCCTGGCCTATCACGTTGCGGGGCAGCGTGCGGGCGACGTGAGGAAGGTGAAGTTGAAAGAGTTCGCAGTGTTTACTGGCTTGAACATCACGCCCACGGCTGTCGTCGCCCTCGAGATTGACGGTGAGAACAAGCGCGGCTCGGAAATAGGCATCGGGCCGGTGGACGCTGCTCTTAACGCGATCAGATCCGTTGTGAGTGGCAAGATAACGCTGGTCGAATACAGGCTCAGCGCAATAACCGGCGGGAGCGACGCACTGTGTGAGGTCTCCGTCAAGCTTCAGCACAACGGTGAGAAGAAGGCCGTGTCCGTCGGGAAGAGCGTCGGATCCGACATCGTTCAGACGAGCGTAGACGCGGCGGTCGAGGCGATCGATCGACTGTATTCGAGAATCCCCAAGGATTGACTGAGGAGGGATCAAGTGCCCGAGTCGAAAGGGAAGACAATCTCAGAGAAGATTCTGTCGGCGAAGTCGTCGACGAATGTCTATGCGGGAGACTTCGTCGAGGCGGAGATCGACTACGTCATGGTGAACGACATAACTGGCCCAATTGCGTTCCGCGAGTTCGATACGCTCTCCTGCGAGCCTTTGAGGGACAAAATAGTCCTTGTCCCTGATCACTTCGTACCGAACAAGGATGTTCCGTCGGCGGAGCAGGCCAAAGAGATGCGGGTGTTTGCGAAGACGCATAAGATCGAGAACTACTACGAGGTCGGAAGGGGCGGCATCTGTCATCAAGTTATGATCGATGAAGGTTTCGTCGCCCCAGGGAGGCTGATTGTCGGGGCGGACTCTCACACATGCACTTACGGGGCGTTGGGGGCGTTCTCGACCGGAGTCGGGAGCACCGAGGCGGCGGCATGCTTCGCGGAGGGGAAGCTGTGGTTCAAGGTTCCAGAATCAATCAAGATTAAGCTGAGCGGACGCTTTCGGAAATACGCATCAGGGAAGGATCTTATCCTCAAGATAATCGGGGACATCGGCGTGGACGGGGCGAACTACAAGACATTGGAATTCAACGGACGTGGCGTCGGGTCGATGACGGTATCGGACCGACTGACCGTGGCCAATATGGTTGTCGAGGCGGGAGCGAAGGCGGGCATATTCCCTACAGATAAGGCCACCGAGAATTTCCTGAGAGGCATCGTCAGGGGTAGATATGAGGAGGTATCGCCGGACAAGGGGGCGCAGTACCTGACCGAACGCGAATACGATCTGTCCGCCCTCGACTATATGGTGGCACTTCCGCACTCCCCCGGCAACGTCAAGCCCGCGAGCGAAGTCCAGGTCCCGATTGACCAGGCGTTCCTGGGTTCGTGCACGAACGGGCGGATTGAGGACATGCGCGTTGCGGCTTCGATTGTGAAGGGGAAGAAAATCCATCCGATCGTCAGGATGATAGTCGTACCGGCAAGCACGAAGGTCTATCAGCAAGCCCTAAAGGAGGGTCTAATACGAATCCTCACCGATGCGGGCGCGTTCGTCTCCGGACCGACGTGCGCCGCATGCCTGGGGGGTCATATGGGAGTCCTGGCGGAAGGCGAGAGGTGCGTAAGTTCCACGAACAGGAATTTCGTCGGGAGGATGGGTCACAGAAACTCGGAAGTATATCTCGCTGGCCCAGCCGTGGTGGCCGCCAGTGCATTGACCGGGAAGATCTCCGTTCCAGAAGCGGTCAGGTGAGGTGATCATGTGGATCAAATGAAGGGAAGAGTGTGGAAGTTTGGAAACGACATCGACACAGACCAGATAATCCCAGCGGAGAGACTAACGAGCGACAACACCGATCGCCTCGCTCTCTTTGTCTTCGAGAAGATCCGGCCGGATTTCGCTAAGGCGGTGAAGGCGGGAGACATGATTGTCGCGGGCCGGAACTTCGGATGCGGCTCGAGCAGGGAGCATGCACCGAGAGCTCTGAAACAAGCGGGTGTGTCCTGCGTTGTGGCCGAGGGCTTCGCGAGGATATTCTTCCGAAATTCGATTAATGTGGGACTGCTTGCAATCGAATGCAGGGTCGAGGCTGATGAAGGAGACACGATTAGAATACAACCCAACGAGGGGATCATCGTCAACGAGAACACTGGAAAGACCTTCAAGTTCAAGCAGTATCCTCCTTTCATAAAGGACCTCATCGAATCTGGTGGGCTCATTGCGAAAATCAGGGAGAACGGAAGATGCTCAAGATAGCCGTCTTACCAGGTGATGGGATAGGCCCGGAGGTGATATCGGAGGGCCTCAAGGTCCTCGACGCTCTCGAAGAGACGAGCTCGCTTAGGACGCAGAGAACCGTGCTAGAGATCGGCGCCTCTAGGTACCTGAAGACCGGCGAGCTGCTCACAGAGGAGGACATCGGCACGCTGACAAAACAGGACGCGATCTATTTCGGCGCGATAGGTGATCCGCGTGTTCCGACGGGCGTTCTCGAAAGGGGGATACTCCTAGCAATGCGGGCCCGATTCGACCAATACGTCAATCTCAGGCCGATCAGGTCCTGGCAGAACTTCTCCAGATTGAAGAGCGAGGCGCCGTTCAACATCACGTTCATACGGGAGAATACCGAGGATTTCTACATGGGAGCTGGTGGAATTTTCAAGGGCGGGAAGGGAAGAGCGACCGTGAAGGTGAAGAGAAGCATGTACGACCTCGGGATCGAAATGAAGGCATCCTCAACCAACTCGGATGATTTCGCGTTTGAGATAGGCGTCCATTCGAGGAATGGACTTGAACGATTCATCGATTTCGTCATGAGCTATGTCGATCGATCCGGCCTGGACAAGGTCACAGTTGTCGACAAGGCGAACGTATGCACGAGCCTCTACGGTCTCTGGAGAGAGGTCTTCAGGGAGAAATCGGAAGAAACGGGCATCCGTCTGGAATTCATGTTCGTCGATACGATGGCGATGGCCCTCGTCCGGAATCCCGATCGCTTCGGAGTCGTCGCTACTCCGAACATGTTCGGTGACATACTCACGGACCTCGGGGCGGAGATCCAGGGAAGTCTGGGACTCTCTGCCAGTGGGAACATAAACCCTTTAGGAGTCTCGATGTTCGAGCCGATTCACGGCAGTGCGCCGGACATAGCGGGGAGGAACAAGGCGAATCCCTTTGGCGCAATCTTGGCAGCGAAACTCATGCTCGACCATCTCGGAAAAGCCGACCTCGGCAAAAGGATAGAACGCGGCGTGGAATCAACGATGATGAAGGGGACACTGACACACGACCTCGGAGGGTCCTCGATGACCAGCGAGGTCGGAGACGCTGTAGCAAAATTCGTAAGGCACCTCTGAGACGCAACGGCCCTCGCTGTCCTCGCGCGAGATTCTAGATTACTATCAGCTATCTCAGAAGTCCACACGTCTGCTGAGTTCTTTCGGCATATAGAGCGGTCTGAACGGTTTGTCTCCGATCTCGGCTCTAACCTTCGCCATAAGTCCATCGACTGTCATCTCGACGTTCTTGTTCGACGCGCGCTCGTAGACGGTCAGTCTGTCGGATGACAGCTCCTTGTCTCCCACAACTATCACGTACGAGACCCAATCCTGCTTTGCATCCCTCACCTTCTTGCCCACTGTCTCCGACCTGTCATCTAAACCGACCCTTATTCCCGCGGACTCGATTCTCCCGACGAGAGACCTGGCTCTCTCCAAATGGGCGTCAGCGACCGTAAGCACCCTGACCTGCTCGGGAGTGACCCAGACTGGCAGGTGGCCGATAGACCCCTTCGCTTCCATCTGGACGGCGGTGTCGAAGAGCATGTAAAGATACCTTTCTATCGTTCCGATGATGGCAGTGTGCAGTATGATCGGGTGGACTTTCCTTCCGCTCTCGTCTGCAAAGGTGATTCCGAACCTCTTTGCATTCCCTATGTCGATCTGGACAGTCCCGATCTCCCTCGCCCTTTTCATGTCGTCGAGGATATGGTATTCGATGTTGACCGTCCAGTAGTAGTTGATCCCTTCAGGATAGAAGTGCAGCAACGCGGGCTTGTTGCGCTTCTTCATGATCTCGAGCAGCATATTCTTATTCTGCTCGAACGCGCTATGCGATGAGAAGTTGACGAGCATCTCGTAGTCTCGCCCAAGCTTTCCCGCCTCCTCGTAGATCTTGTCGTCCAGATTCTTGAACCATTCGGTCGCGCTGGAGAGGTCCCGACATATCACATGCAGGTCGGGCATGTTGAGCCGCCTGGTCCTGAAACAGAGCATCGTCTCCCCGGACTGTTCCAGACGGTAGGAGTCAGCGACTTCGAATGCGCCATAAGGAAGGTTGCGATAGCTGATGTTCCAGTTCCGCATCATTGCGAATTGCTGGTGGCAGGCCGCGTAGCGCAATATGAAGGATTTCCTCTCACCCTTGATGACGTAAAGCCTGTTCCCGAAGAGTTCGGCGTGCTCCCTAACCGGAGGCTCGTCCAGGCTGAACATGTTTGTTCCTTTTACTGTGTAAAGAGGGAGGCCGGTATCGTTCACGACCTTGCAGGAGTAGTCCGCGACGAGATCGAACATGAGCGCTCCGTTGGGGCTAAACGCCATATGGCCGACGTCGCTCATCGTCTCCCATTGGATACCGAACTTCCTGCATAGTCTAAGGTATCTCGGCTCACCAGTCAGAGGGGACTCTTTCTTGAGGGCCTCCTTTTCCATCATTATTCTGAAACAATCGTTGCCACCGTCAAAGTTCTCCGGAGCGATTTCCTGACAATCAGGGGTGAGGACCAGGTATCTCTCTTCGCCCTTGGAGGCAGGTGCTTCCTCCTCCCCGACGATCTCCCTCGAGAGCTCGGAGAGCGGATGGCCCTTGCAGCTGATTCTGAATGCCTTGTACCAGCCAAACGGCGCACGTTTCACTTCTGCACCAGCATCAAGAAGCATTTCTTCCACCCTTCTCAGCATTTTCTTACCGGTCTCCGGATCCGACAGCTCTGAGCTGAGGTGCGCGTATGGATAGAGTAGGATCCTAGCAGCCCCCACTTTGTCCGTCGTCTCCTTGATGTCCGAGGCCGCTTCCCGCGCGACCTGCTCGATCTTGCCCTTATCCTGATTTTCCACGGCAATGAAGGCGACCAAGACCTCTTCGAGGCGGTCGCGCTTTCTATCTCCATCGATTTCCTCGGCCATTGATGTGGGCTTCTTGACCTCGTACTCCATGTAATCTGCGTGAATGTAAAGTGTCCTCATCGAATCGGCAAGTAACGTTTGCCTGATATTAAAAGGATAGGCGGGAATTTGCTGCTGGATTCTTCAGAGGGAGAAGGTTTATATCACGCGAAAGGATTCGCTCGGAAGTATCCATATGAGTGTTAGGGTCCTGAAAGGCGACATTCATGCTGCGTTCAGCATGGCGTTGATCATACTGATAGCGATTCTTATGGTCAGTGCAAGCAGCGTCGTTATCTTGCTATACCAGGGCGGGCAAAGCCAAAAATCCCCATCTATACAGACTGCCGAGATAGGGGAAAAGGTGAAGGTCGATTACGTTGGAAGGCTTGCGGACGGAAGGGTCTTCGACACATCTTTCTGGAGTGTGGCTTCGAATGATGCGCTGTACCCTAAATCACTTAGCTTTGCGCTGAGGAACGAAAGCGCCTACGTGCCGCTGGAATTCCAGATTGGACAGGGACAGGTGATCAAGGGATTCGAGCGAGGGGTGATTGGGATGGCCGTCGGAGAGACAAGGGTCCTGACGATCGCCCCTAAGGATGGCTATGGAGATTTGAACCAGAGCAAACTGAAGAACCTACCGTTGATTCAGGAACTTCCTGTATTTGAGGACACCAACGTATCGTATTTCGTCAAGTATTTCTCGGTCTCACCTAGTGTCGGACTGACGGTTAAGGATCCTATTTGGGGCTGGGACGTTACCGTGCTCGATGTGAACTTGGACGCCGACCGGGTCAAGATAATGAATTCACCTGTGCTTGGCAATACCTATGAGGTCTATGGAAAATCTCAAGGCCAGCCGAAGGTTGGCTGGTTTGCTGTGGTCGACTATTTCGATTCATCTGCGAACGGGGGCGCGGGTCTCATCAGAGTCAAGAACCTTCTGGTTCCCGGTGATGCGGGACACCTGGAGGGTTTGGATGCTTCTGGTAATGTATTCATAGTCAAGGAAGTCGACCCTCAGTCAAACAACGTGGTCCTGAACTACAATTCTGAGGTCACAGGTGTGACGCTTTACTTCACGGTGACGCTCGTATCAATTGCCAGTTAATAGTACGAGTTCCGCATGGTCGCACCTGACATAGACTTGATTGTTGAAGCCCGGACGATTGATGGAAGGCGGAATCCGTTTAGCCGCCCCCTATCGCCTCGATATACACCTCTTCCATCTCGTCGGCGGCCTTCTCCCATGTGAAGTTCAGCGCTCTAGCCCGGGCCATCATACCTATCTTGGAACGGAGCGCATCATCCTCGAGGAGCCTCGTCGTAGCATCGGCGAGGGCAGACGGGTCTCGAGGATCAACCAGTAGACCGGCGCCTCCGATGACTTCGGGAAGTCCGCCAACATTGGTTGCTACGACTGGTTTACCGTATGACATCGCCTCTGCCGCTGCCAAGCCATAAGACTCCCAAATCGATGGAAAGACGAAAATCTTGCAGGTGGAAAGCATCATATGCTTCACATCCTCGGTCACGCGTCCCATGAATTTCACTTTGTGTGAGATCCCGAGGGACCTCGATCTTTTCTTCAACTGCTCCATTTCCGGGCCGGCCCCACAGATCACTAGCTCCGCATCAATATTGACGGTAGCATCCAGAAGGTATCGAAGGCCCTTTGTCTTTACAAGCCGTCCGATGAATAGAACGAAATCCTCTTCCTTTGTAGAGGCAATTGGGATCTCTACCCCGGGTGAGACCGCTCTCAATTTGTTCTCAGGAAAACCGTGAGATGCCAGGTCATTCATGACGAATCGGCTCACGCACACTATCCTCGTGAATTCATCGATATGTCTGGAAAACAGCACGTCGTTCCATTTGCTGAAGGTCTTGACAATCCCTTCTCCCTCGCCGAACGAGTTGTGCCATGTGAAGACCTTCGGACCTTTGTAACCGATGACAGCTTTCGTGTACGATCTTGCCCACCTGTAATGGAAGTCCACAACATCTGGTTCCAGATCCGCCAGGGCTTCACGAATTCCTCGCGTTCGGATGTGAGGGGGATTATAAATCTTGAGAATGGACGAATCAAGACGCTTCACCCTGTATCCATCGATATCTTCTTCATTTGAGGTCCCCGGCAATCTGCCCGTGAGGATGATGACCTCGTGTTTCCTAGAGAGCCTAGTGGATAAATGATGGATGCGGTGCTCAATGCCGCCTAGAAAAGGGTAATAGAACGGATTAACATGGACTATTCTCATTCTTTTTCCTCATTTTCCTCCTGCGCGACAGGGAGATCACGAAGCTTGCGGCGATCATAACGAGTATCATCGCTATCGTGACTGTCTGAGCTGTGCCCGATGAGAAATACGCGAAGAAGATTCCACTCAAAGATATAATCACGCCGTACTTCACAATCCCTCCTGCGAGTGTGAACACTATCGCCTTCCTGAAGGACCAGTTTGACATCGCGACGAATGCACCAAGGAAAGGCAAAACAGGAGCGATGCGATTGACGACGATCATCCTCTCATCCTTAAACATCAGGAAATCTTGATAGCGCTTGACGGCCTTCTCCACGACCTGCGGGATGCGGACGCTCTTGACTATCACGAAGAGTGTTGTCAGGCCAAGAACTTCGGCAACGGCAATCGTTGCAAGCAGGGAGAGACCGAACCAGGCTTGAGGTATCGCCATGAATATTATGACAGTGAAGAGTTCGGGCAATGTGGGGAAGATTATCGCATCGATGTAGAATATGATGAAGATACATGCAAGCATTCCCCAGGCCCCTAAAGGTGAAAAAATCTCGTATACCGCCTGGCCGATGTCAAGCATCGAACTAAGTAAAACCCCATACCGTTACTTTATTCTTCCGTCAAGAGACGCTTTCTTTTGTTCTATGGCAAATTTGTACAGGTCGACCAGTCTTTTGATCCCATCCGACATCGAATACTTCTCCGCGCTACGCCTAGCCTCCACCCGTACGTTGTCGCTGCATCCCAATGCCTTTTCCATTGCAGAAGCGCAACTCTCCGGACTGTCATCAAAAAGAAATCCGTTCACTCTGTCCTTCACTATCTCGGCGACCGCCCTGTAGTTGATTCCTGCGACTGGCTTACCGCACGCCATGGCCTCCAATACAACTATTCCTTGCGTCTCAAACTTTGACGCCATCACGAATGCGTCGCTCGCTGCGTAATACTGGGGCAGGTCGGAATCAGGCACGAATCCCGTGAAAATGGTCCTGTCCGCAATTCCAAGCTTGGAAGCGAGATTCATGTAGTGCTCCTTTGCCGGACCATCTCCCACTATCATGAGACGCAGACCATCGTTTCGATTCTTCATGGCCGAGAAACCCTCGAAGACTAGATCGAGGTTCTTTTCCCATGCAATCCTACCGACGTTCAACACGATTTTTTCCTTGTCAAGCCCGTGCCTTCTCCTTATCGCGGTCCCGTCAACATCAGGACTGAACAGGGAGCAGTCGACTCCAGTGGGTATTACCTCTATCCTTTTCATATCCTGCGCATACTGGCTTAGCTCAGCTTTTATAGCTTCGCTTGGAACAACGACAACCTCGGCTCTCTCCAAGAGCTGCCTTAGATAGATCCAGAAGAGTCTATTCACGACGGGCATCGGAAGTGGCATCCTCACATAATATTCCGAGGCTTCTGTAACCATGGTGTGGAATGAGACCACGACAGGTTTACGCAAAACTCGGCCAGCAAACATGCTTCGCAATGCCATGGCGAGAAGCCCATGGGTGTGTATCACGTCCACGTGAAGGTTTGCCAGGATCTCGCACTTGTTCGTCGGAAACATTGCCACACGGTAACCTGGATAGTTGTTGAAGCTAACGGCCCGGAAGTAGTAGATCCCATCCTCCCTGTCGGCGTCGTTTTCGGGTTCGGGAGCGAACATGAAAACGTCATGTCCCAATTCCTCGAGTTTCTGCTTCATCGTAATGATCGAGGTGACCACGCCATCCCTTGTGGGGAGGTATGTGTCTGTGAACATGGCGATCCTCAACGCATCACCACGCGAACCAGCGTGCTCCGGAGCTTCCTCAGTATGTCCTCAGGGTCCTTTCCCAAAAGTCGAATCATCGGTTCTTTCCCGACGTCTCCCATATCAAAAATCGCATCGGGAACGAACCCCAGTCTCCTTATCGCATCCGCTGTCCCCCATTCCATTGTCTTCCTGCCTTTTGGCTCTTTCTTGCGATCGAAGTTCCCGATCGACAGACCCGCAGATTTCAGGCTGGCGAGATTGTCCTGGCTGAAGCGCAGATTGATCGCGGATCGCGTCTCGGGATCGAACCGCATGGCCGTCAGGACGATCATCGCGACATGTTTTGACGCCCCGAAGCCAATCCCGCCGCAATGTGCCGGCTCTTCCCTTATGGATACGATCCTCCCATCTAGACCGCACACTTCTTCAATCCCAGTCGCCCTCGGAAGCGCGAACACGAAATTCGTTCCCACCTCGGGAAGCCATGAACCAGAGAGCAGAGATTCGACCTGCTTCACCGCCCCTTTCAACCTCATCAGGACGGAATATCTTGCCACATTTTTCTCGACCGGTGCCATGGGATTGATAACCTCGATGCCTTTTCCAATCGCATAACGTGAGGCAATGGAATCGCATATGCGTGCCTTTGCCAAGGCGACGGCCTCTTTCAACTCCTCGCCCATGGCGAGATAGCCAGCGATGAAAGAAGAGAGAGCGCATCCACCTCCATGGACATGTATCTCCAAGCGCGGGGATGAGACCTCGCTGAACCTGTCATTGTAGAAAAGAAGGTCCGTTGCGAGTGCGGTATCGAAGTGGCCTCCTTTCAGCAGGACAGCTTTCGGTCCCATTCTCCTGATTTCTCTGCAAGCCTTCTTTTCGTCGTTCCAGTTCTTGATACTGATCCCACTCAGCACCTCCGCTTCGAATCGGTTCGGAGTCACAATGGTGGCAATCGGAAGCAACCGTTCCTCGAGAGTTTGTATTAGGTCCTTCTTGTGGAGGGAATCCCCAACGCCGGCAATCATCACCGGATCAACTACAATCGGGATGACCTCCTTGGCGAGCCTTTCTGCAACGGTCCTAGCAATCTTAGCCGAGTATAGCATCCCAGTCTTGACAGAATCGACCTTGACGTCCTCGAAAATCGCATTCAGTTGCGTCAGGACATGCCTCGCTGGAACGGGGAATACCGCGGACACCTGCCTGGTGCTCTGTGAGGTTATCGCCGTGACAGCGCAAGCGCCATGTATACCCAAAGAGGCAAATGCCTTCAAGTCGGCTTCCAGACCAGCTCCGCCAATGGAGTCGGACCCCGCGACAGTTAGGGCGACAAGCATGGATGAATATTGGACCAGGTAATTAATAATCCCGCTCGTTTGGACGGTCTGACGGATGATCGGCCGGGAGGTCGGCACTCCCCCTGCGTGAACTAGGCTGGCGCGACAGATTTAAATAGCGACTTTCCTATCAAACGGGACGATGAAGGCTACCAGTGGGCACTTCGTTCTGAAGAAGAACGTCAAGTACAGAGATTTGGTTAGAGTCTTCCCTGAAGTTCTCACAACGTTCCTGGAAGAGACTGACCAGGTGCCCGAAGATGAAGACGTCCTGAAGATGTTCATATATCTCAATCAAGTTGACCTAGAGAGGAACGTAAAGCCAGAAGGCTACAATCGGAAGGGCATGATGAGACTTGTTTTCCCTTTAAATAGGAAGGAGTTCTACATTCGCGGGAATTCGCGCGGAAGCGAGGTGGTCCGTCTGAGCGAGAAGATCAGTAGGATGCTCTCGAAAGCGAAGGTCGATCACGAGGTCGAATGGGACGCCATATTATCGGCGGAAGAATGATATCATTGTGCATCCGTTCCGGTCATGCCAATGAGTCGTCATCCCAAAACGATTGAATTTGACTTGAAATCCAAGGTCAAGAGCGCAGTCCGAGACCAGTCGAAGTTCGAAGGTATGCGGAAAGCGTTCAAGACCAACATACATAGTCAAGATACTTGCAGGAGCAAGATTGAGGGGTTCGAATCCAGGAGGGAGATGGCCAGGGCATCAAGGATCAAAGTGCTCGGCGATCCGTTCTTCCTTCAGAGGACAGTCGATCGTCTGAAGGCCAATCGCATCAAGGTCATTGGCCCCTGCCCCAGGGAGGAGGCCCTTGAGGCCGTCTACAAGGAGCTCGATGGCGAGAAGCTCGTCGTGAAGTCGAAATCCAACATAACAAAGGAAATCGGGCTGACGAGCTTCCTCGAGTCGAAAGGCGTCGAGGTCATCGAGACTGACGTCGGTGACAGAATTATACAGATTGCAGGAGAGAGGACAATCCATCCGACAGGGCCAGCTGTCCATCTCACGCGATACGACATCGCCAAGATCCTTCGTAAGCATTTTGGCAGAAGGATCGAACCTGATCCTGATGGACTGACCGAGGCCATCAGAGAAGAGGTGTCTGATTACATAATGAGGGCTAAGGTGGGGGTGACCGGTGCGAACTTCATTACAGCTGAGGAAGGCGCTTTTGTGATCGTCCACAACGAAGGAAACGTATCGCTCTGCGCAAGAAGGCCTGAGAAGCACATCGTGGTCTCAGCTGAGGAGAAGATCGTGCCGAACCTCGACGAAGCGATGAACTTGGTGAAGCTCCAGACATTCTATGGCACCGGGAGCATTAACAGTTCGTTTGTCGATGTGATCGCCGGGCCGAGCAGGACCGCAGACATTGAGAAGAAGACCTTCTACGGAATGCACGGGCCGAAGGATATAGTCCTGGTGCTCGTCGACAATGGGAGGGGCCTCATTGAGGACAAGGAGATCATGTACTGCATCAACTGCGGTGGATGCCTTCTGCGTTGCCCTGTCTACGATTTGATGGGATACGAATTTGGTGGCCACGCCTACCTTGGAGGGAGAGGCGTCTGCTTCACTGCTGAGACTGAAAGCATAGAGGATGCGTCTGCGGGCGGTCTCTCACTCTGTACGAACTGCGGCGTGTGCACCGAGATGTGTCCGGTAAATATCGACACGGCCAGGATAATGAGGAACACGAGGAAGAAAGCGTTGAGTGCGGGTTGTCTTCCGACTGAAGAACAGAGATCGACACTGGCGAACATACGAAAGCATGGAAACCCGTGGGACGAGCCACGTGGGAATCGGGCTCGCTGGGCCGAGGACTTGAGACTCCCGAAAAAGGGAGAAACCCTATACTTTGCTGGCTGCTTCCCTTCGATGCGGGCCCCCGAGGTTGCGAAAGCGACAGTCGAGGTCCTGAAGGCGGGCGGGGTTGCAGTCGCCTACCTGGGAGGGCTTGAGTCCTGTTGTGGATCGCCAGCGCTGAAGATGGGCGACGAGGACTTGTTCAGGAAACTCGCGGATCAGAACTTCGAGGAGATGAAGAGGGCCAGAGTCAAGAAGATCATAACGAGCTGCGCGGGGTGCTACAACATGCTCTCCTCGTACAAGGATTTCATTCCCGGCTTCGAAATCGAGGTCGAACACATCACGTCAACTCTGTCCCGGCTTGTCGAGGAGGGAAGAATCAAGTTCCATTCATGGAAGGCTGACGTTACATATCACGATCCATGTGACCTTGGGCGGCATAGAGGAATCTACGAAGAGCCAAGGTCCGTGTTGCGCGCAATTCCTGACCTCAGAATCATCGAGATGCCATCGAACAGGAACTTGAGCATGTGCTGTGGTGCTGGAGCTGGGGTAAAGCGGGCGTATCCTTACCTTGCGGAAACGATCGCGGGCAAGAGGATCGAGGAAGCAGTCGGGACACGTGCCAAGTTTCTTGTCACTGCGTGCGCATTCTGCGAGCAGAACTTCTCCGACGCGTTACGTTCCTACCCTCAGAACATCGAGGTTCTCGATCTCGTCGTGTTGGCAAGAGACCATTTAACTCATTAATCAAAGCAGTTCTCGCCACACCTGTACGATCCTGTCTTTTTCGGACTTTATGAACGCTTTGTGTCTCTTGATTGCTGAATCGGCCTCAAGCAACTGCTTCTTCATCGCGGCGGGCGAGGTGCCGCCATACGAATTGCGACCTTCGATGCATTTCATTATCGGGAGCGCTTGTGACACATCCTGGTCGATCCTGTCGCTGAACCTCTTCAGCTCCAGCAGGGAAAGGTCCTCGAGCCTCTTTCCTTTCTTACTTGCGAATCTGACCGCCTTTCCGACCGCCTCGTGGGCCTTGCGGAAGGGGACGCCTTTTCTAACTAAGTAGTCCGCGAGATCCGTCGCGTTGAGATACCCTTTCTCGGCGCCTGCCAGCATTGCCCGGTCGTTGAATCTCACCATGCCGAGCATCGGGGTCAGGATCCCGAGGCATTCGGTGATCGTGTCGATCGAGCCGAAAAGCGCCACCTTGTCCTCCTGCAGGTCCCGGTTGTATGCCATTGGCAGCCCCTTCAGCAGAACCAGCATTGCGGTCAGATCCCCGGTAGATCCAGCCGCTTTTCCTCGGATCAGCTCTGCCACGTCAGGGTTCTTCTTCTGAGGCATTATCGAACTTCCGGTGGAGAACATCTCATCGATCTCGACGAACCCGAATTCGGGAGTGCTCCAAAGCACCAGCTCTTCGCAAATCGAACTGAGGTGCGCCATCGTGAGAGCGGAGGCGAACATATATTCCGCCGCGAAGTCGCGGTCTGCAACCCCGTCCATTGCGTTCTGGCACGGAGCGTAGAACCCGAGAGTATCAGAAACCCGCCGTCGATCGATATCGAATGTTGTTCCTGCCAAAGCTCCCGATCCGAGCGGGCAGACGTTGATCCTCTTGTAGGAGTCTAGGAACCTATCAACATCCCTCTCCAGCCTGAAGAAATGCGCCATGACGTGGTGGGCCAAGGTGATTGGCTGTGCGTGCTGCATATGCGTGAAACCGGGCATGACCGTCTTCACATTCTTCTTCGATATGCTGATCAGAGAGTCTTGCAGGCATGTGAGCAGCTCGATCGTGTTCAAAGTGGAGTCTCTTACATACATTCTGAGGTCTGTCACGACCTGATCATTCCTGCTTCTGGCCGTGTGGAGTCTCGCCCCCGCTTCACCGATTCTCTTAGTGAGGATAAGTTCGATGTTCGTATGGATGTCCTCGAGGTCTCTAGAAAGTTTCAGCTCCCCCGCTTCGATTTCCTTGAGCATCTGCACCAGGCCCTTGACGATCTTCCTTGCGTCCTTCTGGTCGACTATCTTCTGCTTCCCGAGCATCTTGGCATGGGCTATCGATCCGACAACGTCGTACCATGCGAGCCTCTTATCCGTCGAAAGAGAAGAGGTGAAAGAAAGGGTCGAATCAGCTAGTCCCTTTGCGAACCTTCCCGACCACAGTGCCTGACGACTCACCTATTTTCACCTTCGATCTATGCGCCGTTGCGATAGTCCTTAGCGGTAGTCCCCAGACGTAGATAAAGCCTTTCGCGGCGGTGTGGTCGAACATGTCGCCCTTGTCGTATGTCGCGAGGCTCGTGTTATACAGCGCGTAAGGAGACGATCTCCCGACTGGGACCGAGCTACCTTTGTACAGCCTAACCCTCACGGTCCCGCTGACGACGTCCTGAGTCTTGTCCACGAATGCGGACAGGGACTCCCTCAGCGGACTGAACCAAAGACCGTCGTATGCCATTTCGGTGAACTTCTGTTCGACGACGCTCTTGAAGCTCAGCAGGTCCCTCGGGAGGACGAGCTTCTCGAGATCGACGTGCGCGCCGATCAATACCATTGCGGCTGGACACTCGTAGATCTCTCTCGACTTGATCCCCACGAGTCTGTTCTCGATGTGATCGATGCGACCCACGCCGTGCTTCCCCGCGATCTCGTTGAGCTTCCTTATTAGAGCAACAGGCTCCATCTTCGTCCCGTCCAGGGAGAAAGGGACGCCGGACTCGAACCCGATCTCAAGATACTCTGGTTTGTCCGGGCCCTTCATAGGTGATGCCGTCCACTCGTATGCGTCTTCGGGCGGTTCTTGGGCCGCGTCCTCCAGAACACCGCACTCGGCGCTCCTGCCCCAGAGGTTCTCGTCGGTGCTGTATGGCGTCTCCTTCTTAACCTTGATCGGTATTTTGCCAACGCGGGCATACTCAATCTCCTCCTCCCTTGACATCACCCATTCCCTCATCGGCGCGATGATCTCGATGTTTGGGGCAAGCGCTCCGATGGAGACATCGAAACGCACCTGGTCATTGCCCTTTGCGGTGCAGCCGTGAGCTATGCAGGACGCACCTTCCTTCTCAGCCACCTCCACGAGTTTCTTGACGATAAGAGGCCTGGCAATCGCGGTGCTCAGTGGATAGGCACTTTCGTACATCGCGTTTGCCTTCAATGATGGGAAAATGTAGTTCTCGGCGAATTCCTCCTTCGCATCGATCGCGTAGGCTTTCGCAGCACCGATGGCCTTCGCCCTCTTCACGTCCTCATCCAGATTCCCTGGTTGTCCGACGTCCACGGACACTGCAATCACATCAAGACCGTATCTCTCCTGTAGCCACCTGATTGCAACGGAGGTGTCTAGACCTCCAGAGTATGCTAGCACGGCTTTCTTTCCCTGAGACTTACTGGGTTGCATTTCGATCTTCCGGAACACTCACCGGACGTTATAAAGCGTTGATGATTTGCTTGCGACAATCGAGACTCGCAGCAGTCTTCTTTTGGACATCCCAGCCAGTACTAAACGATTCGTCTCGACAGCGACACCATGGACTCTAATTGTCCGATATGGGTCATCACGCTTAATACTCGACTTTTTCAATGAACCAACCCAAGATATCGAGGAATTTCGAAATGGTCAAAGCAGCGATAGTCGGAGGTTCGGGATACACAGGTGGAGAGCTGGCACGGATAGTCTGCCGGCACCCAAAGATAACCCTAGTGGCGATGACGTCTAGACAGCATCCCGGAGTGAAGGTCTCGAAGGTGCACCCATATCTCCAAGGTTTCGTGGACATCAGGTTCGACGAGAAGCTGAACGGCGCGTCAGATTGCGATCTGGTTTTCGTCGCGACTCCGTACGGCGCGTCAATGGACGTAATCCCTGGCTTGCTGGAACGGGGCATCCGGGTTGTGGATCTCAGTGGCGACTATCGCCTGAAGGATCCCGTGGTCTACCGGAAGTGGTACGGAATCGATCACAAGGACTTGAAGAATCTTCAGGATGCGGTCTACGGAATACCGGAACTCTTCAGAGAGGAGATTGTGAAGTCCAATTTGGTCGCGAATCCAGGATGTTACCCGACGTGTGCCGTGCTTGGGTTAGCACCCCTATTCTCGGAAAGACTGGTCGACTCGAAGGTCATAGTGGATGCAAAGAGCGGCACGTCCGGCGCAGGGATGGAACCGACAAAGGCCACCCATCACCCTAACTGCGGGACGAATGTCACTCCCTATAAGGTCGGGTCGCACCGTCATACGCCTGAGATCCAGATGGCCCTCGAGTTGCTGTCGGGCGCTGAGACGGAGGTCGTGTTCACTCCCCATCTTGTACCGATAGTGAGGGGGATACTATGCACGTCCTATGTTCACCTCAACAAAAGCGCGAGCCACGATGATCTGTACTCAGTTTACGATCAGTACTATTCCGGCAAGAGGTTCATACGAGTCGACAGTGTACCATCGATCCCATCGGTCGTGGGTTCGAACTTCTGCGAGATTGGTTATGAGTTGGCGGGCAACGGGAATGTCGTCGTGATGAGTACCGTCGACAACCTAGTCAAGGGAGGCGCTGGGCAGGCAGTCCAGAACGCCAATGTGATGTTCGGGATCGACGAGAGCGCCGGCCTCGATTTCCCTGGACTGGGGGTGTGAGAGATGAAGACAATCGAAGGTGGCATCACTGCTGCATTGGGATTCAAGGCTGCTGGCATCCACTGCGGCATAAAGAAGGAGAAGCTCGACCTCGCCTTGATTTTGTCTGACACTCCTGCTAGGGTCGCGATAGCGTACACCCGCAACAAAGTAAGAGCTGCACCGATCCTAGTCATGATGGACAAGGACCCCGAGTTCCTGCAAGCGTTCGTGGCGAACAGTGGAAATGCGAATGCCCTCACCGGTTCGAAAGGAATGGAGGACGCTCAGGCGATGGTCGCTAAGACTTCAGAGGAGCTCGGGATTCATAGGGATCTTGTCGGAGTTGCGTCCACGGGCGTCATCGGCCGGTATCTACCAATGGACAGATTGACCTTTGGAATCCCGGAAGCTGTCAGGTCTCTTGGAAAGGGAACGGAGCACGACGACAATTCTGCGAGCGCGATTATGACGACCGACACGATGAAGAAACAGGCGGCCTGCAAGGTCACGCTCGAATGTGGCACAATCGTCACGATCGGGGGGATGGCGAAGGGAAGCGGAATGATCTCTCCGGCAATGAAGGCGCTTCATGCGACTACTTTGAGCTTTGTGACGACGGACGCGTTGCTGACGAAGAGAGCAGATGCGAAATGGCAGCAGGCGTTGGATCGCAGCTTCAACATGATCAACGTCGACGGGGACCAGAGCACGAACGACATCTCCGTCCTTATGGCGAATGGAGCGGCGGGGGGGCAGGCAGCGGACGATGATCCGAACTTCTGGGAAGGCGTGGAGCATGTCCTGAGGATCCTTGCTAAGATGATCGTGATGGACGGAGAAGGTGCCACGAAACTCATAGAGGTCAATGTCATGGGGGCCGCGAGCGAGAGCGATGCTAGACTCGCCGCGAAGGCGGTTGTGTCCTCCAACCTCGTGAAGGCGGCTATGTTCGGAGCCGACCCGAACTTCGGAAGGATCCTGGCTGCGATAGGCAACTCAGGATGCGAGTTCGATTTAAACAGAGTGCAGCTGACGATGGCGAGCAATGGGACAAGCACGCCTCTCTTCGATAGAGGCGTCCCACTGACTCTAAGCGACTCGAAGGTCGAATCCGCCGCAAGGAAGATCATGGGGGGGAAGAAGATCACGATCAAATTGAACCTGGGTGTGGGGGATTCCGCGGCGGAGGCCTGGGGTTGCGACCTCAGCTACGATTACGTGAAGATCAACGCACAGTACACGACTTAGAGGTTGGACGGAATGCAAGAGTTCGAGATCGGCAAAGAAATGGCCCCGAAGGTCAGGAAGATGCGGGGCAAGAAGATTGTGATCAAGTTCGGCGGAAGTTCGCTGAACGGCAATGGAGACCTGGACCACTTTTGCAACGATATCGCTTTGCTGGTCAGCCTAGGTATTCGTCCGGTGATACTCCACGGTGGCGGTCCGGAAATCAATGTCGAGATGAAGAGACTCGGGATGGAAGTGAAGAAGGTCATGGGTCTCAGGGTCACTGACGATCAAACTCTGGAGGTCGCGAAGGACGTCCTGTCAAGGATCAACGCGCACATAGTGGAGGCGCTCAAAATGGCAGGCGTCAAGGCGATAGGGATTCCTGGCGGAGAGGGCAGGACTGCCATCTGCAAGAAAATGGACCCGGTCAAGCTTACTGACAAGGATGGGAATGAGATCCTCGTCGACCTCGGGAATGTAGGTGAGGTCGTCTCTGTCAACCCCACAATGATCAATCTTCTATGCGCGAGCAAGTTCGTTCCGGTAATCTATCCGATATGCGCGGATGAATCTGGGTCATGGCTAAACGTCAATGCCGATACAGCCGCAGCGCATATCGCGCACGCGCTACACTCAGAGGACATCGTGCTCGTCACCGATGTCCCTGGGCTTATGAAGGAGAACGGGAACGGGGCCACGCTTATCCACGAGACATCTCTGACCCAACTGGACTCGCTGATATCCGCAGGCGTGGTCACAGACGGTATGGTCCCAAAGATCGAGGCGTGCCGTCTAGCCATCCAGAACGGTGTCAAGACGGTGCACATGATCTCGGGAAAGGAACCCCATTCCATATTGAATCAGCTGATCGGCGGAATCAACTGCGGGACGAGGATCACGCTCTAGATAATAATACGAATAATAGCTTGGAGTGTAGCTTGGGGTGCGGTGATGAATCTTGGCGACGTTAAGAAACTCACGGAGTCCTATCTTTTCCAGAACTACTCGAGGGAGGAAATCTGCTTCGAAAGAGGCGAGAAGGAGTACCTCTACGACCTTGAAGGCAACGAGTACCTGGATCTCGTCGCCGGCATAGCCGTCAGCGTGCTCGGTCATTGTCATCCTGCGGTGGTCGATGCGGTCTGCAGACAGGCGAAGAAGCTCGCGCATGTCTCCAATCTGTACCTGATAAAGGAGCAGGCGGACCTAGCGCGATCTATAGCGTCTATAGTTCCCTCGCCATTGGGAATGTCGCTTTTCGTCAACAGCGGCGCGGAGGCGAACGAAGCGGCGTTGAAACTCGCAGTGAAGTACACTAGCAGGGCGAGATTTGTCACGGCGAGGAATTCATTTCACGGTCGTACGGTAGGTTCTCTTTCCGCTACGGGCCAGCCGAAGTACCACTCGGGCTTCGAGCCTCTCATACTTCCGGCGTTCGACTTCATAGAGTATGGAAGCTCCGAGCAGCTGAAGAACTCCGTCAATCCCGGCACGGCGGCGGTCATCCTCGAGCCGATTCAAGGCGAAGGAGGGATAATCGTGCCTCCTGTGGATTTCATGAGGACGGCAAGGGATGTCTGCGACGATTCCGGGGCTTTGCTCATTCTTGACGAGGTCCAGACGGGTTTCGGTCGCACGGGGAAGATGTTCGCCTTTGAGCATTATGGAATTGTTCCGGACGTGATAACTGTCGCAAAAGCTCTGGGCGGAGGATTCCCGATTGGCGCGCTTGTCACGTCCCCGGAGATATCGAAGGTCTTCACCCCAGGCACCCACGGTTCGACGTTCGGAGGAAATCCTTTCGTCTGTTCTGTGGCCCAGACGGTAATCTCAACGATAAAGGCTGAAGGTCTCGTCGAGCGGTCGGCCAAGATGGGCCGGATGTGGATGTCGAAGTTGCGCTCGATCCCGGATGAGAGAGAGTTCATTGAGGACGTCAGAGGAAAGGGTTTGATGATCGGCGTCGAGATGGGAGAGGAGGCGAAGAAGCTTCAGAAGGTCGCGTTCACCGAGAGGATTCTTGTCAACGTTTGCGCGGGAAATGTTGTGCGTCTCGTTCCGCCTTTGATCGTCGGGCAGTCTTCCGTCGACCGGTTCGATGAGGTCCTGAGGTCATTTGTCAGTATCCCGGCTTGATTAACATTTAATACTCGACTCGGATATCCTGCAATCCTCATGAAGAAGGAGTCTCCTAAAGAGAGTATTGCTGAAAGAACGCGCGCTTACATCGATTCGCATCCAAGCATCAAGGACTGCATCGCAAAGGATCTCATCAACTTCTCCTCTCTTGCCCGCCTCATAATGAAGGACATGGGGATTAAGAACGAGGAGGCGGTCATGATCGCCTGCCGTCGCTACGCGATGAGGCTCGGCAAGCATGACCACGAGAAGGAGGTCCTCAAGGTCCTTGGGGACAGCAGGCTCGAAGTCAAGACGAAGATCTGTATCGTGACGGCAAAGAACGACTGGACCGTGTTGCACCGTCTCGAGGTCATCTTCAGAAAGCTCATAAACGAGAAGGCGATAATGCAGGTGATCCAGAGCACCCAGGCAATAACCATCATCGCCGACGAGAAGCTGAAGGGCGACGTCGTGGAAGCAGTAGGAAAGGAGAATGTTCTCAAGGTCAGACAGGATCTCGTCGAGATCTCAGTCAAGTCTCCGGAGGTGATCGTGGAGACGAGCGGCGTCTACGCCACTCTGGTCTCCAGTCTCGCAGAGGGCGGATTGAACATCGTCGAGACTGCCAGCTGCTACACTGACACGATCTTCATCGTTAACGAGGCGGACATGATAGGGGCGTATTCTGTACTCTCCAAGTGCATCGAGAGCGCTGAAGAGATCCAGGATCAGGAAGAGGAATAAGTAGTATATCGCAGGGTTTCAACCGTTTTTGTGCTTTTGTTCGGTATGACTTCGAAATCGACCCGTCTTCTGCGGTTCTCATGACGTCCTTGTGCTCTGCTATTTCATGCCAAGCAATAATAAAATAGGAGCAGCATCATAAAAGCGACTCGCCAGAGAAGGAGGTACTGTTGTGTCGAAGGTTCCGCAGATCAGGGTCGAGCCCCCAGGACCGATGGCTAGGGAGATAATCAAGATCGACAAGAAGTACATGGCTACTTCCACGAAGACGTCTCCGATAGCGGTCGAGTCGGCGAGCGGCCCGGTCGTCCATGACGTGGATGGCAACGTCTATCTCGACTTCGCCAGCGGGGTCGGCGTCCTCAACATCGGTCATTGTCATCCTAGGGTCGTGAAGGCGGTGAAGGACCAGACCGAGAAGGTCATGCACTTTGCCGGCACAGACTTCTACTACGATCTGCAATCGAGGCTGGTCAAGAAGCTGAGCGAGATCTGTCCTGGAAAATACGACAAAAGGGTCTTTCTGAGCAACAGCGGGACTGAGGCTGTGGAAGCTGCGATAAAAGTCGCGAGATGGCACACCCAGAAGAAGCAGTTCATATCGTTCATTGGGGCCTTCCATGGCAGGACCATGGGCTCCCTCTCGCTTACCGCGAGCAAACCAGTCCAAAGGAACAGGTTCTTCCCTCTCGTTCCGGGCGAGGTGCACATTCCGTTCGCGTACTGCTACCGCTGTCCGTATCACCTTGAGTACCCTTCCTGCGGTATCTGGTGCGCGAAGATCCTTGAGGAGGTCTACTTCGAGTCCTTCCTCCCAGCCGAGGAGGTAGCGGCGTTGTTCATCGAGCCGGTGCAGGGCGAAGGCGGTTATATCGTTCCGCCCACCGAGTTCGTGGAGATCATGAGCAGGACTTGCAAGAAGCATGGCATACTGCTCGTTGACGATGAAGTACAAGCCGGAATGGGACGAACTGGTAAGCTCTGGGGCATCGAGAACTTCGGGGTGATACCAGATGTTCTCTGTGCGGCAAAGGCATTGGGGTCTGGCGTGCCGATAGGCGCAACGGTCTACCACAAGAAGCTCGACTTCGGCGTGCAGGCCGCCCACTCGAACACGTTCGGCGGCAACCTGCTTGCGTGCGCTTCGGCACTGGCGACGATCGATGTTATCGAGAAAGAGAAGGTCTTGAGAACGGCCGTGAAGACCGGCAAACATCTTAGGAAGCGGCTGGACGAGCTGATGGAGAAGCACGACATCGTGGGGGATGTTCGCGGTTTAGGAATGATGCAGGCCACGGAATTGGTCGAAGACAGGAAGACGAAGAAGCCGGCCAAGAAGAGAAGAGATAGAGTCGTCGAGTTGTGCTACAAGCGTGGCGTTATTCTCCTCCCATGCGGGAAATCAACCATCAGGTACATCCCCCCGCTCACGACGCGGCTGGAGTACATCGATGCGGGAATCGAGGTCATAGACAGCGCTCTCAGAGACGCGGTCAAGTGACGATTCGAGATCAGAGAATCGTTCTCTGAGAATCCGCAGAGCCACCAGGGAGGTTTGAACTCCCGACCTGCTGATTACAAGTCAGCCGCTCTTCCAGCTGAGCTATGGTGGCCTCGCTTCCGTTATTTCGGAACTAGCATTTATCATTTGTTCCTTCGGAGCGAGGATGTAACCAGTCCACGAGAACAGTGGATAGCAAAATGAATTAGTCAGACTCGCCCTTATAGAGTTCCTCCGCTTCCTTGATGAACGCGTCGCCGCCGTATTTCGACTGAGCCTTGTTAAGCTTGAGTATTATGTCCCGGACAATCATCCCCGGAGGCGGGCAGCCGGGGATGTAGATCCCTTTTCCACGGTTCCTATGTTGACACTTTCCAATCAGGATGAGCCTGGCCTTCTCTGTCGGATCGACGTCCTTACCCAGGGCGATCGTCATCCCGCCATTCCTTCGGATCTCGTCGAGCTCCCCGGCCTTCTCCATCCGCTCCAGGGCGACGCTGAGAGCTCCCGCGCAACCGCTACATGGTTCTCCCCACAAGATCTCCACACCCTCATAGGCTCCTTCGAGCGCGAAATGCGGCTTCTCGAAATCCAGGTCTAGATCGGACATCGTCATCCCGACGACTACGGGTCTGAACGAATTTATGTCGATTCCGTGTCTCGTAGCGTACATCGACAGATGCTTGATCTCTGCCGGGTCAAATCCCATTGCCATCGATGCGACGATGTCGATCGCGAGAGGGTCCCTCGACGCCATGAGCACCTGCGCATATGCCGGGGTACCGGTCAAAGGCCCCATCCCCTCCTGGCCGACCAGACCATCCATTAGTATTAGGTCGGGCGTGAGCGCGGAGGCGAGATCTGCAATGCCTCCGTCCAGTCCCATGTAGTGCAAGCGCTTCTTCCATCTCTGAGGGATCGCGCCCTTGAGATTCTTCATCGAAAGGGTGACGAGTGTGTTTATGTGGGTCTTCATCACTGGCATGTTGATGAAGTACTCGCTTTCAGCGATGGTCTTGGCGACCTCGATCTTCTTGAAGATGAAGTGGTTCGGGACATCGATATCGACCGTGTCATCCTCGTTTAGGTCCACCACATTCAGGTCCAGGTCCTTTGCGAGGTCCATGAATCCGAGCTTCGTAAGACATTCGACTGTCTTCATGCCCACCATTGAACCCTCGGCCAGCGTCACTTTGTCGATCCCGTGATCTCTGAGGAGGTGAACAAGAGCCCTGATCAGCTGCGGACATGTCGTTCCGCCCGTTTTCCAGTCCTCCCCCCAACAGACATTAGGTTTGACGACGACCGAAGAAGTTCCCGCGAGATCCCTCTCGATGTCCAGCAATCCGAAGACTCTTCCGACCGCTACTTCGACCTCCTTGTCGGATTCAACATTCTCTAGCCTCCGTGCAGCGACTCTGGTGTCGTTCATTCTCCATCACCATGAAGACAAAGGAGTCTTCGAGATCGTTGAAGTGGTCTGGTCGTACAGGTCCCTTCGATGCCGGTGCCTATTCATACAACAATGTATTTATTTCCTTCTTCTCATTAGCGAGCTACCGGCCTGGTTCCTTGGAGGATTCCATTCCGGAAGGGTTAGAAGGAATATTGATGGACAAGGAGTCATTGAAGTTCCTCGAGGAGCTGTGCAACAGCCTCGGGCCCGCTGGATTCGAGCGGGAAGCGACGCTGACAGTGAAGAATTATGTACAGAAGTGGTCCGATTCCGTCTACAGCGATAGGATGGGCAGTCTGGTGTTTGAGAAGAAAGGGACCTCCGACAGTCCAACAATCCTCTTGCCAGGCCATGTCGACGAGATCGGATTCATGATCACGACAATAAACGACAAAGGCTATCTGAACTTCTGCCAGCTTGGAGGCTGGTTTGACCAGACGCTCCTTGGACAACGCATAATTGTCATGTCGAAGAAGGGCAACTTGAAGGGTGTGATCGCAGTCAAGCCGCCTCATCTCATGGACGAGGAAGAGAGGAAGAAGGTCGTCACGAAAGACAAGATGTTCATAGACATCGGCTGCTCAAACAAGGAAGAGGCCGAAGAGATTGGGGTTCGCGTGGGCGATGCGGTCGTCCCGGACTCCACGTTCTCCTTGATGAAGAAGAGATCGTTCAAAGATGGCAAGTTCGTTGGGAACAGAACCCTCGCCTTCGGAAAGGGTTTCGATGACCGCATGGGTGTGTACATCGCTGCTCAAGCGGTCAGGACCCTGACCGAGAAGAAGATCGAGCACCCGAACCGAGTGATTGGGGCCGCAACCGTTCAGGAGGAAGTGGGCCTCAGAGGCGCCAGGACGGTCGCCAATCTCGTGAAGCCGGATGTCGCCATCGTACTGGATGTCGACATCGCAGGGGATGTCCCTGGGATCGAGCCGCAGGACGCGCCGGCTAGGATGGGGGATGGCGTCGGCATAACCGCTTATGACGCATCGATGATCCCCAACCAGGCCTTGAAGGAGCTGACCATCGATGTCTGCGAAAAACAGCGGATTCCCTACCAGTTGACTCATGTCTTGAAGGGCGGCACGGACGCCGGTGTTATACATATCGGTAATGTTGGTTGCCCCAGCATCGTCCTCGGCCCGGCGACAAGGCACATACACTCTCATGTGGCCATAGCCGATTTGGCTGACGTGGACAACTGCGTCAAGCTCGTTGTTGAGTTAATAAAAGTTCTGGATAAGGAGAGGGTGGAGTCCCTCGTGTCGATCTGAGGACCCCCTCTCTATGCTTCTTCCACCAAAAATTATAAGAATGACCAATTGATGACACCATCGCAACGTACTGATGGTTAGACCTGGTGAACTCGATGTCAACCGAAAAGTCTGATGACGCTGTCAAAATTTCGAAGGGCGACATCATTCGTCTCGAGTACGACGCGTGGGTCGTCGAGACAGGAGCGCTCTTCGATACTACAAGCGCAGAGAAAGCCAAAGAAGCCAACATATTCAACGAGAACGTGACATATGTCCCGATCCCGATGCTCGTCGGTGGAGGTAGGGCCTTCCCCGGCCTCGAGGAGGCCCTAGAGGGAGCAGAGGTCGGAGTGGAGAATGAAGTCGTTATTCCGCCAGAGAAGGCCGCGGGCCAGAGAGATCCGAAGCTCGTCGAGCTACACCCTGTCAGGGAGTTCGTGAAGCAGGAAATCGAGCCCCGTGTCGGCATGGAAGTCAGCATGAAGAACCGGATGGGCACGATCATGGCTGTTACGACCGGGAGGGTCAGGGTGGATTTCAACAGGCCTCTCGCGGGCAAGAGTCTGAGATACAAGTTCAAGGTGCTGTCGAAAATCGAGGCTCCCGAAGATCGGATCAAAGCAGTACTGGAGATGGACTACGGCACTAGCGAGGGGTTCAAGCCGATCGTTGAGGATGAGAAGATCGTGCTCGAACTTCCCGACTTGTGCAAGTACGATCAGAAGTGGCTTCTCGCGAAGTATAGGGTGGTAACCGACCTGAGGGATGCTCTGAAGGCCAAGACGGTCCAATTCGTCGAGGAATACGCCAAGAAGGAAGAGGAGAAGAAGGAGACACCAGCTCCCAAGGAGTCAGAACTCGAGGAGAAGGAAGTTCGGAAAGAGAGCGATTCTTAGTAGGCGAACGTCGAATGAACACTCGACGTTCCTCGTCTGAATGTGAGGGTCGCCAGTGGACAACCTATTTATCTTGCATACCTTCTTTTGATGATCTGCGAAAAGGGCGTGTGGCCTAGCATGGATATGGCGGCAGCCTCCTAAGCTGCAAGTCAGGGGTTCAAATCCCCTCACGCCCGCACCCCATTTTGGCCAGATGCCTCGTCAAAAATCTTAACAAGGCCCTTTTTTACACTGGATTCTTGCCAGCTTCTTTGGAGCCTCTCGAGAGCCTGATCGTTTTTCAGTCGCCCGTAGTGCATTTTGGTCGTCCTCGAAGTGGCGTGCCCCATCGCGACGGATGTATCGCTTAGGAGGTTCGGGTCGCGGTCGATGCACATTTGACAGAAGGTGTCCCGGAATGTCTTCAGTGTGAACTTGACCCCGGGTATCTCGACCAACTTCTTTATCGCCCTCAACCTCGCGCTCGAGTAGAACCCGATGTCCTCTCCGTGCTCGGAGGG
>JBEKKT010000017.1:0-35998 GCA_050010535.1 Methanomassiliicoccales archaeon | reverse complement strand
TTGCCGTGGGATTCGTGGCAGCGCCCCTACGTCTTGGAGCAGCCGGTGGTGTGGTTCCACGATGTCTTTTACGCCGATGGAAAGCCGTATCGCGAGCGGGAGGTCGAGATCATCCATTCGCTGACCGAGGAGATGCCGATCGAGAACCAGGACTCGTTCAAGAGGCTGGGAATTAAGCCTGCGAAGGGCGTGCTCCTATACGGACCTCCGGGCACAGGAAAGACCTTGATCGCCAAAGCCGTGGCGAACGAGTCAAGGGCGAACTTCATCTCGATCAAGGGGCCGGAGATCATGAGCAAGTGGGTCGGGGAGAGCGAGAAGGCGATACGCCAGATGTTCAAAAAGGCGAAGCAGGTAGCGCCGGCGATTGTTTTTCTTGACGAGCTCGACGCGATCGCGCCGAGGAGAGGGGTCGGGTCGGACACGAACGTCACGGAGAGAGTGGTGAACCAGCTCCTCACCTCGATGGACGGGCTCGAAAGCCTCGATGGCGTAACGGTCATCGCAGCGACGAACAGGCCGGACATCGTGGATCCAGCTCTTCTCAGGCCGGGAAGGTTCGACAGACTCATTCTGACGCCGATCCCGGACGTATCCGCGAGAAGCAAGATCCTAAAGATCCATACACGCTCGATGCCTTTGAAGGACGTCGACCTCGATCACCTCGTGTCCAGGACCGAGGGATTCGTCGGCGCCGACCTCGAAAACCTGTGCAGAGAGGCCGCGATGATCGCCCTCAGAGAGGACAGGAACGCGGCGTTGGTCGAGGCGAGGCACTTCGAGGCGGCACTCAAGACCGTGAAGCCTTCCGTGGACAGGGACGTTATGAAACAGTACGAAAGCATTGGCAAAGTCCTGGAGAAGGCGCGCGCCGGTTGGGAAGGGCTAGGGTCATACAGGTAGAATCCACACATCCACTGTCGTTGGATGACAATGTAGATGACAACGCAGAAATCAGATGCGTTTCATCATTCTGAGCCCGTGCGCGCCAGGATGGTAATAATCCCTCAGATTGCCGATGAAGGAGAAACCCAGTCCGTTGTAGAATCGCACCGCCGCATCACTGTTCTCCCTCACCTCGAGAGTCATGCGTCTGCATCCTCTTTCCCTCGCAACCCTCTCGGCCGAGCAGACGAGCGCTTTCCCGACCCCTTTGTTCCTGTACTTTCTGCCCACACAAATCGAGTATATGCGAGCCGCATCCGTGTCGTCGCGGAACAGAAGTAACACATAACCGCGTATCCCGTCCTCATCGCAGACGATAGCCACAGACTTCGCGCGACTCACCAAGTGCTTCAACCTGCTGCGAGAAAAGGCGTCCTCAGGAAAGGACTCCCTCTCAAGGAGTGCTAGCGAATCTAAGTCCGACAGGGTTGCCGGTCTGATCATGGACCTACTCACCGGCCAGGTACCTCACCACGCGCTCGTAGACCTCCGGGTTCTTCGCGTCCTCTCCGCCGGCGTCAATATTGGGGTTGTCGTTGACCTCGATGACGAGATAGTGCTCGTCCACCTGCTTGATGTCCACGCCGTACAGGCCATCGCCGACGGCCTTCGACGCCGCCAGACCGATTTGGATAAGCTTCGGGTCAACATCCTTAAGGTCCTTTGCCTCGATCTTGGCCCACATCACGTGGCCGTTCTCCCTGTGTTGTATCTTCCAGCTATGAGGGGGCATGACGTACTTGCAGACGAACAGGACCTCGCCGTTCAGAGTCGTGACTCTCCAATCGAAGTTGGACGGCACGAACTGCTGCACGACGATCTCGCTCGTCCTCCTGAAATAGCGCCGGGCAGTCTCGTAGAACGCGTGGATGTTGTCTACTTTCTCGACGTAAACGGAGAAGCTGCTGAATGGTGCCTTGAGAACTATCGGGGAGCCGAGGTCCCCGAAGAGGTTCAGAACGGTCTTCCTGTCCATCTCTCTCTTGCCAAGGAATCTCGTCTCAGGAACGGGGAGACCTGCACGCATAAGCCTGAGGTACATGTTGATCTTGTCGCAGCAGATAATTATCGAGTCCGGATCGTCTATCACTCTGAGTCCGTTCATCTCGGCCATCCTCGAGGCGACGTAGCACGCGTTCATCGGGTCCGTGGTGGACCGGATGAAAAGGGCGTCAAAGTCAGGTATCCTACCGAGGTCCGACCGGAACATGTACTCAAACCGGTGTCCCATGTTAACGGCCGCGATCTTGAAGTTCGTGAGGGCGTTGAGCTCCTCCGCCTTGTTGATCGTGTAGCGTTCGACGAAGCAGGCTATATCTGCCACTCGTTCGCCTTCCTGAGAAGTTTGAGCTCCTTGGGTTTGAGCTGATGCAACGGCAAGGGCTCCAGAGCGCTCAGAAGAACCTCGCCATTCTCGATCACCCTCACCTTGCATATGGGCAGGTGAAAAACGTCCCAGATCTTGGAGGCAATGGAATCGAACTCTTCGGTCGAACTTGTCCCCATGACGCACTTGAACTCCCGAATCGAGGCTCCTCCCTCGATCTTCTGGACGCAGATCGGATACTTGTAGTTCCTCGTCAGAGACTTACCGATCGTCTTGACGTGCCCCTCCTTGTAAATGATGCTGTGCTTCCTCATGAATGGGTTTATCGGATAGACGATGGCTGGGGGGTCGAAGTACCCGTTCGAGATGTAGTACTCGGGAACCTTGATCCCGGCGATCTTGGCCCTCTCCATACAGAGAGGAACGACGTAGGCATCCAGCGATTCCTTTACTTGGGGATAGACAGGGATTTCCTGTACTTCCGCCTCGACGCTCTCGTAATGCCCCTCACCCATGTAGCGGTAGTCGCCAGAAATGTTCACAAAGGCGCTGCCGTTCGAGTGATGGGGCGGTCTACGGTTTCGCACCATCAGTATACTACCTTGGGAGCTGTATTAGCGCAGTACTCTTTATAAGCATTCTCTCTCGATTAATTTGGCGCAAAACCCAGATCCCGTCCCACCGATGCTAGCATTACTTCACGACAAATTCCACCCACCCAGAACCTACAAGGTCATACGGTCGCGGCGATCTCGACTGAGGTTGATAGCTGTCGAAAAGTGCGAATCCAGATGGCATGCAATAGGATTAAATACGCACAACCTTATTCGTAATATTAGTATTGGCCATTATCAGAAGGGCGGGTGCTGGGAATGAGGAAATTCATCACGGAGTTGAAGGGCAAGACCGTAATGACGAACGACGGACAGATTCTGGGGATGATTGAGAATTTTGTAGTCGATACAACAACTGGTGAGATCCAACACGTCTTGGTCGTGCCTGCTGAGGAAATCGAGTCGAGACTTTACAAGACCGATGCGCAGGGAAGGCTCATCCTGCCGTTCGGCGAGATGCGGGCGGTCAGGGACGTAGTCGTGATGAACATCACCTAGTCTGGCCTTTCGTTTTTCTGTTTGTCTCAGACCGAGCCTTGTTTCAGTACGGTCTTCAATCGATTCCTGTTCACGAGTGCGTCCTGGAAGTTCGGGACCTTCTCCAATGCAGCCTCATAGAACTCGAGTGCTTTGACGATCTCCTTCTTTCTCTCCGAGACTATCCCGAGCGCGTTGAGTGCATCGGCGCTCTGCTCCATCCTCAAAGCCGAAGTGAAGAACTCCTGCGCACCATCGAGGTCGTTCATACCGAGACGGCACATACCGAGATTGAGGAGAAACGACGATTGCCTGTTGATCAGCAACGCCTCGCCCAGGCACCTCTCCGCTTCTTCGAGAGCTCCTTTGACATAGAGCACGCATCCTAGGTTGTTCCAGGCATCGGCGTAAATCGGCGCGATCTGGACCGCCTCGTTCAGTACTTTCTCCGCCTCATCCATCTCCCCCATGAAACGCAGGCAGACGCCAAGATTGTTCAGCAGTTCAGGAGAGCCGGAGAACTCATCGAGACACTTCCTCAAGGTCTCGGCCGCCTCCTTGTATTTCCCCTGATTGATGAGAAGGATCACGAGAATGCCATCCAGCTGATGGAAATCACCACGGCTGTCCCTTGCGACCGAGCTCGCCTTCTCCCCGTGATGCACGTCCAGAAGCAGGAGACAGCGCCTTGCAGTAGCCTCCGGAGAGTCCTGAGCACCCTCCAAAAGCTTGAGACAATCCTCCTTCCGCCCCATGCGGTACGTCAGAGCCTCGAGATCAAGGAGTAGCTCGTTGTTACGGGGCTCTTCCCTGACGCCTTCCTTGAGGGCCACCAACGCCTCCTCCAACCGGCCGAGTTCAAGGAGTATCCCGGCCTGATTCAGATAAGCATCGGGGACGCCCGGCTCTATATCGACGCACTTGCCAAGTTCTCCCAGGGCGCCCTCAAGCTCCCCCGAGGCCCTAAGCACCAACGAGGAAGCCACATACTCCCTGCAGAGATCACCAGTCTCCTTCTTCACCTCGCGCCTGCCGATCATTCCGGCGGCGGCGAGGGATTCATCTCTCTCCTTCGGGGCTTCAGCCATGCCAGGGTCTAGCACCGCCGCGACGGCAAAGGATTTTGCCGCCTCTTCGAACATGCCCGCCGTCTTCTGTGCGAGACCCAGCTTCATCCACAAATCGGCCCTTCCCCGCTCGAGCCTGACCGCCTCCTTCCAGGTCTCGATGGCCTCGTTCACCTTCCCTAGATCGGAGAGAAGAAATCCTTTGTTGACGAATGGATCGGCATAGGATGGATCGGCCGCGGCCGCGGCGTCGAAGAATTTCAGCGCCTCCTCAGGCTTCTTCATCGCCTTCAGAATCAGGCCACGATTGTTCAGCGCTCTCGCGCTGTTGGGGTAGAACCTCAGCATGCCTTCGTAAACTTTGAGGGCTTCCTCCAGCTTTCCCAACTGGAACATGGTTGCGCCCTTGTTCAGCATCGCAGCGGCCATTCGCGGGGAGATTTTCAGTGCCATGTCGTAGGACCCGATCTCCCCTTCCAGGTCCCCGAGCTCGTGGAGGATCAGCCCCAAGAGATACCAAGATGACGAGTCGTTTGGCATCAGCTCCGTGGCCTTCCTGCAAGTCTCAAAAGCTTCCCCGTAATCGCCCAACTCCATCAACGCATGAGTCTTCTTCTGCAGGGCTACGTAATGAGTGGGCTTCAGCTCCAACGCTCTCCCCAGCTTCTCCAGCGCCTCCCTGTAATTCCCGTGCTCGATGTCGCCATCCGCGCTCTCCATCATATCGTCGAGCTTGCCTATCGATGGCAGAAACCTATCGCCTTCCTTCTCGAGGATCCGCTTGTCTACTTCCCTGAGCATCGGCCTTGCCAAGTCGTAACGCTTCATGAGGACGAGGAACTTCGGTCCATCGGCGAAGGCGATGCCGGAGGACCCGGCGAAATCGACCGCTTCCTTCTCCAGCTCATGGGTGACTACTAGCGCCGGAAACCGAGCCTCAGTGGCTGCCTTTTCTTTTATCGACTTTAGACCGGCGATCGAAGCGTGATCCTGATGTCTTGAAATCATGACAAGATACTTGCCCTCCTTTCCGTCGCCTTCCACAAACACGATGTCGTCGGAAAGCGCTGCGGCGGTGACCTTCAATCCCATATTCTCAAGGAGACGGACCGCAAGCTCTCTGAACTCCTCAGGCTTCAGGTCCCGCACCGCCTTGAAGATTCGAGCATCGACGCTCTCATCGATTATCAGCCCGAGATCGTTCATCTGGTCACCTCGATCAGGGCCTTCAGCCTCGCGACCCTCTCGTCCTTCACTTTGCCCGGAATGCTCTCAAGGACCTGGACAGCCTGCGGCCTCATTCCTGTCTCGACGAGGATCGTCGCCTTGACGATCAGCAAATGGGTCCTGACCGACTCCAACTCCTCGGAAATGATCAGACCTTCAACGGTCGACAGCGCCTTCTCCGAATTGCCAGTCCAATGATCGAGCAACGCTTCATTGGCAGAAGCCGCAGCATTCAACGAGCAGTATGGCATGGATCTGGCGTACAGCTGCCTCGCCAGGTCTGATTTCCTCTGGACGAACGGCAGGACGGCCGAAGCCTCGATCGGAAGCCTCGAAATCTCGCGCACAAGGAGGGTGAAGATGTTCCCCATGCGGATCGAGGCGGCAGCCCACTGCTCCGTCTTGAAGTCCATATCCTTCGCGTTCTGAAGGATATTCCAGATCATGCCCCTACGAGGAAGCCTTTCATCCCCCCTCAGGTGCAGCCGAACGCCCAATCCTGCCAGATAGGAATTCACGAACTGGGGCATGCCGCTCTTGTCCTCCGAGGAGAGTATCTCCCTCAGACGGAGGGCTGGCTCGAGCCCCTTGGAATGTGACACATCCGCTGGAGACACGGGTCCAATCCTGAGAGAAACGCTGCTGATCTGGAAAAGGCGCTGATCTGATTTGGGGTCCAAAGCGGTGGGCATCAGAGGCAATGGGTCGTCTATCTTCTCGAAGCATTTTCCGCAGAGGAGGGCGGCGCCCTTGGTCTCTGCACCGCACACCACACAACCCAATGGAACACCAGTTCGAGTATGCGTGAGATGAAATAAAACATTACCTAAGCGATTTCGTCATGTAGACGCCCGAGCGCTCGTACCCAAGGGACGAGTAATACTGCCGCGCACCAACCCCGCTAGTCACAAGGACCTCATCATGACCGGCCTCAAGCGCTATCCTCTCCGCCTCGGCCATGAGCTCCTTTCCAAAGCCGCGATGCTGCCATCCCTCCCCCGAGTCACCGATCGGGACCATCTGCCCAAGAATCTTCAACTCTCTGAGATGTGCCTGGTCTCCGCTGGGCGACGACGAGCACAGTCTCAGCCTTGCGTAACCTATGAGGGCTCGCATCTCGGGGATCTCCAACGAGATGAAGTGCTCCGTTCCCCCTGACGCCTTATAAGTCAATACGTTCACACGCACATCGTCCTTCTCGTACGATTCAATACCCATCAGCCCGACCTCCCTGCACCTGATGCAGTTGCAACCGTAGCCCTCACTTCGCATTCTCTCCTTGACAAGCTGCCTGATGTGACCTTTGTCGACCCCTGCCTCTATCAAAGGTGCCGGAATATCCCTCTGGATGCGCTGTATCCTCACGTATGGCGGGACAATCCTCTTCATCTCGGCTACCACCTTGACCGCTTCTTCAGTTGAATATGGAGCGTACGCGCCCTCCCGCCACATGTCGAACAGAGGCGTGCCCCGGACGACCAGGGTGGGATAGATCTTGATCATGTCCGGTCTGAATCGCTCATCATCAAACATCCTAGCAAAGCACTCAACGTCCTTCTCCGGCCCGGACCCGGGAAGACCAGGCATGACGTGATAGCACACCTTGAGCCCCTTGTTCTTAGCTATCTTCGTCGCCTGCGCGACCGCCTCCACGCCGTGCCCCCTGTTCACGCTCTTGAGAACGTCATCGTCGAGTATCTGAACACCCAGTTCGACCCTCGTTGCCCCCAGCTCCATCGAGAACGTGGCCTTCGAGTCGTCGAAAAAGTCCGGCCTCGTCTCAACAGTCATCCCGATGCACCGATGGGGAGAACGCTCGTTCTTGACGTGCGCCTCCGAAAGATCAGCACTATCTCCCCCGTTCAGGGCGTCAAAACATCTCTGAACGAATAACGTCTGATACTCCACTGGTCTGGAGGTGAACGTCCCCCCCATGACTATGAAATCGATCTTGTCGGTCGGGTGACCAATCGCCTCGAGTTGCCTGAGCCTGCTGGACACTTGTTTGAATGGATCGAACTCATTCGACAAAGCCCTCCGTGCAGCTGGCTCCTTGCCCGTGTACGATTGTGGGGACCCCGTCTCGACTCCGCCAGGACAGTATGAGCACTTGCCGTGGGGACATGAGGCAGGCGATGTCATGACTGCAACCACTGCGACTCCGCTAAGTGTTCGAACCGGTTTCCGGCGGAGCAAAGGCTCCACGAGAGGAAGCATTTCCGGGTCTGCCTCTGCAAGCGTCTCGGAGTTCGGCGGGACCCGCCCCAGACCGTACTCCCTCGAAAGCGCGATCTTCACGGTCTGAAGGGTCTTCCGATCCCTTATCGTCCCGTCTAGTATCATGCCCAACAGGCGCTCGTGATAATCCACGGCATTACCATTGCGCGGTCAGATAAAAAGCCTGTGTCTGCCCTGTGGAGGCGATTTTGATGAAAGTCGGCTGGTCTATCCGAAGTAGACTCCTCGCTCTTCGGTCCCCTTCTTCTCTTCTTCCTGGCTAATGGAGATCAAGTCTAATGACAGAACGGCTATGCAAGGTATGACCCGTATCCGTCCGGCATCCTCCCCGTGGGTCGAATCCAACTCGATGCCTATCGCCGAGTCGTGTCCAAAAGCGACATATCCCTTGAATACTCCTACGGAGACTATCGGCTTGCCGTCGCCGCCGCTGCTCATTACTTTCCACTTCGACCCTTTCGTTAAGGTTGGCTCAGTCGCTTCCCTCGCGGGCATTCAGCGTTCCTCCTCGATCAACTTCTGGAGATGGTCCACAGTCTTCCTGTACCCGTCCATGGCCATCTCGACGTTCGCTTCTGTGAAGCTCCACGCCTTCTTGAAGTCACCGTACCGAATCCTGTAACCTTTCTTGCTCTGCTTCCCCCGCTCGGTCACGACCTCTTCAATTATGTCCATTCCTTTCAGTTTGTTCAGGTGCCGGTATATCGTAGGCTTGGTTGTCTTGAGGGTCACCGCGAGCTCCTCAACGAGCCAGACCCTCTTCATGTTCTTCATGAGACACTTCATGAATAGCTTGTACGGGACGCTGTCCTTGACGTCGGTTGCTTCGGTCTTCGGATCATATCCTATGGGCAAATAGCCTATCTGCACGAGAAACTGAAGGGCCACGTCGTCGACGTCGTCCAGTGGCGTCAAAGGAGTGTTGCTAACGACATTCAGCTCGAACATATTATCAGGTCCATTGATACAAAGTAAGTCCTATAATTCTTTTCTCATGTATCCACCTATTCTTGTAGGTTCCTTTCTCGCCTCAGGAAAATGAAGAGATGAACAGAGAACCATGCGAACAATCGTTTAGATACCCAGATGTATAAGATTCACGGACAACACGTACAATTAGGATGTTTTATTCCTTTAGAGGGCAAAACCATTTATAGGTATGACATTTTTTTCGACTCAAGGTGATCCGGTGAAACCAAATCCTACTATTTCCGTGTTCTTGGTCATTGCCGTCGCAATCACTGGCATCGCGGCCGCGGGGTGCCTCGGAGGAGGGCAAACGTCAGGAAAAGTCGTCTACTGGGTGACGATTGCCCCCGCAAACCAAGAGGCTGCGATTCAGAAAGGTGTCGTTGACGGTGGCGTGAGCTGGGAACCATATGTATCCGATTCTCTGCTCGGTGGAACTGCAGTCGTACTCAACTGGTCGGGAGACATTTGGCCGAACCATCCCTGCTGCGTAATGATTGCAGACAGAAGTTTCGCAGAAAACCATCCCAACTTGGTCATGAGGGTCCTCAAGGCCGATATCGAGGCCAACAGGTGGATCGCTGATGCGTGGGCGCACCCTGGCAGCGCAAACTATTCCTTGCTGCTACAGATAGGCGCCGATTTCAGCCACCGCAACATCTCAGTGGTCGCAAGTGCTATGAACCACATGAAACTTGACTACAGGATGAACCAGACCTTTGTCGATTACATGAAGATATTCACTCAGGATTACATCGATCTTGGATTGATCAACCAAGAGAGTATTGGCGATCGGGGATACAGTTCGATCAATGACTTCGTGGCGAAATATATTGATGGTAGCTATCTCGCTGCGGCCGATGCAGTCACGCCAAGCGACGTAATCGTCGGAGAAGTGAGGATTGCATATTTGGCCGGCGACCTGCACCAGTTTGCGAGGGTTGTCGCAGAGAACAAGGATGTCGGAGGCGGCAAATCGCTCTTCGAGAAATATGGGATAAAGACGTTAGATCCGCTGCCGGGTGGATACCAGGCAGGCGGATACATAATGACCGCTTTCGCTGGTGGAGCAACTGACATGGCGTACCTTGGAAGTCCACCATCAATTCTGTTCCACCTCAACAGTGGAGTGAATACAGTCATAGTCGCCCAGGCGAATAGCGAAGGCTCGGCGATATACGTCAATCCTGCAATCCATTCCTACGACGAGCTAGAGGGAAAGACAATCGCAACCCCCGGACCATCATCGATACAGCAACTGTTGTTCCTGACGGTCATGAAAGAGCATGGTTTCACAGTGCAGCCAAAGCCTTGAGCCCTGCTCCAAACCTTTTTACTTTTTGACTGTGTTCCGTGGTTAAATGAAGTTCAATCCATTGCATGGCTTGAAGCACTTCTTCTCTCGGGACTCCGAGCGCACACTCATGAAGAGCGTTGCGATCACCATCATCTCCCTTGCAGTGTTCCTAGCGGGGTGGTGGGCACTTTCAAGCATCTTCCCTTCAGCTTACTTCCCATCGCCGTACAAAGTCGGCGTAGCTCTGATCAATTCGTTCGAGAATCCTGACCCGAACTTTGGAGGCCTAACAATGTGGGACCACATGAGTCAGAGTCTCGGCCGATTCTTGTGGGGGTTCGTCGTAGCATTCGTGCTGGCGTTGCCATTGGGACTGCTCCTGGGCTTCTCAAAGGTTGCTGAAAACCTCGGAAAGCCAATAGTAGAGATATTCCGGCCTATTCCTCCCATCGCATGGGCTCCTTTCTTCTTCGTTATCTTTGGAGTGTTTTGGGGTCCGATACTTCCAGTTTTTCTTGGTGTCTTCTTCCCAGTGCTCTCGAACGTGATCTTCGGTGTGAAGAGTGTGGATCCGCTCTTGCTTGATGTCGCCAAAACTCAAGGAGCCAGCAAACTTGCGCTTTTCAGGAAGGTCATTCTACCTTCCACAATACCGTACATGATGACCGGCATTCGAATCGGCTTGGGAATCGGATGGATGTGCATAGTTGCGGCGGAGATGATCGTGGCACCAGGTGGGGGCATAGGACTCTACATCTCGATCATGTCGCTGGTTGGCAGATGGGACTACATGTTCGCCGGCATGGTCGTAATTGCAATACTGGGGATACTGACCGCAGGGCTAAGCGGGTACATTGAAAGGAGGGTCTCGAAGTGGATGGGCATAAAGTAGTTCTCTCCATCAAGAATCTGCACAAGTCATTCAAGAAAGACGACAGCGAGCTTGTGGCGATCGAGGATTTCAATCTTGACATAGAGAACGGAGAGTTCGTCTGCGTTCTCGGCCCATCAGGCTGCGGAAAGACTACTCTTCTGAGGATCATTGCTGGCCTAGAGAAGCCCACTCGTGGCACGATCCTGTTGAATAACAAGAAAATCACTGAGCCTGGTTCCGACCGAGGAATGGTGTTCCAGGAGTTTGGCTTGTTCCCTTGGAGGACCGTGAGAAAGAACATAGAATTCGGGCTTGAGATTAGGAACGTCCCGAAGGAAGAGAGAAAGAAGATATCAGACAAATTCATCGACCTTGTCGGACTGAAGGGTTTCGAAACCTCTCATCCCTATGAGCTTTCCGGCGGGATGAAGCAGAGAGTCGGTATTGCTAGAGCGCTCGCGAACGATCCAGCGATCCTCCTTATGGACGAGCCGTTCGGTGCTCTGGATGCTCAGACTAGGAACCTAATGCAAAAGGAACTTCTCCGGATATGGTCTGAAACGAAGAAGACCGTCGTCTTCATCACGCACTCAGTTGACGAAGCGGTCTTTGTAGCGGATCGGGTGGTTGTCATGTCTGCGCGTCCTGGGCAGATTAGATACATATTCGACGTGAAGTGGCCAAGACCGCGCGATAGAGCTAGCGTTGAATTCGCTTCGCTTAGGAAGAAAGTCCTCGCCGAGCTTGAGAAAGAGACGGGCATGAACCGCTAGATAGTCTTCTCGGCGGCGTTCTCGATGGCCTTGACCATGCTGTCTCTTGGTATCATGACCGACACTGGAATTGTGAGTATCTTCTCGATCGTAGGAGCGATGATAGGCGCACAGACTACAGCTAGCGCTCCATCCTTCTCGGCCATGACGGCACAAATAATCGCCTCCTCCATCGTGGACGCGGGGTATTCTTTCACGCGGATGTCCTTCTTCCCGATTCGCACGATCCTCTCCTCGATACGTTCGAGGACTGGCCTGCTTGCTATGACCGCAATGAAGTTCCCGCCCGGATGCTTCTCGAGCTTGCGGATTGCCTTGATCACGTGTCTCACGGTCCTGAGGTTCGGCTCGCGCTTCTCTTGCATTATCTTGTAGACCGTGCTCAGAGACAAACCCGTCCTTGTGCAGAATTCGTGAACGCTCATCTGGAGGTCCTCTTCCAGCACCCTCCTCAGCGCGTCCTTGAACCCACCCTCGCCCCTCAGCATGCCGACGATCAGCTCGTTCTCAATCGACATGAGACTCAGTCCTCTTTCCTTACCATTCTCGCGGCGTTGGTGCCGGCGATGCAACCCTGGCCCACCGCCTTTGCCAGTTGCCAAGGAGTCCCGGTCACGTCGCCGCACGCGAAAACGCCGCTCGCCTCAGTCTTGCATTCGGCGTCGATCGGAATGAATCCTTTGGGATCCGGTATAATCCCTATCTCCAACGCAAGCTCGATCGATCCCATCGCTCCCAATTCGATGAAGACCCCATCGACCTTGAACTTGCTTCCGTCCTCGAGCTCGATCCCCGTTACCATCTCGTCTCCGAGTATCTTAATCGGCGATGCAGGAGTTCGAATCGTGATGTCGGTCGCTTTGACCTTGTCAAGCAAAGGCTGAGCGACCTTCATCTTCCTCGCTATCCAGTAAACCTTTGATGCATACTCCCTTAACAAGAGACTCGCTGATGCAGCGACGCTCTCGTCCCCGATGACCATGACCCTCTTCCCCTTAAAGAAATGACAGTCACATGCAGCACAGTAACTGACCCCCTTACCAAGGTACTCCTTCTCCCCACTTATTCCCAGCTTCGTCCTGGATATGCCCGGAGCAAGTATCATCGTCTTGGAGACGATCGCGTGGTCGTGGTCCGTCAGGATGTGGAAGCCGTCCTTGTCCTTTCCTAGCTTGATGACTTCCTCATCGAGGAATCGAGCTCCGAAAAGCAGTGCCTGCTCCCTTCCTACGGCAAGCATATCCTTGCCCTCCGCGGAGGTTACGGCAAAGTAGTTCTCGACCTTAGCTTTGACAAGAGCACTGTTGTCGCTGTGACCTATGACGACGACCCGCACTTTCTTCCTGGCGGCATGAATAGCAGCCTGGATGCCTGCGGGTCCGCTTCCAACGATCGCCACATCCGTTTCCATTCCAGTCACCACCAGATTGAATCGTGATCAACGATTATAACTATTCGTACTCCAAGGAGCTGTCGATTCAGAGCGATGGAAATGAAAGGGGAGCTGAGCTGCTCAGGCTCCGATTAGTTCGGCATGAAATCCCGTTTCGTACAGGCAGCCTTCCTAGGAAGTCTAGCAATTCCCATCTAGATCATTGACGCCGGTCAGTGTCGCCTCTCTGCATCTCGGATGCTCACAGATACTTCTGCAACTTCCTGAAAATCTGCTCCCTTGGGACGGCACCAACAATCCTATCGACGAGCTTGCCTTCTTTGAATATGAGAAGGGTCGGAATGGCAGCAATATTGTGGCGCATCGCCGTAAGCTGGTTCTTATCTGTGTTGAGCTTCCCGAACGCGACCTTCCCCTGAAGTTCATTCGAAAGCGACTCGACCACCGGGGCCATCATCCTGCAGGGACCACACCATTCTGCCCAGCAATCGACAACTGCGACCTTGTACGCTTTTGCGAAACCATCGAAACCAGAATCCGTTACCTCCACAGGGTGGGACGGCCATTGTGTTCCCGCCTTTCCCGCGTCGGTCATCATCTGCTGCAACTTTTTCTGTCTTATCTCTTCCAGTTCATCCATATTCCCAACCTCTGAATCGGTTGTGTGCATTTGAGGCATAACCGTATGTCGAATACCGACTTAAATAAGTTTTCCCCGCACGGATGGGGGCCGCAATGCATGAACTCCATCGTGTGGAGCTCGTCTACATCTGTGACACTCCGAAGGGTTTTTAAGTGGCCATCACAATATCCAAGCGGGATGGCTAATGTTGGAGGAAGCTTCTGAGCTTATCGGGTTGCAGGTCTATACGCCTAACGGGATATTCCTAGGCAACGTGAACAACCTCGTTATCGACCTCGAACACAAGTTGGTAGATGGCATATTCGTCAGCGAGACAAATCCGCTGCTCGTGGAAGATTCAAAGGCAGTGAATATCCCCTATCGCTGGATCCAAGCGGTCGGGGACATCATCCTGCTGAAGTACTTCCCCAAGAGGGTCACCGCGAAGAGACCCGTTACGGCGAGAATCTGAGCGAGAACAACCTTTTTGTTTTGGTTTCCTACTACGCACCATCATGCCCTACGTTTCAGAAGACAAGGTTTACATCGATCCGACCGCCGTAATCATCGGAGATGTCACGATAGAGGCCGGAGTCAGCGTGTGGCCCTTCGCGGTCTTGAGGGGCGACCTGAACCGAATCGTGATCGGTGAAGGATCGAACATCCAGGACCACGTAGCCGTGCACAGCAATACGGACTTTCCTAACATTATCGGCAAGAACGTCTCTATAGGCCACGGGGCTGTGGTCCACGGGGTCATGATCGGCGACAACTGCATCATCGGAATGCACTCGACTCTGATGACTGGGGCGGTGATCGGAGAGGAGTGCATCGTCGGTGGCGGGGCACTCATCACCGGAGGAACGAAGATACCCCCGAGGTCGATCGTCGTCGGCCTACCTGGGAAAATTATAAGACAGGATGACTCGACCATAAAGGAAAAGGCGATAGAGAACGCCTGCGAATATCACAAGCTTAGGGATGCCTACCTCAGCGGGAAACATAAGCACCGCAAGGTCCCTTGATTTTTCTCTTCAGCCTCGGCTCTCTGACAATCTCATCAATATCGGCTCCGCATACCCGGGACAACTCGGCATGCATAGCTCTCATGCGCTCGGCCGCCACACCTAGCCCACGCTCCTCAAAGTCCTCCACAGACTTCTCGAGAGTGCGAACTTCAGTATCCCCGACAAGATTGTCCGCGTGGGTGACGATCTTTTCCTCGAGCGTCTCCGGCAGGTAGTTCCCCCGCGGGAGACCCAGTGCTTTCGCCTCCTCCCAAGTTAGTCCCGCCCCTAGATGCCTCCGGATGATCCGCACGAGCTCCTCCGGCAGCCCCCGAGACTTCGCGATGTCGGCTCCTGCGACTGAGTGGAATATTCCCTGCGTTCTCGACCTGCCCACGTCGTGGAGAAGCGCTCCGGCCACTACGAGACTCATGTCCGCGTTGCAGCGTTCCGCTATCCTTACGGATACGAGGAGGACCATGCAACAGTGCTTGATAATACTGCGACCGCATCCCTCATCCTTCAATATCTGAAAGCATTCCTCCTCAGTCGGAATCGCTGACAACCTTCTTCCCCCTCTCGCACGGCAAGATACGCAAATGGCCCTTGAATTCCTTTCTGAGACCTTCGCCCTTCAGGAAGCGATCTAAGAAGACCCCGAGCGCCGCGACCTCCGAATGCGGTTGGTTGCCTACGGCGACGTTGTACGTCGCCATCTGGTAGATCTCGGGCGGGACCTTCTCCGCACCCACCACGACCAGGACCTTCTCGGATTCAATTCGCCCAAGAGCATCGTCGATGTGTAGGCCGTACATCGTCAGGTGAACGACATCTCCGTCGAACTGCTTCAAATACTCTCTCCACTTGACCCCAGTACGTATCTCGAAATCCCCGCCGAACCGCTCCACGACGCTTCGGACCACTTTCTCCAGTTCGGGGTCCTTCGTCGATATCACAATCCCTTTTGCCCCCAGCGCGCGGGCCGCGAGAGCGACGTGAGTCGTCACCCTCTTGTCCCTTGCGGGACGATGGCCTAGTCTCAGCACCCAGATCTCTGCCATTCACAATGCTCCCGGTGTAGATCAATCCTTTGTGCGCTCGATCCTATGACCGCGATAATCGAGCTTCACGGACCGCTTCACGAGGCTCCTGAGCATCGTCGAGGTGATCCCCAGATTCTCGGCGACGTCGCCGGCGAAGCGACCCTCAGGCCCCACTTGACCCAGGACCTTCGCCTCGATCTCCTTGAACTCGTCCTCAGGCATCATGGCCGCCGCCAGCACATCGCTTATCTCGTACACCGGCCACGACGCGTTGATGTGGAACGAAGTGTAGTAAGTGTGATACGCCTTCTCCGGATGAGACCCGCTCTGAGATCCGCTCGTCGACTGCCACTTCGTCTCGACGAGCTTCATCTTCTCGAAGAACTTCAGCGCCTCCTTGCCCTCGTGCCCGTACTTCTCCTCAATCTCCTTCGAGGTGCGCCACTCGAGGGTTACCTCTTTCAGTACTTCCCTCTTTACTTTTGTATCAACCGCCCTCAGCATCGGAACTAGCTCAGAAGGTTCGTTGATTACCTTTATTCTGTTCATGTGTCACACCTTATTGATTTGAATGACTATAAAAGTGTAACATCAGCCATGCCAGACGCCAGATATGACCATGGCCTATCCCCCACATACAAATGGATTATAAACCCCTTTTCACTTCTCTCGTCTGAATGAAGACGAAGTACCAATGCCTCGTTTGCGACAAGGTACACGACACGGAAGAGGCGGCTCGCAACTGCCACAAGGGACCGATACAGGCCTTCCAACAAGGCGTGAGGCGATACCCAAAGAAATCGTTCTTCGGACGATAACGTTCACGGCAGCACTGCGATCACGCCAGCGATCGCGACCAGCGGTATCACTATCATCAGAATGTCATCGTCCACGTAGTTCGTTTTCAACCTCTCCGCCCAGATGGCCAACGGCGCCGCCACCAGGCTAGCAACCACCACCTTGATGGTCGGTCCGATTATCACCGTCATGGAAACGAGAGCAATCATGAAGTACAAAACGAGGGGCACTGAGGGATATAACGGACTACACTTCCTTCTCAGGTCCCCGATGACAGGATCCACCCACCCCATTCCCATGAGCGCAGGGGCCGAGCATCCAAAGGGGAAGAAGAGAAACGCGAACACCATGCCTATGGCGGCCCACGCCCCCGCAGACACGTGCGTCTGCTCGTAATCGCGCATACCGATGATCTTCGGCCGGTAGATGAGTCTCAGAACCTCGGCCACCAGGACTATCGCCAGTAATATGCAAAGCCCGAGGACACGCGTCGGTCCTCCGGTCCAGAGCGGGTCAGGCAGGAAGTAGTAGATGAGGAAAATAGGAGTGGATACGTGGACGATCCTTCTGAGAGCCGGCCCTGTCTCCATGGTTATTCTATGCACGCACCGCTACAAAAAACAGTCGAAGACATTCTACGGGAAGCTCGTTCCTGACCACTTCTCCTCGATGCCTCTGTAGAAGAGCCAGGTACATCCCATCAGGACGCATAGCACGAGCGCTATGCCGAGGATCGCCGTGATGTCTTTCGACGAAACGCTGAAGGATAGTATCGTGAGACACAAATCGGGCAGGATGGAGACGATCGCGAACTTGACGAGAATCTCGGGATTGAACAGGAAGGAGTTGGGGTTGAGTCCGGTGAGGTATGCCGTTGCGACGACCATGTAAGTGGATGTGATGTACAGAACCGGAAGGGCGAGCCACAACAACTGTATCTCCACGTTGATCCAGGCAATCGCGAGAACAAAAGCCGTGGAGATTCCTAATGTGAGGAACAAAAACGTCAGTAACTTGGTCTTGATCACCTTTGGGACAAAGACCGGCAACGTCTCGAAGTAGTCCATGAGGTCGATGTTCGTCAACCAGCTGTAGAGTAGAACGCCGAAGAAGCCGACCATGGCGGCGTAGAAGACCGTGTTGAATCCGACTGGTATTGCGAGACCGTAGTTCACGTACCATGTGCTGAAGGTCAAGAACACCAGAGGCGCTACGAAAGAGAACACCATCTTGCCAATCGTTCCGCTTCTCACAAGATCGACGAACTCCTTCGCGAGTAGCCCTTGATACGAACGGGCAAAGGCAAATTTGCCATAGTAGCCCGGGTATTTCTCATCGTATTGTGACTTCCCTCCATTCATGGATTCCTTGACGAGAAGCGTCGCGATTGTCGTGAACGACGAGACGACGGCGATACAGACCCCGAGGTACAACAGAGCACTCTCCGATGCCGTTGCAAGCGGGGGAATGCTAACCTGGAGTGCGAGGCCGGGGAGAATCATCTCCATGCTGTAGAGGTGGAAGACACCGTATCCTATCACAAACGCGATGAACGCCAAGACGACGGCCACGAAGGCCTTCACACTCCGCATGTAAATGACCGAGACGGCAAAGCTGAAGGAGACGCCGATCAGGAACGAAAGGAGCACGGCAAGGAAGACGCCGCCGATCGACAGAACAGAGAAGCGAGCTATCGGCGCCGCCAGGAGCAGACCCAGAAGAGCCGGAAGAAGCAGGAGGATAACGTAGAAGATGACGTCCCTCAGATACATTCCGAAGAACGTTCTCTTGAAGGACAGGGGCAGAATCGCGGGCATGTTGATGACGTAGTTGTTCTTGCCGTATCGCCGCTCGACGTAGGTCTTCCCGAGGAACCCGAAAGCCCCGACGCTCAGGCCATATAGGAAGACGCCGACATGCGTAAGTGTCAGGAGTTCCTGGATGCTGATGTTTCTTTCCAGCTGATGGAGCGAGATGCCCATACCAAAGGCGACGAAGGTGACGAACATAGGGAGCGCGAGGAAGATCGTCCTGGAAGAGTAGGTGACGTGCATCCTGTACTCTTCCTTCAGCATCATGCTAAGGAGCAGCGGCATCGGTTCTCCCGACCAAACGCATGAAGACCGTCTCAAGGTCCTCCCCTCTGGCCTTCATGTCCTCGATCCGCTCCTGCGCCACCAGTTTCCCTCTGTCCAGAATCACTACTTCTTCGCAAAGGCGTTGTGCCATCTCCAGTATATGTGAGCACATGAAAACCGTCCGGCCCCTCTCTCTCAGCTCCGCGAGATACTCCCGCAGCTTCCTCTGGTACAAGGGATCGAGGTTGATGAATGGCTCGTCCAGGAATAGGATCTTCGGCTCGTGAATGAAGCAAGCGGCGAGCATTACCTTCTGCCTCGTGCCCTTGGAGAGATCCTTGCATAGGCTGCCCTTGACCTCCTCAAGGTCGAAGTAGTCGATCCAGTGCTTGATCTTCGGATCGAGGTCTCCGACCTTTCTAATCTTACCGACGAAGTAAAGAAACTCGGATGCGGTAAGATAGCTCGGGGGACTCTCCACCTCGGGCATGATTCCTACGAGCTTCTTGATCTCCGGCCCCTCGGCCCTGCAGTCGTGGCCCAGCACTTCGGCCCTCCCTGACGTCGGGAGAATCTGACCGGTTAGGATCCTGAGCAATGTGGACTTCCCGGCGCCGTTTGGCCCTAAGCAGCCTAGGAAAGTGCCCTCCTCAACATTGAACGATACAGAATCCAATGCTCTCACACCGTCAAAGTCCTTGGTGAGGCCGTCGACCACAATGGCCCGCATCGATTGCTTCAATGAGGGGTTCTTTATTTAACTGCTATCCCTCGATTATCATGCCATCCGACTTCCTCTGTGGCGTGGACGGATATCAAAATATATTTCAAGTGCTATCACGTATCAAGAGGAGGAGAATATGAAAGGCAGGAGCGTTCTGACAAGCAAGATAGAGAGCGAAATAGACCTTCTTCAGAGACACGTCGCCATGCTCAAGGCTATCATGAACCACGAACCTATCGGCATCATAAGGCTTTCGGAGCTTCTGAACGTACCTCAACACAAGGTCCGCTACTCCCTTAGGATCCTCGAGCAGGAGGGGCTAATACAGCCGTCCCCCGATGGCGCAATCACAACCGATAAGCTCCAGCCGTTCCTGGACCATTTGAAGGAGACGCTGGACTCGATGAGCAAGACGGTCAAGGAACTGAGAGACTCCCTGAGCTGATTGGCAAAGAATAGCACAAAGAATTAATAGAGGACGGATGTCTTACACCCAGAATCCACTTATAGGCCGTCGTAGCTCAGTCGGTAGAGCGTGTGGCTGTTAGTCCCTTAAACGGGAATTGAAACCACAAGGTCAGCGGTTCGATCCCGCTCGACGGCGCTTTCTCACGTGCTCCCGACCGAAGCGGTTGCCATCAAGTTCAAAGGACACTTAGCCTCCACGTTTCAGCGGGGCGGAAAGATGGGGGAATCCGAAAATGGAATGGGATTGGAGGCGCATTGTGGCCTGTATTGTGGGTCATTTGAGATCTTCCGTGCGTGGAAGGATAGGGACGCTGCGCTGCTTTTGGAAGAAGCGGAGGAATCAGGGAGGCCAATCGAGGAGACACAGTGTGATAGACGCGAGTCGGGCGACGTCATCTTCTAGTGCAGACAATGCTGACTAAGGGACTGCGCCGTTGGAAAGGGATTCCATTTTTGCTTGGGGTGTGGCGATATCCCCTGTCTGCTGTTCGTCGAATTCGAGGACTCAAGGCTTTACTATGAGGGCGTGATTTCAGAACTGAGGAGAACATGGGAGATAGGATTCGATGACTGGCTCGGAGAACAGGACAAGAAGTAGCGCTGCCCTCTTGTGGCGGAAGAATCACAATCTACGACGAACTCTTTCGGAACTGCGATCAGTCCTCAAGGACGGATGATCTGAGAGAGTTGGCAGATCAATGCAATTGGCTATACTAATGTCGCGACCTACGTCTTGCGGACCGGCCAGATGAACTCCGCCATCCACTTTGGGCTGTCCTTCATCTGCCGTGGATCGGAATGGTGGACCTCGCGAGGACTGCCGGCATACGCCTATCCGTTCGCCTTGATCCAACCGTTGATCTTGGCGTATGTGCCTACCAGGGTCTAGTACGGTCCGATATGCACGGCGTGAAGCCCCTTCGTCCCGGGAATTACACGAGCGACGATCTTCCCCTGATCCTCCGTACCCGGTGGCACGGCGAAGTCGCACTCCAAATCGATGCTCTTCTCACCCTACTCGAAGTACTCCGCAAAGGGTATCCCGAGAGGCTGAGTCCCCTTCGAACTCAGGTAGCCGAGGAGCTTGCGATACATCGCCCCGATATCATTGGCGATCCTGGCCATGTCCGTCCCTGAGCAGATGCCGAGAACATACTGCTCGGGGACGTCGCGGACCTAGAAAGAGTTAGTCATGGCGTTGTGGAGCATCTCATGAACCGATGAGCTTGCCTGATAAGCATTAGCATTCGATGGATCTCGGGTTCACATTAGCGTCTCCGAATCCTCATGAATTCGATCGAACGACGGCCAGTCAATCCACAAGCAACAATCCGGTGAGCACTGGGTTCTCTCTTGCAGGGAATTCGAACGGCACGCCCGCACTCCTCGCTGTCTCCACGACATCGATCCCGACGGCCTCCATCGCGGGGCGTGCCTCGAATGGATGTCTGCACGGTTGTCCGGAGCTCTGGCCGACACACTTCTCACACAGCCGGCAGGAACCTCCAGAAAGGCCTACGGCGAATCTGTAGCCCATACCTTGGGCATCAGCCTCCAACCTACCTATCGCGTCGACCAAGCGCCTGAAGTTCATGGTCAGTGTGGCCTGGTATTTCCGATTCAGCCTAACGTCGGTGAGCGTAGCTACCTTCTCTACCAGATCAACGAAATCCTCATCCATCTCGAAGGGAAATTGAACGAGGACGGCATGCTGGTATCTCGAAAGGATTTGCGAGAATTCCTCCGGACTCGGAACGTTTGGAGGGCACATCAAACTCTGTCCATAGCTCGCGCAGATTGGTATAATACACTTCAGCCTGACCCTGGGATCCACAACGATTTGGTTCGCGAGCACCACGGCCGCTTCGGACGCACCGTATTTCTTCACGTTCAGACACAACGTTTGCAGGTCTTCGTCAATGATAGCCATGAGACAGACACCTCTGAGGTTTTGGCCTCGATAGGGACTACCGACTATATTTCTCCTCTTTCCGAGGATCCGCGCTGTCGCTGTATCCTGTGACCTCCCAGTAGCCGAGCTCGTGCCCAGTCATCAATGTGACCTTCCTCACCCACTTTGCGCTCTTGTACGCGCACTTCTTTGGGACGACGAGACGAAACGGGCCGCAGTGCTTGGGCTCGAGAGGAGCCCCGTCGACCCATATGCCAGGAGGAAGTCGCCATCGAGCATGCCCTTGAGCATCACGCTCGTAGTGTATCCGCCTTCCACGCTGATGAAGACGCTGACGGCTTTCGCATCCGGTTCACACATGTTGGCGATCGCAGAGAACCTTACACCTTCACACTTGTTGTCGAACCTGCTCCAGCCAGTAACGCAGTGGAAGTCGCTAATGATCTCACAGAGGAAAACGACTTGAATTCATCCCATGTGAACTTCAAATTCCTGTCGATTGCTCTGTCGCCCGTAAAGTCCCATTTGACCGGATCGGACAGGGAACCGTCCCTTCGTTGAGCACTGGGAATCTCGCTTTCGCTTTCTGCCCCGGCGGGATTCTGTCTTGACTCACCGGTTCATCTCCCTCTTGACCGCCAAATAAGAATCTTGAGGTATAACCCCTTATCGATTCTTCTGATCCGGGAATAGCCCCTCTTACGAATTGATTCAATCTACCTAGCTGGATTTGGTCGTTTATGAGGCATCACACAGGCAACACCTTTATATCGCACCTGACAATAACCTGAACCTGCGAGTCAAGGGTCCGTAGCTTAGTCCGGTGGAGCGTCTGGCTCATAGGATCTGTCTGAGACACCAGATGGTCGTCGGTTCGAATCCGACCGGGCCCACATCACCTTTTCTGGCCAAAATCTAATCAGCACTCTTGGGATTTGCGGCAGCGGCTTCCCAAAGCTGCCGCATCTGAGAGAACGCGCTCTCCGGTCTCACCCTCGCGTACCAAAGCTCCGTTGTCCTCGTGCAGCTGTGCCTCAGGGCCTTAGAGACAATCTCTATCGGCGCACCTATGTCCTTGACATACTGCCCGAAAGTCGGCCGCAGATCCTTCCATTTGAACCGCACCCCCGATGCCTGTTCCACATACCTCTTCAACTTATTCCAGAGCTGTTGGTTCCAGTACTCCACTTTTCCATGCTTGTTGATGTACGGGAAGAGCGGCTCGGTCTGATTCGGGTCAAAGCCTTTCTGTACCAGATACACGGCTCTCGACTGAAGATAGCCCAACAGCATCGGCTCCGCGCCGGGCATCAGCGGGGCGGCCTCGTCCCCGGAGGCCCACCGTTGTTTTCCCTTCGGGGATGAGACAACGATCTCCTGCTTCTCCAGATCCATGTCCGACAACCTGGCAAGCCGAACCTCACTCGACCTCATCCCGGTATAGAGGTAAAGATGAAGGGCGGCTTTGACCGTTGCATCCAGGAAGGGGTCTTCCAGCGACCAACTGCCTCCTAACAGTCTGTCCTTCTGATCCGGCGTCAGGGTCTTGATGGCTTTCGGAGTCGGTCGCGGAAGGCAATGCCTTCGTTCCAGCTTCACATTGGCATACGCACCATTTCCTGCGACCTGAAGGACCTCTCCAAGGAAGCGAAGATATTTGCAGCTTGTCGCATTGTCCAGATGCTCCTTGCACCAGCCGATGAACTGAACGACGTCGGCCTCGTTCATGTTCTTTGGCGACGTCGTCGAGATGCGGCCTTTTGTTCTCAGTTCCTGCAGGATTGCATGGACTCGCCTGAATTTCCTTACTCTCTCCCGCTGCGTGGACTCGGAGTACCATGGAGCTGTCTGCTCAAGGATTTGGTTCGCAAGGACGGTGAATGGGTACTTACCCATAGAGTTCCGCAACCTTACGAATCGGCCGTCGCTGCCGCGAGTTCGCTTCTTGACAACGGATTGATCTTTTCGGGCGAGATGGGAAGCCTCTGTCCTCTCGTCATCCAGACCAATTCCCGAGGCGAGTTGTCCATCATATCGTGGTATCCTCGCCTCAGCCAGTGTATTGCATTGAAAGGCTGTAAGCTTATCGCCCAAATCAATTGTCCCTGCTTGAGAAGCTTTGAGCAATGTGTCTGGACTCATCGTTAGTTTCCTGATCCTTTTTGTAACCCAGGCCTCCGAACTTTCTTCCCGACTCTCATGTGATAGTAAGCCGGGTTCGGATCCCAGTGGGCTCTAGTGTAGTTCGGGCAAACCCACCAGGTTATGGCGCACACGGAGAAACCGGAATGTCTCCTGACCTGATTTGACCTCCAACTCGTGTCGGAGATTATCCCTGCTGGGCTGATATCAATCTGCGGTTTCTTGTAAATTGGATGCTCAACCTCTATGACAGGTCTCCTGCGAAGCTTAGAATCGATTCCATCGATTTCCTCAACCAGATGTCTGGAATTGAGAATTCCTCTGTTTCCCACCATTTCGCCATGAAGCTTCTCTTCCGTATTCTTTGTTACTTCATGTCTAGGTCGCCATCGTACAATCACTCCTTGGTCTCTGACTGGCCAGGGATCAGAACTCAGTGGGAACGCAAAGATTCCAGATAAATCCAAGAAAAATACAGGGTCGGGGGCGAGACATTCTGCGCCCCTGACCCCGGTGTCAGACCCGGCCTTAGCTATCGCCGTCCCTGCTCCCGGTATCGCTGTCACCCAGAGCCTCGACAATGCGCATTTCAAACTCATCGACAAGCTCCACGGCGTCGCTTTCCGCCATGCCCTGGTCGATGAGGGCTCTCTGTAGCTCCATGAGGGCTTCGCCGATTTCCCTTGCAACCATTTGGGATCACTTCCTGCCCGGATTGCTGGGCTGTTCATGGAACTACGTAAGGGCTAGTTACTTATAAACTTCTTGATTGTTTAATGCTGGACTCAAGAATTTACGGAAATTTACCATATCTGGTCATATAGATAAAATGCTAAATATAGCTTCCGACAATAGGTGTAGCTGTGAGATGCAAATGACTGAACGACTAATGGCCGACAAAAGAGAAATCGCGAAGCACAATGAGATGAAGGCATTGATAGTGCTGGCAAAGATGAACAACGAGCCGATGTATGTGACTAAGATCATAAAGGAGGGGCGGCGGATATTAGACCTGAATCAGTGGGAGATCTGGAAGGCCACGAAGCCCGGATTGCGCTCCGCCCTTACCAGGCTCGAGAAGAATGGGATTTTGAGATCATACACGGCGGCTTCGGAGCTCAGGCATCGGGAAACCCTGCACTACCAGATAGTTCCGTCCCTTGACGCATTCGCGAAGATTGCCGACTACTACGGCCTGTCAATCCTTTCTGTGATACGAAAAAGCAAGTTCGGACAGCTCGTGATAGTCTCCGATCTCCCGAGATATTTCAGCCAGAAGCCGGACCTCGATGAGGATTCGTTGGCGAAACAATCGGTGCTGCTGAGGGACATCGGCAATCTGGCCCAGTTGTCGGCGAGAGCCCTCGAGATTCTGCTCTCCCCCTCCGTGAGATTCGATCAGGAGCTGCCGCCGGATGAGCCCGATAGGACGGAGAGAATCCTGACTAGGCTGAGGGACGTGATGAACTTCGCATTTGCCCTCGACACGGCCGTCAGCTCCCGCATGAGGTTGAGGGACGAGGGACTTGAGGCGGTGCTGTGTTTAAGCACTTCGGCAAGAGCCGAAACTGCGAGGGTCGACATCATCTCGGAGATTGACACGGCAGAGCTAGCAACGGGCAAGAAGACAAGACAGGGCGAGGTGAGAACATGATGTATACTCTTGGAAGGACTGTTCGAAGGCGATTCTGCGTTTACAGACCCCTCGCGATTCGTATTCCACATCGAATACGGTATCATCTACCATATGCCGTCTACGGTCAGGATATTCGTCTTCATGACCGTCGCAGGACTCAGGCAGGAGGCGTATAAACTTGGTGAGAAGAGGGCACATTCCCCCGGCAAAGAAGCGCTACGACGACAAGCATCCGGTAATCTCGTTCCGGGATTCAAGAGGCGTTCGCGATCGGCTTAGGACCATTCTCGAGAAGCAGAACAAGTCTATCGGGCAGTTCTTCCGGGAGGCGCTCGAGGTTGAAGAGAGAAACTACAATGAGGCGTTTTGGAATGGATATAGAAAGGCAAAGGAACGGTATGCAGTCTACGTGACTTGCTACTCCTGCGGAGAGCCGATCGCTATCGACGATCAGGAGATGAAGGAGGAGATATACCTCAGCATCGTGCAGATATGCATGCACCACGACTGCGGACTTATAGATGGACTCCGAGAGTGCGATGTTAGAAGGCTCGGGAGGAGGCAACGCTCGAAAGGCAAGAAAGGACGTCGACGGCCGACCGGCCTCACGCCCGGGTGAGGTTTTCCTTGGGAATAGAGCCCAATCCGGGACGAGTTTATACCCATTAATCCGGAAGCAAAGGATGGCTACGTATGTGCTCTCGCCTAAGCGGCAGAACCACAAACGGGGTCATATGGCACGGTCGCTATTGACATTCTCGGGAAATGAGAGGCACCAACATCTCCATGGCAGAAATGAATATCATGGAAGTTGGTCAGGCTTGACTGGTATAATGCAATTCTCTTCCTCCAGTTGACCAGTTGCATCCCTGCGGCAGGGGTTTTGAAGGAATGATGACAGAGGTTGTAGAAAGAATGCGAGCCCTTCTAGAGGTATTGATTCTGCATCGCGGAATCTGGCCCAAAGTGGAGCGCAGAAGAGGCCTTTATGTTGGGCTGCACCATAAACATCTTGATTTAGCGAGTTCGAATCCAGGCAAGTCCACTCTATGACAATTGACGGATTACTTTGTTCATATCACGGGTTGCAGCGTAAAAGAGGGTTCCACTAGTTATGTGAGGAAATAGCATTAAGGAGTTGAAGCGCAGCACGGAGAACGCAAGGAGGACTCTCTTTGGCCCGACAAGAAGCTCCAGCTCACTCCGAAAGGCGTGAAGGTTGCCAAGCTGCTCCTTCAGATCGAAGAAGTCCTTGATAATCAGAACTAATTCTGTAGAGGACACTGCTTGCATTCCACGTTGAAATCCGCGATGCCTAGCTCTTCCTGGGTCGCGATGATTGAGGCCGCATCGAGTTCTCCGAGGACCTTATGCATCATTATAACCGCTGGGCACTTCCGGGCCCCATCCTGACAGTCGAGGTTACCTCTCAACTCTTCTAGCATGGCTCTGATCACGTCCGCGGCGAATTTGGATCCGTGGAAACTGACCGTCTGCTAAGCGTTTTCCAAGTCTGTTCTTCCCCAACAGGAATTTTGGGGAACATCAGTCAACGTGAGGCTTGAATTTTCGCTCGATACTCTCAAAAATGATTGGCGCGGAGACCTCTTTGAAAGTCGCTTGCGAAAGTTATAAGCTTCAGAGGGAGACTGTTAAACCCAGGGGAAGGAGGACAGAATGCTTTGCCCCAAGTGCGGCACGGAAATGGAGCACGGATATCTGCAGATAGGATCGTCGGTGGCTCTCGGTGTCTTTTGGTTTGACAGACGTTTCGAGCATGGCCAGCAGTTCATGGCAAATAAGGAACGTTTGATGCATGCACCAGCTCCGCGCAACATCGAAGGATTCAGATGTCAGAAGTGCAAGGTTGTTCTGTTTGAGTATGGGTTGATGGAGAAAGGAAACGGCGGAGGAACTGAAGGAGATTGAGGAGGGCATGAAAGAACCTTGATATGACTGTCTTTTTCGTGTTTTCGGATGATTCTGGAACTTATCACGAGGAGAAAGGTGAGAAATCGATTGCGAAGTCCCCCTTCTACTGCAGAAGTTGCCTTATTATTCCAGCGAATGAGTGGTTTACTCTCATCGACATCATGGGCATCGCCAAAGATAAATGGGGGCTTCCGCTGGATTTTGAGATGAGGTATAGTTTCCTCGCGGATTGGAAGAGGACCACGACGGAGAACGGAGCTGCTTATCCAGGCATCAAGAACGTGAGTGAAGCTGACGCCTCCAAGTTCATTGGAGAAGTCCTGGGCCTTCTGAATATCAGGACCCATGCGAAGTTTGTATTCACCGTCACCGACAGGAAGGCTGTTGGCAGAGTCGCGAAACGAAACATTATCAAAATGCACTTCGAGACCATGGTCCAGAGAGTGGAAATGGAAATCAAGAACAGAAACTTGGCGACTTTCTTCATAGACAATGAGTCGTGCAACAAGGAAGACAAGATGGCTCGGGAAGCATTCTATCAAGCAACCAAGACCAGATTGATGAAGATCGAGCACATCATTCCAAGTGCGGCGATTTCCTGCTCGAACCATAATGTCGGGATCCAGTTTGCAGACATATGTGCTGGGGCCTTCAACGGATTGATCAGAGGTTGGGACAGAAGTATAGATAGATTCCTCAACATATATTCTCTAGTCAGGAAGAATCCAACGGACAACAGTCCGATGGGATACGGCATCTGTGAGATACCTACTAACGAAGACGTGAGAAAGAAGCTTGAGGACTTGATTAGGAAGAGGATCCGCTCTAGGTCTCCTTCCAATATGGATTTCTTCTGAGAGAGGTCAGAAGGAATCCTGCGCATACCACGCAGGAACAATCACTGCTCTCCGCATTTCCCCTTGCACTCCTCGCAGCTCCCGACGATCTCGAGGTCGATTGCTATCTTCCGGTTCGTCTCGTGCTTCATCAGATCGAGGAGCATCGCCATCTTGAGCAGAACCGGGCAGCGCTTCCTGATTTTGATCGGGACGGTCTGCACGATGTCGTCGTAGACGGCCTCAGCGTCTTCTCAAGTCGTGTATCTTCCATGTCATCACTCCCACCTCTCAGGGCAATGTCTAGCCAGTATAGCCTATGCGTGCATTGAGGTGGGCTCTCGACCGAGGACCTGCATTAAGCGATTGTCGGGGAGAGAGGGCGAAAGTGGTCCCCAACTCACCGTCGGTGGAAACACATTGGTCTATTTTGAAGGGTTGGGTCGGATGCGCCATTCACTAGAATCATCGATGTCTGATAGCGCGAGACCTGCGCCTGCGAGCACGAGATCTGAGTTTCCAGACTCCTTCCCTGCATTCATGAGAATGACGCCGAACTCCCCGTGATGCATAATGCGATCCTTGCGCCAATTCTCTTTTTCGGCGGGGTCGCAGCTCTCATATGCAGCTCGTGCGATCTCGCCAAGTATGAATGTGCCAACTCCAATGGCGGATAATCGAATGAGTTTCCACAAGGCTGAATCTGCTGATTCCTGTGTCGGCATGGTTGTCACTCTTCCTTACCTTGGTCCCCAACTCGTGTAAGTCGGTTCCGCGTATTCTAGGTAGCTTCTTCCGGGTGATGTCTCACCCGCCCTCACATTCTCCAGCCATTGGTCGAATAATCCGTTGATCGCAGCCACTGTATAAGGTTTCGAGAAGTTTACCCTGTAGTTCCATGGGGACGCGAGTTCCTCTTCCGATGGTCTTGGTCTATCCCAGTATGCGCTCAGAGGGGGCATGCCACCCTCGGGGCCATGAATCGAGGCAATCACCCGAGTGACTGTCCATCTGGTCCGGTTCACGGGATTGAATATCTTACCATACTGGTCGACCTTATTCCCGGACCCACCTTCGGCGTAGACGTCTCCTGTGTTATTGTTCATCGGGAATGAAGCGAAAGAAGCTCCTTCGTCAAGAGCTGCAAAGCCAGGTGGTCCCAGTCTCGACCACCAGACGGGGACGTTGAAATAGTTCGCCACCTTCTTCAGTTCTTTCATCAACATCATCAGCGTGTCTACCCTCCCTGTACTCAGTGAGATCAAATCAAGATGTCTGACCGAGACATGCATTCCATCGTACATGGCATCATTAAGAGCCAGTTTGGCATTATTGACTACGTTGGACAATAGGGAAGTCCATTTGTCTGGAAACATCGTCGAGTTCAGGTTCATCGTATACAAGTAGGCTGGTGTCGTCAATCCCTGATCGATTCTGGCTGAAACAAGTGAGCCATATGCGATGTTGAACCTGTGACTGAGCATTGTGCTGCCGGGGTTGTATCCGTCGATGATTGGAGTCAGTCCGGCCATCCACCTGGCTTTTGAATCGACCGCATTCTGAATGGACCAATCAAGGACGATTCTGGACAGCAACTCACGTTGGCGGTTTCCCCGTTCTCCTGCCTCTGATTGTGGGACTAGCGTTTTTACAACCGACCGCCAGAAACCATAGTTTCTCGCAAAGTTTATCACAAGAGACCGCACCAGGTCGATTGTTTCGTTTGTAGCAGAGTCATCTAAACCAAGATCGGTGTTCGGTAGTACACGCCGTAGGCTGCTTTCCCAAGCTTCTAGGCCGTTCTCTCGCCCTAGCCATATTAGATCAGGGGGATAGGAAATGAGTAGGGGGTGATCTGAGAACAGAGCTGTATAGAGATTGGACACGCCTTTGTAGAATATGTCGTCCTGGAGCTCTTCCTGAAGCGCGAGTGATCTACTCATCATAGAATGTGTCTTGAAACCATTGGCCTCTATTGGCTGTCCCTTACGGAGCACTCGCGGATACCTCAAGAGTACTTCGAAGTCTTCTCTGCCTTTCACGTACGGGAGCATACTCGCGAAATCGACTTCAGTCCCAAGGTCTGACAGTTGCACCTTCCCGAGACCTATCCCGTTCGGCTGTATCTCAGTAACCATCGTTGTCCTTCTCACTGAATATCACCTTTCGACTTGCCATATCTGTCCACCTGTTGGAATCTCATGAGTATGTCTTGAAGAAAATTGACTAGATTCTCCGCCTTGTCCGCATCCACGAAGACCGAGCCCTCCACCTTCTCCCCCTCAAGCAACGTATATCGTCGCTCTTGAATCTGGATTCTAGCTCCCCGCCTACCTTCATGAAACGATACTCTGAATGTCTGGTCTCCCAGGTCAATCGACTGTTGCAGATACTTATGGATGAGCTTCCCGTTTGGATAGTAGAGATCTGTCTTAATGCCACCCACTTTTCTGGAGTAGATTTCCCTGGCCGTGCAGAGTTCTTTCAGGATCATGTATGATCTGTGGTAATCTACTCCAATTGCCTCGGAGACCATTCTCGGCGTCACTCCGTCAGGATTCTGCCTAACATACGCCAATATGGCTGCTCTGATTCCGTGATGCTCGTTCTTCTTTCCCCCCTCTCCTAAGATTTCCCCGACTGATATCTCCTTCAAACTGTGGGCTGCCTGGAACGTATTCTCTCCCTCCGTTTTATCAATCTTGATTGACATGTGATTACTAATGAAATAGTATCTTACTATATAATGGTTTGTAATGTGGGTCTACGTGAAGTCAGCGCATTTGCTCTCACTCGGGATTCCGCGATGATGCAGTCTATCATCTCCGTGGTAGGATCCTCAGCGGCCTGTCGGTCGTGAACACGACCTCTTTCTGGCATTTGAGGCATTTGTCATTCATCTTCAGCAGATCGTAGTCGTGCGTGATTCGGTTGGGGTGTCCGCACTCGGGGCAAGGCAGGGTTTCGATTACAATTCTCTTCCTGATCTTCATGATTAGGCGTTCAGTGATGCCGGCCTTTACTTCGTTTTCATGGGAGGGTAGCGAAAGTTGTCGAAAGGATGCCCAGAAATCTCGCGTACTCTGACGGTGCTCAACTTAGCAAAGTAGAAATACAAAACAACGTTTTGAATTTTAATGCATGCCTCCTTCGGGAAATGAGACACGGGTGAGGATGATTAGGGACCCTCTCTACGGTTACATCGTGTTTCCGAGGGACAGCGTCGCAGACAGGATTGTGAATTCGAGAGAATTCCAACGTTTGAGAATGATAAAGCAACTTGGCCTGGCATCTTACGTTTTTCCTAGTGCAGAACACAACAGATTCTCACACTCGATTGGGTGTTATTATCTCGCTAGGTATTTTGACAGCATCCTCGGACATGAAGATAATGAGAAATTATACTTGGCAGCCTTGCTTCACGACGTGGGTCATCCGCCATTGTCTCATGTTCTTGAAGGGCTCTTTCCAAAGAACCATGAGGAGATGGCGGAATTGATCATCGGGAATAGGGAGACCGAAATCAATAGTGTTCTTGAGAGTTCAGACATCTCTTCGAAATCAGTCTCGATGATAATTACCAGGCCGACGGAACCGATTTTTTGGCACAGCATGATTAGCAGCCAACTTGATGTTGACAGATTCGATTTCCTGAGGAGGGATTCCCACTTCACTGGCAATCCTTGCGGGCAGTTCGATATCGACAGGGTGTTACGGACAATCGTGGAAAAGGATGGAAGACTGAAGGTACTTCGGAAAGGGGTCCCCTCTGTGGAGGATTATCTCTATAGCAGATACTCCATGTACACTCAGGTTTACCTTCATAAGACAAAGCTCTGCTGTGAACGAATGTTGCGCAAAGCTCTTGAGCGGGCCCAAAGCCTTCTCAGGTCAGGAGACATTCAGCCCGAGTCCATTCTTGAACGATTCTTGAATTCTGGAGACATTTCAGTCTCCGATTACCTGAGACTGACGGATAATGATGTCTTTTCACATATAACAAAATGGTCCTCGGGAGCTGATCCTATCCTGAGAGACATGACGTCGAGGCTTCTTAGACGCAACCTTCTGAAACCTCTTCAAATCTCTGGTTTAGACACAAGACAGGAGAATGTGAAGTTGCTGAGACTAGTGGATCAGAAAGAGAAGATTGTCAAGTATCTTGAAAAATGTGGTTTCGATCCCGATTACTATTTCATTCTGCACGAATCTTCTGCGATCTCTCCTTATGTGCCCTACAGTGAAGACAAAGAGGGCGAGAGTGCGATATTCACGGAAGACGACGAGGAAATATCCAATTACCTTCAGGAACTCAAGATAAAAAGCTCCTACAACATTGTCTACATCATGATTCCTGAGCAATGCCGGGAAAAAGTCTCGAAGTTATTGGAGGGAACCAATTGACTTTCGGGGACCTCCCCCCTAAAAGGAGAAGAATCAATTACTTATAGCCTCGACTAGCATGATTTCCTGACAGAAGGGCAGCATCGGTGGGAAAAATGTTTGAGAGTCTCGGAAAAGTCTGTGAGATAGTAAGGAGTCTCGAGAAGGTCAATGGTAGAAAGAGATTCCAGAAAACAGTTCACATTCTGAAGACAGTGGGGTTTGAATTCAATGAACCGTTTAGATGGGGCAATTTCGGTCCATATTCTAGTGCGCTTGCCCAAGAAGTGGATATGCTTGTAGACTCAGGCATCTTGGATGAACAGGCGACAAAGACAGGCGACTGCGTCTCCTACGTCTACAATCTCACGAATGCAGGCGAGAAGTTTCTTGAGGGTCTTAGAGCGAAGGGGGACAATCCTCTCTTTTCTCGGCCACAAGAGTTCGTGAAGGCGGTTGACGCGATCTCACAGATTGATGTAGCCGACTTAGAATTGCTCAGCACTTGCCTTTTCGTATGGGAAAAAGACGAGGACGTTAATTCCATGCTTAGTCTCGTAAAGCACCTGAAAGAGCAATTCTCAGAGACGAGAATTAGGACATTCATGAGATTTGCCGATCAGATTATGCGGGCTGGGGTCGAGGCCAGAGTGTCACTTCTCTGCCGGGCAGAGAAGGAGTTGACGGATGGATAGTCAGTGGAAGGAAAGATTCAATTGGTCAATATCCAGGTCTAGGCAATGGGGCTGGTGTCGGAAAGGGCTTTTCTTCAAGTGCATCAGGAAGTACGACAAAGACCTATTTGCAAAGAAGCTAGACAGGCTCTCATCTCTACAAAGCATACGATTTCTTGGCGGGAAAGCCGTTCACAATACCATATTCGAGCAGATTCAGCAACACGAACTCGGGCGTCCGTCAAGTCTAGATTCTGCCCTTGTCTCCACCAGCAGTTACATAGATGATAATCTAAAGTTCGGAAAAGACTTGATCGTCGAGATTCAGAATGGGATGAAGATCGACAAAGCCACGATTCAAGATATGCATACGCACACATCTGTGTGCGTCCGCAATTTCTGCGAAAGGCACGCTCCTAACCTTGTCGCTGTTGACTATCTTGAGCACGAACAATATAGGGATTATCTCATGGATGGAGTCCTTGTGAAGTTGCGGCCTGACTTTGTGTCGCGGTCTGGCTCGATTGTGACTGCAACCGATTGGAAAACTGGCAAAGCGACTAGCCTCGAAAGAATTCCTCAGGTACCAGTATTGGCAGAATATACGTCCAAGCACTATGCCTGCGACCTAGCCAAAATCAGAGTTGAAATCGTATTCCTCAATCCATATTCTGTCCTGACCTCGAACTGCAGTGAGAGCCTAATTGATGAAATGCATTGTAGAATCCGCGGAGAGATGGATGAAATCCTCTCCTGTAAATCCGAGGACGATTTCGTAGCCAATCCAGGACATCATTGTCTGAGTTGCAATTTTGCCACTGTGTGTGAAGAAGGTAGCGAGGTAATCAAAGGGTCACCTAAGATCTTTAGCATTGGAGAGACTGCCGATTCCACCGGAGATTCTGAGGATTGATTTGTGCGGTCTGTTTGGCGTGCCTGGAGGAGTCCTGAGTTGAGCGCACTCGCAACGTGCGTCCGATTCACACCCTGTTGGCGACCTTGAATTCTGTATGTTCATTGTCGACTTGATGCAGAAATAGTAGGTAGACAACAGATGCCGATAATCTGACCAAATACCATGAGTACCCGCCGAGTCACTCTGGTTGCCCGGGATAAGCACAGGCGGGCCTAGAACCATTGAGGCGCCAGGCAAGATCTCGCAACATTCAATCACTACCGGGCATGTCACAGTACTCATCGTTCTCGGACACTTCTGACAGTTCTGACGGCAGATGGGGGAGGTCTTGTCATAGATTTTACTCAATCGATTCTGATAATCGAGCCAAATTCCACAAGTATCCGACAATCCACTCTGATTCTTCAGTTTGAGTACCGGCGGGCCCGTGGGCAGGTCAAGAGAAAAACATGTAATAGAGGGGTACCTAAACAGAAATGTAATCGAATTGAATGACTCTGAGGATGACGAAGACTAATCGTCGGCGATTGCATATCTTCCACTTACTGGGATCAGAAATCTCGGAACCTTGGGCGTTCGGTACTTCACAATTCCACTTAACTCATAAGCTATCCAGACTCTCTTTCGATGTTCAACTTTCCTCTTCGTTTCATGAGTCCATTTTCTTTCGAGAAGCAAGAGGTACTCACATAACTCAGTTTTCGTCATGAAAACCTTGTCCCCGTACATACTGAGAAAACCCCATGGATTGTCGGACAAGTCAAAACCTGCTATTATTGCCTCGCCCACAATTCCCCTATCCTTCCCGCTTCGGTAGAAAAAGAATTTCATGCCTGGCTCAATCTTCCTGTAAAGCGTTGCCGGCTTGAAAAAGATGGTCTTTCCGCTTTCAAAGAATCGAGCAAGACACTTTTCTGGTAAAGGATGGATTACGCCGACAATGGTGGACACAGCAACAGAATCCCTTTCTGCTGCTAAAAAGATGCTCAAACGACGATCTAGTCGCCGAATAGCAGTCTGCCCCTGGGTTGCTCTCGTCGCTATCTACAACCTATTTTCAATGCAGGTCAAATTGGTAAAAGGAGACAAACAAATGGACATCTTATTTTGTCTATCTTCGTGTGGCATTCTGGCCTTCCATACTTACCGCTATTGAATGACTCTTGGACACGGACAAAACCGCAGAATCAGGGCAGACAAGGGAACAGGCGACAAATGAAAAAGAACGGAAGAGGTCTGTTCAGCAGCAGCCAGATATACAAGCCCTCGTTATTGAAAAGAAAACTGGATTGCTGGCTAGTCACTCATTTGAATCTGGGCAGCGCCATCCAACACCTCCGACGGTTCTGACGGCAGATGGGGAGCGCGAATGAAGAAAAAGAGTAATCGAATTGATGGTTCTGTAGAGTAGGGACGGTACGCCGTTGACCCATTGCTGAATGCCCGTAGCCAGCCATCCCCCCCTCTGAACCGGACGTGCATCTTTCGATGCATTCGGCTCTCCATCGTCAGAACTTCTAATCTGCAAATTGGCACGACACGAAATCTTCAAGAAATGTTAGAACCTTGTCAAAGTCGTGTCTGTTGGAGAACGGCGCAGAAGCAGGTTCGAATATCCGAACGCCT
>JBEKKT010000016.1:0-37807 GCA_050010535.1 Methanomassiliicoccales archaeon | reverse complement strand
GGATTCACGCGCTCGGCGCCCACAAACGGGTACGGTGAGTATCGCATCGAGTATCTTCCCGTCGACACTTACACCATTGAGACGACCGCCCCTGGCTTAAGCACTAGATTCCGACTGAGAGTCAGCTCAGACCAGCAGTCTCTTCGCTTTCTCCTCGTCGAGTCCGATGGACTTCAAAACGTATTTCAAAGCCTTCCTCGCGATGATTTCTCTCGTATTGTCATCTAGAAACTGCTCCATTGCTTCGGGGGCCTTCTTAGAGTACTCCACACCGAACTCCGAGTAGTAGTATTGCGCATTCTCCGGATCGAGCTCGGCTGCTTTGTTATACGCGGCTTCAGCCTCGTTGAATCGCCCGATGTCGATGCAGAACGCACCCATGGACGTAAGGTAGTAGGGATTCTTCGGGTCCAGCTCAACGGCCCTCTTGTACAGTGCAAGGACCTCTTCCACGCCGACCTTCGGCACGAGCATGCCTGCCTCGGCCTTGCCGAAGTATGCCTCTGAATTCTTCGGATCCACTTTGATAGCCTTGTCGAACCTGGAAAGCGCCTGAGAGTAATCTCCCTCACTCAGAAGTCGAAATCCCTGTTTCACTAGCTTGTCGGGCTCTTCCATCAACGCACCATTCCGAGTAAACTCGGACATAGAGATAAACATTTTCCTCCAGTATTCCAAATGTCGAAGCAAGCACCTCCTCCTGACGATTTTCCAAAAATTGATAAGGATTGCACGGATACTGCCAATAATCATAGACAAGGTCCGGACGGGTCCGAGCCCTGCCGGACAAGGCGACGCTTACTGTCGGAAGTGGGAGATCATGGAATCCGAGATTGTCGAGAAGGTGGCAAGAGTAGCAAGGCTAGAGCTGACCGAGGCCGAGATCAAGGAATTCGCTAAGGATCTGGAAGAGGTATTGGAGTACTTCTCGATGCTCGACGAGGCTTCGGGAGCGGATGAGTATGACTTCAATCCCGTCAAGATTCAAGACGTGCTCCGTGAAGACTCGGCAGGGCAAGATATCGAGCCGGAGCTGCTGACAAAGATGATGGATACTTACGAAGACTGGGTAAGGGGGCCAAGACTGATTTGATAAATGCCGCCTTCCTCGATAGACTGAAGCATCTCAACAAGAAACATGTCATCTTCTCCGAGCTGATCGATGAGGTGCCTTCCGATCCCTCCTTCGAGTTTCACTTCTCCGCAAAGGATAACCTGTGCACGAGCGATTTCCAGACGAGAGCGGGGTCCAAAATACTCGAGGGTTATCGTCCGCCGTTTGACGCCACGCCCGTTAGAAGGATGAGGCAGGCTGGAGGGCTACTCGTCGGGAAGACAAACATGGACGAGTTCGGATTCGGAACCTTCGGCACCAACTCGGGCCACGGCGTTCCGAGAAACCCCTTCGATCCCGACAGGAGCTGTGGGGGGTCGAGCGGTGGTGCTGCGGCCGCGGCCTGTTTTCTGGACGGGCACGTTGCACTGGGTGTTTCGACGGGCGGATCAATATCCTGTCCCGCCTCGTTCTGCGGTGTCGTAGGACTCACTCCCACTTACGGAAGGGTGTCGAGGTACGGCCTCGTGGACTACGGCAACTCACTCGACAAAGTCGGGATGTTTGCACGTTCCTCGTCGACCTTGAAGAGGTACCTGCCGATTATAGCCGGTCCGGACCCTATGGATCCGACCTCCTGCTCACAGTCGGAGCTCGGCTTCAATCCCGTCAAGATCGAATCAATCGCAGTACCAAAGGAGGCGATGGAGAACATTCATTCCGATGTGAGAATCGCCTTCGGTGAAGCGCTCAGCATCCTCAAGGAGTGTATGTCCGTCAAGGTCAAAGAAGTCAGTATCCCTTCGATGAAGTTCGCTCTACCAGCCTACTACGTCCTCGCGACCTCCGAGGCGTCCACAAACCTCGCTAGATATTGCGGTATGAGGTTCGGCGCGAGGGGGGGCGACGTCACCTTGCATTTCGACGATTTCTTCTCAAAGGTCAGGTCCGAGCATTTCGGCAAGGAAGCGAAGAGAAGGATCCTACTCGGGACATATTCGAGAATGGTCGGTTTCAGGAACAGATACTATCTCAAGGCCCTCGCCGTCAGGCAGACTGTTATGAAGGATTATGATAGGGCTCTCAAGGACCACACGCTCATCGCGACGCCGACGATGCCGTTCGTCTCACCCCGATTCACCGAGATAGAAAGGATGAGGCCGATCGATATGTACCGAGCGGACTTCCTGACAGTTCCACCGAATCTGGCAGGTCTTCCTCACATCTCCGTCCCTTGCGGGTATGCTGATTCAATGCCGATCGGCATGCAGCTCGTGGCAAAGCACTGGGCTGAAGGGGTCCTACTAGGTGCTGCCGATTGTTGGGAGAGCACCTTCCAATACCGGTTCCCGGAGGCAATCATGTGAAGATCGGTCTTGAGATACATCTCCAGCTGCCGACCGCCTCGAAGCTCTTCTGTTCCTGCAGCACTTCCGGCGATGGGCCAAACACATCTGTCTGCCCGACCTGCCTCGGATTCCCCGGCTCCAGACCTAGACTGAACCGCAGGGCTCTGGAGATGGGCATCCGAGTCTCCAAGTTCCTCGGATGCAGGATTGCCGATACAACATGGTTCTCCAGGAAGACCTACTTCTATCCGGACCTGCCAAAGAACTTCCAGATAACGCAATACGAATCCCCCCTCGGCGTGGACGGTAGGTTCTCTTTGAACGGCAAAGTCGTCAGAATAACAAGAGTGCACCTCGAAGAGGATCCGGGCAGGATCAAGCGCGTTGGGAAGTCTGGAGAAGAGGTCTCATTAATAGACTACAACCGGAGCGGAATACCCCTCGTCGAAATAGTGACCGCTCCGGACATCGCCTCCCCCACGGAAGCCAGGGATTTCATGGCCGATATACTGATCGAACTTCGCTACCTTGTTGGCCTATCAGAGAAGGACGAGCAGACCGTGAGGGTCGACGCGAACATATCCATTGGAGACGAGCGGGTGGAGATAAAGAACATCCTGGGCCTTAAGAATCTGGAGAGGGCGCTGAGCTTCGAAGCTTCCAGGCAGACAAAGATGCTTAAGGCGGGGAAGAAGATCGCGAGGGAAACGCGTCATTTCGACGAGGAAAGAAAGGTGACGATCTCCGCGAGGGGGAAGGAGTCCGAGGAGGACTATGGATACATCGCCGAACCGGACCTTGGCATCTTCAACGTCGCCGAGATGACAGAGAACACACAGATTCCCGAGACTCCTCTCAGGAGGGCAAAGAGAATAGGATCGGAGTACACACTGGACCGAGTGACCGCGAGACAGATCGTGATGACCTCAAGCGGTCTTGCAGACCTATTCGAACGGTTGTGCACGAGTCTGCCGTCGGAGGCCGTCGCGACTTGGATTCTGGGACCGCTGTCTTCGAATTGGAACGTCCTCGAGAAGAGAATGGACGAGCGGTTGCTGCGTGAAATCGAGGGAATCTTGCAGGCAGTTGTCATTGGGAAGATCACCGACAGCGAGGCGAGAAGGAGAATCGATGGTCTCCAGAAGGGTGAGGGTGTGAAGGACATCCATGAAGGAGAAGAAAAAGGGGAGCTCGGGGAACTCGTCAACGCTTGCATAGACGAGAATCCTGAAGTCCTTTCGGATTTCAGGACCAACAAGAGGGCCGCCAACTTCGTCATCGGTCAGATCATAAGACAAACAAAGGGGAAGTACGGATCTGGTGAGATCGTCGAAGTGGTGAACAAAGAGATCGAGAAAAGGCTAAAGGAGAAGTCAAACTAGCTCGATTCGCTGCCATTCTCATCCGGCTCGTCTTCCGCAAGCGAGAGCAACTGCAGCTCGGACAGCTTCGAATCCTCAACCTTCGCGGGAGAACCGTCCAGCAACGATTGGAACCGCTTGTTCTTCGGGAACGCGATGACCTCCCTGATGCTCTCGCATCCCAGCAACATCGAGACTAGTCGGTCGAGTCCGAGCGCTATACCGCCGTGAGGAGGCGCTCCGTATCCGAGCGCCTCAAGGAAGAATGAGAACTTGCCATCAATCTCCTCGTCGGACATGCCCAGGAGCTTGAACACCTTGCGCTGTACTTCCGGATCATGTATCCTCACCGATCCGCTACCGATCTCCACGCCATCCAAGCAAAGGTCGTAGGATAGCCCGCCGATCTCGGACATGTCCTCGTCCGGGTCGATGTCGCCTTTCGTAGGTCGGACGAAGGGATGGTGGAACGGCTCCAATTGTCCCGTAACGGGATCCTTCTTGAATATGGGGCAGTCGACGACCCACACGAACTGATGTCCCTTCCCGTTTATCAGGCCGATGTCCTTCGCCAGTTTGATCCGCAAAGCTCCAGCCGCTCTCCGTGTCTGCGCCTCGAAGCCTCCGAGGAACAGTAGCAGGTCACCAAACTCGGCCCCCATCACTTCCGTCAACCTAGCCCGGACATCAGCTGAGAAATACTTGATTATGTTCGATCTCAATCCTTCCTTCGTTACCCGCATCCAGGTGAGACCTCCTATGCCCTGTGCCTTCGCCCACTCGATAAGACGATCGACCTCTTTCCTGCCAACTGTGCTCGCCTCGGAGAGCGAGGACGAAAGAAGGGAACCCTTGAGATTCAGGCAGATGACGACACCGCCTTTTCCGACAACCTTCTTGAAGACCTCGTAAGAGGCGGCCTTGACGACGCCAGTGACATCCACGAGCTCCAAACCGAACCTCACGTCAGGAGCATCAGAACCGTACCTCGAGATAGCGTCCTTGAAGCTCACCCTTGGAAAGGGAGTCTTGAGATCGGAACCGAACACGCACTTCCAGACGTCAAAGAGAATGTCCTCAACAACACTCTGCACGTCCTTCTCGTCGACGAAGGACATCTCGAGGTCGAGCTGCGTGAACTCAGGCTGTCGGTCCGCCCTGGAGTCCTCATCCCGGAAGCATCTAGCGATCTGATAGTATCTATCGACCCCACCGATCATCAATAACTGCTTGTATAGCTGAGGAGACTGCGGGAGCGCATAGAAGTGACCAGGGATCGTTCTTGAAGGCACGAGAAAATCCCTTGCCCCTTCGGGAGTGCTCTTCGTCAGGCAAGGCGTCTCCACTTCCAAGAAGCCGTGCACATCGAGGAATTGCCTCGCGCATGAAATTAGGCGGTGTCGGAACCTCAGGTTGCCGATCATCTGCGGCCTTCTGAGATCAAGATATCTATACTTCAATCGGAGGTCCTCGCCAGGCAGAAGAGAGTTCTTCTGCTCCGCGACCTCAAACGGTATCTGCTTCGACGGGTTGAGCAATCTTGCCGTCTCGATGAGCACCTCGACCTTGCCCGTGGGATTCCTTGGGTCCTCGGTCCCTGGCACTCTCTCTCTCACCACGCCAGTGGCCTCTACGACCGACTCTCTTCCGAAGGTCTTCAAGACTTTCTCCAGTCTCTTGACGTCGGTACCGTCATTCATCGCCTCTTGATCAAACACTAATTGAGTCGTACCGTGACAATCCGCGAGGTCGAAGAACAAGACTCCCCCGTGGTCTCGAGAGAAACGCACCCAGCCAGCAACGGTCACGCGCTCGCCAAGGTCCTCCGCTCGAATGGCTCCGCAATCGTGGGTCCTAATCATCGCACATTGCCTCGGACGGACGTTCTGTGACGCCAGATAATGCGCCGGCCATATTAAACATTTTGCTCAATGATAATTCAATTAACCGTAACATTTCCAATTATTGATAGAAAATATAGAAGATTGATGAAAATATAGGTGAGTGTTCCACCAAACTGATGCAAAGCTTTTGACAGTGATTGTCAAAGCAAACCCCCATGCGCCCGGACTTCACTGTCGATATCCCACGAAGCGATGAAGAAACAGTGTCAAGGCCTATTCTCTGGACCACGTTCCATTAGCTCTGGGATGAAGTTGTAAGGGTCTTTGATAACATTCAGAACCACGTAGGTATTCGTCTTCTTGACACCAGGCAGGGTAAGCATGCGCTTGACGACCCCGCTGAACTCCTCTCTGTTCCTACATGCGACCCAAGCAATCGAGTCGCATTCCCCGGTGACGTCGAAGACCGCAACGACTTTGTCGATCTCCTTGATCTTCCGTTGGACTTCTAGCAGATCGCCTTCAACATAAATGTGGACGATTGCCATGAACTCATAGCCCAGCTTCAGGTAATCCACATTGGCCCTGTATCCCTTTATGACGTCCTGCTCCTCGAGATTCTTGACCCTCTGTATCAATGTCGTTGGGTGGACTCCGAGCCTCTTGGCGATTTGACGGTATGAGCCCTGACTGGATATACACAGTTCCTCAATGATTCTCTTGTCCAGATCGTCCAGCGCTACCCCGCCCATTGTTCATTTCCCTCCTTCTGACTGTATGAATAACCAATGCCCACGTCGATATTTGTCTCTTTGCATGGTCAAGTGCTCTCTCGGTCATCCAATTACAAGGCAGGCGCAATGGTCTCGAAGATAGAAGTGATTCCGCGAAGATTTATCAGGCACGTCTCTGTTCTCAAACACAGATGACCCTTCTCTTGTTTGCCACGAATCCGTACACGGTCTCGTTCGAGGCGAAAGTGGAACATGTTCAAGGAGAAGGGATTGAACTAGATAGGACGGCTTTCTACCCCGGTGGCGGGGGTCAGGACCCCGACCGGGGAATGATCGAAGGGCTGAGGGTCACCGAGGTCAAGTTGGAGGACGTTGTCCTGCACATGGTGCCCGGGCATGCGATGAAGGAGGGACAGATAGTGAAGTGTTCCGTCGACTGGGATCGACGATATGACCTAATGAAGGGGCACACTGGTGAACACCTTCTGTTCTCTGCAATCAGCAGGATAAGGCCTGGAATCGAACTCGTCAAGATCACCATCACTCCGACGAAGAAGAGCGTCATGGTCAGAGGGGAAGTCGATTGGGACCTGATGTTCGAGGCCCAGAGATCCGTCAACGAGTCTGTTCGGGCCGGACTACGGATCATGGAATCATGGGTTCGTCGTGACGATCCGGCAGTGCGCGAGGCCAGGGTGAAGCTTGAAAGGATACATGGAGACAGGGTAAGGATCGTGCAAATCGGCGATCTGGACAAGGCCGCTTGCGCCGGGATTCATGTCAAGAACACCTCGGAGATAGGCGCTCTCCTTGTCACGAAGCTGGCATCGGCGAAGCCCGTCGGCGACTTCGAGATAGAGTTCGAAGTGGGAGGCGCAGCGGTCAGAGACAGTCTTGATTTGGCATCGATGGGACTGCAGGCCTCAGCAACCATAGGCTCGAACCCTCAAGATCTCGTGAGCGCGCTGAGCAACCTGAAAAGGGAGATCCAGACCTCCAAGGAATCTCTGAAGAAGATGAGTAGGGAGGCCCTCAAGAGCATTCGACCGCAGTCGATCGGCGACACTGGACTCTATGCAGGTCTGTTTTATGGCGCCGACAAGAAAGAGCTGATGAATTCGGCGGGTTCCATAATCCGCGGCGAGAGGTCAGCGTGCGTTTTTGTCTCAAGGGATGAAAGACTGTTGCTTCTAGTCGCATGCAATCCGAATCTGGATATCGACTGCGTAAGGATCCTGACCGAGGCCCTCAAGCTCGCAGGCGGAAAGGGCGGGGGCCAGAAGAATTTCGCTATGGGAGGTTCGCCAGCACTCGAAATGGCGGATGCTGTCTTCGAATCCGCAGCAGACTCTCTGCGCACAGCGATCCAGAGCCTTGAGACGCCTTGCTAGTGAGAAACCTTTAAAGATGATGCTCCGGAGCGATTCCTTCTATACATATGTCTGCTTTTTCAGGAATCTATGTTCACATGTCTGTGATAGAAAGCTTTTTTTAGTGTTTTGTCCATAGACTGCGCCATATGACGCCGACAAAGAGCGAACATGAACTCAAGGAGACCGTCCTTGCGACAGTAAGCAAAGAGAACGTTAAGTTCGTCGAGATGCAGTTCTCCGACATTCTTGGCAGTGTCAAGAGCGTGTCGATTCCCGCGCAGAGGCTGGAAAAGGCATTGGACGAGGGAGTCTTCATCGATGGCTCCTCGATACTAGGATACGCGACGATCGAGGAATCGGACATGAGGGCCGTGCCCATACTAGATTCGTTCCTGGTCTATCCATGGTCCAATGACAACAGACTGAAGACGGCGCGATTTATGTGCAAGATCTTCGATCACAATGGCAACCGGTTCAAAGGCGACCCCAGGCACGCTCTGGAGAGAATGATGGAGAAGGCGAGCGATAAGGGATTCGCTTTCAACGTCGGCCCTGAGTTCGAGTTCTTCCTCTTCAAGCTGGATGGGGACAACCACCCTGTCCCGATCCCGAACGATGTAGGAGGATACTTTGACCTGATGCCGCAAGACAGTGGGGAGATAGTGCGAAAGGACATCATGATGAACTTCGACTGGATGAAGTTCGAGGTCGAGGCGTCTCACCACGAAGTCGCCCCGGGGCAGCACGAGGTCGACCTAGAATACAATGACGCGCTGACCCTGGCGGACAGAATGATCACGCTGAAGTTCGGGATAAAGACTATTGCTTTCAGGCACGGGCTGCACGCGACCTTCATGCCCAAGCCCCTCTACGGCGTCAACGGCTCGGGCATGCATGTCCACCAATCATTCTCGACTGCGGACGGCAAGAACGCATTCGACGACCCCTCCGGTAAGTTCGGCCTTAGCGATATCGCATTGAAGTATATCGGCGGTCTGCTCGCGCATGCCAAGGAGACCTGCGCCATCCTGGCATCCTACGTCAACTCGTACAAGCGGTTGGTGCCCGGATACGAAGCGCCGTGCTATATCTCCTGGGCGAACAGGAACCGGAGCGCGTTGATTCGGGTGCCGGCGGGCAGGGGAAGCAAGAGCAGAGCAGAACTTAGAAACCCGGACCCTGCGGGGAACCCGTACCTCCAGTTCGCGGTCATGCTCGCCTCCGGGATGGACGGCATCGAGCACAAGATAGAGCCGCCCGAGCCTGTGGAGAAGGACATATATCACATGAGCAAAGAAGAGCGGGCGAAGCTCAAGATCGAGAGCCTTCCTGAAAGCCTCGGACAGGCGTTGGAAATCATGTCGGGCAGCAAGCTCGTGAAGGAGACCCTGGGGGACCACATATTCAACCACTACTTGCACATCAAGACCGAGGAATGGGACGATTTTAGGGTCCATGTGACCGACTGGGAAGTCGAGAAGTTCCTCCGAGTGCTCTGATCCCTGCGGACCGGTGCCACCCTGTCGGCCAAATCGAGAAACCCATTCTCTTTCTCTCATTTTCGCACACTTCAAAACATTTAACTGATGGATTTCCATCACTCAAATCGGGACTATGATACCGGGAATGGGACACGTTAACCCCCGCCAGGTAAAGCAGGCGATGAAGCGCCTCGGCATCAAGACAGAAGATATAGAGAACGTAGAGGAGGTCATCATCAGGACGCGTTCCAAGGAGTATGTATTCAAAGATGCCGCGGTCACAATGATGGAGATGCAAGGCCAGAAGACCTTTCAGGTAGTCGGGGAGCCTCAAGTCTCAGAGATATCCGAGCGCCCTGCGAAACCAGAGGACACGAAGGTTCCGGAGGAGGACATCAAGTTGGTCATGGGTCAGACTGGATGCACCGAGGAACGCGCGGTCAAGGCGCTCAAGGAATGCGGGGGGCAACCAGCAGAGGCGATTTTGAAGATCATGTCTTCGTGAAGGTTCGTCTATGTGCCTCGCCATACCAGGGAAAGTGTTGTCTATCGAGGGGAAGATCGCGGATGTGGACTTCGGGGGCGTCACTCGCAAGGTCAACGTCTCCCTTGTCGACACGCACGCAGGAGAATGGGTTGTGGTCCATGCCGGGTTTGCCCTGCAGGTCATGGACGAAGAGGAAGCGACGGAGACCCTAAAGCTCTGGGAGGAGCTTCTCAGTCAGACTTGACCTTCCCGTTGATCTCTCGCGAGGATCGTCGGCGGAGGCTTAAGAAGTCCGCGACTACTTTGCTCTTGTGCATACGAGACCGCTCTTCTCCTTGTCGATCTGCGGTTTCTCTCTCCGCGGAACAAATCGTGGACCGTAGCGCGGGACCGACGAGACCATGTCGGGCCTGAAACCACACTCGCACAGGAGCTCCTTCACCTCGTTGACGCTGTGGAACCTTCCCTAGCTGAGTGTCTTGTGGCCTTTCTTGCCCTTCGCGGAATAGAAACGACTCTACGATGAGTCATTGGGGATTATGCATGTCGCCATAGACCCGTGATTTTTCAACACACTCCTTGTCTCCAGCAATGACTCCACGCGGTCTTCCAGAAAACATATCGTGGTCGCCGTGAGAACGAAATCGAATGTTCCGTCAGCGAAGGAGAGACTCTCGGTGACCCCTCTCACAGCATCGAGTCTCCGTTCTTTCGAGAGCCTAAGCATCGCCAGCGACGGATCCTAGGCGACATGGCCCGCTATCTCGGAGGAGATTACTCCCGTGCCGGCCCCAATGTCCAGACCGAGTCCCTTAAGTCCGAGAGCCTTGACAGCCTTGATCTCGGAAGAGAAGACCTCGGGATGAGACTCCGTACCAGTCATCATATCCCTCCGCGGAAGCATCGAACGACGAATCCTTCACCGGTCTTCATAGGACGCTCATGCATGATCAGCATTGTGCATCACAAGCACCAATGATGCGGTATATTACGAGTTGAGATGGACATTCGAAGTTGGGGAAATACCATTATAACCAGGACGCTCGGTAGAAACTACACGGCGCTTGGTTACGATGAATGTCGTGTACGGTCCGGTGAAATCCTGGAGACTGGGTCGCTCAATAGGGATCGACCCCATTTGCATCGAACCCAAAGTCTGCACCTTCAACTGCATCTACTGCCAGCTCGGAAGCAAGGGAATCGTCACCGAAGAGAGAAGCGCATTTGTAAGAGAAGACGTAGTGAAAGAGCAGCTGGGCTTGTTGCTGAGGAAGAAGGTCAAGGCGGAAGTGATCACCTTCTCTGGTACGGGGGAACCGACGCTCGCTGCGAATCTAAAAGTCCTCGCCGCTCTAGTCGATGACATGACTGACATCCCGATGGCGATACTCACGAACTCGTCTCTGTTCCAATATCCCGAAGTGAGAGACGCCATGCAGTTGTTCGACATACTGGTGGCGAAGCTCGATGCCTCGTGCGACTTGACGTTTAGAGTCATGAATAAGTCCCACTCCTCCATCGACTTTCAGAAAACCCTGGTCGGCATTGAGACTATGAGACAAGAATTCGAAGGCAGCTTCCGCATGCAGCTGATGTTCGTGAGAGAGAACATGAATGACGTAGAGGGACTGGCGGAAATATGCGATAGGATCGAGCCGGACCTAGTCTACCTCAACACCCCCCTTCGACCGAGCACGACCCGCCCTCTTGGTAGAGGAGAAATGCGCTCGATATCGAGATCCTTCGCTCGATCCCGCTCCAAAATGATCTACGAAGGAGAGCAGGAACGCCTCCGGAACTTCGAAGGACACTGAAGGGGCTCGATCGGATCCATGCAACGCCTTCGCTCTGACGTAAACAGAAGAAGAAAATCGAAAGGAAAAAGGGTTTCGGAGAAATGGTCAAATCTTATCGAAAACCCTATCATTCCTTGCAAAGGCCCTGGATCTCATTCCACTTCCTGTCCACGTTCGCCTGGATCTCCTGAGCGACGCTCGCCCACTTTTCGGTGAGGAGCTGGCGGAACCTGCCCTGTGCTTTGAACCAGTCGGTCATCGGGCGCTTCTCTTTCTTTCCTTCGGCGATGCGCTTGCTGTCACTAGTCAACCTCCACGTGCCCCTCTCATACTCGTACAATGGCCAGACGCAGGTCTCGACCGCGAGCTTCGCCATTTCGATCGTCTGGGAGGGGTCGTGTCTCCAGCCTCTCGGGCACGGCGATACCACGTTGATGAACGCGGGTCCACCGATCTCGAACCCCTTAGCGGCTTTGTCGACCATATCCTTCCAGTTATGCGGGGAGGCTTGCGCTGCGTATGGAAGTTCGTGGGCTATAATGATCTTCGTCAGGTCCTTCGGGTACTCTTTCTTGCCAGGGCTGCACAGACCTGACGGGCAGGTCGTCGTGCTGGCACCCTTCATCGTTGCGCTAGAGCGTTGTATGCCAGTATTCATGTAAGCCTCGTTGTTGAAGCAGACATACAAGAAGTGGTGACCGCGCTCGATCGCGCCTGACAGCGACTGGAGCCCTATGTCGTAGGTGCCTCCGTCCCCACCAAACACAACGAAACGAATGTCATCCTTGTACTTGCCCTTGCGCTGGAGAGCCTTGTACGCCGCCTCCACCCCGCCGATCGTCGCGGAGGCGTTCTCGAAAGCGCTGTGTATCCAGGGAACGTCCCACGCGGTGAACGGGTATACGGACGTGGAGACTTCGAAACATCCGGTCGCATTCGACACGATCACTGGCTTGTCGGTGGCCATGAGCACTTGCCTTGCGATTATCGGCTCGGCGCATCCCGCGCAGAGCCTGTGACCCTCCGTCAATTTCGCAGGCCTGTGTGAAAGCTCCTTGATGGTCGGACTCACTGTCTCACCCCCAGGTAGTTAACGGTCTTGCTCTCGCCCTTCATCAGTTGACTGAAAACGACCTTGACGTCGTCCACACCGACATCCCTTCCGCCGAGACCATAGACATAGTCCACGACCTTCGGCCTCTTAGAGACGTCAAACAGCGCAGAGCGAACCTCCGGGAAAAAGGGGCCTGCCGCACCGATGCTGATCGCCCTGTCCATGACCGCGACGCCTTTCTTTCCTTCTAAGACCTTGGCGATCTCTCTCACGGGGAAGGGACGGAACAGCCTCAGCTTCAAGCTGCCGACCTTCTTCCCATCAGCCCTCAGCTCGTCGACGACATCCCTCAAGGTCCCCGCTGTGGACCCGGCGGCCAGTACGACGTAGTCCGCGTCATCGACGCGGTACGGCTCGATAAGGTCATATGACCTTCCGCTTATTTCGGCGAATTCCGTCTGGACCTCTCTCATGACGGGGAACACCTTATCCATCGCCCTTATCTGCTGGTACTTGTGCTCAAAATAGAACTCCGGCGCATCGAATGGACCGTAGGACGTCGGATTGTGAACATCCAGCAGCGGCCGGACCGCATGGAACTCGCCGACGAACTTCTTCACGACGTCATCCGGCAGCAAAGACATGTTCTCGAGCGAGTGGCTGGTTATGAATCCGTCGAGGCACGTCATCACAGGGAGACGCACGTCCATGTGCTCCGCGATTCTGAACGCCATGAGAGAGTTGTCGTAGGCCTCCTGCGCGTTCTCGCCGTATATTTGGACCCAGCCCGCGTCCCTTCCTCCCATGGAATCGTCGTGGTCGCAGTGAATGTTTATCGGACCGCTCAGGGCCCTGTTGGCGACCGCCATTACTATAGGCAGCCTCATCGATGACGCAATGTAGAGCATCTCCCACATGTAGGCGAAACCGGCTGATGCCGTTGCAGTCGCCGTCCTCGCTCCCGCGGCTGAGGCCCCGATGCACAGGCTCAATGCGCTGTGCTCCGATTCGGCGCAGACGTATTCAGTGTTGACTAGTCCGTCCGCAACGTAGTCCGAGAACGCCTCGACGATAATCGTCTGAGGAGTTATCGGGTAAGCGGAGACGACGTCCGGATCTATCTGCTTCCAGGCGTACGCGATCGCCTGGTCTCCATTCATTGCCAAAACCTGGTTCATCTATGCCCCCTCCTCTTTCATTGTTATGGCCTTCTTCGGGCATTCAGTGGCGCAGATCCCGCAACCCTTGCAGTGTGAGTATCTGAACCCCGTCATCTTCTCATTCTCAACTATGACCGAGCTGTCCGGACAGAAGACCCAGCAGAAAAGGCAGTCTATGCATTTCTCCTCGTCCACTTCGGGCCTTCGGGACCGCCAGTCACCTGTCTTATATCTCCTGGCACTTCCCTTCTCGGTTATCATTCCACCGATCGGATATTCATCGTACTTCTTGTCCGCGTCGGTCATCACAACACCTCCGCGTAGGCCCTTTCCACGGCCTTGACATTCTTCGCCGTCACTTCCTTCGGGAACTTGCCTGCGAACTTGCTCGCGAGCTCGTTCGTGATTGTCTCAATCTTCACGAGACCGGACACCTTCGCCAATGCGCCGAGCATCGCGGTGTTCGCCAGCGGCCTTCCGATCTCTTCCATCGCGACCTTCGTTGCGTTGACGGTGTGAACGCTGACGTTAGCATGAAGGACTTCCTTAAGCTTCTCAGGTGAGTCCGCGTAGTTCGCAATCACTGCCCCAGTCGGTTTGAGTCCCTCGACAAGATCTATCTGCCCAATCAGCGTCGAGTCCACGACAATCACATAGTCTGGGTAGTACACCTGACTATGCACTGTGATAGGCTTGTCTGATATCCTGGCGAATGCCCTTATCGGAGCGCCCATTCGCTCCGGACCGAACTCCGGGAAGGCCTTGATGTACTTGCCTTCCTTAAGAGCCGCGCCAGCAAGAATCTCATTGGCAGTGACGACGCCTTGACCGCCCCTGCCGTGCCAACGAATTTCAACCGTTCGAGTTGCGCCTTGTTGGTTCAAGCTACACACCCTCAGGCAGGGGAATTACCTATAACGATATTTGAGGGCTTCTATCGGACCAAGAAGCTCTTTCATAAATAGTTTGCGAAAAACCGCAATCGGTTGGGTTGTTCCAGGATCTTGTATCGGAAGACGGATGCTTCCATCGACTCCCGAAACTCGCTTAGCACCGATGGAACAAGGCCGTTCAGGACGGGACCCGAGACGAAAGAACGCTCATTACGGTGACTAGAAATATGAGAAGCTATCATTGAACTCCCGCAAATGATAGACAGAAGGCGAATTTCTCACGACAATTGAGAAATCCTCCTCGAAAAGCGTAGTGGGACCCTCTATGGAATTCGATTTGCACCGCAGGGTTTATCCGACCCTAAGTGATTCAGCGGAGACGGTTAGGAGCGAGTCTCTTGAAGACTCGCGCTTATCTGCCCACTGCATGGGGAGAAGTCGATGAAGAGAATAGCTAGCATCGCGGAATTGGGAGTCGATGACATTCCGATCGCGGGTGGTAAGGCCGCCAACCTTGGGGAGCTTACCGCCGCGGGATTCAACGTTCCGCCAGGATTCGTGTTGACGACGGCCGCATACGACTACTTCATGGAACAGAATGACCTCCTGAGGAATGTGGAGAAGGCACTGGAGAAGATTGACATCGCCGATGATCGATTGCTCCAAGATGCATCCGTATCGATAAGACAGGCCTTCGAGGACGTCGAGATACCCCAGGATCTCAAAGACGAAATCCTGAAGGCCTACGAGAAGCTCTTCAAGACCCATCAGGATAGTCGGCTTGTTGCGGTGAGGTCGAGCGCTACGACCGAGGATCTCCCGACCGCAAGCTTCGCTGGCCAGCAGGACACGTACCTGAACGTCAGCAGCTCCGAAGTGCTGCTCGACAAGGTTAGGAAGTGCTGGTCCTCGCTATTCACGCCTAGGGCTATCGCCTACCGGTCCAGCAAAGGATTCGGCCAAAAGAAGGTCAAGCTGGCTGTCGTGGTGCAGAAGATGGTCAGCTCCAAGGTCTCCGGCATAATGTTCACGGTCGACCCCAACTCCGAGCTACCTCATATCATAATAGAGGCTGGATACGGCCTAGGGGAGGCGATGGTGGGGGGCAAGGTCACGCCAGACACTTACGTTGTTGACAAGTTTCATAGAAAGATAATCAACAAGAGGATTGCCAGGCAGACCTGGAAACTCGTCAGAGGAAAGGGAGGGGACAGCGTCCGCGAAGACATCAATCCCGATTTAGCCGACCGGCAGAAGATTACGGACGAGGAGGTACTGGCTCTGGCGGACATAGGAAACCAGATCGAGTTGCACTACGACAAGCCGATGGACATAGAGTGGTGCATCGAGGCCGGTGAGACATTCGTCGTTCAGGCAAGGCCTGTGACGACACTGTCGTCGAATTCCAAGCTTGAGAAGTTGAATCATGTCGGAGTGAGAGGAATGAGGGTCGAACAGCCAGCGGAATCGGGAATGAAGAATAAGGTGCTTGTCAGAGGACTGGCGGCGAGCCCGGGCTTGGTTCACGGGCCGGTGCTGATCCTGGGAGAGAACATGAGCTTGGATGTCGTGAAGAAAGGGGACGTGCTCGTCACCTCGATGACCTCTCCCGACATGGTCCCTGCAATGATGAGGGCGGCCGCAATCGTCACCGACGAGGGCGGTATGACATGTCACGCTGCGATAGTGGCAAGGGAGCTAGGGATACCCTGCGTCGTCGGTGCGACGAACGCGACAAAAATCCTCACGGAAGGCACGTTGATCACCGTCGACGGGAAGATGGGAGTGGTTTACGAGGGTGCCGAACAAATCGGCGCCGAGGCGAAACCTTCGGGCGAGGTCGTTCCAAGGAGCGTCCCGGTCACTGGGACAAAGATACTGGTGAACATAGGCGTGCCGCAGAAGGCTGAGGAATACGCCAAGCTCCCGGTCTCCGGCGTCGGCCTAATGAGGATCGAGTTCCTTTTTACGAGTTTTGTCGCCGAACACCCCCTAGCCCTGATGGAGCAGGGGCGATCGAGGGAATTGGTCGACAGACTCGCCGAGGGAATAGCGATCGTCGGAAGGGCATTCTATCCCAGACCCGTCATTTTGAGGACTTCGGACTTCAAGACGAACGAATATCGAGAGATGAAGGGAGGGGAGAAGTTCGAACCACACGAGTCCAATCCGATGATAGGATGGAGAGGATGCTCGAGATACGTGTCGGAGCAATACCGGGAAGCTTTCAAGCTCGAGCTCTTGGCAGTAAAGAAGGCGAGAGAAGAGATGGGCCTCAAGAACATATGGATCATGCTTCCCTTTGTCCGGACGGTCGACGAGCTCAAGGAGATAGCCGCGATGATGAGCGAAGTCGGACTCGAAAGGGGGAGAGACTTCAAACTGTACTTGATGGCTGAGGTCCCGTGCAACATATTCATGGCCGAGGAGTTCGCGGACCACTGTGACGGCTTCTCCATTGGAAGCAACGACCTGACGCAGCTGATAATGGGGGCGGACAGGGACTCGGATAGACTCGGAAAGATGGGTTACTTCGATGAGAGGAATGAGGCGATAAAGCGCGCCGTCCAGCACCTGATAAAGGCGGCCCACAAGAAGTGCAGAGTGGTGTCGATCTGCGGTCAGGCTCCTTCAGTCTATCCGGAATTCGCGGAATTCCTCGTGCGCAGCGGGATAGATAGCATAAGCCTGAACCCCGACACGGTCGTCAGCACGATAGGGCTCATAGCCTCGGTGGAGCAGAAGGTTATTCTCGAGTCGGTCTCAAAGAACAAGGAGCGGTAGACAGCTTACTGATTGAATAGTCGGAGGGTGTCTATCCCTCTTCTTTCAGAAGTTTCGTGGTGACCTCGACGAGAGGATGGTGAGACCCTTCAAGCACCTTCACGTCGTCGAGAGTCCTAAGACCTCTCTCGTCTGCGGACCGCTCCAATCCCAACTCGATCTCCATGCTAGGCTCGAGCACGAATGCAGAGAACTGCCTTACCCCCATTTCCCTCGCCGCAAGGACCCTGTGGTGACCGTCGATGAGCAGGTAATGGTCACGCTTTTGGATGACGATGATAGGCTCCACCAATCCGCGCCTGATCTCGTACTGCCTACCCCTAAGCTCGTCGGCATATACCTCGTGCTGGGTCGGCCTCAGCGACTCGATTGGAATTACCATCCTCTTGACCCTGATGTCTATCTTGTGCTTTGACTCTAGGAAAGTCTTGACCATGAGTACTTTGTTCGGAGTGGCCCTTTCTATGTGGGACCTCACGATATCGATGTTCGATATCATCCCGACGAGCTTTCCCTTCGCGTCCACCACCGGAACGTTGCGCAAGCCATACCTAAGAAGTACTCGGGCAGCATCGTCGATGTCCGTTTCCGGTCTGACCGTGATCGTCCCTCTCTTTGCGATCTGCCGGACCTTGATCTTTGGCTTCGCAGAGGCCCTCAGCAACTCCTTCGCGGTCACGAACCCGACGAGACGCCCATCCTCGGCCACCGGAAGCCCGGGAAACTCTGTCGATATGAGCTTCTTCGTAGCCTCTTCGATGGTGTAGTCCGGGGACACGGAAACGACATCCCGGACCATGTAATCCTCAACGCGCAACTTCTTCTCCATCGCCGAACGTCTCCTCAGACAGTTATCTGGGAGTCCGTTCATAAACCTAGTGACTAAAGAATCGACTGCGCTGAGAATGCGGAGAGTCGTCATCATTACATGAAACCCAGTCAGTGTTCTGGGACACCTTAAGGAATAAATACGAGCTATCTATTGTGGTCTCAGGCAAAGCCCCGGTAGTGTAGTGGCCTATCATCCGGGCCTGTCGTCCCTCCGCTGGAGGAGCAGACAGCCCGGGACTCGGGTCCGAATCCCGACCGGGGCGCTCTTCTTTTCCACCCGTATGCATGATTTCCGACTCATTACTTCCCGTTCTCCCCGATCCGCAACAGCATGATGATAACGAGGATCACGACGATAATTCCAGCCAAAGGAATGAAGACATCCAAGTCCGGACCCAAAAGAAGCGGACCCGATTGACTTCCGGCAATGTTCAGGTGGATTACGGCCCGATTGTTATGCTCTTTGATCTCGCTGATGACCTTGCCGTCAACATCCAGGGCGAGTTCATGATCTCCTTCTCCGGACGTCCAAGATATTATCGCGGTCGCCGTCGAAACAAAGGGGATATCGACCCCCTCCTGCCTATCATTTCTCCGTCCACGAAGAAAACAATCATCGCTCCATGGATTGACGCAAGGGAGGATGCGCTCCGAGAGCGCCCGCGTTTGACCACCATTTACCACGAGCACCCATCGATAACTAGTAGGTCCAACTTTCACTAGATATAAATTGGAATAAGGTCGACCCAAGAGACGATTACGGCGTGTCGAATAGCCGATTGCATCGAGCCGCTTCAATCGACGAAGTGTATGGAGATCGACTTCTTCTGCTTCACCAGATTCTTCGATATCATGCCGGTCTCGAGCCAACAAACGTTGAAGACCGCGGCAGGAACGAGGCACGTCGGAGTCATCCCAGCTTTCTCGGCGAGCTCGAGTATCCGCGAGCCGATTATCTTCGAGTAGTCATCCGGAGACACAGATGTCAACAATCTCGCGAAATGGCTGACGTCCTTGCAGCTGGACTCGAACCTTACTTCGACCGTGCCATGTCCGCTGTCTTTCGCTTCAATCGTCGTCTCGTGAGAGCACAGCATCATGTCGACTTTGACTTTTGAAACCATGACAACACTCGAGAATCAATGCTGAAACGCGTATAAGAAAGTCGCTCAGAAGGAGAATAGGGAGATGGTCAAGTATGGACAGTCGCGATGCTGAATGGTCACCTGCAGCATTCAAGCGGCGTCACGGTGTAAACCCCCAGATGATCGTCATAAGTGACGGCCACCTTGACCTTGAACACAGACTCAATGTTCTTCTCGGTCAGCACATCCATTACCTTCCCAGATGCCCGTATCTTGCCGGAGCTCATGAGTATCAGCTTGTCGCAGTACCTGGCGGCCAAGGTCAGGTCATGAGACACGATTATCACGGTGAGCCTCTCGCTCCTGGCGAGGCTACGGACAAGGTCCATTATCTCAAGTTGGTGGTTAATGTCGAGGTGAAGCGTCGGCTCGTCCAACAGGAGTATCCTCGGCTTCTGGGCGAGCGCCCTTGCGATGACCACGCGCTGCTTCTCCCCTCCGCTGACCTGGTCCATCGTCCTGTCGGCCAGTGCCACGACGTTCGTAGTCTCCATGGCCTTCCTCACGATCTCAAGATCCTTCTCTGACTCCCTTTCGAACCGCTCAATGGCTGGCGTGCGCCCCATCATTACTATGTCCAGGACGGTGAATGGGAAGCTGACCACCGAATTCTGGGGAACGACCCCGATGTTGCCCGCTATCTCCCTACGCGTTAACTCCACGTAATCCCTGCCATCGATCAGAACCGTTCCGACTCGCGGGCTCAACGCACGGTTCACGCATTTCAGCAGCGTCGTCTTCCCAGAGCCGTTCGGACCTATTATGCCAATGACGTCTCCATCGCTCGCTTCGAAGGTGACGTCGGCCAACACGTCCGAGGATCCATACGAGAAGCTTATTCCCTGGATAACCAGCTTCACCATCCCGTCACCCCTTTTCTCCTTTTCAGCAAGTACAGAAAGAATGGAGCCCCGAGAATCGCAGTGATTATACCGACTGGCAATTCCTCCGGCGCAATTATCGTCCTCGCAAGAGTGTCCGTCCAGATCATGAACATCGCCCCGACAAGGCAGGAGGCCGGCAGGAGTATCCTGTTATCCGGTCCGACGAGAAGGCGCATCATGTGAGGAACGATTAGTCCGACGAACGCAATCACGCCGCTGACCGATACCGCGGCCGCGGTCACTAAGGAGGAAGCAACAAGGACTACATTCCTGGCGAGTGGAACGTTGACCCCCAGATTGACCGCGTTCTCCTCGCCTATCATCAGGACGTTGAGATCCCGGGAGAAGATGAGTATCAAGGCGACCCCGACCGCCACCATTGGCAGCGTGAAAACGAAGAAATCCCATCGGGCGTCCCAGAGGCCACCCATCATCCAAAACACTATACTGCTCAACTGCTCTCCTGCGACGTACTTCATGAAAGACACGAGCGCGGTGAAGAAAGCGGCCATCGCGATTCCTGCGAGGAGCAAAGTGTCGACCGGCACCCGGCCGTTGGTTTTAGCGATGCTATAGACCAAGACCAATGTGATGAATGCGAATATGAATGCCATTGCGGGCACTGCGAATAGCCCTGAGACTATGCTGAACCCCAGCACGATCGACAAGGACGCACCGAATGCCGCACCAGAGGATATGCCAAGAACATAGGGAGAGGCCATCGGGTTCCTGAAGAGCCCCTGCATGGCGGCCCCGGCGATCGCGAGAGAGGCGCCGACAAGACCGCCCAACAACACACGCGGCAGACGGATGTTCAATATGATTGTCCTATGCGACCACGAAGCATTTCCACCGAAGAGTATTCTGATTATCTCATCTACTGAGATGCCCACCGGGCCGATGCAAAGAGCGAGAACCACAGTGGCGAACAGAAACAGAACGAGGATTGCGGTTATTAAGAACCACAATGAAAGCTTCTTCGCGTGCAGTGCTCCGATCTCGGCGCCTTCCATCGATTCACTCAACTCGGACGCATCTGTAAAGCGTCTGCTAGTCTTTTATGTTTATGATTGGAGCTAAGGCCTCATCTCACCTGGACAAGTATCAAGGCGGGAACAGGTCGGGGTAGAACCACTGAGCGAACGGTTCCAAGGCGTCGACGACTCTCGGGCAGGCCGTCGCGAGTGCGCCATCAATCCTGTATATCTTGTCCTGATTCACGGCAATCACGCCGCTCCCGATCCGACCGGCGATGTCGTTATTCGTTTTGGAGCTCTGGTTCTCCACGATTATCACGCCCGAATCTGATTCCATTATGAATTCGAGATTGAGCTGGGGGTACTTCGAAGCGTAGTTCCTGTAGACGTTCACCCCTCCAGCCGCGGATATGAGTTCATTGACGAGCACCCAGGACCCGTTGTTTTCCTGCTTCTCAGCCTGAAATATGCTTTCACCTTTTCCTCAGGACTCATCCCCGCAACCTTATCCGTCACGGCATCGATCCTTTGTTGCATCTGGTCGACCAAATAGTCCGCGGCGCCACTCTTCCCAGTCGCGTTCCCTATGGACTTGATGACCCTCATCGTGTCCGACATTGATGTCGGATTGTAGGCTATGACGGGAAAGCCCAGGCCCTCCAATGTCGATATCGTGTCGTTGGCGAAGGTCCAGGTTATGATGCAATCCAGTTCCAGCGCTGTGACATTCTCGGCGTTGAGAGTGTAGAAGCTCCCGAAATTCGTCTTGGACAAAGCTCCGCTCGGATACATGCTGATCTTATCGACACCTACCACCTGGCCGTCAACTCCGATCGCAAACAGTATTTCGGTGAATGAGGTTCCGAGGGAGACTATACGCTGGGATACTTCGGGATTGTGACATTCTGTTCGCGGTCGTCCTCTATTATGAACGTCCACGCTGTGTTATCGTTCCCCTTGGACATCAGAACGAGTGCTCCAGTTGCGCTCGCCAATAGGACCACTATGACAACTGCCACTATCGCGATAACCTTTCTAACTGCGAGAAGCAAACCCCCTAGAAGATTGACACCGAAGGCAATAAACCACGAGATTGTTTGAGAAATTTCCTGGGACCGCAACGAGAATCTCGTAGCAACTGAGGGCATAGTGGGCAAAGTATATTGACCCCCTTTCATGATGGACGAATCATGCGGCAACTCCTGCGAGGGAAGATTCATAGAGCTGTCGTGACGGAGACAGACCCGGACTACATTGGAAGCATAACGGTAGATCGGGATCTCCTGAAGAAGGCGGACATTTGGCCGGGAGAACTGGTCCTAATCTCTGATGTCGACAACGGCGCGCGGTTCGAGACCTATGTAATCGTTGCCGAATCTGGCTCAGGGACCGTCGCGGTGAACGGCTCCGCCGCGCATCTGGTCAAGACCGGACACAAGGTCATAATCATGGCTTTCGAGATCACGGACTCGCCGATAACCCCAAAGATAATCCTCGTTGACGAAAAGAATCGATTCGTGAGATACCTCCACCGTGATTGAAGCCACAGATTCTTGGGATGCGTGGAATTCTTATCGCTCCGAACGAACTCGCGTTAAGGTTAGATTCTTAGCCTCCGACCAACATCCAGGATGGATAGGGGACGATATTACGAGGGTGCGTGTCTATTCTGACGGAGGAGCCAGGGGGAATCCTGGACCGGCTGCTTTCGCATATCTGATATGCTCGGAGGACGGTCGCGTCCTTAAAGAATCGGAGGCATACATCGGATCCGCGACGAACAACGAAGCGGAATACAGGGGCCTGATCTCTGCGCTCTCGCAAGCGAAGACGATGGGCGCAGACGAAATCACGATAACGATGGACAGCGAGCTTATAGTGAAACAAATGAGGGGCGAGTACCGGATTAAGGCAGAGAATCTCGTACCGCTTGCCGAGGAAGCCAGGTGGAGACTCTCCGAATTCAAGAGTGTCTCGATAACACATGCGAAAAGAAACGACTCTATGATATCCAGAACCGATCTGCTGGTGAACGAGGAACTGGATAGACAAGATCTGCTCCGTAAGTTACGCTGAAATCGCATCAATTCCAGTCGTCGGCGGATTGACGTTGGGAAGCTCCCTGTCAAGACTAGTGTTCATTTGGAGCCGGGCCCTTGCCCCACGCCCACTACGGTGAGGGTATACGTTAATATAGTGGGGGAATGTACGCTGTCTCAGGTGTCTGAGGTCGGTGGCTCGACTTTCCTCCTAAGAGACTGTTTTGTTATCCCCACCACACTGGCCTTAGACACCGTTTCCCCCACACTTGACGAAGAACTCTACCAGGTCATCGATCTTGACGGCTCTCTGATCGCCTGTCTCCATATCCCTAACAATAACGCACCGGGTCTCGAGCTCTTTCTCTCCCACGATGACGGCCCTCCTGGCCTTGATGGAGTTCGCGTACTTCAAGTTCTTCGCGAGGTTCCTGCGCATTAGGTCAACGTCGGCCGCTATCCCCCGGGCCCTCAGAGCCGAGGCGATCTCGAACGCCTTCTCCCGCATCCGCTCAGAGACCGGTATCACATACGCTTCGATCGCTCTCCGCGGAGCTTTGAATCCTTCCTTTTCCAGGACGAGAAGTGTCCTGTCGAAGCCTATCGCAAAGCCGGTGGAAAAGACCCTCTCTCCCCCGAAAAGCTCCGAAAGCGAGTACGAACCCCCGCCGCAGACTTGCTTCTCAGCGCCGAGGTTCAGGACATCGACCTCGAAGACCACACCGGTGTAGTAATCCAATCCCCTGATGACCCCCAGATCGATCCGTAAGTTCTTGACATGACTCGCGTCCAGAATCTTCGCAACATCCTGAAGATAGTCTCTAGACTCTCCTTCGAAGTCCTCAAGGACGGACACGGTGCCGGTCACTTTCGTTATCCCGATCACCTCGTCGATCGATCCGTCGCTCATTCCTGCCTGTTCCATGATTGGGCGCGCATCATCGTAGAGCTTCTTGTCCAGCTTCTGAAGTATCGATGGGATCATCTCCGGGCTGACCCCAGCATCCCTCAGCTTCTTCCTAAGGATGCCGATGTGCCCAACCCTTATGCGATAGTCCTTCAACCCGGCCTTTTCCACTATCGACGCCGCGAGCGCAATTACCTCCGCATCCGACTCCGGGTTCTGGGCCCCTATAAGCTCCGCCCCGAACTGAAAGAACTCCCTGAAGCGTCCGCTCTGGGGGCGCTCGTATCTGAAGCACGGACCGATGTAGAAGACCTTCAGCGGCCGAGGAGCGTCGGTCAGCTCATTGACGAAGAAACGAATGACTGGCGCGGTAATCTCCGGCCTAAGAGTGATATCCCGCCCTCCCTTGTCCGTGAAGGCGTACATCTCCTCCAGGATGCTCGGGCCAGACTTGATCGTGAAAAGCTCAGCGTGCTCGAAGATTGGGGTCGATATCTCCCTGAATCCGAATGTACTTGCCTGAAGGCGCATTAATCCCTCGAGATAGCGCCTCGTCTCCATCTCATCAGGGCCGAAATCCCTTGTTCCCCTCGGACGCTGAATCATCCCGTCAGCAATAGGACGGCCGTTATTAATTCTTTATCATGGGTCATCTCGTGCGGATCTGGCAGTGAACCTTATCCCGTGGAGACTAAGCCTGATTCAAGGCGCGATCAATGTCTTCCTTCAGATCCTCGACGTCCTCGATTCCGATCGACAACCTGACCAAGGAGTCCTTGATACCGAGCCTGGCCCTATCTGAAGGCGAAAGGGCCGAGTGCGAGGAATTGAGAGGCATGCTAGCGAGGGAATCTACGCCGCCGAGGCTTGTAGCCTTCTTTATAAGCGAGAATGATCTGAGCACTTTCTCCGCCGCGCCCCTTCCTCCCGCGACCTCGAAGCTGACCATCCCTCCGTATCCGTGTAGCAGCCGACTCGCTAGATCGTGCTGGGGATGGGACTCCAATCCAGGATAGTGGACCCTCTCCACATTTCTGTGGCCCTCCAAGTACTCGGCGATCGCCTTCCCGTTCTCGTTGTGCTTTGTCATCCTGATGACGAGCGTTTTCATGCCCCTAATAAGGAGATATGCACCGATTGGGTCCAGGGAGCCGCCGAACACGACCCGCTTCTTCCAGATGGAATCGATCAACGCCCTCCTACCGACGACCGCTCCTGCTATTAAGTCAGAATGTCCGTTGAGATACTTCGTGCAGCTATGGATGACCATGTCGACGCCCATAGATATGGGATTCTGGTTGACCGGGGTGGCGAAGGTGCTGTCAATGACGACGGTCGCCCCCTTCTCGTGAGCGGCTTTGGCCACCGTGGGAATGTCCACAAGCTTGAGCATGGGATTTGTCGGAGACTCCAGATATACGACCCTGGTCTTGTTTGTGATCGCTGCAATTATGCCTGACGTCTTTGTGGCATCAACGAATTCGATACGTACTCCAAGTCTTGGAAGCTCGTTCTTCATGAGGTTGAAGGTGCCCCCATAGACGTCCTCGACCGAGACGAGCTCGTCCCCGTTCCCGAGCAGGGAAGTGAGGGTGGCAGTGATGGCAGCCATCCCGGAAGAGAAGATCAGGCCCTTTTCGGCACCTTCCAGATACGCTATCTTATCTTCAGCGGCCCTAATCGTCGGGTTCCCGTATCTCGTGTAGATGTATGACCCGTCCGGGACCTGGCCGTCCCAGGTCCTTGGATCATCAGTCGGGAAGTAGAAAGTGGAGGTCTGGAATATCGGTACGTTCACCGATCCGAATTGCTCGTCCTTTGCCTCTCCCGAGTGCACGGCAGCCGTCGACATACCTTTGTATTTCCTCATCCTGAATCACCACAAACAACATACCAGACGCATGAGACGCGTCCTGATCGTGTGTGAGAACACCTATCTCGTTAATCCTATTCAAAATCCACTGTCGGGACTTCAGATCGCCCTTCCCCTGCTGACGATGATCGATAGAACGTCCCCGTCCACAAGCCGATGCTCCAGCCCGACCATTTGGCCTGGGAACTTGGCGCTCTTTCCCCAAACCAAGGCATACCTGAAGTGCCTTCGGAACGTACGGTGGATCTGATCGCACACCCCTCCGACCGTGCTTCCGTTCCTGATGACCATCGGCTCTTTCATGTCCGCCTCGGATCCCTGACGCTTCATGTACACCCTTATCAGATCCAGCTTGTTGAATATCGCCTTCCTCAGATCCTCGATCCCTACGCTCTTCTCCGCGGAGATGAGAACAGGTGACAGACCCCGCAGGCCCCTCCTTATTGCAGTCAGGCGCTCTTTCTCAGCGAGGTCGATCTTGTTCACGACCGCAATCGCCTTCATATAGACCCTGTTCCCGGCGAGAACGTCGATGAGCTGGTCCTCGGATACGTCCTCCCTTACCACGACTTCTGCATTTATGTATCCATATTCAGACACAATTGCCTTCGCCATCTCTTCGTCAATCTTCGTGAGCTGGACCGTCGCTTTGATAAGGACACCTCCCTTCTCGGTCTTCGTCACGACCACATCTGGAGGATTCTGATTCAAGCGTATGCCCGCTATTTCCAGCTCCCTTATAAGAACCTGGACGTTCGTCTCATATACGTCCAGCATGAGAAGGATCATGTCGGCCGATCGGACGACGGAAAGGACCTCCCTACCCCGCCCCTTGCCTTTCGAAGCATCCTTGATGAGACCGGGAAGGTCCAGAACCTGGATCTTTGCGCTCTCCTCATACATTATTCCCGGAACGACATCGATGGTAGTGAACTTATACTCCGCGACTTGGCTGTTCGCGCCGGTGAGATTGTTCAACAAGGTAGATTTCCCAACGCTTGGAAAACCGACAATCGCCACCGTCGCATTCCCCGACTTCTTGACGCTGTATCCCTTGCTGGGAACTGCGGTAGAACGCCGCTTCTCAAGCTCACCCTTCAACCTGGCCAGCTTCGCCTTCAGTCTCCCGATGTGCAGCTGAGTGGCCTTGTTGTAGTCCGTCGACGATATCTCTTCTTCGGTGGCCTTTATCTGCTCCTCAATCGTCAGCGACATGTGTCCACCCTAGCGTGTTATGTGAGTGCCTGCCTTTCCATCCAACGCGGCCTCGAGGAGCTCGGGGGACGTGATTATCACCCTTTCTCCCCCATGTCGAAGGAACCTTACCGCCGCACGGATCTTTGGACCCATGGTCCCAGGTGGGAATTGGCCTTCGATCTCGCAGCGCTCCAGCTCTTCGGTCGTGATGTTGACCAAAGCCTTGGCATGGTCAGTGCCGTAGTTCAAATAGACGCGGTCGACGTCCGTCAGCAAGATCAACAACTTCTCCTGGATATCGCATGCAAGTACGCACGCGGCCAAATCCTTATCGATGACGGCCTCGACGCCTTCATGTCTCCCGTTTTTCATGAACACTGGGATCCCGCCTCCACCAGCAGCTATCACGACCTCAGGCTGGGACTCACCACCGAAGACGAGGCGTCTTATGGCGCTCCTTTCGACTATGGAGACTGGCTCTGGCGACGGCACGACACGCCTGTAACCTCCCCTCTTGATGTCCTCAACTAAGGTCCAGCCCCTCGTCCTCCTCAACTCGGCCGCTTCTTCCTCCGAGTAGTAGAGCCCGATTGGCTTAGTCGGATTCTCAAATGCGGGATCGTTTGGGTCCACGACAACTCTGGTAAGGACACAAGTTACCACCTTGTCCAACCCCTCGTTCCGAACGGCTTCGGTGAGAGCCTGCTGAATCATGTAGCCGAGCTGGCCCTGGGATTCGCCGACGCAGACGTCAAGGGGCATCGCCGGCACGTCTTCACGACAGATCTCGTTTTGAAGGAGTATGTTCCCGACCTGCGGGCCGTTGCCATGGGTCAGAACCATGTCGTATCCGTTACATATCATCCTTGCCAGGTGCGCGCAGGTCCTTCGCAGGTTCGCCATCTGGTTCTCGAGTGTCGCTTCCTCGCCTGCCCTGAGAACGGCATTTCCACCTATCGCAACGACCGCTGTTTTCATCGAATCATGACACCTGGAGAACTTTGCATCCTTATCAGTAGTATTTAATCCTTGCCGATTCAGCCTGATGATGCTAACGGTCCCTCGCATGAGACCGGTCCGAGGGCGCATGAAAAGATTTAAACACGCCAGGGATATGGGGTTGCAATGTCTCCCGCGGGGGATTTCAAGAAGAAGTTTGGCGAGTTCAAGGGGAAGAAATACGCCATACCGATCGGTCTTGCATTGACTGTCGTTATAACGACATTGCTGCTCCTATTTCTCTGGTACGAGTGCCTGTCACTGATCCTTATTGCCATTCTTGCCTATGGGATTCCGTTCTACTTCGGGCTGAAAAACAGGAAGAAGCTGGCCCTATTCGGCCTGGCTCTGTTTATTTACCTTGGGCTCGCCTTTGCCGTGTCGAGCTTCTATGCCTACACGGGCTACCCCGGTGACCACATCAGCTCAGATGACAATGTTCTGGTCAACGGCACGGTCGAACCATACAGAGGGGACGATTCCACTATATTCACATTCTCGGTGATGCTTACTAACGGAAATGCATCTGGTCAGGTATGGGCGAACATCTCGAATATCTTCCCAGGAGATATCTCTTCTATAAACCAGACGATGTCGCCTTACGAACCGGCGCCGGTTCCGGGCGGCCAGGTCTTCGTTCTCAACAAAACCATTCCCGCTGGTATATATGCATACTATTTCACGACATTCGATGGTACGATCTGGCACAAGACCCCCAACCCAGGTTTCGGACCCCTGGCGATCTCGGATGGGGCCCTCATAGAGCAGATGCTCTACACGAGGATGCTGCTCGTATGGCTGCAGATCGGCACATTGTTCTATATGATCCTCGCGCTGACCTGGTGGATGGATAGTTCGAAGAAACGCGCAGAGGGGCTCAGAAAGAAGCCGGAAGAGGATAAGAAGAATAAAGCTGCTGCGAAACCGGAGAAGGGCAAGGAAGCGCAGAATGAGGTGAAGACGAAGATCGTCGAGAAGTTCGTCTGCTCCGAGTGCGGCGCAGAGGTCCCGGTCAACGCAAAGAAGTGTCCACACTGCGGCGAGCCTTTCGAGGAGGAGGCTGAGCTTATCTGCACGTCGTGCGGGGCGAAGGTGAAGGAAACCGACAAGAAGTGCTGGAACTGCGGGAAGGAATTCGAGAACTGAGAATTCCAGTGACCTTTCGGCAACCTTTATCTACGACACCGCAAATATCGCCATCGGGATGCACCCAGTCGGATTAAGCAATCCTTGAGATGTTGTTATGGCCTCAATAGCGGAGCAGCTAGCTAAGAAGCAAAAGGAAATATCTGTCTCGGAGTTCTTTGAGAGGAACCGTCAGATACTGGGATTCGACAGCGCCACCAAGTCCCTCATCATGGGGGTCAAAGAGGCCGTGGATAACTCACTCGATGCATGCGAGGAGGCGTCGATACCTCCGGAGATCATCATCGAGATAAACAGGATCGATCAGAACGAGTACAAGGTCACGGTCGAGGATAATGGCCCGGGAATCATACCCCGCGTCGTCCCGAACGTCTTCGGGCGGCTTCTGTATGGCTCAAGATTCCACTCGCTGAGACAGTCCAGGGGGCAACAGGGGATTGGCATATCCGCAACGGTCATGTATGGCCAGATCACGACCGGAAAGCCTGCCACCGTCGTTTCGAAGACGGAGCAGAACGGCGCTGCCGTCAAGATGGACATCATGGTGAACACGAAGAAGAACGCGCCTGACGTCCTCAAGGAGGACTTCGTCATCTGGGACGAAAAGGAACATGGAACGAAGATCGAGTTCTACATGAACGGCCGTTACGTGGTGGGAAAGCAGTCTGTCCTCGAGTATCTAAGGGAGACCGCCATCGTCAATCCGCATGCGGCCATCACTTTCACCGATCCGGATGGAAAGAAGTTCATATTCGAGAGAGCGACGGACAGCATGCCATCGCCCACTAAGGAGATAAAGCCCCACCCGGAAGGGCTCGAACTAGGCGTCCTCATGAACATGACGAAGGTCACGACCGCAAACCGGCTGTCTAAGTTCCTGAGGAGTGATTTCAACAGGATCAGTGAGAGGGTCGCGAGGGAGATATGCGAGAAAGCCTGGCTGTCCGAAGATATGAAGCCCCAAGACCTCACCCTTGAACAGTACAAACAGCTCATAGGCGCTATGTCCTCCGTCAAGATAATGGCCCCGCAGACCGACTGCCTTTCACCGATAGGCGAGGCGCTCATCCGAAAGGGGCTCAAGAACGTTTTGGAGGAGGCGAAGCCAGAGTTCTACGCTCCCCCCGTCACGAGAGAGCCGAGCGTGTACCAGGGGAATCCGTTCATCGTCGAGGTCGGCATCGTATACGGCGGGGACATTCCGAAAGACCAGCCGGTCACGATCCTGCGCTTTGCCAACCGCGTTCCATTGCTTTACCAGCAGGGAGCGTGCGTCATCACGAAAGCGATCGAACATATGGATTGGAGGAGGTACGGCCTTGAACAGCGGGGGGGCGAGGGCATCCCCTACGGCCCGGCGATTATCCTGGTGCACGTTGCTTCGACCAAGATCCCGTTCACTTCCGAGGCCAAGGAGGCTATCGCCAACATCCCGGAGATGCAGGAGGAGGCGGAGCTAGCCTTGAAAGCGTGCGGCAGGATGTTGAAGACCCACCTCAACAAGAAAGAGACCAAAGGGAAGACGAAGGCGAAGTTCGAAATTGTCCAGGAGATACTCCCGCTCATAGCCCAGAAGTCCGCAAAGATCGTCGGCAAGGAGGTCCCGTCGCTCAACGGGACGATAACGAAGATCATGAACGTCGTCTGGATAGACGACTCGATCCAGTACGAGAGCAATAGGCACAAGGTCCGAGTTACAATCTATAACTACACTCCAAAGTCTCAGAGCTTCAATCTGCACCTCGTGGTACCGCAGGGATCGCTGGACGAAAGGAGTGTCAAGCCCATGCCGTCCGAAATCAAGGACGGTCAAAAGGTGACCTGGGAATTGAGACGCCTGTCCTCGACCGCCAAGGCTGAGATCTCGTTCGATCTGAAAGGTCTTGATGCCGATGCGTACGAGGAGAACGAGATCTACGCGAGCGGCATCAACCCGGTCTTCGTTATCGGCGCCGATCCTCTTCCGGGTGACTGGGATGTGGATGCGCTTGCCGTAACTGAGGTGGAGGCTCCGGAAGCGGTCGAAGAAGCCGAGGAAGAAGAAGTGGACTACGACGAACAGGTGGAGGTGCTGAATGACGAGCAATGAGCACGGCCCCGAGGACAACGTCAGCAACGACGCGGTCGCGGAACTCTACGAGATCGCGAACTCGATATACGACCAGTTGTCTGCCGGAAAGGTCCCAAAGATGGTGATTCCCCTCAGGACGAAGAGCAACATCAGATTCGACCCGAAGCTCGGGGTCTGGAAATACGGGAAGGCCGCGGGTGCCCGTTCGGCCAAGAAGACCAAAGGGGCCCAAATGCTCCTGCGAACGATGTTCGTCCTCGAGTTCATAGAGGAAATGATCGCCCAGAACAAGTCCTCCACATTGAGAGAGATGTATTACATATCCGAGGGCTGGGGAAAGGGGAAGTTCGGCTCCCAGGACGAATCGAACCTTCTAGCAGAGGATCTGGAAATCGTCACGAAATGCATGAGGGAGGATTTTAAGCTCAGGCCCGAGGAGAATGGAGCCAGCGTCATCGGGGATCTCGTCCTGACCGAGACGGACAGGAAGGGAAAGGTGAAAAAGATCAACTGCCGGGACGACGTCGGGGATTCTGGATACGGCATTCCCTATAATGTCGAGAAGGACAAGATCAAACTCGTGGAATCGAATGCCAAGTTCGTTCTAGCAATCGAGACCGGCGGTATGTTCGACAGGTTGGTCGAGAACGGCTTCGAGGAAAGCGCAGGTGCGCTTCTAGTGCATTTGAAGGGCCAGCCGGCCAGGAGCACGAGGAGGTTCATCAAGAGAGTGAACGAGGAGATGAACCTGCCGGTGGTCGCCTTCACCGACGGAGATCCGTGGTCCTTCAGGATATACGCCTCACTCGCATTCGGAGCGATCAAGACCGCTCACATCTCCGAGTACCTCGCCACGCCAACCGCAGAGTTCGTCGGAATAACGGCCTCGGACATAGTGAATTACAAGCTTCCGACCGACAAGCTCACAGACGTGGACATCCGCGCTTTGAACGCAGAACTCAAGGACCCGCGGTTCAACGACGAATTCTGGAGAGGGGAGATCGAGACGATGCTTCAGCTGAACAGGAAGGCAGAGCAGCAGGCGCTGGCGAAATACGGTCTCGACTATGTGACGGATACCTATCTGCCCGAGAAACTGACAGAGCTCGGGGTGATGAGATAGAAGCTCGGGGGTTCACAGCGTATAGAGTCTAGAAAGGACTATCACATCTGTGCAACTCGGTCTATTCGCTTCATGACGAAATCCCTGTCCAAGGTCGACAGGAAGTAACCAAGGCGCGGTCCCGAGCGCCTGTTGACGAAGACCTGATACAGAGCCTGGAACCCCTTGCCGGCCCCGAGACCGCTCGACTTCGCGCACTCATAGACGGCGTCGTGAATCATATTGCCCTCCCATGCAACGTCTGTGAGAGAGGACGAGAGGCATTTCATGAAAGAGATCTCCTGCTCTGTAAGCTTCACATCTGGCATCTCCATGGCGATGCAGAACTTCACCTCGTCAGGAGCGAAATGGTCGAGCCAATACCTGACGCAATCAACCCTCTGCTTGAGCAGCCCCAGATCCTTGATATCGATGCTCTCTGCGTGCTCGGTCCTTTTCAGAACATCGATGACCCCGTCGAAGGAATCGGTGCATTGCACGACGCTGACGAGATGCCTGTATGGGATCTGGAACGGCATCGTTCGACGGGGGCCGTTGGGCTGGGCCAGTGCGTAGGCGCGAAGCAAGTCTTCCTCCTTCTCTCCAGCGCCACCGGCATAGTACATCTTCTCCACGCGATCATACTCGTCCACAATGTCTAGGATCCCAAGGTCGGGGTCATAATCGATGTGACGGTCCGGGTTGTAACGCAGCACCTCGTAGTTGAGAACAGGTGCGGGAGTGATCTTGAGCGCGTCAACACCCGTCACGACCGACCCGGAAGATTTGTGCATCTGGCCCTTTCCCTTGAGCTGTATGAACTCGTAGGGGATCGGATACGGGGGCTCGATGCCGAATATCTCCCGGGCGAACCTCACGCCTGTATCATACGAACCGCCAGCGGCTGCGTGGTCCTTTCCGAACGGCTCGCAGGTAACGCCCAATATCTTCCACTTCGCGGCCCACTCGATGCGCCAGGGGAGCTTGCCATCATCCTTGCGGACGTCCGCCTTCCCTTCGTGGCCGCATGCGCACTTGTACGATACGAATGGAAACTCATAGCCAGCTATCGTTACCTCGGCGAATCGGCCGCACGCGGGGCAACGCGGGCTGTAAGGGAAGAAATCCGCAGGCACATCCCTTCCCGTCACCTCCCTGAGTATTTTGGCGACCTTCTCCTTCTCCTTGATCACGTTGTCGATCGCTCCGGCGAGCTTCCCAGTCGAATACAATTCGTGGGTCCAGAACACCTCGGGCTTCACTCCGAGTTCGCGGATGGCGTCGAGAAAGGGCTGGATGAAGTGATGGGCGTAGTTCGTGTGCTCGCCGCACGGGCAAGGGATGCTATATAACGGCTTCCCCACCTCCTGCTCGTAGGATTCTGGCAAGAACGCGTATCGCCTTCGGAGTGGATCGAAGGAATCGACCAGGTAGATCAGCTTTGCATCAGCGTCGAGCTCGTTGACGGCCTTATGGACGGCCTCGGCGGTGATCGCCTCGCGCAGGCTGCCGACATGTATGAAACCCGAGGGGCTGATGCCGGTAGAAATGAGATGCTTGGTGCTTCTCGAAACGAGCGTCTTGGCTATCACGTCCGACCAATGCATGATATCAAACTGGTGCAAACAGGCAGCCGAAATATAAACCTATGTGACTCAGCGACATTGACGTCCTCGCTTGGCATTTCTGAGGGTCTAACCAAACCGCCGCAAACATATTTATACCGCGACACGCGATGACAGCAGCGAAAGGGACATGCCAAAGAAGAAGAACGAAGGATTTCAATCCGCGGCTGGTCTTATCAGATACTTCGACTCCGAGGACGAGAAAGCGCTCAGGATAAACCCTTGGTTCGTTATCGGGATGACCGTCGCGCTGATCATCCTCGTGGAATTAATGAGGCAGCTCTTCCCCACCTGAGGCTGTCGCCTTGATCTAAAGCTGCGATTCTTGCACCCTTTGTCACATGAAGTCCTCACGCGGAGGCGCGAAGACGTCGATGGCGATCGAGTCCTCGAGCACGTCGACGCTATGATCAACGTTCGGTTCTATCCAGTAGCCATCCCCTTCCCCGAGCGTGTATTCCTTGTCCCCGATGACTATATTGAACCGACCCTTTTCCAGAAAGCCGATCTGCTCATGGGGATGTTTGTGTCCGGGTATCTTAGCGCCTTTGCTAAGCTTGAATTCGATGATCTGGCAGCGCTTGCCACACGCCAGCATCCTGCGGAGTATGCCCTCAACTGGTTTCGCAACCTTAGCGTCCTTTCCTCGGAATATCACCGTTTCACCCGGCGGGAAAAGTGCTTGACGAGTATAAATCAAATTTGCTTGTTGAAAGGGACCTCGTCACACCAAACCAACGAGTGACGTGACCCAGCGCCGCCAACAGATATATACCCGATGTCACGTAAGTCCCCGCGTTACCATCCAGTCCCAATGGGAGCTGAACACGATGATGAACGGCAGACAATACCTTGAAAGCCTGCGGAAAATGAAGACCGAGGCATACGTTTTTGGAGAAAGGATCGACAGCGTCGCGGACCATCCATTCACGTGGGAACATGCCAATGCCGTGGCGATGACCTACGAGCTCGCGCATGACCCGCAATGCACGGACCTAATGACTGCGATCTCACACCTGACCGGCAACAAGATCAACCGTTTCACACACATTCACCAGAGTTCCGAAGACCTTGTCAAGAAGGTCAAAATGCTCAGGATGATCGGAAGGAAGACTGGATCCTGCTTCCAGAGGTGCGTCGGTCTAGACGCGATGAACGCCGTCTACACGACGACTTACGAAATGGACCAGAAGCTCGGCACCAAATATTTCGAACGCGTCAAGGACTTTATGAGGAATGTCCAGCAAAAGGATCTGATGATCGGCGGTGCGATGACGGACGTGAAGGGAGACAGGAGTCTCAGGCCGAGCCAGCAGGCAGACCCCGACATGTTTGTACACATCGTCGAGAGGAGGGACGACGGTATTGTAGTCAGGGGAGCAAAGGCACACCAGACCGGCTCGGCGAACTCGCACATGATGCTCGTCATGCCGACCCTCAACATGACGGCGAACGATGCCGAGTACTCAGTCTCATTTGCGGTGCCTTCGGACGAGAAGGGCATTGTTCACATCCTGGGAAGGCAGACCAACGACATCAGAAAGTTCGAGAAGGACATCGACAGAGGTAACCTTGGGTATGGTATCGTGGGAGGAGAAGCTCTCGTGGTCTTTGACGATGTTTTCATTCCCAACGAACGTGTCTTCATGGCCGGAGAATCCGAGTTCTCAGGGATGCTCGTCGAGCGCTTCGCGTCCTACCACAGGCAGAACTACGGCGGCTGCAAAGCCGGTGTGAGCGACGTGATAATCGGGGCAAGCTACGGCCTTGCCCAGGCCCACGGAGTGCAGGATGCGTCTCATGTCAAGGACAAACTCACAGAGATGGTCCACCTAACCGAAACCTTGTACTGTGGATCCATTGCCTGTTCGAGCGAGGGTGCACCGACAAAGTCAGGAACGTACATGGTCGACCCTCTCCTTGCGAACGTGACGAAGCAGAACGTGACCAGGCTGATCTACGAGATCTGCAGGATTTCCCAGGACATTGCTGGTGGAATCGTTGCGACGCTGCCATCCCAGAAAGATTTCAAGAATGAGAAGATCGGCAAATATGTAGAGAAGTATATGAAAGCAAAGGAGGGCGTATCGGTGGAGGAGCGTGCGCGTCTCGTAAGGCTGGTGGAGAATCTCTCTGGCGGCACCGCCCTGATAGAGGCGATGCATGGAGCTGGATCCCCGCAGGCGCAGCGGATAATGATACTCCGCCAGGGGAACCTCCCGCTGAAAGCGGAATATGCGAAGGTACTGGCAGGAATCAAAGAGGATGAAGTCCTGAAGAAGATCCGTGGATAGTAGTTTCACGCAGGCCAGTGACCTAGCGAAGGAGTATGACATCGAGTATTTCCGAAACCATTATATCGGCACGAAATAGCACTGGCTCGAGGCAAAAAGTGCCGTTTCTGAGGCATTTTCCTCCAGGATGCAAACCTCTTCCGGTTCTTTTTTCTTCTCTGATTCGACGAAAAGGTATTAATAAGCACTTCGCGTAACAAATGGACAGGGGGGGTTGGCGTTCCATGGCGCATAGGGTCAAGGGTGTATTTGAGACAACAAGCAAAGAGGGAAATATCTCACTACTGTGATTGGGTGTTGGAGGAAGCGTTCAGAAGACTAATATAAATGTAACAGAATACTCCAACCAGTTGAATAGCATTCGAAAGGCAAGGGAATCATTTCCGGATGCTCAGTTCGATGAATCGTTCCTGAAAATCGCGCCCCACATTTGGAATCAGTTGAGCGATACGGCGAAAAAGGATTATTGCTTCATACTAACTCGTACAGAAGGAATACCACGATTGAAGTACAAGGCTGGAACAAACGCGGAATGGGTTGTTCCGTACTTCAATGAATTTGTCAGAAGCTATCGGAAGACTGCGGAAGAAAAATGTCCAACCCGGTTTATCGAGTTACCACTTTTCAAATACTCGCCGGTTGCACCCCTCATCGTCCTGTCCCAGTTTAGAGGAGTGCTCCTATTCGTCAATAAGAGGGCGGAGATCCCACAATTTGCCTTATCGGATAAGCCTCTGGTCAATGTGATCGAGCAGTATGGTGCGAAGATTAACCCCCGTCCTGAAGGATACGTACGGCTACGAGGAAAGCCAGAAGATGACCATGTGTGGGTAATTCACTACGGGTCGGATGATCCCGATTACTTCAGCATCGAAAGAGGGACTGAACACGGCTCGACAATGGCGAGCGAAGACATCATCGATGCAGGTCTGATTACGAAATCAGAGTGAATCTGCATTGAGCATTGGTTTCTATTGTCACGCCCATACTCATTCAGAACCGTCCGAACCGTCAGAAACTGCAACGGAATCCGTCCTATTGATTACTGAGGTCAAAAAACATCTTTTCCTTCAATGTAGGTAACCCTTCCGTTCTCTCTCCTCTCAGCAAACCGCATATTGCCCTTGTCCAACCTCGTCCTATGTCGACAGAATGGGCATATCTCATCAACGTTCACATGTGTTGTGAAATAGTCTTCAGCGGTCCCGAATTGAACGGACGAACGAAACCATTTCCGACAGTTCCCGCATTTTACCTCACATTTCGTCGTTTCGACCATTCCTCCCTCCCCTTGTTTGAAACCATTTCCCCGCAGATATAAGAATCTTTCACAGACTCGGGATAGAT
>JBEKKT010000015.1:0-38042 GCA_050010535.1 Methanomassiliicoccales archaeon | reverse complement strand
AGGCGTTCGGATATTCGAACCTGCTTCTGCGCCGTTCTCCAACAGACACGACTTTGACAAGGTTCTAACATTTCTTGAAGATTTCGTGTCGTGCCAATTTGCAGATTAGAAGTTCTGACATGGAGAGCCGAATGCATCGAAAGATGCACGTTCAGTTCAGAGAGGGGGATGGCTGGCTACGGGCATCCAGCAATGGGTCAACCGCGCACCGTCCCTACTCTACAGAACCATCAATTCGATTACTCTTTTTCTTCATCCGCGCTCCCCACCTGCCGTCAGAACTGTCAGAAGTGTAAGTCCAGTCAGAAAGTCGATAAACGAGACTCAGTATCTCAGGAGGTCGGAAATGCTCTCGGGAAGACCGTCGATGCCTAAGAATTCCTTGACCACGATCGACTTCACTCTGGGTCTCACGGCGGGACTCAGATGCGGGTAGGTCATCTCCGATTCCCCTCCAATGCTCTCGCAATCATCTTCGACAAGTACGTCCGGCCGCTCTCTTGACGCCACTTCTCCGTAACTCTCGCTCCCGATCCTGAACAGAAGCTTCCCCTGCGGGAATCCGAATGTTTCAAGAACCGATTGGATCGCCGCAATCTCTTCTTGCTTCCTCCGTGATGTGAGATAGACTATCTCGGCCCCCTGGCCGGCCCATTTTCTTATCTTTCCAACACTGTTCCCGATCGGAACGCTTGCCGTGAAGTATGCCAGATCTAGATTGATGCCGTCCCGGATTCTACGGACAACCTCCTCCCTTTCAAGTTCGACCCAGTTCTTGTGCGTTAGGATCGTGCCCTCAGTGAAGATCAATATCTTCATCTTGGACGATCAGGACATGCTCTGTCTAAATAGATTTCTCGAGGCAAGGACCACAGGACACGTTGGTCCGGTAGACGCTAGGGGATATGAAGGCATACGAAAGTCGAAATCGAGTCCACCAATCTGCCGTCAGAACTGTCAGAATAGGTGGATAGGGCTGCCCGGATTTGAACAAATGACTAGCCAGTCGGGCGGAAAAATGATTCAATAACGGGGTTTCGTGCAAATTGTTGTTTGCCGGAACAAACCCCTTTACTTTTTTCTTCACCGCCAATTACTACCTTAACAACGGAATCGCAAGAAGGTTTATAGGTGGATCAGCAAATAGATATGAACTTGGGGGTTTGTCATGGAGACTTCGACAATTCCTATATCGGGTCTTCGAGGAGCATATCCCGACCTTGGTGTCGCTGGGTACCAAAGAAGCACGGTTTGGTCAGCATCCGACAAAGCGGCCTTCATCGGATCCCTCATGCGGGACTATCCAACTGGCATCATTATCCTATACCGGTATAGGATGGCTATGCCCTCAAATATCATGTTCCCGAAAATGTCGCAAAAGGATACCTTTTCTCACGACATAATAGACGGACAGCAGAGGCTAAATACGATTTTCGAATTCCTGGACAATCCACTCGTTTACATTCTAGATTGGGTGAAGAAACCAAGGAAGAATCAGGTTGAAGAGCCTGCAATACAACAGATGAGAGATGAATTCAACAATCTAGTCACTCTGCTTAAACCCAAAATGACCAGCAAGAAGAAATCCGAGGCCAGCGAAGAAGTGTTTAAGACAGCAAGGAAGGAACTGACCCGCACAAGAGTCGGAGAAGCACTGTTGGACCCGAACTACGAGCGGCTTGTTGACAGGATGAAGAATTTCGAAACAATAATATCTCAACGGAAAATGGTCATACAAGAACTGGATGATATTGATCCAGAGATCACTGTTCAGATTTATTACTTGATTAACTCGACTGGGCAAGACATCCTATGGTGGGAACAACTCAAGACAAATGATAGGTTCCTGAAGGACAAATACGTTAGCAAAACGCAGTACAACACGATGCAAGACAACATGGTTGAGAAGATATCTAGAATGTATCGCGGCAAAGGCAAGATTGCTGCGAGACCAACCACAAATGACAGTTTCTGGGATGCGTTTTTCACAGTTGGGGAGTATTTGCAGTTGATACTATCAGGCGAAGACCCAAAGATGGCTACAGGACTTATTCCAAGGAATGGCCAGAAACTCAAGATCGATGGCTTGGGATTCAGACTAGTCTCTGGGCATCTTACTCATGATCTAAGAAGAGTAGTCGCGAGCAATATCAGAGAAGTCATTGCAGATGCAGACAAATTGCGAGAAGCGGTCGATCTCTTAATATGCACAGGAGACCTGCTAACCAACAAGAATGCTAGCAACAGGTACAAACTCTTTTTGAAGTACTCCGAGTTCAAATCAGACATCATTCCTGCCTATCCTTTGGCAGGCCTCATATTGATTGCTGCGCAAATGGGGAAATTGAACAGAGACAAAGATCCTTCTCGTGGTTTCAGGCTTCTGCAAAATGACGAGTTGAATCTCAGAGTGCTGACCGAGGAGTTGTTTCGGGAGATGCTATGCACTGAAAAGTGGGCCGGCACTGGTGACAGTAAGTTGAAAGAATGGCTAGACTCCCATATTGACTCGAATGGCAGAGTGATTGCAAACTCCACTTACGAGTTCACACAATGGAAGAGTCTCTTGGACAGTCTCTCACCTTCCAACAAAAGGCAGGCAGATAAGAAAGACATGCTGTTCTCCCTTTGGATGCAGTATCTTTTTGATGCATATATCCCGGGATCGCTCCCACGGGGAGACATATCATTCGACCACATCGTCCCATTCCAAGACAGTCAAGGATCCTTAACCACACACCCCCTAAATATAATTGCAACAACTGTGCCATTGAATACACAGAAACTTAAGAAGAGTTATTTGGAATGGGATCCGTCAAGAATCCAGAAGGAATATATGGGACATTGTCTGAATGAGCCACGGATCGCATCAACTTCTCCTAATGCGCCAGCAAACGATTTCCTTTCTAACGCGGATCATGGAAGACTTACGACAATGATTGGACAAAGAAGGGGGATTTTCGAATACGGGCTGAAGATCCTTCTTCCTCAATGGCTTACAAGCGGAGAATGAGATGAATCGACTCTACGATCCGCTTCGCTTATCTGTCAGAAGTGTCAGATGGGGCTGCCCGGATTTGAACCGGAATCTATAGCTCCCGAAGCTACAAGGATAGCCAAGTTACCCCACAGCCCCGTGCCGATCTTAGCGCTTTTCGAAATGGGTACCTCAATTAAATATCTATTGGCGGTCCCTCACCCCGATTACTTCGGAGAATGTCGTATACAATATTCGACACATTTATATACGGACATTTTTTACCTTCCAGTCATGAAAGAGCAGCTCAGGGAGAAGATCGCTGGAGATATCACTCTTTCAACGGACGCCGGCAAGACGATTAGGAAGTGGCGAGAGGAGTTCGGCATATCTCAGCAGGATCTCGCGCGACAGCTTGCAGTGTCTCCTTCAGTTATCAGCGATTACGAGTCTGGAAGAAGGAAGTCGCCGGGCATCGTCATCGTGCGGAGGATTGTTGACGGGTTGATCGACATCGACGAGACGAGGGGCGGCAAGACCCTAAAGAAATACGATCTGGGCGAGAGAAGTGAGTTCATCATCAGCATGAAGGAGTTCAAGACCTCCATGCCCGCTTCGAACTTCATCGATGCGATCGAAGGGGAGAACATGACGAGATCGGTCTCCCTGGACAGGGACATACACGGGTACACCGTCATCGACTCTGTCACAGCCATAACTTCCCTTAGTTCGTTCGATTATCTTCAGATATACGGTTGGAGTAGCGAGAGGGCGCTAATATTCACTGGGGTCAAGTATGGGCGGTCGCCTATGATCGCCATCAGAGCACATCCCTTGAAACCGGCTATGGTCGGATATCATAGGCCAGAGCACGTCGACGAGCTCGCGATTAGGCTCGCCACGCTGGAAAGCATCCCGCTCATAAAGACCGACCTGCCGATGCAGACACTGGTCGAGAGATTGGAGCGATTGGGTTAGAAGGTGGAAAATTGGAAGTTGGAATAGTCAGTTATGGAGCATATGTTCCGAGATACAGGATAACCCCCCAGGAGATCGGGAGGGTATGGGGGATAGACGGGGAAATGATGAGCAGGAGCCTGCTCATTTTCAGCAAGTCCGTTCCCTCTCCGGATGAAGATACGATCACAATATCTGTCGAGGCTGCGAGGAATATGATGAAGCGGGTGTCTGTAGATCCCTGCGACATCGGGGCCATCTACGTCGGTTCTGAGTCACATCCGTACGCCGTGAAGCCGACCGGAACGATCGTGGCTGAGGCGATAGAGGCGTCACCTAACCTGACGGTCGCGGACTTCGAGTTCGCATGCAAGGCCGGGACCGCCGCGATCCAGGCCTGCATGGGCCTCGTCGGTTCGGGGATGATAAAGTACGGCGTTGCAATTGGATCGGACACCTCCCAAGGGGCGCCAGGCGACCCGCTCGAGTATGCCGCATCAGCTGGTGGCGCCGCATTCCTCATCGGCAGCAAGAAGTTGATTGCCAGGATCAATCATACATACTCTTACACAACTGACACTCCTGACTTCTGGAGGAGGGATGGGCAGCCGTATCCAAGCCACGGGGGAAGATTCACCGGCGAGCCCGCCTATTTCAAGCACGTGATTCACTGCGGGAGAGGCTTGATGGAGATCGTGAAGACGAAGCCCGAGGACTATGACTATGCGATCTTCCATCAGCCGAACGGCAAGTTCCCGGTCAGGGTGGCGAAGCAGCTCGGGTTCACCGAGGACCAGATCGAGACTGGCCTTCTGACGCCGTTCATCGGCAACACCTACAGCGGGTCGGTGCCGCTCGGGCTAGCAGCGATTTTAGATGTAGCGAAGCCCGGCGAGAGGATATTCGCCGTTGCGTACGGGTCCGGCGCCGGGAGCGACGGGTTCGACATCACCGTCCGTCCGGAGATACTTCAGTACCGAAGAGATGCTGCTCCGACCGTACGGCAGTTCGTCGAGAACAAGAAGTTCATTGATTACGCCACGTACGCGAAATTCAAGGGCATGATCAAGTTGGCGGAGGCGGTATCGTGAGGGAAGTCGCCGTCATAGGCATAGGGGACACGAAGTTCGGAGAGCTGTGGGACCTTTCGTTTAGAGAGATCGGCATCCAGGCCGGGCTGATGGCTGTAGGGGACGCCAACCTCTCCGCAGACGAGATCGACGCGCTCTACGTCGGGAATATGTCGGGCGGGAGATACATTGAGCAGGAGCACATCGGGGCGGTCATCGCCGACTACTCTGGAATGGCAAGAGATCACATCCCTGCAACGAGAGTCGAGGCCGCCGGGGCGTCCGGAGGTCTTGCGATCAGGCAGGGATACATGGCCATTGCCTCCGGCCTCCATGACATAGTCGTTGTTGGAGGAGCGGAGAAGATGACGGACGTCCCCGATGCGATGTCCGTTGCCATCCAGGCCTCCGCCGAGGACCAGCAGTGGGAGGCGATTTTCGGTGCGACCTTCGCCTCGCTTCATGCGATGATTGCGAGGAGGCATATGCACGAATACGGCACAACAAGGGAGCAGATCGCCCAGGTCGCTGTGAAGAACCACAAGCACGGAGCTCTGAACCCAAAGGCGCAGTTCCAGAGAGAGGTATTGCTCGAGACAGTTCTGAGGTCTCCCCCGGTCGCCGAGCCGCTGGGCGTGTTCGATTGCGCACCGAACTCCGATGGCGCCGCCGCGGTCGTCCTTTGTGCGATGGAGAAAGCGAAGAAGTACACGGATGCTCCAATCAAGATCAGCGCATCGGCCCAGGCGTCGGACACTCTGGCGTTGCATCATAGGACGGACATCTGCACTTTCGATGCAAACAAGGTTGCCGCTGCGAGGGCCTTCAAGCAGGCGAAAGTAAGATCGAAGGACGTGGATGTGGTCGAGATCAATGACAATTTCACTATCAGTGAGATACTTGCGATAGAGGACCTCGGATTCTTCGAGAAAGGCGAGGGGGGGAAAGCGACCGAGGAGGGCCAAACTACGTTCGGCGGGAAGGTCGTGGTCAACTCGTCCGGCGGGCTGAAGGCGAGGGGCGACCCCATCGGAGCGACCGGCGTCGCGCAGATCGTAGAGATCGTCACCCAGTTGAGGGGCGAGGCCGGAAAGAGACAAGTCAAGGGCGCGCAGATCGGTCTTGCGCATAACGTCGGTGGGGCTGGTGGGACGGTCGTCGTTCACATACTGGAGGCGATCTAGATGCCGACGGCGAGATTCTGGAGGGAGAACCCGAGTAGGTACAATCTGAAGGCTTGCAGATGCGGCGTCTGCAGTAAGGTCATCTTCCCGCCGAGGAGCATATGCCCGATCTGCCACAGAAAGAGCATTGGGAAGATGGAAGAGATCAAGCTCAGGGGAGAGGGAGAGGTGTACTCCTTCTCGATCGTTCACGACGCCCCAAGCCAGTTTGAGATGCTGAAGCCCTACGTCGTGGCGATGATAAAGATGGACGAGGGCGTGATGCTCACGAGCCAAGTGATCGATTGTGATCCCGCCGAGGTCAAGATAGGAATGAAGGTGCGCAGTACTATGCGGAAGCTCGGCGAGGATGGAGCGGCCGGCGTCATCTATTACGGTTACAAATTCGTCCCGATTCAGTGAACCATTAGCCCCTCGGGGATCTGTTGATCCCCGAGAATAAGTGCGAACGGCCAGCAGAAGTTCTATTGGACGGTCAGTTCGAACGTCGAATCGAAGCCGCACTGTTCGTCCGAGAGACTGGGCTTGCAGACAAGATTGAGAGTCACCGTCAGAGTCCCCTTGGATTTCGGAAGGATCTCGAGATTGATTGATGCCTTCTCTCCGGCCCTGAGCTCGGGCATCTGTTTCAATCCCTTTACGTCGACGTCCCCGGACATCGAGATGGCCAAGTCCCTGGCGTCTCCTGACCCCTCGTTCTGCAGTCGGACCCTCATCCTCATCCACCTGCCGACGGCCGGCTCCTCTAAGAAATCAAGGTCGACAGAGACATCCGGCATCCGCGAGGAGACCTCCTTCTCCACGAGCAAGAGTGCCTTCTCCATCTTCTGCGTCGCCCGGTCGTAGTCGCCGGTTCTTTCCGCCTCCGCTTCGTTGAAGAGCGCGGTTATCTCGTCGGCCTTCATTCCCCTTCTCTTGGCGTTCTCCAGGAAGCTCTCGCACCTCAGTCTCAGTTCCATGTATCTCTTCCGCATCTCGACCGCGTCGGTGATACCACTCCCGGCCTCGTCAATGGCGGAGATAGCCTCTTCGAACTTCTTCGCCCCGATGAGCTCCCGAGCCCTGATGAGCAGAACTCTGCTCCTCCCGACGTCCGCCCCCGTGCTCTTCGCCGTCTCGATTCTACCGTGAAGCTCGAGCTCCCTCTTTGTCAGTTTGTCCATCGTGAGCGACCGGAGCGTCTCCATTCCGTCTCTTATCTTCGCAAGGTCCCCAAGACGGATCTCCTCTTTGCGCGTCGCCACAAGTTTACTCAGGTACGAGGGCATCGACTTCTCGTCAATCTTCAGTTTCAACGCGGTCTTGTACGTCGCCTGGAGGTCTTTTAGCCGGTCCCTCGCCATCGATTCGATGACCGTGTCCGTGGCAACTCTTGCTCTCTGAAGATTTAGTATAGCCTTCTCGAAGTCCAACGTTCTGAGAGATTCCTCCGACTTCTTAATGAACTCAGAGGCATCCTCCACAAAATACCCCTCGGCCTCCAGTCCGGAAATCTCCTTCTTGAGAATGTCGAGATCCGCTTTCCTCTTGTCGAACATCTCGGCCAGTGCTCTGAGTTCCTCTCCGCATCTTATCGTGATGGCAAAGGACTCCGAGAACGCGCCCACCCTCATCTTCTCGTCAGCCTTCGCGAACAGCGCATCGACCTTGTCTGCATGCAATCCGCGCTTGCGCGCCTCTTCCATCTGCTTGCGCAAATCCTGAAGCGCCTTCGAGGTCTGCTTCTTCTGTGCCTGGACGCGCTCCACCTCACTTGCCATCGTTCTGATCAAAGCGCCCGTCTCTTTGAACCTGCGCTGATCCAGTAATTGGACCACCTCATCCCTGATCCTGAGTACTGAATTCAGATCTGGTCCCTCAAGACGCAAAGACTTGTAGTTCATCTCGACCTTGTTCAGCCGTTCCTGAACGCTCGATCTGGCGGCCTGTGTCGCCTGTTCCGCCGCCTTCTTGGCCAGCTCGACAACGATGCCGTGTCTTCCCAGCCGGTAGTATGTCCCGGCCTGCTTGAGTATATCCTTGGCCGGGGTGATATCGACTCCGAACGCCTTCACGTCCGCTATAACCGATTGCGCCTTGTCGAGTTGCTCGTTCGCCTTTCTCTCCATTACTATGCCCTGATCGAGCTCGTTCTTCGCGAGCTCTATCGCTCTCAATGCGTCGCTGTATCGTCTCTCGCTTAGGAGGCTCTCGGCCTTCGTGATTATGCCTTCTGTGCTGCGAACGTCGACGCCTGATGACTTAGCCCTTGAGAGCAATGACTTCGAATCGGCGATCTCGCCGGAGATGCCCTTCGTCAGCGTATCTTGCACGAGGCGCTCCGCCTCCTTCGCGTACCCAAGCGCACTGACGTAGTTCTCCGCCGTAATCTGAGATTCAGCGTTTGCGAGTATGCTTTCGACCGGGGTTACGTCGAGGTTGATCCTTTTTGAAATGGCCATTAGGTCCCTGATCTGCGGGATTCTCCTCGATGCGATGAACGGCGCCACGATCTTCTCCGTTTCTTCGTGGCATGTGATCGAGATCCCCTTCGCCTCCTCGTATCTGCCCGATTCGAAGAGCCTCTTCGTTTTGGTTAGGAGCGTCAACGCCGTGCTGGTGTCCCGTCCATGGGTTGCGGCCTCTTCTAGCAAGTCGGAGACCTCGACGATGCGGTCGTAGATCTCCGTGTAGAGGATCACTGTCGTCTCCAAGTTTTTCTGCGCGTCCTCCATGATGCGGTGCGCCTGTTCTAGTTCGTCCCTGTCTATCGCTCTTGAGGCGTCCTCTGCGAGGCGCTCCGTCTTCACCACCTCAACGCCGCTCTTCCTCGCCGAAGCGATCGATCGGGACAGCTGGGTCAGGCTCCTCGTCATTTCGTCCTTGATCATCGATTTCGCGAAGTGGACGACCTCTGTGACCATCTTCAAGGCTTCAAGGTCGCTCGACTGCAATCTGAGCTCCTGGGCTTTGGCAAGCTTATCTTTGAGAGTAATGCTCTCCGAGCCGAGGGTTCTCGCAAGATCGAGCAACTTGCCAGCTTCTCCGATTCTATCTGCCAGCGCAACCTCTTCCTCCTTCTTGAGGCTGTCCAGCGCAGCCAGGGCCAATTCGTGAGCCTTCTCGTACTCATTAGATCTCAATGCCGATACAGCCTCGGTCAGCTGGGATTCGGCAGAGATCACGTTCATCGACCCGCCGTAGTCCACGATGAACATCCTCGCAGTGCTCACGACCTCTTCGGCCATCGCTCTGGTCTTGCTCTCTATCGTGTTCGAGCACCGCGCGATGATGTCCGGTACCGCGACGTAGTTGCCTTCCTTGACAGTCTTTATGATGTCATCGAGCAGAGCGCCCTCCTCCGTCACATCCACCCCCATCTTCATGGCCGTAGCACTCTTCATCTCGATTTCCATGATGCGCTTGGCGAGGTTCGCCTGGATTAAGTTGTGCAGTTCCTTCTGCGCAACTTTCAGCTGCCCGGCAGAACCTTTGAAGTCCCTCATCATAAGAAGTTCTCTCGAGGATCGCATCAGTTGCTTGACCTTTGTCATGTCAACCGAGTACTCGCTCCCCTCCAGTACGAGCTTCTTCGTCTTTGCCAGTTCCTTCTCCACTTCTCGATATCCTTTCAGTGACTTCTCGAGAAGTCCGTCCGCCTCCGCAACGGCTGCAACCGCCTTCTCGAAGTCTCCCTCGCGGAGCGCTGCCTTGGAGGAATCGAGGACCTCCAGAGACGCCTTCATCTCGACGTTGAGCTTCTTCGCGATCAGCATCTTCGGGCGGAGCCTCGACACTCTCGCAAGGAACTGGTCCTCCTCGATCTTCGCAATTTCCTGCGAAGCGTCTTTCCAGACTTCCATGGCTTCTGTAAGATTGATCGCCTTGGACGAGTCCTTCCCGCTCCCGATACTGGCGGTTACGCGGGAGACATCCGCCCCGCTATCCCTCAACATCTGTGCTATCTTCTCCATGGATTCGAAGGCCGAGAGTAGCGCCTTCGACAGGACGTTCTTCGACTCGACGTCGGCGACCTTCACCCTGGCGACCGCCTCCTCATAGTCTTCCTTGCGAAGTGTGTCCTCGGCATCTCGGAGCAGTCCGTCCGGCCTCGAGAAGTCCGCACCTATTTCCCCCGCCCATGCTCGGAGGGCGGTGACGCCGTTCACGGTTGAGTTTATCCAAGTCCGCAGCGAGCCCGTGACCTCTACGAGACATGTACCGAGCTGTTTAATTGACGCCCCATACTGCGATTCATCCAGAGACCGACGGGCCTCGGATAGAATCTGTCTCTCGCTATCCATCTTCAGACCGACTCCCTCGGCCAGAAGCGTTAGCGATTGCGCGCGGCCGAACGAATCGGCAATCTTCCTATTTACGAATTGATCGGCCTTGTCGAGCGTCGTGTTCGCCAGCAAGAGCGCATCCGAGATTTTCCCTTCCGCCATCAGCGACTTCGTCCTTCCGATCGATCCGAATATGTCCTCAGCATCTTTGTCCTTGACATGAATGTGCTTGATCAAGTCCTCTGCGGAAGCGATTATGGAGTTGATCTTGTCCTTCTTGGCCAGCTCCGAGGATTCGATGCTCTTCGCAGCTAGCCCGAGCGCGCCTTTGTAGTCTTTACTTGAATAAGAATTCGTGCTTTCGACGAGAAGTTTCTCCGCTTCCGTCGTCTGCGCGGCGAACTCCTTGGCGGAGGCCAGAACTTTCTCTGCCTCAGCTATCCTCTCTTCCGCCGCCTTGCGGTTCAGCGCAGCCTCTCTTGCTCGCTGTTCAAGCTGCTTTGTGAGTTGAAGCTGCCTTATATAGTCCCCAGTCACGGTCGTTCAACCCCAAATATGCACACCGTGCAGACACTGGATGGTTACAAACTGTTGACTAATGAGGACGCAGTTCATTAACCTTTTGTCCTGATTATTCCCTGTTGAATCACAACGATGGCCTTTCCGCCTTTTCATGCGATCACTTCTGGAGTTCGACGAATGCGACTCGCTCCAGCACGAGATCCGGCCAGGTCTCCTCCGGAATTGCTTTTGTTTCCCGCTCGCTTATGCCGAATCTTGTGATCTTCGCCGTCGAAGGTTCGAGCACGGAATCGTCCCTCGTGAGTTCAAGGGAATGGAGAGTTCTGTCGACGTCCTCGACATCGAAGAGAACGATTGCCAGCCGTTCGACCCCTTCTCGCATCCCCAGCTTCTTCATCGCCCTGGAAATCTGCCTCTCTCCAGAAGCGTAGAGCATCGTTTCCATGGCCAGCGTGGATGAGACGTTGCTCCCCCGTTCGAACGCGCGCTCGGCGTGAGCGACTGCCGACCTCAAGTGATCGGCTCCGCACACGAGATCGGCATTCAGAGCCAATCCCTGGCCGGAACTGAGGGTTTGCAGGGCCTCGACGAGGACCTTCGGGTTCGCCATCTTTCCTCTCGCACCAACTATGTTCACCCTGGGCATACCTGGTGAGAATCAGTCTACGATAGATATCTATCTTGTGCGATCTCGGGCGAGGAGCGAAGTGGGATCTTTTTCAAATCAGTACCAGAAACACCCAGTATACCAATACGTTGACGATGGTCAACGGAATTCCCACTTTTGCGAATTCAAGAAAGTTCAGAGTCTCTCCTCTCTTCTCTGCGTTCTGGACGATGATCACGTTGCTCGCCGCACCGAGTATCAGAAAGTTGCCAGCAATCGTGCTTCCAGCGGCGAGCGCCATCATGCCAGCGGTTGTCGCCCCCGCCTGTCCCATCAGAGGGAGATAGAGGGCGACGAAGGGGACATTCGATATCAATTGGCTGAGGGAGACGCTTATCGCGAGGATTATCGGGACTGATGAGATGTCGGCATTCGAATTGGCCATTATGGACTGGAAGAAACCAGTCTGCCAGACGCTTTCCATGAGTACGAACATCGCGGCGAAGAAGATCAAGGTGTGCCAGTCGATGCTCTTAACCACCTTGACTCTCTCTCCGCTGATGATGGCTATCGGTAAGGCGGCTATCAGTGCTATGTATGTCAGTCTCAGATCGAAGTTCATGCCAAGGGAGACGATTGCGATTTTGAGGACGATCAAGGAGACTATGAGGATCAAGGAGACCTTGCACGCAAAGGCCAGCTTCGGATCCTTGATCCCCTCATCTTTGTGATCGGGGATTGCAGTGCGGAAATCATCCCGGTAGAACAGCCTGAGGAAAAAGTAGGCGACCAGGAGGTTGATCATCGTCGGGATGAAAAGGTGCGCAAAGAAAGTCACGAACGGATTCTCTATGCTACCATGTATCGCGATCAGGAGGTTCTGAGGGTTCCCGATCGGGCTCATGACGCTGCCGGTCGTCACAGCGAAAGCTAGGGAAAGAAGCAGCAGCTTTGGGGATATCTCGAACTTACTGGCCAAGTAGATCACGAGGGGCGTGCCAATGATTGCCAGGGTGTCGTTCATAAGGAAGGCAGAGAAGACACCGAATGTGATCAGGATTAGAAGGACCAGTTGATCCGCGTTCCTCGCCCTCTTGAAGAGCCTGTGGGCGAGGTGAAACAGATAACCGCTCTCGTACAGGGCTTCCCCGACGATGAACATACCAAATAGGAACAGCATGACATCAACGTCTATCGCCGAAAGTGCGTCGCCGGGTGTAATCTGACCGGTGACCAGAACCGCCGCGGCTCCAAACAGCATTATCTGCCATATCTTCAGTCGGATTCTTCCGAGGTTTCTAACCGCGATCAGGATGAAGACGGCGAGAAGAATGATGACTGGTATATTCAATAGGGCAGCCATGCGATCTTCAAGGTAGCTTTTATTCCCCTCTTAAATCCATCCACAAGTTCCTGTGATCATTCGGCACGTGGGAATGCGCACGAGCATTCGGGTCCAATGTTCGCTGACTCATCGATCACCGTCCTGTAGAGTCTGGGGATGAGATCGTGGGATCCTCACGGAAAAACGTTCACAATCTCGCTGTGAAGCCTCGTTCCAGGCGTGAGTCCTAGAAAGGTTTATGATTGGGAACCGGCTTGACAGCGAACTGAGCGGTATAGTCAGCGCAGCTTGGAACAGGGTGGACAGATGTCTGAGGAGAGAGTCGTGGTGAGGGCGCCTTCCAGCCTTTCGAACCTGGGTCCGGGTTTCGACGTCTTCGGTCTTGCACTGAAAGAGCCATTCGATCAGATCGAGATGTGGAAGGTCTCGATGCCGGGGGTCGTCATCGAGGCTATCGAGGGATTAGGCGCTGAGAGCATCCCCACCGACTTCAAACGGAATTCTGCTGGTGTCTCCGCGGCGAGGGTCCTAAAGCTGGGAAAGGCCAACTTCGGCGTCGCGATAAAGATCAAGAAAGGTGTCAGGCCGTGCAGCGGCATCGGGTCTTCCGGCGCTTCTGCGGCAGGTGGCGCCTATGCTGCCAATCTGTTGCTGGACAAACCGGTCATAATGGAGCAGCTCGTCGTTTGCGCGGCGAACGCCGAAGAGATGACATCGGGCAGTTTCCATGCGGACAACGTCGGTCCCGCGCTGATGGGCGGATTCACGATGATCAGTTCTTACGACCCATTCGAGATATTGAGGGTCAATCCTCCGAGGAACCTCGGGATCGTGGTGGCGATGCCCGACGTCATGGTTACGACGAAGGAGGCGAGGAGAATCCTGCCGCGGAGGATAGGTCTCGGGCAGATGGTCTTTGAGGTCAGTCACGCATCTGGACTTGTCTTAGGCATGAGGAACGGGGACGTCCGTCTGGTCGGAAGAAGCATGAAGGACATCGTGATCGAGCCGGCGAGGGCCCACCTCGTACCCCATCTGGAGGAGGCGAAAGCTCTCGCCATACGGCTCGGAGCCACAGGTGCATTCCTTGCTGGATCCGGCCCCTGCATCGCGGCTGTCTTCAACAAGCACTCCGCGGACGGAAAGGATATCGCGGAATCGCTTCGCAAGTTGTACGAAGACAATGATATAAGGTGTCAGTCATGGGTGACGGCACCGGGTGACGGCTGCCGGAGGATAGCTTAGATGGCATATGAGGTGAGGTGCTGGGAGTGCGGAAAGGTCGTTGACGACCCCTACATGGACAGCTGTCCGAGCTGCGGTGGTCTATTGGACCTCGCAACGGATATGTCCGTCCTTAAAGGCCTCACTCCCTACGAGCTGAGGAAGAGACCACTAGGGGTGTGGAGGTACGGTCCGTTCCTCCCGGTCAAGGAGGAGAACGCAGTAACCCTAAAGGAAGGCGGCACCCCCCTCTATGACTGCCGCTCCATTGCTAGCATCGTCGGACTCGAGAGGGTTTGGGTGAAATACGAGGGGGCCAACCCGACGGGCTCCTTCAAGGACCGCGGAATGACGGTCGGCGTGACGAGGGCATTGGAGGTCGGAGCGAAAGTCGTCGGCTGCGCGTCCACCGGGAACACGTCCGCGTCCCTCGCGGCGTATGCGGCGAAGGCGGGGCTCGACTGCGCGGTCGTTCTCCCCGCTGGCAACGTGGCGGCTGGAAAACTTGCGCAGGCAGTTTTCTTCGGGGCGAAGGTGATTCCCATCGACGGCAACTTCGATGACGCTCTCCGAATCGTCAGGGAGCTCGCGGTCAAGGGATTCCTTTACCTGCTGAATTCGATAAACCCGTTTCGACCGGAGGGTCAGAAGACGGTCGGCTTCGAGATAATCGACCAGCTCGATTTTCAGGTGCCGGATCGGATTGTACTGCCGGTCGGGAACGCCGGGAACATATGGTCCGTCTACAAGGCCTTTACCGAGCTTGCCAGCATCGGCTGGATTGACAGAATGCCGAAGCTCGTCGGGGTGCAGGCCAGCGGGTCCAAGCCGATAGTCGATGCATTCAAAGCGGGCAGGAGCGACTTCTCCCCCGTCAACAAGCCGGAGACCATCGCAACGGCGATAAGGATAGGGAATCCAGTCAGCGGGAAGAAGGCGCTGAGAGCGATCTACGAGACTGGAGGGAGCGCGGTCGAGGTATCCGACGGGGAGATACTCGACGCCCAGAAGATCTTGGGCAGGGCGGAAGGGATTGGGGTAGAGCCGGCCAGCGCCGCATCGATCGCCGGCATGATAAAGCTGGTCCAGGGCAGAACAATCGGGAGGGACGAAAGGGTCGTGTGCATCTGCACCGGGAACGTTCTCAAGGACCCAGACATAGTTCTGAAGTCGTTTGGGAAGGTGCGTCCGGTCCCAGCTGACCTCGAATCAGTGAAGAAGGTCGTTGCTCCCTATGACTGAGAGCCACGGGGCAAATGATATTTATTCGACGTGACTATATTCAGGCGGGAATCCATCGATGAGCTCGGGGGATAGCAGGGCGAAGTACAAGACCTACGTCCAGGGTTTTGACGAGAACATGGGGGGCGGCGTACCTCAAGGTCATATCGTCCTGCTAGCGGGGGAAGCGGGCACTATGAAGTCCTCGCTCGCGTACTACATCCTTTTCATGAACGCGAAGAAGGACGGCGTAAACGGGCTCTACATCTCCCTCGAACAGAGCAAGCGGAGCCTCCTTCGCCAGATGGAAAACATGGGATTCAGGGGCGAGTCGCTCGGGAAGGTCGAGATACTCGACGTTGGGGAGATGAGGAAGAATGCTGAGGGGCCCGGATGGCTCGACACCTTCCGGTTCGCTGTCTCTGAGACGAAGAGGAGGATGAACTACGAGCTGCTCGTTGTTGATTCGCTCGGCGCGCTCGAGCTGATATCGAACTTCAACAGACCGAGGGAGGACATGTTCCGTCTTTTCGAATGGCTTCGGTCCCTTGACATAACGACTTTGATTGTTTCCGAGATGCCGGTCGGACCTTACACCTCCTATGGTTCGCACGATGTCGACTTCCTCGCGGACGGGATCGTACACCTGAGGATGGTCGAGGACAGTGAGAACGAAGTGCACCGTAGGATTCGATGCGTGAAGATGAGGGAAACGGACCACGCCACCTGCTACTTCTCTTTCTTCAAGAAGGACGGCAGCTTCTACGTGACCAGGGCGATAACCGACTTCTAGAAGTCCGTCAGCCGGCGCTGACCGTTATCAATCTCTTCAGTCCCTTCGGCCTCTTCCTCCCATTTCCCAATCTGTGTCGATGAGTCTCCCACTTGAGCCTTGATGTTCTTCGCCAGCACTTCCCCGATTCTCGGGAGCCTCGCCAATGCGATCACCTCCGCGGCCTTGATGTCGTTCAGCGTCTTGAACCCGTGATCAAACAGCACTCTTGCCCTGACCCGGCCAACGCCCTTCAGTCTGACGAGGTCCAGGAGCTCTTTCCTTACCCCGTATCTCACCCTCGTCATCAGGTCCGTCAGCATCGGATACGCATTCTTGTTGAAGATGTTCGACACCTCCCTCATCGAGTACAGGAGCCACTCCCCCACCTCGACCTTGTTCTTCAGGTCCCCCGGTCCCATGTTGTATGTCTTCAGTATGTCGTCCTCCTCGTGCTCCCCGATCCACTCCTCCAAGGCGCAAGCTGTCTTGAGTTCCGAGAGGAAGAACTCGTACTCGGTCAGATCTTCTGGTGTGGGAAGGAGCAACTCCCCGCTCCTTTGCATGAATATCTCCTCCATTATCTCGTACTCCCCTCTCCGCAAGTACATGTTCAGCATGTCTGGCGTCGAGCAGACGGCATGCAGCAGTCCGAATGACGAGGACTCCTCCTTGAACGCGTTGAGCGCGTCCCTAAGGCGAACTGCCGACAGGGGGTCGATGTACAGGTCCGACACCCTCTTTCCAAAGAAGGTGGCCCTAAGCCCTCCGTTCGACGAAACCATCCCTTCCTTCTCGAGAAAGTCGAGGACGCAGTCAGTGGCGCCTTCCAGTCCGATGGTGCTAGTCTGGTGCGCGAAAAACGTCGAATCGAAGAAGTCCATCAGGGATTCCTTCGAGTTGGCCGTCCCGGTCGCGATGGTCGCGAGGACGTGGCTCCTAAGCACAGGCTCGCTTCCCAGCTTCGAGAAGATTTCCTCGGTCTCGCTCAGGAGGTAGTTCTCCATCAAGAACTGCTTCTCCTCCTCGCTCTTCGCGACCAGCACGGCTTCCCCGAACTTGTCGTACCTCGGTCTGCCAGCCCTCCCGCACATCTGTTTGATCTCGAGAACTGGAATCGTCATGTGTCCGATGTTCGCCTCGTACCTGTACACGTCCCTGACGATGACGCGTCTCGCTGGCAGATTGATGCCGGCTGCAAGAGTGGGGGTCGCGATGATGCACTTAATGTCTCCTTTCTTGAAGGCGTTCTCGACGAGCCTCCTCTGTTCGTTCGTCAGCCCCGCGTTGTGGAACGCTATGCCTCTCTTGATGCAGGTCCTAAGTTTCTTCCCGACAGAGGTCGGTTCCGCCTCCTCCTCAAGGATCCTCTCCGCGTCCTTCTCGAGCTGCCTCCCTTCCTTGACGAAGTCCTTCATGAGAGGCGCATACGTCATCGCAAGGGATTCCGTCGATTTCCTCGTGTTGACGAAAACCAGGCATTGACCCCCCTCAATCAAGGAATCGCGGATGAGGCTCCAGACGGCATCCCCCGTTTCCTCGACCTTCCTAGTCGTGTTGTCGGTGAACCTTATCGCTCCGTCGAGGAAGACGCCCTCTTTCAGCGGCACCGGCCTCCACTCGCTCGATATGTGCTCCGCCTCCAGCCAGCTCGCCAATTCCTTTGAGTTCTTGATCGTTGCCGAAAGGGCGATGACCTGGAGGTCGGGATTGTACTTCCTGAATTTCGCTAGGGTAATCTCGAGCGTCGGTCCCCTCTCAGGGTCATGTATAAGATGGACCTCGTCCGCCACTACGAGGGAGATACTTTCCAGCCATTTGCTCCGATGCCTCAACAGCGAATCTGCCTTTTCCGATGTCGCCACGATGATGTCGAAGCTCTCCAGATGCGGGTCCGGAGTGTCGAAGTCCCCCACAGAGATGTCGACCCTCACACCGAGCTCCTCGAATTTCTTGAGGTCTTCGAACTTCTCCGAAGCTAGTGCCCTGAGTGGAACGATGTATAGGACCTTCCCGCTACTCTCCATGATGTGCTTCAGAGCGGCCATGTAGGCGATGAGGGATTTGCCGCTCGCGGTCGGTATTGCGATCACAAGATTCTTGCCAGCAAGGGCCGAAGGAAGGGCTGCCGCCTGCGGTGGGTAGAGTTCCTCGATCCCATCCCGTCGTAGTACCTCGACCACTCCCCTTGGAAGTTCGAGTTCCTCAACTCGCATTTCTTGCTCTTCTCCTGAATCGCGCCGGTGCGTATTGAGCTATGGCGACACCAGCTATAACGAAGGAAGCGAATAATACAGTTTCCACTGTGATGGTCTCTCCCAGCACCGCCATTGACATGATAGTCGAGAAAACTGGAATGAGATACACGAAAAATGACACGGAGCTGAGCTCCTTCCTCTGCAAGATGTAGTTGTAAAGCAGGAATGCCAGGCAGCCAGGGAAGATTGCCAATAGCAGGAGGATGGCGATCATGTTCGGCGGGAATGATATCGATTCACCTAGCTCGAGCGGGCTGACGAGATAGAGGAATAGAGACCCTATCGCGGCGTTCCAGCCAGTTATGACAAGAGGATGGTGGCGCTCAAGCGCTCTCTTCGTCAGGACTCCGGAGATCGAGTAGAATACGGCGGAGATGAGGACGAACATGTTCCCGATGAAGGTGCTGTTGCCGAGATCGATGCCGCCCCGGTTGATGAGCAGGATGGTCCCTATGATCGCCAGTATCGTGCCTGCGATCTTAGCGCCTCCCAGGTGTTCCTTGAGGAATATGACGGCTAGTATCACAGTGAACACGGGTCCAGATGCCTGGAGGATCGAGGACAGGCTTGCCGTTGTGAACTGAAGCCCTATGTTCAGTGTCGCGTTCGGGAGAGCTATTCCGACAAGGCCCAGGATGACGAGGGTCTTCCAGTCGTCCTTAAGCTCCTTGAGGCATTTCATGGTCCCAAACTTCGCGAAGATGATCAGGACCAGGATCAGGCCCGCGATCGAGTACCTGACGGCGGCGAGGGTTACCGGCGGTACGTAGGCAAGGCCTAGCTTCAGCAGCGGAAAGGATGCCCCCCACATCACGACGGCAAGAAGCAATGCGGTGACTGCCAGCGAGCTGTATCTCTCGTCCGACATTGCGACCTCAAAAGGGGTGTACGATACTTAATTGCGATGTCCTTCCCGCCTCTGGGAATCGTCCGATCACAGCATCATTCGGTACCTTGAGGGCAGATCTGTTTCGAAATCTGGCTGGTATCATCGGTGCGATACTTTGGGGAAACACTTAATTAGTGGTACTATTATGAGTCGAACAGAGAACGAAGGCTATGGTCGACGATAGGTCACAGTCCGATGTGGCCCTCCCTGATGTCGACGAATGGATTAAGACTCAGAGTTTTGGGACCACTGCGGACGTTAAGATTCCAGAGAAGCTTGCTGACCAGGTCATCGGTCAGGATGCCGCCGTCGTGGTGATCAAGAAGGCGGCAGAGCAGAAGCGCCACGTAATGCTCATTGGAGATCCTGGAACAGGCAAGAGCATGCTCGCTCGTTCCATGACCGAGTACCTTCCGAAGGGAGAGCTACAGGATGTCATTGCCTATCACAATGCCGAGGACACGAACGAGCCGAAGATACGCGTCGTGCCCGCAGGCAAGGGCAAGGAGATCGTCACGGCTCAGAAACGGGAGGCGATGCAGCGCAAGCAGCAGAAGGCGTCGCTGGTCACCGGCATAGTCTTCATGGTGATCATACTCACGATCGCCCTATACATTCAGTCGGGGATGAAGGATCCCAGCATCATACTGGTCGGCATAGTCGCGTCCGCGATCCTGTTCTTCGCGATGAGGTATACTGGCACTAGGCAGGAGAATATCATGGTGCCGAAACTGCTAATCTCGCACGAGGACAGCGAGATGCCCCCGTTCATCGACGCCACGGGCGCTCACGCCGGTGCCCTGCTAGGGGACGTGAAGCACGATCCGTTCCAGAGCGGAGGTCTTGAGACCCCGGCCCACGAAAGACTCGAGGTCGGCGCGATCCACAAGGCTTCGAAGGGGGTCCTATTCGTCGATGAGATAAACATGCTCAGGATCGAATCACAGCAGAGTCTGCTGACTGCCCTCCAGGAGGGCGAGTTCTCGATCACGGGTCAGAGCGAGCGCAGCTCTGGAGCTATGGTAAAGAGCGAGGCGGTCCCATGCGATTTCGTACTCGTGTGCGCTGGCAACCTCGACGCCGTTCAGGGGATGCACCCTGCACTGAGATCAAGGATAAGAGGTTACGGCTACGAGGTCTACATGATGTCGACCATGGATGACACTCAAGCCAACAGGGAGAAACTTGTCCGGTTCGTGGCCCAAGAGGTCGCGAAGGACAAGAAGATACCACACTTCGACATGAGCGGAGTGTGCGAGATAGTCAAGGAAGCGCAGCGGCGCGCAGGAAGGCGCGGACAGCTCACACTTAGGCTCAGAGAGCTTGGTGGTCTGATAAGGGTCGCCGGGGACATCGCTAGAGAAGATGCCAAACCAGTCGTTACTTCGGAGCATGTCCATGCTGCAAAGAAGATTGCGAAGAGCCTGGAGCAGCAGGTGGCTGACCGTTACATCGAGGCAAGGAAGGCCTACAAGACGTTCCTTACCGAAGGATCGGCAGTCGGGGTCGTGAACGGCCTAGCTGCACTCAATGCCGAGTCTAACATGGCGGAGTTCTCCGGAGTAGTCCTTCCGATCGTTGCAGAGGTCACCCCCGCTCAAACGAAGAACGGCGGGAAGGTAATAGCGACCGGGAGGCTGGGGGAGATCGCAAAGGAAGCGGTGCAGAATGTATCAGCACTTATCAAGAAGTACACCGGCGAGGACATCAGCAATCATGACGTTCACGTTCAGTTCGTTGGCGCATACGAGGGTGTGGAAGGTGACAGCGCCTCCATATCAGTCGCCACCGCGGTCATATCGGCCTTCGAGGATGTACCAGTGGACCAGACGGTCGCAATGACAGGCAGCCTGAGCGTCAGGGGCAAGGTGCTTCCGGTCGGAGGAGTGACGGCGAAGATAGAGGCCGCAGCTGAATCCGGTCTGAAGAAGGTTCTGATCCCCAAGGAGAACATGAAGGACGTCGTGCTCGAGGAGAGATACGTCGGGAACATCGAAATCATACCGGTCGAGAACCTGAGCGACGTTCTGAGCCATGCTCTGGTGGGCGGCACGAATAAGGAAGGCCTGCTGAGGAAGCTGACTGCAGCCGTGGAGAGCACTGGGATCCCGGCTCCCGCGATACCTGTGCCCAGATAGCTAGGTCATACTTCTTTCTCAATATTGCTCCCTAACACAACATTTCAATATTGAGATTGTGTTTTACTCAATGCCGCTTCGATGGTGTGACCCGTGAACAGCGATGACTTCAATGCGCTACTCATCGGTCGTTTTCAACCGTTCCACAAAGGACACATGGAAGTCATCCGCACGATTCTCAAGGACTGCGACTATCTGACTATCGGCATCGGGAGCGCTCAATACTCTCATACTTTCGAGAACCCTTTCACCGCTGGCGAGAGACATCTAATGATCTCCCGCGCCCTAAAGGAAGAAGGAGTCGAGAACTGCTTCCTTGTCCCGATCGTGGACATTAATCGGTATGCCGTCTGGGTGGCTCACGTCGCTTCCATCGTCCCTCCGTTCAAGGTGATCTACAGCAACAACCCGTTGACCAAGAGATTGTTCTCCGAGGCCGGCTACGAGGTGCGCGCCTCTCCGCTCTTCAACATCGAGCTCTATTCCGGCACCGAGATACGTAACAGGATGCTTGAGGGGAGAGACTGGAGGCACATCGTTCCAGGAGCAGTTGCAAGTGTCATCGACGAGATCAGGGGCGAGGAGCGGATCAAGGAGCTTATGAAAGGGCTCATCTGAGGTATCTGGATGAGGCCGGAAGAAGAGCTTGGCAGGGTGCTCAGGGAGAAGGGTAAGACCCTAGCTGTCGCTGAGTCGTGCACTGGCGGTCTCGTCTCAGATATGATAACGGATGTTCCGAGGAGTTCGCGATACTTTCTCGCTGGGATCGTTGCGTATAGCAATGAGGCGAAGGTCAACCTGATCGGGGTACGCAGCTCGACTCTCAAGTCGTTCGGTGCAGTTAGCGAACAGACAGCGATTGAGATGGCTCAGGGCGTAAGGGAGGTGTGCGGGGCGGATATCGGGGCGGCAGTGACTGGAATAGCCGGTCCTGGTGGAGGGACACCAGAGAAACCAGTGGGTCTTGTGCATTTCGCCCTAGATCTCAAGGGGTCTATTGTTGTCGATCACGTATTGTTCCGGGGTGACAGGACGAGAGTGAAGGACTCGTCGGCTAAGCACTTGCTTAGGATGATTGTTAAGTCCTTGAAATAGACCGTGTCAGTTGAACATTCAGCTGCTACTGTATAGACGGACATCGGGTCAATCATCAAGGACGTTTTCCCGAGCAACGCAAGGTCATTATTACACCGTCGAGAGTCCCACGCGAGGAGTGAGCGAATCCTTTCAAGTCCCGATGGAAGAAAACGAAGGAAAGGGCACTGACCCATCTTCAATAGAGCAGCTGGTAACCTACAAAATAGGAGAATTGATTGACAAGGGCACGAAGCAAAGCTCGATCGAGATTCCCTACCAGTGTTCTGAACGAGACTCCCCCATCCTTCTTGCATTGGTCGGATCGGGCAGCGGTGGGGTAGGACGCGACCTAGCTTTGCATCTTTCTTTTATTATTGATCTTCTTGTTTGCACCCGGCCAATGGGTTGGCGAGGGGTGATGCCATAATCAGCTGGAAGTATCAACCGACCGGAATTCTCTGCCATTTATCGGCCTTTCCCAGATTGAGAATCATGAGGGTATCCGTTTGGGATTTGAGCTGCTTGATTTCATTCTCCAGACAGGAACAACGCTTCTGAACTACATCTATCAGTCCTGTCATCTCCAAAAGTGCTGGTTCAATAAACTTCTTGTAGAAGTCTTCAGTTTCCAGCTTATTCACATCCCCCGACTTGTCATCAGTGTCAGGAGGCAGCACCATGTCGGCAGACAATATGTAATGCTCGTTGCTGGCGAGATGCCGCAGATTGAAAAGACTTTGTTCAGCATATGCGCCCGGGACTTGTATAAGGACAATTCCCGTTGCCATAGGAGAGCTTGACCTGGGCTCAGTTTGAAGAGAAGATCCGGGGTCATGTCAAGAGGATTCTCGGGGAGTTGAATATCGCTCTCTTGATTGCCGGATTCTATCTGCGACTTCGCTGTCAACAGAAAACCAACGAGTCTACCATGTTTCTTCTCGAGATGGTTTTCGAGATGCTTGGCCTTCTCGTATGTCTTTTTGCAGTATGGGCATGCGGTCTTGGGCATATAGGTCACCGCTTCTAGAAGAACCATGGATGTACTCAATTCTTAAGGAGGGTGCGCCAAAAGTGCGGGTAAACTGAAACCAGAAAAAGTTTGGTCGACTTTCAGTGGCAGCGGGTCCGCATGAAATGAGATAACCATCTGGGTATTGTAATCGTCGGAATAGGTCGAAGGAGTAGGGGTTGCGAAATCATTACCGTGCTTTATTTCTGTGAATCGAATAGGTGCGCTAGCCAGACAGTCGAAAAGAGAGACACCGCATAGAAAGTTCTTTATCTCGGTACTGGAATAATGAACGCCGTTAGGTGTAGGGGATGGGCGTACCAGTCAGAAGGATTCCTACAGGCGTAGCCGATTTTGATTCGATAGTCAAGGGCGGTCTGCCAACAGGGTCTGTCGTGCTTCTGCTCGGAGAGCTAGGCGCAGGTCAGGTCGAATTCGCTCTAACTTCGGCTGCGAAGCTTTCATTGGTCAAGGAGCATCCTGAGTCGTCCGATTATTTTCTCGGACGTCGTCCAGAGGGGTACTATCTCCCGGAGAGGATATGTTATGTGACATTCTCTCGTTCAAGGGACGAGATCCTCCAGGAGATATCCGTTTCGTTCAACTCGGACTTCTACACCGCCTTCGAAAAGAACGTGGTTTTCAAAGACTTCTCGAGCCTTTACTTCAAGCACTCCATGGTACCAAGTAGCTGGGCGGGGGAGAGGGCCTCTATGTTCACGCAGGAGACGGAGGGAAGCCTCCTGGAGTCGCTCGTGACATTCCTTGATGAGAATGCTCCAAACAGCGTCGTGATAATCGATTCGATAACCGACCTGGCCGTCAATGCGAAAATCGATATCTATGATCTGGTCTCTGTCCTCAGGGGAATGCAGAGAATCGCAAAGAAATGGGAGGGCATCGTCTATCTCGTCCTCACGCGTGATATCCTCGATGAGATGAAGCAGCGCATGATAATGGACAGCGTCGACGGAGCGCTTGTATTCGAATGGAGCAAGTTCAGCCATTCATCGAAGCGGCAGCGGTATCTTTACGTTGAGAAGTTCATGAGCATACTTCCTCACCTGGACAAGGAGAGGATTGCGAGGTTCGCCACCGTTGTTACGGCCCAGAGTGGTCTGGTCGTTATCGATACAGAGAGGGTTGGGTGATTCAGATGGACAGGGTGAAGACTGGCATAGCTGGTCTGGACGAGATGCTCGGCGGCGGCTTTCCGAAGTCGCACACTGTTGTCGTCATGGGCTCCTTCGGCACTGGAAAGACGACGTTCGGGCTTCAGTTCCTCTCAGAGGGGCTGAGGCAGGGTGAGAAAGGCATTTTCATAACGCTCGAGGAGGACGAGCGATCAATCCTGGAGGACGCGGAGTCCTTTGGCTGGGATCTCAAGCCGGCCGTGGACGGAAAAAAGCTCGTAATCGTTAAGCTCGAGCCGACCGACGCGAAAAACACGATATCTAAGATAAAGAGCGATCTGCCCGACTTCATCAAATCCTTCGGAGCGACCAGGATCGTCATCGATTCGATATCGCTGCTTAACATGCTATTTGAAACGGATCATGACAAGAGAACGAATCTGTTCAACCTCGCTCATATGATCAAGAAGACTGGTGCCACGTGCCTTATGACTGCAGAGGTCAAGGACGACAACCCATTGGCCTCGAGGGACGGGCTCATAGAGTACACGGCGGACGGCGTCATCTCTCTTCGCTATGATGAGCCGGCGGAGAAGAGTGAGATTCAGCTTACTCTCAGAATCATAAAAATGAGGAGAATCGACCACTCGCGGCGTGTCAAACCGTACTCGATTACTAGCAAAGGCATAGAGGTTCACTCGGGCGCCGAGGTCTTCTGATCTCCCTGGGTCATTTGTACATGTCCCTCAGCGCCGACTCTCTCACTCCAGTCTTCTCAACGACCGCCCTAATCCCCGGCAGCGACGCGATTTTTGACATATGCGCCAGCGATCCCCTTTTTGCTTGGATGCCGAAAATATACCTGTCCTCGGCCCCCACTAGATACTTGAACTGCTCCTCTCCCTTTCCCCAGTCGAAGACCTTGAACCCCCTATTCTGTGCATCCTTCATCGCGACATGTGCGACCAGATAGCCTGGCGAGAAGTCCATAAACTTGGTGTTGATGCCGATGCGGTATGCTCTCATCCAGTCCCCGTCCTTGATGCAGAAAGCCTGGGAAGCGACTTCGCCGTCGATCAAGACCTCGTACATTTCCGCGATGCCTTTCTCTGACAGCTCGCGTCCGATGTCGAGCATGAATGACCCAAGCTTGTCGTTCGAGAAGATGCTGCCCCCCTTACTCTCCCACCTTTCGCGATGATGCCTGATGTAGGTTTTCATCGCTTCGACGACCTCTTCCGGCGACCGACCCACTCTGGAATGAAGCCTTCCCTCGCCCTCGAGAGTCGATGTGACTTTCCTCATCTTCCGCCTCGTCCTCGATTGGGCCAGCGCAAGTATGTCGCCGGATAAGGGAATACTAACGAATGGACAGGAGGTCCTCACTGGCGGATCCATCTGCCATTCCGTCTGGACTCTCTCACAAAGTGCATTGCAAAACGATTCATCACGTATGTCCAGCAGCTGCATCAGATTCCAGTCTATTTCCCGCAGCGCTTCCATGATTCCATCGACGATCTCCCTCTCCTCTCCCGTATACATGACACCGAGGTCGTATGCTTCAGCCGTACCCGATGAGTTGCCCAGAAACATCAGCCTCTTCACTTTAATTCCCATGCTCGATCGCAACACAAGAACGAAGGGGGCGATCGCCTCGATCTCGCCATTCCTCTCCAAGACGACGACTCTCGGCGAGGCGACCGATTCGAAGTGTCGCAGCCAGAGGCGGACCCAATCGAATGACATGAAGACTGAAGCTTTGCACTCCTTCCTCAATGTCTCCCACCGCTCTCGCAGAGGCTCCAATTCGGCAGACGTCGAGAGCACTCGATGCTCTAGCAAGAACGATCCCTCTATCTTGCAGGAACGAATCCAGTTAAATATCTATCGCGCCGCTCTCACAGGTTTGGTTTCCTGCTTCTTGAGAGGAGCTTAGCTCCGCGCATCGGGGCGGTCAAGGGGGACTTCTTGAATTCCCTCCAGTATCTCATCCTCCGTGCCTTTTTCGCCATCCTCGTCATGAACTCATCGATACGCTGCCACGGAACCTCGGAAAGATTCCTTCTGCTTATCATGGTATGATGCTCCCCACCACGCATCGCCCATTCCTTCAAGGTCTTCGGCTCCTCGAAGCCATGTTCCCTGGCAACTTTGTACAGTTCTGTGCCAGGATATGGCACATAAACTGCGAACATGTAACTGTCCGCTTCCAGTCTATCGAGGAAACGCTTGGTCTGCGCAAAATCCTCCTCGGTCTCCCCCGGCAGGCCGACCATCAGCATGGCTACCCCTTCTATCCCGACACCGTGCAGGATGTCGAAGGCTGCTTTGATGTCCTCCAATCTCACGTGCTTCAGCGTCATGTCGAGCAGCCTCTGCGACCCCGACTCCACTCCAACACTTACTTGGCGGCAGCCAGCTTCCTTGATGAACCCTGCAAGATCCTCATTGATCTCGTCTGCCCTGAGCTGGCAGTTCCACAGAATGTCCGTCTTGGTTTCAATCAGCAGCTCGCACAGCCTTCTCAATCTCTTCATGTCGCCGGCCATGAGGTCATCGTCGAAGAGCACGCCGTTGAGCGGCGGATAAATCTTCCTGATGAGTCTCAGTTCCGCCAGGATCTTTTCTGCACTTCTCGCATGCCATGTGTAACCCCACATCTTCTTGCTATAACAAAAGGTGCAGGTATTCGGGCAGCCCCTGCTCGTGTTCATTGGGATCGCCTTCCGTCCGTAGAAAGGGATTGCGTACCTTCCGATGTCCCCGATCGAATCCCACAACGGCATTGGCAAGGCGTCGAGATCCTCTATCCTCGGCCTCGGGCTCGTGAACACGACCTTCCCGTTCTCCATGAACGCTATGCCTTTAACGTGATTGAGTCTCGACCGGTCATGGAGGGCTGTGCAGAGCTCGAGCATCGTCAGCTCCCCCTCTCCGATCACGACGGCGTCAACTGGAGCGTCCCTCAGAGTTATCTCGGCCAGCACCGTCGGCCCCGGCCCTCCCCAGACAACCGCTGCGCCCATTTCCTTCGACCACTTGCTGATCTCCATCGCCCTGAGAATCGAAGAGCTGATGAGGACCGTAACTCCGACGATGTCTGGCCGGAACTCCTGCAGCGCAGATTTCTTTTCCTCTCCGAGCTCCTCTCCGCTCCAGTCGAATAAAGCGACTTCGTAAGAGTTGCTGCGAAGATACGCTCCGACATACATGATACCGAAGGGAGGGCTTTTGAGCAGTGGTGGGAGAACGTCCGGCTCCCAAGGCTCAAATCCGACATTAATTAGCGCCACCCTAAGAGGCATTGCACAACACCTCCTCGACCAGCTTCATGTACGTCGAGAGATAGCGTTCCTGGGTGTGCTGCTTAGCATATTTGACCATGGCATTCTCCGAAAGCTTCCTCCTCAACGTATCATCCGACTCGATCGTTTCCAGGGCTGCGGAGAGCGAGTCTGGCGTCAGGTAGCACTCGATCCCGCACTCTGGATCTCGAACCAGCTCTGGTAGCCCGCCCATTCGTGAGACAACAAGAGGTCGGCCCAGGGAGAGCGCCTCTATGCAGGATAGTGGCGAATTCTCGTTGCAGTTGGAAGGCATCACCAAGCATAGCGATGAGGCAATTTCAATCATTGCTTCGCGATGCGGCTTGAACCCGAGATACTTCACCTTGCCTCCTGTCTCTTTCTCCGAGCGCTTCACCAGCGGCTCCAAGCTTCCACTGCCAATGATATGCAACTCTGAATTCAATCTCCGATAATTGAAAGATTCGAGGAGGAGATCCAGACCCTTGTGCCTCTCGAGAACGGAGGCGTAAACGAAATGCCGCCGTTCCGTTGGCGCAGTTTCCATGTCATCAAGTCTCGGCACGAAATTCCTGATGACGACCGAGTTCGCTCCGAGCCTGCTCTCGAGCAGGTGCGCCATAAACTCCGACGGAGCAATGATCCTGTCTACGTCGTGAATTGCTCCAGACAGCATTTTCGACCTCCAATACTGGTAAGGCCTCATTGAGGAAAATGAGCATCTCAAACACTTTCGCTGCTCGCAGATGTCTTTCCCTTTGTACATCAGATCGCTTCTCTGACAAAGAAGCCAGTAGTCGTGGGCTGTGTAAAGCTTCGGGACTCTGCCGATCCTCAGCATCTCGATGCCGAGTAGAGATATGTTGTGATGATGGATTAATGAGGGTCTCTCTTCCTTAATAATACGCTCGAGCGCTCTTTCAGCGTTCCGATTCCTTCCGGTGACGTATGCGAGCACAGGAGACAGTCGCCCGACGGCCGTTTCGACTTGATGGATGTTAACAGCCGTTTCCTCCATTGCCTGTCTTCCCGCACCATTCTTCAGCCTGTATGCGTCAATGCTGTGCAGAACGTGAACCTCGTGGCCTTCTTGCGCCAGTGCCTCGGCCAGATACTTCACGTGCATCGCGTCCCCTCCGATGTGATACGGAGGATAGAATGTTGACGTCATGACTATGGTCTGTGTTTCCATCTTTCATCATCGCGTAATCAGTGGGCGTTCTTCATTCCATGGACTAAGTAGTTGTCCAAGACTTTGACTGCGTATCTAAAAGCCAGTTCAAAGTCATCAGGGTTTCGCATGACGTGGCGGACGTTCGACGTCCACCATCGCGGGTTGAAGTACAAGGATCTGTAAGCCATCTGCCTAGCCCTGTTCAAGTCCGCTGGCTTCAACGACTCAGTCCCGGCGACCGCGCTGTCCTGGAACAGTTTCCTGAAGTCGATTTCCTTCGTGCCGTCGTCGCCGTAAACCTGCTCGTACAGCTTAGTCCCCGGGTATGGGACCGCGACGTTGAACTGAGCGCTCGTCGGCAGGGTCTCCCTGACGAAGTCTATCGTTTCCTTCACTGTTCCCCAGTCCTCTCCCGGCAGGCCAAGTATAAAGCTGCAGAACGTCTTGATGCCGGCTTCCTTCGCCCATGCTATGGCGTTATGGGCCTGCTCGACCGTGATGTGCTTCGAAGCAGAGTCGAGGATTCTTTGGCTACCTGATTCGATCCCGTACGAAATGCCTCGGCAACCAGCCTTGCGTATTATTGAAAGAATCTCCCTGTCCACAAGATGGGCCCTTGTGTTGCAATACCAGTCGATGTCGAGGTCTTCGTCAATCAGAGCTTGAGAAAGATTGATAGTTCTTTTCCTGTCAAGCGTGAAAGTCTCATCGAAAAACGATGCTGTCCTCAAGGCATATTTCTTCTTTAGGAACCGAAGTTCTTCAAGTATCTTCTCCGCCGATTTCGGTTTCCATTCAGTTCCGGCGACCGTGCAGAAAGAGCATTTGAATGGACAGCCTTTGCTCGTATAGAGGATGGTAAATGGCTTGCCCGCTGGGGCGGTAACGAAATAGGGTTCCAGAGATGGGAGCAAATCGAATGCGGGAATCGGAAGTGAATCATAATCTCTCAACGTAGTCGAATCCTTCGTGACCCTGATCCTGTCCCCGTCCCTGTAGGTTATGCCCTCAACGCTCTCGAGGGACGAACTCGATTGTAGAGCTGAGACAATACTAGGGGCGACCACTTCATATTCGTGTCTCAAGTAGACGTCAAGAGCGGGAGACTGCTCCATCACGCTTTTGCTCATCGTGCGAAGCGTCCAGCAGATTCCAATCGTCTTCGACGCCTCACTGGACTTCTTGACTTCCACAGCGGTCCGCATGTCCCAATCGAAGGTTGTCGGCGTGAATCTGAAGATGACTGCATCATGCTTTTCCCTTGCGAGAGCAGATCGGAGCTGTTCGTAGTTGAGCCCGAACCCGTTCATATCAAGGAGCGATACTATGCATCCCTGGTTCCTCAGCAATGCTCCAATCTGGAGAAGGCTGTAGGGCTCCAGCACGGAGTACCGCTCCGTGATTTCACATCGCTCCTCCCTTATGACTGGAATGCCTTCGAAGCGGGGAGGATTGACAAGCAGGACTTTCATGCGCCCCCCTCGGCGGCCTCTTTGTATACTTCGGCGGTCATCGCAGCCATTCTCAAGGCGCTGAACTCATCAAGGACTCTGTTTCTGGCGTTCCTCCTGATTCTCTCCGCAAACGCGCGATCTGATAGGAGTGCGATGACCCCGTCCGCCAGCGCCCGCGGGTTTCCGGGTTCGAAAAGGTATCCATCCTGCTTATCCCTTATCATTTCTGGAATTCCCCCGACTCTCGAAGCAACTACGGGCAGTCCCGAAGACATCGCCTCCAAAAGTGTCATTGGAAAGCTCTCAGAGTAGCTGGGGAGTACAAACGCGGATGCAAGCGGGTAGAGATAGGGCATCTCCTGATATGGGACCTGGCCCATGAAATGGTACCTTGATTCTGGGACGCCATTGGTCTGGAGCATTTTCTTCCAAATATCGAAACTGCCGGCGCCCGCCAGCACCAAATGTGCGTCGAATTCACGAATGATTCGTGAGAATGCCGCGATCGCGGTGTCCAATCCCTTGAGCGCGATCATTCTCCCGGAGAAGAATATCAAGTTATCCATCCCGTCGAGTATCGGAAAGTGCTCCAAGCATTCCGATCTGTCCCGCGGTATGAATATAGACGTATCCACGCCGTTGTGGATAACTCTCGAACGTCGCGGGGGGCCGAATGTCGCCTGGAACAGGCCGCGAATATACTCGGATACGAAGATGATGTTGGGGCAGCGCCTGAGGTAGGCACGTTCCACGATTGAGAGGGCGGGATACAATAAGTAGGTCATCTTCTCCGATCTCTCAGTATCTCTCAATCCAAGATTGGAACGCTTTGTCCCAGCGCGCTGAGAGATGATAGTCGTGTGAACCGTTGTTATCGAAGGCACTTCTTCCCCGAGGAGTTTGATGAATATGTCCGGCATCTGGGCGTGGTTCGCATGCAGGATATCGAACCTGTGCTCGGCCTGCAGCGATTTGAAGTTCCTCCACAGATTTACCTGAAACTGGCTATTGTACATGAAGGTGTCTCTTGCTTTTCCCAGAGTGTGGAGGGTTATGCGATTGGCAGTCTCTGATTCTTCATCCTTCCGCTCGACCTTACCACCCCTACTGAGCGAGATGACATGGACGTCATATTCGCTTGGTAGATGTCTAGCAAGCTGGGCGGTGTAGGTTCCAATACCTCCCCAGTTTGGCAAGAACTCGGGCGTTACGATCGCGACTTTCATTCATACCCCTCGGCCCAATGCTGGGCCTAGGGTTGTTGCATGACTTGATTCTTTCTCCAAAACAAGCATAGTCTCGACTCTCTTCGCCGTGGAGAATCGCCTCTGAACGAGCTTCCATAGAATCATGAATCCTGCCTCCATAGGGATGAGCTTAGATTCGCCCTCCCTGCTCAGAAAAGCTATCGGCACTTCCCCGATTCTGAGGCCATTCTTCGCGGATTCAGCGAACATCTCCGCTTCGATGTCAAATTGGCTCGAGTCCAGTCTCATGTTTCTCAGGGCCTCGGTGTTGAATCCCCACATGCCTGTACATAGGTCGGTGACGGGTTGAGCGTAGAGCAGGGAGGCCATGTTGCTTAAGACGAAGTTGCCGAAGTAGTTGAGGCGCGACATTGATCCGTCCTCTATGATTCCTTTGAATCGAGAGCCGAGGATGACGTCATATCCCTCATCGAGTGCAGCGACGACGCTGCCGATGTATACGGATGGATACGTCCCATCTCCGTCCAGCATGACAACGTATTTAGAATCGAGTAGCACGGAGAGAGCACCAAGATCGGAGTCGATGGCAGACTTCAATGAGAGGGTCCTGAGTACCACTTCCTGAGGATTTCGGAGCGAGAATATCTGCCTCAGACCGGATCCTTTCCCGTTCCCGTTCTGGGTGTACACTTTCGCGCCCTTGCCCCTAGCTATTTCCACGGTTCGGTCCGATGAGTGACCGTCGACAACCAAGATCTCGACATCGTATCCCCTGGTCCTCAGGTTCGTCGCCGGTATGCCGTCGATGACTTCTCCGATGCAGCGCTCCTCATTGAGGGTCGGTATCATGACGACCACTTTCGATCCCGGATTCAAGATATACCCTCTCCGATGATTATGACTGGTCTGGTCGAATAAGACCATTCTGCATCACGTACGTCGCATCGAAACATCGCATTCTGCCCCCCACAATGTCCGTCGAGAGCCGTTCGGTCCCGAACCGAAGATTCTACCGCCTCTTTTCTCCAATGCTACTTGTCGCCTTGAGACGCTTGTTGTCTCAAAGAATATGGCGTAATTGGTGAATCTTGATACTTAAGTCTTTCTTGAGGCGTAAGGCATTTGTCGATGATAATTTTCCTAGCCAGCATAATTTAATATTATCTATCTAGATAATGTTCGTAGGCAAATAGCGCATAATCCCCGTCACCTTTTTTCCGGTTTTCCTGCGGAAGAACGTTCATCTATTGAAGAGATCTCTGATCGTGAGCAATGTCCCACCGAGGGGAATTTCGAAGAAAGACAGCATGGTCAGTCTAGTGACTGTGATCCTGACGGTCATCATATTTAGGATGAAATATATCGTCTCGAGCAAAGCCAGCGCAAAGAAAGGCAGCAGAAGAATCAGAACGCTCCATTTGTCCCTTCCAGAGGATTGGACACAACTCTGAGAAGTGCCCCAGAGATTAAGAGGATCCCAAAATGGACGATCGCCACAATGGTGAGCGCAATCTAAACGTGGATGTCTGTCAGTGTATTGAAATAGTTCAAGGAGGCCTATTCCTTGGAGAATGGGAAAAGGGGATAATAGTCTCCGAGCATCCAGTCTGCGAACAAGTGCGACCCGGCCGCAACCTAGGCAATCATAACCTGGAATCTGCGGAGTTCATTGAAGAGGGAGAGTGCGATCAACGCCACGGCGACCAGGGCCGCAAGCCAAGCAAACTGTGGCTCAGCATTCGAAGGTCGCCGCTGTGGAGAAGATCCGGGAAGACCGCGCAGAATTCGACATAGTAGAAAGCGAGTGTCATGTCCTCACCTCGTGGGCGGGCATGCAGGAGTATTGGCGTGCATGCTAGGAAGGAGATGGCGAGGTGACCGGGCAGCCACATACGTAAGGAATATCCCTCAGCGTCTAATCACTTAACTAGGGTCACTCCAAAAATGGCCATTGTCCGGTGATGGCGGTGATGGAAGTATTAATATGTAGACTCCCGCAATTATCAGGGAGAGTTCTGGTTCAGGAGGGAAGGCTTGAAAGACACCGCTGGGTTTCTAAGGGTTAGGTCATCTCTACTGGCGCTTCTGTCGCTGGCCGGATTCGGCGTTGTGTTAAGCTCTTCAGTGGGATACGACATCGAGTGGGTCCCCCCTCAAACAGTGTTCGGTCTGTTCGGATTGGTGCCTCTATCGTTCTGGTTAGGCATCGCATTGATCATGCTATCAATGCTCCTAGGAATCAGGAGCAAGAACGAACATCTATTCTTCCTCCAGGCGCTGTTGTTGTTCGTTTCAATATGGGGTGCTCCATCATTCTTCGAGCGCTTTCCCTCCGTTTGGGACTCGTACGGCCACTATCAAAGCGTCGAAAGCGTCATGAGATACGGCATCTCAGGCGCCGGGACGACCTCGTATCAGTTTAGCTACCCTGGCTTTTTCATCCTATCGGCATCCTACAGCTCTCTCGGTAGCCCTCCAGTTCTGTTGTTTCTGAGGTTCTATCCGATTTTCTCCTCGACCCTCACATTGTTGGCGCTGTATCTATTCACTCGAACCTACATTGCTGGAGTCGATTATCGGTTTGCTCTGGTCGTTTCCATGCTTGCTGATGTCTGGATACAAGTTCACTTCTCCCCAGAGTCGCTTGGACTTGCCATGGGATTACTAGTCTTCGTTTTTCTCGAGAAAGACGGATTGGAGTGGTTATTGGCTGCGATTTCTGCTTTTGCGTATGTCGTGATCTCGCATCCTACCACGGTTCTGTTCGTACTTGGGGCGATTGCCATCAAGGAGATTATCGTGCGTACGACAAGGCTGAGGAGAAAATGGTCCTACCAGAGGTTAGAGAAACCTTGGCCCATCTCAATATTCCTATTGATGTGGATATCATGGTTGTTTACGGGGGCAATCACTCTCTTTACGCTTCAGGCAGGACAGATTTACAGTCATTTGAGTTTCATTTCTAACATACCTGAGGCTCTTGGAGGGACAGTTCAACAGAGAGCGGCCGAAAACATATTCGCCACTTCCCCACAGATAAGGTTGTTCTTGCTGGGTTCTTTGGTCCTCTTGGCGGGGTCCTCTCTCGCTTACTACATTTTCACAAGGAGGCGCAGAGATCTGGCACTCCCCGCCAACACTATCGCGTTGTTCATACTCCCCATCATCGTCGTGCCTCTTGATCTCGTGTTGTTGGGCGGACAGATATACGATCGAGGCATACTCTACTTGATACTGGGTGCATCGATGATCATCACGTTGGTCATAGTCTCTAGGTCAAGGGGCATTCTGCGCCGCATAATTGCTGTTGGAGTTTTGATTGTCGTGTTTCTCGGAATGACTACGACCTTCTATCAGGAGACTCTGTACGTGACGAGTGAGGAATCACTGAAGGCGACCGAGTTTCTTCAATCTGGAATGATTAGCGATTCGGTCGTGGTAGGAGGGATGATTCCGCCTTACATCTGGGGAGAGCATCCGTCGGAGACCTTTTCGAGGCTGGGTTTTACATCATCATATCCCCTGACTCTTGTCAATCTTACGGGTGGGGTCGTGCCTGGTGCACTGGTTTTCGATCGCACCTCAGAACTCTGGTCTGCGCAGTACGGTTACAGTTACGTGTATGACTTCTACATCAACGACGCCCTCAACTACAGTAAAGTGTATGATAGCGGTGCATACTGGGTTTCCTATAGAGGGGCGACAACCCTATGAAGATAGGGCTCGTGAATCTGATTGCAAGGAGTTCGGACGTTCTTTCGGATTCAACCTCGGTCATCAGGTCAACCATCCGACACAGTAGAACCGACGCTGATTTAAACATAGTCAAAATGGGAACGAGAATCGCAGCCAGAGGACATGAGGTAAAGATATTCGTAGCAGACGCCTACAGACCAATGGAGTCTGTGAGCGGTAGAGGTTCCCTTTCGGTCGAATACCTTCCGACTCGCTTACGTCAAGTATTTCCACCGTCCGTCGCTCCTCTGAATCCGTCGCTGGTGTCGAGGCTCAGGCAAGAGAGGTTTGACGTTGTGCAGTCGGGCGAGCTTTTCCAACCTGGGACTGTTCTGAGCTGGTTCGGCACCGAAGGCATTAGGACAAGGAGGTTCATCTGGCAGGAACTGGATGTTGTCATGAGACCTCCAATTGGATATCTGCAGCAGGGGTTCTACCGAACGGCGGGAAAGGCCATTTCGAGGGATTGCTCGCGCATTATCCCAAGATCGATTTCGGCACGTAATCATCTCCTCAAACATGGCATTTCTGAAGAGAAACTTGGTCCAGTCATACACTCGGGCGTCGACACGAAGGCATTTAGACCCTTGGAAAAGAAGATTTTGAGGGAGGAATTTGGTGTCGAGTATGCTGAGAATGTTGTTCTTGCCGTTTCTCGTCTTGACCCAATTAAGGGACTTGACACGTTGATTAGGGCCATGACCGTCGTCTCCTTGGAGATACCAGATTCATTACTTATTATTCAGGGCAACGGTCCTGCCTATCCTGAGCTCTCTTCGCTCGTTAAGTCGTTGGACATCGAAGAACACGTAAAGTTCATCATTGACTCAATCCCACATGGTGATATGCCACAATTATACAATGTTGCCGACGTCCTGGCGATAACCAGTCGAGTTGATCTTTTTCCATTCGTCGCTATTGAAGCGATATCTTGTGGAGTTCCACTCGCGACATCGTTTGCAAGAGGCCTCAAGACAGACATCGTCGACAAAGGCGGCGGAATAATGCTACCGGAGGATCCGAATTCAATGGGTGAATCGCTAGCATCGCTACTACGCGATCGACAAAGACTAAACCAAATCTCGAACGAGGGCAGGAGCTTGGCGATTGGAGAATTCGACTTTGAGATATGCGCGGACAGGTTCCTGGCTGCCTACGAGGAGGCTGGAACTTGAAAGATGATTCCATCCAGAAAAAGCGAATAATCGCCTTCCTACCAGCAGTGCATCTGCCGATAAAGACTAACGAACGGATACCGAAAATGTTCTCGATACTGTCACAGCATTTCGAGGCTATTCAAGTGCCTCTCAGCCGACTGAATCACATAGTCTATGATCAGCAGATCAATAAGTTCCCGCGATACATTTTGTTCATGCTTGACGAATCCCTGATATTCCTAAAGACCATTGTCATCTCGAAGCGGAACAAGGTAGCACTTGTGTTCGCTGAGAATTCGTATCTTTTTCTTGCCGGTGGTTTCGCTGCGAGAATACTCCGAGTTCCAGCAGTCTGGGATAATCACGGCAACATTAAGCTTTTCGCGGAATCACTCGGTAAATCCAAATCATTCATCTCCAGCAACGTGATTCTGGAAAAGGTGCTCGAGAACCTAGCAACTAGAGTGTTCGTTGTCTCACATAAAGACAAAGATGCCTACCTGAAGATGGGTTTTGATGTGGGCAAGTTCGAAGTCATCCCAATAAGTGCGGACATGACGACCGTCAGCAGGAACAGAATGAGCAAGGAGGAGGCACGCAGAAAGCTCAGGATTTCTCCCGGTGGGTTAATCGTGCTATTCTTCGGGACGCTGAATTACTATCCGAACCTAGAGGCTGTCGAGTATCTCGTCAACGAGGTCTACCCGACAGTGAAGCAACGATTCCCAGAAGTCCGCTTCTATGTAGCTGGGAGTGGAGAATATCCTGGGAAACTCCCAGAAGGAGTGATCCATCTGGGGTTCGTACCTTTCGATCCTGACCTTTGTACTTGGCTCTGCGCGGCGGACGTAGGCGTTGCGCCTTTGTGGAAAGGAGTTGGCGTGCTTACCAAGATAGTCGATATGCTTTCAGCTGGTCTGCCTAGCGTGCTTTCACCCCTTGCCAAAGAAGGGATTCCAGAGCTCGAACACGGTAAGAACTGCCTCATCGGATTGGACAGGCTTAGCTTCGTGGAGGAACTCTCCGCTCTCCTTGGCGACTCTGACTTGCAGAGGAGACTAGGGGATCAAGGCAAGAAGTTGATTGCCGAGAGATACTCTTGGGAGTCAGTAAGTCCGAAGATATGGGACATCTTGGACTCACTTATCAATGTCGGTGAAAGGAGATAGTCTTATGATCCTTCTGTCAAATCCATAAGCCTCGTCCTGAGGAAAAAGTATGAGACGCATCTCCCTGGTCGGACCACGAAGACCGTACGATCTCTTGCTGGTCAGCGGGATTGTTGTGCTGTCGGTGATTCTATCTCAACTGAATCTTGAGTCCCCAGTACGGTCGATCATTGCCTTCTTTTCAATATATTT
>JBEKKT010000014.1:0-43583 GCA_050010535.1 Methanomassiliicoccales archaeon | reverse complement strand
ATAACTTCTTTTTCCTCATGACTATGACGCGGTCGGTTAGCTCAAATGCGACAGAAAGGTCATGCGTCGCGAGAACAACTGTCTCCGAGACCGAATCAAGGATTCTCATCAAGTTCCTTCTGCCTTTCGGGTCAAGATTGGCCGTCGGCTCGTCAAGCAGCAAGATCGAAGCTTGCATCGCCAGCACGCCAGCGATCGCCACCCTCTTCTTCTCCCCGAAGCTCAGATGATGAGGCACCCTCTGTTCGTAGCCGTCGATTCCTGCCAGATGAATCGCCTCTGCCACGCGGCTCTTCACAGCCCCCGCGTTCAACTGCATATTGATCGGCCCGAAAGCGACGTCATCCCATACCGTCGGCATGAATATCTGGTCGTCGGGATCTTGGAATAGGAATCCGATATGCCTCCTCAGCCTTTCTGCATCCTTCTTCGTCAGCCGCTCTCTCATAATTTCGATGGTCCCTTCGGTCGGAACGGTCAGCGCGGCCATGAGACGGAGCAGAGTACTCTTTCCAGCGCCATTCGGCCCGACGAGAGCGACCCTCTCGCCCTCCCCGATCGCAAGGCTCACCTTCTCGAGAGTTCGGATGCCATCTGGGTACACGAATGAGACATCGGTCAGTTTCAGAGCGGCCAACCGATCACTCCAACTTGTGTGGATAGCGCGATCAATGACACGCCGACGAAAGCGCAGGCAAATGCCGCGTCTTTAGGGGAGGCTCGCAGCTGATTCAGGGTCCTGATCTCGCCATCGTAACCTCTGGATCTCAGTGCGTCGTAGATGTTTCCCGCCCGTGTGTTCGACCTTACGAACACCATCCCTGCAGTGTAAGCGATTGTGCGGAACACATCTTTCTGGAAGATGTTCCTGCCTCCGTTGAAGCCTCTTGCCTTCCTGGCGATCTTCATCCTTTCCAGCTCGTCCAGAAGCACGAAGATGAAGTGGTACGTAAAAAGCAGAAGGGACGAGATGATAGAAGGGACTCTGAACCAACGCAGGGACTTCAGCAGGTCGAAGAAGGGAGTGGTGCTAACGAGAAGAAGAAGGGCGATGAGGGAGTTCGTAATCCGGAAGAACATATTCAGGCCTGGGGCCGGTCCAGACGTTAACAGCACGGTGAGGGAAGCGAAGAGGATGAACGGGAAGGCCATCAGGTACGATTTGCCGAGATGCTTCCCCGGCACTTTGGAGATGGCGACGAGTACGAGAAGGAACGCAAGGCATATCAGCAGCGGATTGAGCTCTGTAAAAAACGCCATTGAGATAATCAGGACAACTGTGCTCACGATCTTGACTCTGGGATCGAAGCGGTTGAGAGGGGATTGTCTAGCGTACTGGTCAATCTCGTGGTGTCTCATCGCTGCTCCTCTGCTTTCCTCCTCTTCCTCGACATCTTGAGAAAACCATAGACGGCAGCGAAAGTGATACAGGCACCGATCAGGCCGGCGGCCAGGGTTGTGATATAATTATCGCCGTATGAGAACGGACCCGTGTGGGAGTCCCGCTGTTCCTTCACACCAGCATCTCCTATTGTTCTTTCCAGTCCATCTCTGTACGTGGCGGAGAAAGTGAAATAGAAGGCGAGAGCGATCGCGAACAAGACCACGATGCCGATCACTGCCTTGATGTAACCTTTGCTGATCATGTCGATGCCTCCTTCGTCCCGATTCTCATCTTGAGTGTCTCTGGTGCGACTTTCGACAAGAAGACGAATATACTGCCAGTTATCGCCGCCTCTCCGATTCCGATAAGAGCATGATAGCCCAGCATTGATGGGATCGCGATCGAAGCGCTAATCCCGTATGCCCCTCCAGACATGTCGTGGCTGATAACGAGTTCAATAGCCACGAGGAATGCCGCGAAGAAGACAGAAGCCCAGGCTGCCGCGACGACCGCCACCTTGTCTGATTTGTTTGACACGGGCCTGTACACGACCCAGGATATGAGGCAACACACGACGGCCATGTTCAGTATGTTCAGCCCCAGTGCGAGCAGTCCCCCGTCAGCGAACACGAGACATTGGATGATGAGAATCACCGTCATGACGACGATGCCTGCGAAAGGGCCAATGAGGACTGTAGCAAGTGCCGCCCCTAAAAGGTGGCCGGATGTGCCCCCCAGGACCGGGAAGTTGATCATCTGCGCGACGAAAATGCCAGCGGCCAGGATCGCCATGAAAGGCATCGTTCTGTCGTCTGTCACCTTCCTCAGTTTCGCAACAGAGAGGGCGACAGCGGCGAACCCGATGACGTACCCGAGTAAGCTGACCGCCGGTGTCATCAACCCGTCTGGTATGTGCAGTCTCGTCTCCCCATTAACACGATTCTTCTTTTCGTGTTACCGAACGCCTCCGACGATACTTATCGCTTTGCACAGACCCCCATGGGAGTGTTACCAAGAGTCTTCTAGATTAACACCCTTACCGATTTGCCTTGGAGAATCAGAGTTAAGTAGGGGGATTATGATTGAAATGAACCGAGAATTCCGGAGGATGCCACATGCTAGAGAAGAAGGATGACAAGGAAGTCAAGGCCGCGGTGACGAAACACTACAGTAAGATGGCCAGAAAGAGCGAGTCATGTTGCGAGTCTGAGCCCAGAGTCTCAGAGTTGGTCAAGATATACACCCTAGAAGAGCTGGCGGTGCTGCCGAAGGAAGCGAAGAACTCGAACTACGCGTGTGGGAATCCCGTGGCGATCGCGGAGCTCAAGCCGGGGCAAGTCGTCCTTGACCTGGGGAGCGGGGCCGGAGTGGACGTATTCCTGGCGGCAAGGAATGTCGGACCGAAAGGAAAAGCAATCGGCGTTGACATGACCGACGCCATGTTGGAGAAGGCGAACAAGCTGGCGAAGCGCATGGGCTTCGAGAACGTGGAGTTCAGAAAAGGAGAGATAGAGAACTTACCAGTCGATGCGAATTCCGTCGACGTTATCATCAGCAACTGCGTCATCAACCTCATCCCGGACAAGGATAACGTGTTCAGGGAGGCTTACCGGGTCCTGAAGCCGAGAGGGAAGCTGGCAATATCCGACAGGGTGCTCATAAAGGATTTACCGGACGAGGCGAGAGAGGACTTGGACCTCTGGAGCGTGTGCGTGTCTGGGGCCATCATGGAGGACGAGTACCTTTCGAAGATCAAGAAGGCAGGATTCGTCAAGGTAAAGGTGACAGACCGGCGCACCTATTCGAAGAAGGAAGCACGGTCTTTCGTAAAGGTAGGCGCGGAAGAGTGGAAGAAGAAAAGAAAGACGTTGGACGAGGAGATGGCCGTTCAAGCGTTCCTCGCGGTCGCAAACGACAGAATCGTCGCTTTCAAGCCCGCGAAGTGATTCGACCTCAAAGGTTCTGGACCTCTCCGAACTTCCCGCCCTTGAGGAGGGTGTCTATTAGGAACTTCTTCTGTTCCTCGTTTTCGTACGTGAGGAACCCGATCACTGCTTTGATCATCGGGCCTTTGTCCTCGACAATCTCAATGACGCCTTTCCCAGACTTGTCGTCCTGAGCAACTTTGAGTATCAGCCTCGTGTTGTTCCCTCCCTATTTCTTCAGAGGAATGACCTCTCCGGTATTCCCCATCTGCGTCAATGCGTCTATGAAAAACTTCTTTCCAGCCTCGTCATCGTAGGAGATAAGCCCTATCCTTGCCCTGCAAGTGATGATCCTCTGTTCCAACACCTCGATGACGCCCTTCCCCGTGTTAGCGTCTTGTATGACCCTGAGCAACAGCTGCATCATTAGCCTCCTCAACCGGCCTCTGAGACGGTCGATTCCTTTTGCAGAGAAGACCGTGCCATCACACCGGCATCGAGAGAGATACGTTGCAGGGCTTGAATGTTGTGGCAGACACGGGCCGACATCCGAAGGGTCACGGAAGAGAGAATAGGAAATATTATCATTGCATTATCTTTCTCTGAAAAGCTAGAAGCGAAGGTGGCTAGGGATGAAAGTCGTAGCATTCAATGGAAGTCCGAGGAAGAATGGAAACACGAGCATAGCGCTGCAGATTGTTCTGGATGAGCTGAAGAAAGAAGGAATAGAAACGGAACTGGTGCAATTCGGCAGCGAGGGAATAGAGGACTGCACAGCCTGCTTGGCCTGTGTCAAGAACAAGGACAGGAAGTGCATTATTGATAGCGATAATCTGAACGAGTACATCGAGAAAATGGTCGAAGCGGACGGCGTCATTCTTGGGTCTCCCGTATACTTCGGGAACGTCACAGGCCAGATGAAGGCCTTCATCGATCGCGTCGGCTACGTCTCGAGAGCGAACGGGGATCCGTTCAAGAGAAAGGTCGGCGCGGCAGTCACGGTCAACCGGAGAGCTGGAGCATTGGCCACGTTCGCGGATATCAACTACTTCTTCCTGATCGGACAGTGGATAGTCGTAGGTTCGAGCTACTGGAACGTCGGAGTTGCTCAGAAGCCTGGGGACATGGTTAACGACAAGGAAGGCGTCGAGACACTCAAGACGCTCGGCAAGAACATGACCTGGTTGTTGAAGAAGCTCGCAGATTGAGGCCAGCTATTTCAATTCTCTTTCACACTTGCGCATCTACAGTTGCGAAGTTCACTTAGCTCGCATATCCCTGGAGACCATTTCGAGTATCGGGAAGATATTGTACATCACTTTCGACTCTGCCTTTCTCAGGTGCTCCGCGAAGGTCGATCTAGACAATCCGACTCTTCTAGCCATTGCGTCCGCGTCTATTCTCGCTGGCGTTTCGAAGTAGCCAAATTGATACGCCTTGGCCAACGCATCAATCTGCTTTCGCGTCAGACCAGCGACTATGCTTCCCGAGGTCAAATACGATTCGCTTGATATTCCGTATTCACCAAGTGGTCTCATCGAAACGAGTTTGACAGTTCCTCCGATTCCCTCGATTGAACGGACAAGTTTCGAGATCTTCTCCTTCTTCCAGGACATTATCTTGTAATATTCCCACCCTCCGTGAAATACCGAAGGAGGGACGTACCAGCAACCGGAATACTCAATGAGGTCCGTTACACTGCTGCTCTGCTTGCAGTCGCAGTCCCTCATGATGATGTTCACGTTCCTCCCTTGGCGGAACGACTCTGAGTCTGAGGCATTCAACAGCATTTCACTCTCTATGGCGACGAGATCCTCTTCTGAGTCACTTGCCACTTCGATGACATGACTTCGGGAGTTGCACCAGACAGACATGCAAGCATTAGGGAAGCGCCTCGTCATGTGACAGTAGGGGCAGTCGTGCGTGACCTCGATTCTCGCCTCGTAGGCCGTCATGTAAGTCTCATTGTCGGCTTAGTTGATAATGATATTCCCGTCGGACGGCGGTATCATGTTATTCTGGCTTGTGGAGTATTGCATGACATCTTTCCCCTACCGAACCGTCGTGCGGCGGTAAAAAGCCCATCTCTTCCTTCGTATTACTGCGTTCTTGATGAATATGACATCGAACGCTGAATTGTTCATCGCATTGGAGAACAAGGTTGAGAGACCGAAGGAGCGCGAGCTTCGGGAGTATGTGCGGTTGGAGTTCCCGCTGAAAGGAAAAGTGGAGTTGGAGTCGGATATGGAGCGAACCGCATTTCTTCTAAAGAGCCAGCACAAGGTCGAAATAACCCTGGGGAAGAAGGCATTCGGCTTCGAATAAGCCCCTGTTCCACTATTCTCTTATTCAACTCATTGCCTGCCTAGACGCCACCGATTCTTCTTACTTCTTGCCTTGCTTGAATAGCGTGAGTAGGAAGACGAAATCTTCCTGTGCCACAAGGGCGTGATTCAAGTTCGCAGGCATGTAGATCCAGGTCCCTGACCCGCATTCGTGATCCTCCTTCCCTAACTTGATCTTCGCCCTGCCTTTTAATACATGGATCGTCGCGGGCATCTTCGAGGTGTGCTCGGATAGGCTCTGTCCCTTCTCCATGCAGAAGACCCCCACGTTCGCGTCGGGCGTATCCAAGAAAGTCTTGCTCACGATGCCCTTGTTGGTGAACTCAATCATACAGTCCAAGTTGACGACGAGTTCCCCCTTGACTTTCTCTTTGGCGCACATGAGAACACCCCTAGGGTTTAGAATGCGAAGGAACCCTAGTTAATGGTTTCCAAGGCAGGCAAGGACTGGATATCCAAAGTCTCTGCGATGAACAAAACACATGAAATCCTTCCTCGGTATTCCCCACTCTCGGAAGGTCAGGGCTTGCACGAGTTTCTCCTGCTGATACTCTCTATCGCGATCCTAACAGTCGCGTTCATCGGGGGCGTGCTCCCGCTCCTGCGGAGCTGGAACTCTGTCCAGTAATACATATTCACCGGCTTCAGCGCGGCGGTGTTCATCGGCGCGGCATTCCTTCACATAATACCAGATGCTATCGATTTCATGGAAGCGGGAACGATCCTCGCTTTCGTCCTCGTTGGTTTCGTTGTAGTCTTGCTCGCGGAGAGGGTCGTCTTCTACGAGCATGTGGGCGGGGGGTGCTCGGAGGAGGTGCGAGCACAAGAATCTGCTGACCGGCGTGAGGGCGCTCATCGGGCTTTCGGTGCACTCCGCGACCGCTAGCGTATGCCTTGGCGTCGCGCTCGTCGTCGATCAGACCCTCGGCATGATCGTGTTCTTCTGACGATCGCTCACGAGGGAGTGAAGCTCTTCTCCTTGTCGACGGTTTTCCGGCTCGCAGGTCTTCCAAAGAAGAAGACACTGACCTACGTCGGTATGCTGGCGTCGGTGAAGCCGATCTTCCCATGGGTCGCGATACTTGCGGTGGACCTCGTGTCGGGCATCGAGCTGGGAATATCGCTCGGGCTCGCTGCGGGAACGTTACTATATGTGGGCATCTGCGATCTACTGCCGGAGTCGTTCACTGAGTAGAAAAAGAGATACTCGGTTTTCGTCGCCATCATCATCGGTGTCATTGCAATGTGCTGCGCCGGCCTGGTCATAGATTGATCAACGAGCGCTCAATCGCCCTAAGGAGCCTCGCTTCCAGTGCCGCTCACACGTAGTCCCTGAGACTCTTCAGATCGACGTTCAAATGGACGATGTCTCCGACGACGGCGACGAGGTCGGTCTTGAGGCTGACCCTCGGAAGCTTCAGCATCGACTTCTTGATGTGCAACTCCTCGATGATATCTTTGTTGACCTCCACTAAGATCGCGTGCACCGTCCAGGTCTTAGTGTCGACGTTCGCCCCGACGAGTGTCCCGACCTTCCTTCCGTCCTTGGAAATCACGTCCTTGCGCTCAGAGCTCGTGAGTTCTAGTGTCATCTCATCCGTCCTCAGAGGCTTTCTATTCGATTCATGACTCATAATGATTTCTGCGGAAGCCGAGAATCATTTGACTATCTTCCTGAAGTATTCAATCGTTTCTCTGAGGCCGGTATCGAGACCCACCTTCGGCTCCCATCCGAGCACCCTCTTCGCCAAATTGATGTTGGGTTTTCGCCGAACAGGGTCGTCCTTGGGCAATGGTCGGAACGTTATCTTTGATGAAGAACCAGTCATTTTCTTAATCTTATTCGCGAGGTCTAGGACAGCGATCTCCTCGGGGTTCCCGAGGTTCACTGGTCCAGTGAAATCCTGCGCGTCCATCAACATGCATAGACCATCGATCATATTGGAGACATAACAAAAGGACCTCGTCTGGCTTCCGTCTCCATAGACCGTGATGTCCTCGCCCTTCAGTGCCTGGACGATGAAGTTCGAGACGACGCGTCCGTCATCTGTGCTCATCCTTGGCCCGTAGGTGTTGAAGATCCTCGCGACCCTGATATCGACACCGTGTTGAGCGCAGTACGCGAACATCAGGCTCTCCGCGATTCTCTTGCCTTCGTCGTAGCAGCTCCGTGGACCGATAGGATTTACGTTCCCCCAGTAGTCCTCCGCCTGCGGATGGACCAATGGGTCGCCGTACACCTCCGAGGTCGACGCCTGGAGGATCCTCGCCTTCGTCTTCCGGGCAAGCTCGAGAACGCCGATCATCGCGGTCGTGTTGATCTTGATCGTGCCTATCGGGTCTTCCTGGTACCGCGCAGGGGATGCCGGGCATGCTAGGTTGAATATTCGATCGACCTTGAAGTCCAAGGGTCCGAGCAGATCCTTCCGGACGACCTTGAAGTTGCGGTTGCTCGTTAGGTACTCAACGTTTTCCCTGCTTCCAGTTCGAAAACTGTCCAAACAGATGACCTTGTCTCCAGAGTCCAAGAGTCGCTCGCAGAGATGCGACCCTATGAATCCTGCCCCGCCCGTGACCAGTACTCGCATTCATTCCCTTAATGATTCTTCCAGCTCTAAAAGGATTCGCCAGTTCCGTGCCCTTGCGATATTAGTAAATCGTATATGGCCGTCAGTCCATATTGGTCGGCGTGAAAGTATTAGTAACGGGCGGTTCCGGTCAGCTCGGTTCTTATCTATTGGAAGAGCTGTCCGAAAAACATGAGATTCGGAGCATAGACACAAGAAAGCCGGCAATACGGAAACACCGCTCGATTGTTTCCAACGTGGACATAAGGGACGTCGCTGGAGCGAGGAAGGCCTGCGAGTGGGCGGATACGGTCGTTCACGCCGCGGCCCAGGTCAGCGTCGAGAAGAGCATCAAGGACCCCAGATCGGACGCGGACGTGAATATCATGGGGACGCTCAACATGCTCGACGCATCGGCGGCGGCCGGGATCAAGAAGTTTGTGTATGTCTCAAGCGCGGCGGTGTATGGCGACCCACGGCATCTCCCTGTGAACGAAGGGCATCCGAAGAACCCGAAGTCTTTCTACGGCGTGAGCAAGTTGTCCGCGGAGCAGTATGTCCAGGCCTTTGGGGAGTGCCGTGGTCTCAGATTCGTCATAGTCCGCCCATTCAACTTCTACTCGCCCCGCGCGGACCCGAAGAGCCCGTACTCCGGCGTCGTGACGAAGTTCGTCGAATGGGCGAAGGGGGGCAGGCCGCTACTGATCGAGGGTGATGGTGATCAGACGAGAGACTTCATCCATGCCAAGGACGTCGCGAGGATGATCCGGATGGTTGCGGAATCGCCAGCAAATGATCTCATACTAAACTGCGGCTCGGGGAGAGGCACATCGATTAGTGTGCTTGCCGAGACTCTGTCGTCGATTAGGGGAGGATTGAAGCTCAAGCACATCTCTGCTAGGGTCGGAGACATAAGGCACAGCGTTGCCGACGTCGCCCTCTCCAAAGAAGTATTGAACTTTAGGCCGAAGATATCCCTCGAAGGCGGATTGGCGTCGTTCTTCTGATCGGTGCCTAAACCTCTGATTCTCACACTCACTCATTGGTCAAAGGCACATCTGAAACGAACCTCAAACGTTTCGCGTGATCGCCGTTCGCCCTGTCCCAAACTCTGCCGTGATACTTTTCCCTGAGAGTATTTACTATCGCCCGCCCAAGACCTTCTCTACGACCGAATTCACGTAGGTAATTCCGCCCTCGGTATCTAAAAGATATATGATGTCCCGCGCGCTATCCACGATCGACCTAAAATCGAGACGCTCCATTGTTCGGTCTGTCCATCGGTCTTGTCTTGAATTTATCACTCATTCATTTTTCCAATAAAGGTTTCGAGAGCATCCTTAAGATTGATTGTACTTCGGGGTTAAATCGAGAAAAAGGAGGACAAGAAAAAGAGGGGGAAGGAGTGTTCATTTGCATAAGTGAATGCAGGCGGTTTCGTCCGCTCTCAGACCTTCGCCATCGTCGGCATATCGGTCGTGAGCGCGGTCATGTCGATGTCGTAATTGTAGTCCTCGGTCGTCCCGTCGATCATCTCTAGCTTCGCGCGGATCTTGTTCCGCTCGAAGATGATTTGTGCGTTCTTGACCCTCGACTTATACATGCTTATTCTCTTTCCTGCCTGCGTGAGCTTCCTCTCGTTGCAGAATAAAAGCCCCGCATCTTCAAGGAGGTTGATCTTGCGGTAGCATGCAGCGATCGGTATACCCAGGTTGTCGCTGAGCTCGAATGCGCTTCTAGGTTTTCCCATTGTTGCGAGCAGAATCTTAGCGGAATATTCCTCCGTCAAGAGCCTCGATGTTTCGAGTGCGTGCATGTTATCCTCGAAGACAAAGCAGCGGCGGTACCCTATTTAAATTATCTCGATTGATTATCACTTTTGATTCCCCCGAAGATGAACGTCCAGATGTTTGATTTTTCGCTGTCTTACATACGTATTCTCGATATCAATAATGAACGATTCCGCAGGCGGTTCGAACGCACCGAGCGAGGGAGAATCGATCGCTTCGCACGAGAATAGAGACAATGCGGAGAGTGTGGACAGGACAAAGTTTCATATATTCAGCTTCTCCATCTATTCCACTGGGATAATCTCCCTTACGGAGGAAAAGAGAATGTCCTGCGGAAAATGCGGACCGAAGGCGAAGGTGAAGGCGATGCCGACTAAGAAGAAGGCGACAAAGAAAAAGAAGAAGTAAGGAACCGGTTATCGGCCCGCCTGGGCCGGAGTAGCTGGAACCAAGGGATCTGCAGATGGTGATTCACCATCTGAGTATCTGCAGAGCGGCTCATCGTCTGCCCAATTGTCTACATTCTTACTTTCGTCAAATGCGTTTGACTTTTTCTGTGAACTGCGCGGGAATCCTTCTCGACATCCTCGCACTAACAAGAGAATGCTCGGGGAAATCATAACGCGAGATCGAGATATGGGATTTTTAAATTGTTGCAATAATATATAATTAAGCGTTATGCTTCTTCTCTAGGCGTTCCTTTCACGGCGTTCACGATTCTGTTCCATCCGGTTTCCATCCTGCCCTGCAGTCTCGAGACGTCCAGACTCGCGGCGAACATTCCGATCAACACTCCAAAGACCGCTCCCGAAATGACATCTAGAGGAAAATGCACTCCAATGTAGAGCCTGCTAAGACCCACGAAGACTGCGAGCAGCGACATGGGCGCGAGGAGCTTCTTGTTCCACAATCCGAGCACGATCGCAGCGGTGAAAGTTCCCTCCGTGTGACCCGACGGGAACGAGGGGTCAGCGGGATTGTAGAGCGCGAACGCATTGGGGAAGACCTCGAATGGGCGGGGTCTGTCGACGATGTACTTGACGCTGCCGCCTATCGCCATGTTAATGAGTATCGCGACGAGCAGGTATGTCGCTAGCGTCCTTTTGCCGAAGATCCAGAGAATGAAGATGATGACGAACCAGAATGCAAATGATCCAAGCTCAGTCAGCGCCCTAAAGAACGGATCGAAGCTCGGATTCCAGGAGCTGTTGATCTTTAGGAACAGCGACTCATCCGCCGAGACTGTGTTCTTGCACATCAAGAGCAGGGAGAAGACTATGATCGCGAAGAACAGGAGAACAAGGATCGCGGAAGACCTGTTGAATCTCAACCGGAAAGCACCTTCCCCGATATTATCTCTAAAGACATTAACCATGCAACTTACGGCAATAAGAAAGTGTTTAAGCTATGTCCTCGAATATTCAATTTGTGTTCGAGAAGATCCTGCTCCCGATCGATTTCTCCGAGCAATCGTTGATGATGCTCGACTGCGTCGCTGAGCTCAGGCAGTTTGGCTCCGAAGAAGTCGTTCTTCTGCATGTAACGCAGAAGGATGGGAAGGTGACGAGCGAACAGATGCGTGTCGTCGAGGATATCATCAAACGCCTCGAGGAGCAGGGATTTGAGGCTCGGTTCGTCAGCGTTGATGGCGATCCAGTATCGATCATTGTGGATTTCGCAGACAAGGAGTCCGCGACTCTCATCGCGATGGCATCAAGCGGGAAGGGAAGGACTCAGGAGTTCCTCCTAGGGAGCACATCCTTCGGGGTCATCAGGAAGACCGCGAAACCGGTCCTACTCAATAAGTTGGAGGTCATCGAGAAAGAGGGAAACAGAGAGGTGAGACGCGCATGCGAATTCCTATTTCGGACTGCTCTCGTCCCGATTGACTTGTCGGAATGCACTAATAAGATGAAGGACACGCTCGACCACCTTTCGAGGAAGGGTCTGAAGAACGTCGTGCTTCTCCACGTGATCGAATCGGCAAGGTATGGCGTTGGGGATGACAAGCGATTCGCGGAGGTCAAAGCAAGGATGGAGGAGCTGAAGAAAGATCTCCAGTCCGAGGACTTCATTGTATCAACTCATGTCCACTATGGCACGCCAGTATACAATGTCCTTGAGGTGTCGAGGGAGGTAGAGGCGTCGTTGATCATCATCGGACGGAGTGGGAAGAGCTTCTTGAAGGGACTCGCGCTCGGAAGCACCTCCGAAGAGGTCATACGTAGGGCCACAGTCCCTCTGCTGGTCATCTCTTGCTGAGATTCTCTTCCTTAGCCTGCACCAAACCGACATTCATTAAGCATCGACCCGGCATTACAAGTGCCAGTGCTGAGACGACAAGTGGAATCACTCTATCTTGGACGGGGGTGGTTTCCCTCTTTCTCGCGACGGAGTACGCGATCTTTTCAGTCAATCTCTTCTGGACAATCATGGGATTCTTTGCACTGTGTATCGCAGTGCTCCCCGCCGTGACGAGAAGAAACCTTGAGAACATCCTGCCATCTTCCTGCACAGTCTCGGCGTTCTGATGAGATTCTACGATCTTTCCTGTGGCGGGACAAACTCACGCATTTCCTTTCGACCTCTCTCATAGCGGTCTTCGGGCTCATCGGAATCGTAATTGTCGACAAATAGGTGGAAACTTACCAGCTGCCTCCGAAGTTACTGCCTTTCTTCATCGTGGTATTCGTGTCTACGATGGGGGTTCTGTGGGAGATCGTCGAGTCCACACTCGATTCTTTGCTCGGCACACATATGCAGTATTCGCTCTCTGATACTGCTACAGATCTCGTATCTGATGCGCTCGGTGGACTCGTATTCGCCTTCATCAGCCCATCATATCTCAAGCATCGCTCGGGCGATTCCCTGATTCAAGAGATGCAGGTCGAGAAGACGGTCAGAAAGTTGACTGGCAGGAATCAATAGGGTTGAGTTCGGCAATCGAAGTCTTGTCTTTTCAGATCTGTAAAGTCTGCTAACTCCTCCTGCCGTCTCTCTTCTCAGCGTTCTCAAGAATCTCATGCATAAATTCCCGAACAGGCTTTGAGAACTGCGGATGCTTAAGCGTCAGTTCGAAATTCGTCTTAATCCATCCCAGCTTGTCCCCTATGTCGTAGCGGGTCCCTTCGAACCAGTACCCATATACCTTCTCCTTTTTCCTGAGGATCCTAAGAGCATCGGTGAGTTGCACCTCTCCATTCGTGCCCTGAGGGGTTCTTTCGATGCAATCAAAGATTCCCGGTGTGAGGACGTAGGTCCCAGTTATTCCTATGTTCGATGGTGCGTCGTCCATCCTCGGCTTCTCGACTAGATTGTCAATCAGGTAGAGGCGTTTTCTGATCAGTTTCCCGTCGATGATCCCGTAGTCAGAGATTTTCTCCTTGGGAACAGGCTCGACCGCCAGAACCGACGCTCCCACCTCTTCATGAACTTCCATCAGTTGCTTCACGACAGGGACCTTCGATATGTTGATCGTGTCCCCGAGCATCACCGCGAATGGCTCTTTTCCGATGTGGTTTCTTGCGCAATATATCGCGTCCCCAAGTCCCTTCGCCACCTTCTGCCTGATGTAATGGATATCGACCATGTTGGCGATCCGCCGAATCTCCTTGAGCTCCTTTGTCCTGCCTTGTCGTTCGAGGATCGCCTCAAGCTCGGGCGACTTGTCAAAGTGGTCCTCGATCGCCCTTTTACCCGCGCCCGTCACTATTATTATGTCTGTTATCCCAGCTGCGAAGGCTTCTTCCACAACATACTGAATCGTCGGCTTGTCGACAACTGGAAGCATCTCCTTTGGCTGGACCTTCGTCATTGGTAGGAACCTTATGCCCAACCCGGCCGCAGGTATGATTGCTTTCATCGACTCACCAACAGATCCCGTCGTAGTTCTTGGTCCTTACCACGCCTCTACCATCGATAACAAGCTTCGATCCATAAAGTTCTGGATGTGCGTACTCGGGCCACTCTGTGACAAGCATGATGGCGTCGCTGCCCTTCACGCACTCTTTCGGAGAGGGACAATACTCGATCTCAGGGAATTCCCTCTTGAAATTGTCCATGGCCTTCGGGTCGTGGCATCTCACCTTGGCGCCCTTCCTCAGCAGCTCGTTCACGACAACAATGGACCGCGCGTCCCGGATGTCATCCGTGTCTGGTTTGAAGGCAAGTCCGAGCACTGCAATTTTCTTTCCTTCAATGTTCATATGGTTCTCTAGGAGTTCTATCATTCTCAGTGGCTGGGCCTCGTTAATCTCCAGGATCGTCTCTAGCATCAATGGGTCAATTCCTCTCCTCCTAGCCTCCGCCGCGAGACCGGAAACGTCCTTTGGGAAGCAGCTTCCACCGAAACCGCATCCGGCGCGAAGGAACTGCGGACCGATCCTCCTATCGTATCCCATGCCCTTCGCCACTTCCCTGACGTCGATGCCGAGACTCTTGCATATGTTTCCGATCTCGTTCATGAAAGAGATCCTTGCCGCGAGGAAGGCGTTCGAAGCCATTTTGATCATCTCTGCTGTGGAAAGTGTCACCTCGACTATAGGGCAATCGAAGACCTCATAGAGAGAACGTACCGTCTTCGTCGATTTCCTGTCGAAGCCTCCGATTACGACGCGGTCGGGATGCATGAAATCCTCCACAGCCGAACCCTCTTTCAGAAATTCTGGGTTCACAGCCAGGCCGAAATCCCTGCCCACTTTCTTCTTTGACGTGCGCTCGAGCGCAGGCAAGACGACTTTCTCCGTCGTGTTCGGGACGACCGTACTTTTGACGACGACATTATGGTAGTCGTCCTTCGCCTCCAGGGCCTTTCCGACTTTCTCCGCCGCCCTCTCTAGAATCGCCATGTCCATCGAACCGTCCTCCTTCGACGGTGTGCCCACGCAAATGAATGTGATGTTGGTTGCGATTATCCTGTCGACTCTGGTTCCGACTTTGAAGGAGCCGTCCTTAAGATGCTTCCTGAGCATATCCTCAATGCCAGGTTCGTGAATCGGGCTTCGACCGTTCCTGAGATTCTCTATTTTCTCAGGCACGTTATCTATGCAGATTACCTCATGACCCAGTTGCGAGAAGCAGAGCCCGGTCACAAGTCCGACGTAACCTGTCCCGATTATAGATATCTTCAACCGATTCACCTGGTCGTTCTGTCCTAATGAATCGATTATCTGGTTCAAATCCTTATCTGCCCCGTTCTCGAAATGGGCTGTCCAATGGGCTGAGCGAGATTAATGCCGCAGACAAGATGTCCGATTTGTCTCCCACTGCGGTCTGGTCATCTTCGAGACAAATGAATAAAGCAGGTCGTCGCCTGAGATCGAGACCTTCACGAATCCCAGCCATCGATCGTCCTCAACAGGGAAGTCCTTCCGGAAGTGTGATCCCCTGCTTTCCTGCCTTAGGAGCGCCGAGCTGATCGCAGCCTCAGCGACCAGTGACGCATCCTTAAGCTCCGTCAGACGGCAGAGCAACTTGCCATTGGTAGACATCGTTCTCAGCTTCTGTCGAATGCTCCTCACTCTTTCTTTACCCTCCACCAAACCATCTCTGGATCTTACTATGCCTAGAAACTTGGAGCAGACGGAGGCGATATCCTTCCTCATCTCCGCGATGCTCGAAATATCGTTTTCGTTCTTCACATCCTGATGTTCCATGTGAGGGAGTTTCACCCTAGGTATCTTTCGAGCCCTTTCAGCGGCCATACGTCCCGCGACCCTCCCAAATACCAACGCTTCAGTCAGGGCGTTCCCTCCCCTCCTGTTCGCCCCATGGAGTCCGCCGACGACCTCGCCAGCGGCATACAGGCCTTCTACTCCTGTCCGGCAGTCCTCATCAATGATTACGCCCCCCATCGAGTGATGCGCCGTTGGACCGATTCTTATCCTACCTTTCAAGGGGAGAATCCGTATTTCGTGAGCTGATACATGGAGTTCAATGTGGTCATGTCGACCTTATACCGGTCCGTCACATGCGACAAGTCGAGATAGCATTTTCTGCCCCTCTCCTCCTCGAAAGCTAAAGCCTGGCACACCTTGTCCCTCTTGAGAAGCACCGCCCTTGTCAAGTTCGTTTCCTCCGGGATCCTCTTCCTGAGGACGTCGTCCCCCTTATCGTTCACGATCTTGGCGCTATCAGGGTAAGGAGGGAAGAGGACAAACGGTGGGAGACCTTCTTCCTTCATACCGATCGGGAAGAACTGGACGAACTCTAGGTCTCTTGCGTGCGCTCCAGCCTCCAACGCCATCGTGATGCCGTCCCCGACCGCCCCGGACGGATTGTCATGATCCTCGTACACGGCGCAGAATCCTCCAGTGGCTAGGATGGTCGCGGAAGCGGCGATCGGGAATGCGTCCCCCTTCATGTCTAAGTTGAATGTCCCACTGCATCTTCCCTCGCTCAAGGCAACTGCGCCGGTCACACTGTGCTCAAAGAAAGTGACACCCATGTCAGCAAGGACCTTCTTCATGAGTAACGTCAGTTCGACGCCGGGAAAGACCAACCTCAGCCTTCGCAGGTGAATGCCTGATGGTTTGAGTTCGTAACTCGCTCGAATCTCATTCATGAATTCAGGGACCTGTCCCCCATCCGTGACGAGCCTGCTGACGAGACGCTCGTCGTTGATGTTTCGTCCGATGTCGATCGTCGCCCGGAACAGCTCATCCTCGCCGAGCCCTTCGGTAGTGTGAGTGAATATCCCGGCAGACATGCTTGTTGCGGAAGCCTTGCCGATACATCCTTTGCTAATCAGACAGACCTGCGCACCGGCCTTCGCTGCCTCGTAGGCCGCGGACAACCCCGCAAGTCCGCTTCCGACGATGCAGACATCGAATCGTTCCATTGCCATCTCCTACGCCTTCTAATAGTCGCTCTAGTTCGATATCTACCTTTCTTGGAGCTTGATGAAATGTTTCTGCTCGCATCGTGACGCGACACATTCTCATTACGGTTCAGCTTGCCTCATCTTGGGGAAGAGCCCGCGAAGGTGGGTGTCAGGTATATCTGACATTCTGCGTTCTCGGTTCAAGCGAGCCAGGGGAGAACCCCCATCGATCCGTCCTTCTCTGGGAACGACGCCGCGGTCGCCCCGAAGGATCTGAACCCCGAACTCATCCTTGTCACTCACGCGCATGATGACCATCTTTTTGATGCGATAGGCATATCGAAGAAACCTGGCGTGCCAATCCCACCAACCTTCGAGGTCCCTAATCACTGCATATCGATGTGGGGTAAAGCGATCGGCGCTCACATGAGAGGGAAGCTTTCGTTCTCCTTCGGGGCGGTTAGATCCTTCTCGGCGGTGCACAGTTCCTTACTGGATAGCGTCTCCCTTGTCGGCGTGCCTTGTTCATTCGTCATCGCTGCGGACGGGAAGTTGATTTTCCATTTCGGTGACACGGCCCTATTATGGAACATGAACCTCATCGGCGAGAATTCACATCTGGATGTCGCGCTACTCTCGGTAGGCGGCTACTACACGACGGGCATCGGCGATGCGGTCAAGGCCGAGAAGCTCCTGAAGGCAAGAATCGTCGTCCCGATGCACAACAGAAGCTCTGGTTTGATCATGGCGGATCCGTATGAGTTCTGCAGAAAGGTGAAGGTGCAAGTGAAGCGGATGTGCGTCGTCCTGAGACTGGAGGAGAGCCTTACCTTGGACTAAAGACCGTAGCGATTCAGTCCGGCTCTCCCCGGCGATGGCCTCACCACGTCCGTGTGCATGCATTGGGACGTCTCTGTCTTAACGTACCTAGAAGAGATTATAAGACCCGAGTTCCGTCCTTGATTCGGGGCGAGCCATTGTCATTCGAAAACGAGGTCACTTTTGAGAAAGCCACGCAGTCTGGCAACTTGGATGAAGTCCACTCTAAGTTCGAGAAGGCGTACGAATCGTTGCTCGAGATTGCAGGGCGGTCCTATCTGAACATAATAGGCGGCAAGGTGAGGAAGGCAGCGCGCGAGTTCGATGACGAGTGTCCGGCCGACACATCCTTGATCGTCGGAAGGTTCCAGAAGGGCATGAGAGATGACGTGTCAGACGCTGTGAAAGCCGGCGGGAAGGCATTCCCCGACTGGTCGAGAATGGATTACAAGGAAAGGCTCAAGATCATCAAGAAAGCGGCAGGGCTCATGAGGAAGGACAAGTTCCTTCTGGCAGCGGCGGTCACCATCGACAACGGAAAGAACAGATACGAGGCGATGGCGGACGTCGACGAAGCGATTGACTTTATCGATTACTACCACTGGCAGATGGAGAAGAATGATGGCTTCACAAGGGAGATGTATTCCCCCTTTTCGGAGGAGAAGGCAAAGAGCGTGCTCAGGCCATATGGAGTCTGGGCGGTGATATGCCCGTTCAACTTCCCCGCGGCGATCACGACCGGGATGACGACCGGCGCGTTGATAACCGGGAACACGGTCGTTCTCAAACCATCAAGCCCCGTTCCGCTCCCTGTCTACATGGTATATGATATCTTCAGCAGGGCAGGCCTTCCAGATGGAGTCCTGAACTTCGTCGCAGGTCCAGGGGGCGAAGTAGGAGACGCCCTCATCAACCACCGAGAGGTGGGAGGAGTAGTTTTTACCGGTTCGAAAGAAATCGGCTACGGGATAATCAGGCAGACCGGCCGTCACCACCCCATTCCGGTCATCGCGGAAATGGGAGGTAAGAATCCGATCATCGTCACGTCCGAGGCAAACGTGGACGACGCCGTCGCTGGTGTCGCGAACTCTGCCTTCGGTTACGGCGGACAGAAATGCAGCGCGTGTTCAAGGGTCTACGTGCACAGTTCGGTATACGGAGAGTTCACATCGAAGCTGGTAGACCGGACGAAGCGCCTCAAAATCGGAGATCCCGCCCAAAGGGACGTTTTCCTCGGTCCTGTTGTCACGGACAAGGTCGTCAAGGATTTCGAGAGGTGCGCTGACATGGCGAGGAAGGATGGACGTGTCATCGCCGGTGGATTGAGGCTGACGGACGGGGCGTTCGGCAAAGGACATTTCCTTCAGCCAACGATCGCTGCGGATCTTCCTCCGGATCACTACTTGATTAGGAACGAGCTCTTTCTGCCTTTCCTATGCCTTCAGAACGTGGCGAGCCTCGAGGAGGCGATGAAGGAGGCGAACGACGTCGAGTTCGGTCTGACCGCAGGGATATTCAGTCAGGACGAGAAGGAGCTGGAATACTTCTTCGACAACATAGAAGCAGGCGTGACCTACTCTAATCGGAAGCGCGGAGGATCCACGGGCGCGATGGTCGGCGGTCAGTCCTTCGGAGGTTGGAAGGCGAGCGGATCAACTGGCAAAGGAGCCGGAGGCGAGTACTACCTATTGCAGTTCATGAGGGAGCAGAGCAGAACAGTCTGCAAGAGATAGTTGCGTGCTGATTCTTCAGACGCCAGACCGCTTGGGAGTGAAACCTCTTATATCATACTGACAATACCTGAGGTCAGATTATCAGAAGGGGGAGATCCTGCGCGAGCGAAAGCCTCTGCTTTGTCAATCCTTGTCGTCCTGCTTTTGTCGTCCATATGCGTTTTTCCGCTTTCCTCGAATGCGGAGGCGCAGATCTTCAACCCAGCGGTCCGAGTAAACCACAATTTGCAAGGAGATCAGGAGAATCCATCGATTGCGGTGGACTTGTCCGGGAATATCTCAGTCGTTTGGGAGGACCTCAAGGAGAAGACGATATACTACTCGCGGTCCGTGGATGGCGGAAAGAACTTCCCTTCGAACGTTCGCGTCGATGACGCGATCGGAATCGGGGCGAACAGGCTGTTCCCGGCTGTGGCTGTCAACAACAGCGGAGCGATTTTCGTCGTATGGAGCGACGACAGGGCGGGGACGTCGAGAATCTACTTCTCGATGTCGAAGGATAACGGAACGACCTTCTCCCCCAACGTTCCGGTCAATTCGACCTACGGTCCAGTTGCGCAGTCGTCGCCGGACATAGCCATTTCCAACGGCACGATAATCGTCGTCTGGGCCGAGGCGATGAACCAGACTCAGGCCGGCTATCAGAATATCTACATGTCTCGCTCTCTCAACTGGGGGCAGACCTTCGAATATCCTGTCAGGATCGATAACACAGGCGTTAGCCTCACTGTGCAGGCGTTTCCGAGGATCGCCGCGAGGAACAACTCCGTCTTCGTCGTTTGGCATGATAACAGGACCAACCCCTCTTTCGACATATATGGTTCCTATTCGAACAACTCAGGGGCCAGTTTCGGGCCAAACGTCAAGGTCAGTGACGGGAAACCGGGGACAAGACATGCGATGGCCGACGCCGCGATAATGCCGGATGGAAACCCTTGCGCAGTATGGCACGATGGTCGCTCTGGAGACCTGAAGGTTAGGTTCGCGAGGTCGAATAATAGCGGTGCTAGCTTCCTTCCATCCGTGCTTGTTGATGATAGTGCGCAAGGCACTGCGCAGTCAAATCCGCGGGTTGCGGTTGACTCGGGAGGCAACATTTCGGTCGTGTATCGCGACAACAGTCTCGGCTCATATCATGTGAATTACTCCTTTTCGCGGAACTCAGGGACTACCTTCTCCTCAACCATTCGTGTCGATAGCGTTTTCGACAACCTCTACGCCGCAAATTCCGCCGATGTCGCGACCGACGCGAATGGTACGCCGATGATCGTTTATGACTACAACTCCGCCGTGGGCTTTGACGTATATTTCACAAAGATGATCGATAGACTACCGATTTGCAGGATCAACTCACCAGCGGACGGCGCAATCGTAAGAGGCAACGTGACAGTCGTTGGGAACGCTTCCGATCCGAATGGGAATGGCACCTTGGTGAATGTACAGATCCAGGTACTTAGTGTCAATAGCTCATACGACAGTCACTGGCTGGTCGCAAATGGAACCGTCGCTTGGGATTTCGTGTTGAACACGACAACGCTGGTGAATGGATTATATGAGCTCCAGGCACGATCCTATGATGGGCAGGCATATTCCGAGATAGTGAAAATTCGGGTGACGGTGCTGAATCAGGGACAGAAATGGCCGGACCTTGCCATCACGGCGAACGACATCACATTTTCTCCCGCCCAGCCCGAGGCGAACCAGTTGGTCACGATTTCCGTCGCGGTGTGGAACATCGGCAATCTCAACGCGACAAACGTCACCGTGAGCTTCTGGAGGTGGAGTGTCTCTAGTGGAAATACTTCTATTGGAGATACTCATATATCTCAGATTCCGTTCGGTCAGAACCGGATTGCGAGCGTGCAGTGGTTGGCCTTGCAGGGCAATCATCTCATTTGGGTCAAAGTTGATCCAGAGAACACTATTGTTGAGCTCAACAAGACAAACAATGAAGCATCGAAGATGATTTCTGTCCTTCCCTTGAATTTCTATCTACCTGACCTAACGATTCCTTCCCAGAACTTCACTCTCAGCTCCTACGACATTAGGAACGGCGATTCTGTCGTTCTCAATGCTACCGTGTTCAATATCGGAAACAAGGACGCGGAGAATGTCATCGTCAACTTCACTGTCGACGGAACTCAGGTCGGAATGCAGCAGTTTATCTCGTACATACCCATCAACGGCAGCAGGCCGGCCTCTGTCACATGGGTCGCTACGACTGGCCATCACGTATTGAACGTCACAGTTGATCCGACAGATCAGATTCTGGAGCGAAACAAAACGAATAACCGTGCAACAATCGAGATCAACGTGAAGGCTGGCGGCGGCGAATTCCCGATATGGATCATCGTTGCCGGAGTGGTCATAGCGCTTGCACTTGCCGTTTCTATCATCTACGTCATGAAGTGGAGAAGGCCCAAGTATTAGAGGGATAGTTACGGGGTATTCATTGTGTGAATCACCCTCAGGTATGACTGCAAACGACAAAAAGTGTTTTAACGATGGAACCGTGTAGGAGGTCGGGGATTGGGAATGCTTAAGATGGAAGATATAGTCGGCCTTGAGGTGATCAGTGCCGATGCAAGGGTAGCGGGTATTGTTGAAGGTATTGGGATCGACGTCGAGGAATGGAGGATTCCCACATTAAGAATCGCATTAAAGAAGGGAGTCGAGGAAACGATCGGCGTGAAGAAGCCTTTGTTCAGCTCGGCCAAGATCCACTTGAAAACGAGCGGGGTGGACTCGATATCGGATACGATCACGTTAATTGCGAACCTGGACGAGGTCAAGTCCTCATCCGTTGAGGGGACGGTCTGGATGACCGCTGCGGACATTTTGGGGAAGAGGGTCATATGCAGGAAGGCTCGGCAGATTGGGGTTGCAGACAACTTGATCTTCACGCCAGACAGAGAATGGAAGGTGCCTTACATCGAGGTCAAGCTGGACAAGGACGCTGTTGACGATCTTAAGGTAAGGAAGCCTCTGCTCTCCAGCCCCGTCGTTCGAATCCAAACAACTGATGTCAAGACGATCGGTGACATGATAATGCTCAAGATCGACTACGAAGAGCTTCGGGACCTCCTTGAGAAAAAGCCGTTGACTAGGAAAGTGTGATAGAGAATCCTCTGCGCCGGCCACATCGTGACATGACTCAGGTCTTTGTCCCAGCGTGGTATCTGAATTGATCAATGCTGGAAGAATGAGCCCTGGAAGGCAATCCCCCATAAATCTTCTCAGTTGAGAGAGCGAACACACGCAAAGGATTATTCCCGTTTGCCACCATTGTGACCCATTATGAGCGAGTGAACATCGATGATTGAGACGGTGGAGCTCACAAGGAAGGTATGCTTCTTTCACTCGGTCCTCCATTTTGAGAAGATGATGCCTGCGATGAAGAACACGATGGCAAATCCTGCCACTACCAGCATGTTGTTAGTGGCGGAGCCGATGTTGCCGTACACCATCGAGTCCCTTAGTGCGTTCCCCACGTAGGTCAGTGGAAGAACATTCGCGATCGCTCCCAGCCACGATGGAAACATCGAGAGCGGAAAGAAGATCCCTGCCAGGAACATCATCGGAAATGTTATCGCGTTCGCCGCTGCCGATGCTGCCTCCTCTTCTTTGATAAATCGCGCGATAATCATCCCCATTGATGAGAAGAGCGCGCTAGACAGGACGATCGTGACGATTGCCACAAGGTTCAGGGTCATGTGGGTGTTGAAAGCTAGCATGCCCACGATCATTATCACGGCGATGGAGAGAAAGACCACGAACAGCTGCCAGAGGATTTGCGAGGTTAGCCATTCCATCCTCGTTATCGGGGTGGTGGTGAGCTTCTTGAAGATGCCATTATTTCGGTACCTCGTCATAACCGACACCATCCAGAAGATCGTCGTTGTCATAGTTGTCAGGGCGATGACTCCTGGGATGAAGAAATCGATGTATTTGAATCCTGACGATGTGATGTCCGCTCGCCCCATAGTGATAACGTTGTTTCCGTGTGCCATGACGAGATTCGCCTGGTTCGCCACCGCGGCGACAACGCTGAACACGACGTTCGACGAGGATTGCGATGGATCAGTACGCATGATCAGCTGAGTGGTATTGTTGCCTGCGCCAGGAGCGAACGTCATCTGAAAGTTGACTGGTATAATGAGAACGGCGCTCAATGATCTATCCTTGATGTACTGGTCCAGATTGGCTTGCTTATCTATGAACTTGAGATTGACGGAGCCGGTCTGATTCAGTGCAACCAAGAACTGGTGAGACGCCTGGGAGTCAGACAAGTCCTGCACATAGAGATCGTATCTGTTTCCGCTAGCACTGAAGATCGCTCCGAAGAGTAGAATCAGAAGCAATGGGAATGCGATGGTCCAAAACATCGTGCTCTTGTTACGATAGAAGCCCTTTGCTTCGCCCTTCAAGGCGACGATTATGCGGTTCGCCATTTACCTCGCTCCTTGCGACCTTTCTTTTTCTTGCCTTCAACCGGCACTACCTCCTCTCCTACGAGTTTTTTACCCGTTAGGCTGAGGAAAACGTCCTCTAGGGTTGGTCGAGTTACCTGTATCTGCTCGTAGTTACCTCCGGACCGGTAAAGGGTGTATATGACTTCAGGTAGCGAGTTCTTCGATTCCAATCTTATCGTTATGTCGCCGTTATTCCTCTCGGCCGAAGGCCACTGACCCAGAATCGCAGCTAAACATTTGTCATCGCACCTTGAAATGATACATCTGCTTCCTGTGCCGTGCTTATCGATTATCTCCCTTGGCGAGCCAAAGGCAATGAATTTTCCATGATCGATAATTCCTAAGCGGTCCGAGAGCACCTCCGCCTCTTCCATGTAGTGCGTGGTGAGGATCACTGTCTTTCCTCTGGTCTTCAAGGATTGAATGACGCCCCAAACATCTCTCCTAGCCTTGGGATCAAGACCTGTCGTGGGTTCGTCAAGGAACACAATCTGAGGGTCGTTGACCATTGAGATTGCCACCCCGACCCGCTGCTTCAACCCACCGGAAAGGTTCTTGAAGTATTCATCCCTCTTCTCCATCAGATCGACGGCAACGATCAGCTCCTCGGAGTCGACGCTCTTATCATACATTCCGCCAAAGAACTCGATGTTCTCCTTGACGGTGAGAAGATCGAACGCGTTGAAGTCCTGAGGCAGCACACCAATCTTCTTCTTTATCTTGATCGCATCCTTGCTGATGTCCATGCCTAGCACTTTCACGTCCCCAGATGTGAGCGGCCTCAGACATTCGAGTATCTCGACGGTCGTCGTTTTTCCGGCACCATTGGGTCCCAATAACGAGAACACTTCCCCCGCGTTGACGTTGAAACTGATTTTGTCGACTGCCTTGAGATCGCCGTAAGTCTTCAACAGATCGTGGACTTCGATTACCGCTTCAGAGATAATTCCACTCTCCTCTGGTGAATTGACGGGCAGTCACATACAGCAAGGGGGTATAATACTCATTCTATATGCTCGTCCTTAAGAGGTCTTGCTCGTCCTCATAAGGTCTGCAACCGATATTCGTTATAGAATGACTGTTTCTCGTAGTTCATTCGAGATGCTTATTAAAACATATCCCTAAATTTGTCCTCAAAGTCGGGTTTCGAGTTCGATTTTCGTAATCCTTTTAAGTACGAACCACCTACTAGTGTCGGAGGGTGTTATTCTGACATCTAGAATTCTGAGAGTAGACATGAATGAACTCAAGGTCAGTTACGAGGAAGTCCCCGCGAGGTGGAGGGATCTCGGGGGCCGAGCGCTGACCTCGACGATCGTGGCGGAGGAAGTGCCACCTACATGCCATCCACTGGGACCCAGTAACAAGTTGGTATTCGCTTCCGGCATTGTCACGGGAACGAGCGCACCGACTTCGGGTCGAATCTCGGTCGGGGGAAAATCCCCCCTGACGGGCGGGATAAAAGAGGCGAATGCGGGAACGAACTTCGCGCAGAAGCTGGCCAGAGCAGGCGTCAAGGCGATTATCGTCCAGGGAATGAGGAAGGACAAGTACTACCTGCTCAATATCGCAAAGGACAAGAAGGAGCTCATCGAGGCGACCCCGTGGGCTGGAAGAGGCCTTTATGAAGCTTTCGCGCAGCTTAGAGAGAAGTTCGGAAAGGATGTGGGCATCTGTGGTACTGGGATCGCGGGTGAACTAGGAGGGGCGGCTGCCGGTATCGCCTTCAATGACATCGAGGGTCTGTCGACCAGGTACGCGGGAAGAGGGGGATTGGGTGCGGTGATGGCCACCCGAGGCCTGAAGTTCATCGTCGTCGACGATGAGGGAGGTCCCGGAGTGGAGATCAAGGACAAGCAACTCTTCAACACTGGGATCAAGAAGCTATCTTCAGCATTGACGACGCACGGCGTGACGAAACCGGGCGGAACCCTGAATAGCTACGGGACTGACGCCTTGATCAACGTGATTAACGAGGCAGGAGCGCTTCCACAGAAGAACTTCTCCTACGGCTACGGGGAACTCGCGCCGCTGGTGTCTGGAGAGAAGAAGGCAGAGACGATCAAGAAGAGAGGCGGAGAGAGGCCGCACATGTGCAGTCCTGGTTGTATTATCCAGTGCTCCGAGGTCTGGGTTAAGGAAGGAGGGAAGGATCCAGTCGGAGTTCTCGAGTACGAGTCCGTCTGGGCGCTTGGTCCGAACTGCTGCATCTACAATCTCGATGACGTCGGAGAACTAAACCGTGCGTGCAACGACCTAGGCGTCGATACGATCGAGATGGGCGACACAATCGCCGTCGCGATGGAGGGTGGATTGGCGAAGTTCGGCGATGGTAAGAAGGCGCTGGAGCTCATGGAGGAGATTAGGAAGGGGACCCCGCTTGGCAGGATACTGGCGAACGGGACGGAGTTCACCGGGAAAGCTTTCGGCGTGACAAGAATCCCGACGACCAAAGCACAGGGCATTCCGGCATACGACCCCAGAGCCATCAAAGGCATCGGCGTGACATACGCTACAACGCCGATGGGCGCGGACCACACAGCGGGGTATGCCATTGCTCCCGAGATACTGGGAGTCGGCGGCAAGGTTGACCCCCTAGACCCCAAAAAGGCGGATCTATCGAGGGGGTTGCAGCAGGCCACAGCATTCATCGACACTTCTGGCTACTGCTTGTTCATCGCCTTCGCCGTGTTGGATATCCCGGAGGGTCTTGAGGGAGCTGTCGAGTCCTGCAACGCTGTTCTGGGGACGAAGTGGACTGTGAACGATGCGGTCGCGCTGGGCGCAAAGGTCCTTGAGACGGAGAGGAAGTTCAACAAGGCAGCTGGCCTAACGAGAGCCCATGACAGGATACCCGAGTTCATGAAGCTCGAACCGCTTCCGCCAAAGAATGTAGTCTTCGACGTGTCGGACGCGGAACTGGACAAGGTCTTTCCCAGCTAGTCACGAAAGTCCACTCGAAACCTTTTTCTATTCTATTTCCCAATTTTTCTTCGAGGGTGCAAGATGAAAGTGAGGGTCAAGATGTTCGCGAACCTGCAGGAGATCTCCGGAACCGGCGAGGTCCTCCTCGAGGCAGGGACGGTGCTCTCCGCTCTAGAGCAGCTCGTCGATATGTTCGCGGGGTTGATGGACGAGATTTTCGAGGACTTCGACAAGAGGGAGCTCAAAGCAAGGATCAAAATCATGGTCAACGGTCGGAACATCGATTACCTTGATGGACTCAGAACCGCTCTGGGTGAGGGGGACAGAGTCGCTGTCTTTCCGATTCTCGCAGGGGGGTGAAGGGGTGGTTTGGTGGCCATAAAGGTGAGACTCTTCGGAGTGCTAACGAAGAGAGCATCTGGATTTGATAGAACAGGAATGGTCGGAATCATGGAAATCGAGAAAGGGGAGGTCAGGAACGTATCGGGTATCCTGAGACTGCTCGATCTAAAAGAAGTGGAGACCAGCCATCTTCTTCTAAACAACGAATACTGCGTGCCTGCGAGCACTGTCTCCGAAGGGGACACGGTTGCGATCTTCCCTAGCAACATGGCCATCAAGTGGCTGCAATAGTGGCAATTCAAGGAATAGTAAGGTGTTGATAGTGATCGCGAAGACTATTAGACGAAATGGGCTCAGAACCGCTCATAGGAGGGGACGGGATTACAGTTCCCATGACATAAGCTTTGGGCGGCAAGAGGTGATGTCATGGCAGTGAAGGTCAAGCTATTCGGAATCCTGAAAGATAAAGCTCATGCTCTGGACGGCACTGGAATGGTCGGTATCGTGGAGATGGACGGCGGTAAGGTGAGGAACATAACAGACATACTGAGGGCGCTTGACCTTAAGGAGGATGATGTCAGTCATCTGTTCGTCAATAACGACTACTCCGGGCTGATGAGAGCCGTGTCTGACGGCGACACGGTGGCCATATTCCCGAGGAACATGGCTCTTCTCTACAAGTGGTACTTCACCAAGAAGCAGTGACGGGGCTGTCGAGTCGATACGATCTCAGGGACCTCGCATTCGCTACCTTTCTGTGCAGACTCATTGAGATCCGGTCCCTTTGCCTCCTGGAAATCTTTTTTTCCCTCTTCTTCTATCTGTAGGGCGACGAATTGAGCAAAGATCGAAAGTGCAGTGGGGGGATTGCATTGAGGACCGTCGGACTCTCATCCCGAGAGATGGATAGATACTCGAGGCAGATTCTGGTCGAGGGACTTGGAAAGAAGGGGCAGAAAAAGCTCGCAAACGCCACGGTTGGAGTGATGGGCATCGGTGGGTTGGGGTCCCCCGCCACAATGTACTTGACCGCGGCCGGGGTCGGAAAACTCATTTTGGCTGACTATCAAGCACCAGACTTAAGTAACTTGAATCGACAGGTCATCCACTGGGAGCGCGACGTGAATGAAGGGACTTCAAAGGTCGAGTCCGCGGCTTGGAAGTCCCGGGAGCTAAACTCCGATATCGAGGTTGTGCCGAAGCGGATCAAGGTCACTGCCGAGAACATCGGCGAAGTGTTTGCTAAGACGGATGTCATCCTCGACTGCCTGGACGACTTCTCGACCCGCTACCTTCTGAACGGTTTCTGCGTGAAGGAAAACATCCCGTTCGTACACGCAGCCGTAGAGAGTTTCAACGGTCAGATAACAACCATCGTTCCCGGCAGGACTCCGTGCTTGAAGTGCCTGTTCCCTGTGCAACCTCCAAAGAAGCCGATGTTCCCGATAGTTGGAGTGACCGCGGGTCTGTTCGGGGTGCTTGAGGCAGCAGAGGCAATCAAGATGATAACTGGCATGGGGGAACCACTCATGTCAAAGCTGATGGTCGGAGACCTGTTATATAATCACTGGGAAATAATAGAGATATGCAGGGTCGACTCCTGCATGGTCTGCGGCCACACGTCGCAGGAATAGCGACAAATCTCACACAAAGTAGAATCTCGCGCCGTATTTGACGCAGGTATCTGCAACGGCTTTGAGTCGGTCGAGCACGCCGTCATACCTGCGCACCATCGTCTTGCCCTCTGCCGGAAGCTTCTCTCTCAGCACCTTGACCTCTTCGAGCAGGCGCTTTGCGTCCTCAGTCGTCAACATCGTCCTATCCTTTGCATACTTGGGGACACTGGCGACGATCTTGCAGCCATACTTCTCGGCGATTGAAGGTAGGAGGCTGTTCTCCGGCCCAAAGGTCCCGATGCAGCCTCGCTTGTTGTCCCAGGACAAGGGGCAGCGAGCGCAGGTCTCGTTGAGCTCATCGAAGGACAGCATGTCCCAGTCGGTAAGGCGGTTGTTGGTGTCGGCCATAGCTCGCAGTCCTTTTGTGACATCGTCAGGGAGGTTTGCCAACGGTATCCACCCGTTGTAGAGCTTCTTCGCGATCGGAGTCATCATTTGTCTGTCCGCATCGTTCTTGATCTTCTCCACGTAGATTGTTTGCACGGCGGCGTCGATTCTGTTCCTCTTGAGGAACGTTTCCCAGTCAGCGCCCAGAGCCTTTTTCGCATCCTCTGGATCGACGACCAAGTCGAACTCGGCATATCGTTCGTATTCCGCGATCGAATTCAGATGAACCTTGAGTGTCGAGGTCTTCTTTGCCTTGCACAGCGACTCGTCGCTGTCCAGCTCGTTGATTGCTATGCTTATGCCCAAAACAGTACCCTCCTTCTTCTCCCCGGCTAGATATGCTTCTGTATTTATCAATTCCCCTTGCACGTATTTACGATCGAAGCAATTCTCATGCTCGCCTCTCCGAGTGCCTGTCTGGAAATAGGGGATTGGCATTTCGGTCACCCGCTGAAAGGGTTTATCTTCCAGCGATGCAAGTCTTGATCCCGAGCCGAGCCGATGAGCGGAGCACGGAATGTCGGTTGAAGTATAGGGGACAGGACGGGCGGACGAATTGGAGGACGAGGAGGAGCTCAGGCCCCCGGTCAATGACTGGATACGGTCAAGAGGATGGGAGCCTCTCAACGAATACCACATCTGCTGGAGGATACCAGATGTTGTCGGCATCGAGGACGGGAAGATCAGAACTGCCGTCGAGATGAAGCTGTCCGACTGGAAGACCGCGTTGGGTCAGGCACACGTCTACAGATTCTTCTCCGAGATGAGCTACATCGCCATGCCGTCATGCAAGCAGCGCGTGATTCTGAGGAACATCAGGGATTTCAACTCACTCGGAATCGGCGTTCTAATTGTGAGGAAGGACCATTCAGTGCTCGAGTTACTTCCGGCGGGAAGGTCCGAGCCCCCTTTCGGTCAGATCTGATGCGTGGAGTCGCACTCACGCTTCCTCGATCATCCTCCCCCGCGAGCCAGTGCTCTTTGACTTCGAAAAGGTATTATATGCATCAATTTGTTTTGTGGTACACGTGCGGGGTTGAACTTGGCGCGCAGCCGGACGCCGAAGGTGAGTGAAGTGGATAGGGTTTCGACAGGGATCTCGGGCCTGGACCATCTGTTTGGTGGATATCCCATGGGTAAGAGCATTATAGTCTGCGGTCAGTCCGGTACGGGAAAGACGATTCTAGCGCTTCACTTCGTGAACGGCAGGTGTTCGCAGGGGGAACGCACTGGCTACATCGCCGTAGAGGAGACCAGGGAGGACCTCCTCGACCAGGCAGCGCAGTTCGGTTGGGATCTAAAGTCATACGAGGACAGAGGTCTTTTCAGAGTCTACCCGATCCTCGAGGAGAGGAGGGTGGAGACGAAGTACCAATACGATTCTTACAGCGCCGAGCGAGGGTTTGGAGGGCTGATCGATCTGGTCGATCCGGGCACCGAGAACGTTGTCATCGACAATCTGGGCATCCTCGCTCTAGACATGACCTTGTCTCACTTCCGGCAACAGCTCGATTACTTGGTGTTCTCCCTCAGCAAGAGGAAGTGCACCTCCCTCTTCATCTGCGATGAGGCCACGATGAGCAAGTTCGGCGAGGTCGCTCTCTACTCCGTTGACGGAGCGGTCAAACTGATGAAGAGGGACAATCCGTACACCGACTCGAGGGAGAGGGTGCTGGAAGTGATCAAGATGAGGAGAACTCCGACACCAGTCGACTACGTCACCTTCGATATCGGGAAGGACGGCATCGAAATCGTTCCGTAGCGATCGTCTCAAACAAGGTCGTCGATTCGGGCATGGCGATGCTCAGGGAGATCCTTTCTGGGATTGATCCGTGCTTCTCGGGATCGCCGGCTGCTCCGAAGGACTCTGTCCTCTAGGTGCCGGTTCGGTCTTCGGCTGCTTCGCCGAGGATACCTGGTTGGAAATCTGATCCGGAGCGGCCTTCTTCGCCAGGTACTCCTTCCTGTACGAGAACATCTCCGCCATGTAGTACAGACCGCCGAGACCAGCGGCGAGGATGAACAACAGGACCAGAAGGGAGATGTCCAAATTGAGCTCCGCACGGGTCGCGGAGATCTGGAACCTCCCACCGCGCATGACGAACCAGATCCAGACGCAGACCATCGCGGTCGTCAGGAGCGCGAACGTCGTTCTAGAAACGGAGCCCCTTCGGATAGAAGCCCCTGAAGAAGGTCAGGAATACGATCGGGATGCCGAGAAGCAGGGCAGCGTTTCTCATGTCGCTTATCATGCTCAGGCCCAGGTTGTCACTAAGACTGTTCAAAGCGGAGAAGAGGGCGGCTACAACCGTGAAGATGACCACCGGTACGACGACATACTTCACCGCCGCGCCAATCGCCGAGAACAGCCCTCCCCGGACCTTGCCCCCCCTCAACGAGAACTCGTTCACTTCATCCCTCCTACAGTCCAGCAGCGTTCCAGTAATATTGGAACGTCTCCTCTGCCGTCGCTCCCATGAACGTCAGGTCCAAGGCCACCGTCAGCGCTTCGGAGTGAGTGGCCAGCCAGTCTGTTGCGTCTTACGTCAATATGAAGTGGAAGTCCCCGTTATTGAGTTGACTCAACGTGATATTGTCCGAACCAGTACCGAGGATCGATGTGGAGTTCCTGAGCTCCGATGACACGCCTATGACATATCCGTTCACCATGTCAGACGCGGAGATGTGGTATGGAACGATCATCTCTGTTTGAGTCCCAGAGAGCTGGCAACGTATCCCGCTCTGATTAATACCGAAGTTGCTGATGAGAGGACTCCACTGCATGTCGCTGTTGATTGTCATGTCGAACTTCATCAGTTTCATTATGTAATAGGCCTCGACGTTCGCCGTTATGTTGAAAGTCGTGCCATCGAAAACGATTTTCTTCTTGTTCTCCTGGCTTATTCCGACGACGTCGAGGTTCAGTTGAAGATTGACGTTGGTCGTCTTCCCCGCGACCAGGTTGACCGGTTCCGTCCGGTCATTCATCACCTGATTGCCACCTTGATCGTTCACGCGCATTCCAAGTGAGAAGTGCTGCAGGTCGTAGAATCCCCCATTGTGAACACTTATTGGGGCGGAGAGATGGAGCACGGTCCCTTGGAGCGTCCATGTGGTTTCCCCAGCCTGAGGGACGTGGACATTTAACCCGCCCATCCCAAGAGGGACTACGGCCAATATGATTATCAATGCGATAATGAGATTGACAAGCACAATTCCCAGCCTGATTCCGAATAGTCCCCAGCGCATTGTTGTTGTCTAATGGAAATTCAGTACTAAGACTCTTTCTGCGTAGGGTCGACGATTTGATACCTCAAATCGATCACTTGAAGAGTGCGGTCAGAAGTACGTCATAAGGAAGAACCAACATAGACTATTCCTTGACTTGCAGTGATGATTGTTTTGACCGTAACAGTTAAATCGCAAAATCCTATTTCTTTTTTCGGAGTTCTCGAATGGAATCAGAGAGTTTGGAGATAGAGTGTCCTGTCTGCGATCAGAAAGTGCCAGTGGATGCCAAGAAGTGTCCATCCTGCGGCGTCAACCTCTCGACGGCCGGAATGGACGAGCTCGAGGAAGTGGCGCGGGATATATCCGAGGGCAAGCCTGAGAGCGCACCGACATTGAAGACTCCCCTTACACAGCCGGACCCGGCCCCGCAAATTCCGGAAGTCCCAACGGCCGCCGGGCCAGCAGTGAAGGAGGCGCATGAGGACTCGGCACCGGACATCAACAGCGGAATGAAGGAAAAAGGAGGACTGAGGCGCCTCTTCGGCAGGAAGAAACGCTGAGCTCCTGGAAAGTTTTTTCATATTCTCCATCAATCGACTCTGTATGTCAGAGATCAGGATCAGGAAGCGCCACCGCCTTCGAGAGAAGGAGGTTAGGACTCTCGCGGACGAGATCTCTCCGCGCGTCGGTGCAGAGATTTTCGGAATAACTGACACCGTGGACAGGGCGGAGAGCAGCGATTTCGATGTCATCTTCGTTAACGGAGAGGTGCTGGCATTGATCCGAGATGGTGGGGCCTTCCTGACCGTGAGGGGTCTTCTGAGATACAGGCCCACGAAGTCCTATGTAACGGTGGACATGGGCGCGGTCCCTTACGTCTCGAAGGGCGCGGACGTGATGACCCCAGGCATCGTCGAAGCCGACCCGAGCATCAAGGAAGGTGACTTCGTTTGGATAAGGGACGTGAAGAATCGGGTGCCGCTAGCCATAGGGAAGGCGCTTGTCTCCGGACAAGAGATGGCTAAGAAACAACCTGGGAAGGCGGTGAAGAGCATCCATTTCGTGGGAGACAAGCTCTGGAAATATGGAGAGGAATAGTGCCTCTTCCCCTTTCAAAGATGATATCTACCCTTCGATGCGTCTATCTTCCAGGCGATAGTGATGGTAAAGGAGACGCAATTTGAGCTTGGCAAGGACGAAGAAGAGGCGATGAGGCCCCCGGTCGAGTTCCGATGCCACAGGTGTGAGAAGGTTTTCCATCAATCAGAAGGAGATGTGTTCAAAGAGAATTCTGTCGGATACTTCTATTGCCATGATTGCCAGAAGAAGTTGGAGAAGGAGGGAAAAGGGAAAGATCGCGAGAACGTGTTCAAGGTCAGATAGTACAGTTTGCGCGTCAGACCGTAGCGGGATTCTGACTCCGAAAGGACAGCAATCGCCTTTCGCCTGCGGGTTTCCTCGGGACCTATGCCTGTTGTCGCAATGTGGCCGCCAGAAAGATTAATAACCAGTCAGACCATTATCATTCCACGGGGATGCGATGCCACTGTTGAAGAAGCCATTTGGAAAGGCGAAAGAAGAAGTCCAGACGGTCGAGACCGATCAATACATTGACCTTGGGCAGCTTAGCTTTGATGAATCTAACCCGCTCCAGGGCAAGGGGATGGTGAAGGTCGCTGAGATCTACCGGTACGAGGATCTGTCGGCGGTGACGCAGCCGGTTTACAACGGAAACATATTGCTGATCGATTACTCCGCGCTCTCGAATGACTCGCTAACTCTCAAGAGGATTACTAACGAGCTGAAGGCGGTCGCGAGGGACACCAACGGGGACGTTGCAGCGATCGGCAAGAACATCATAGTGGTCACTCCGAACGGTATCAAGGTCGATCGCCAGAAGATCAAGGGCGGTTTCACTTAGGTCTCTAGTTCTCTTCGCGGTTTGCGTTTTCATTTTCTTTCATATACGTCAGGCTTTGCTCGGGACAGATGCCCGCAGACAATAATTATAAATAGCCCAGCAATAATTTTCAGTCGGTGTCTGGCTTCAAGGTCATCCATGACGGCGTACATGGCAGCGTGAGGCTCGAAGGCGTCTTCCTCAACATATTCGAGCGGCCGGAGATGCAGCGTTTGCACGGCGTTCATCAGCTCGGCCTCGCATATCTGGTTTTCCCGGGTGCGAACCACACGCGTCTCGAGCACTCGCTCGGGACGTTCTACATCGCCGGGAAGATGGCAAACGCTCTGGAGCTTCCTGTCGAGGAGAAGAAGCAGGTGCTCGCCGCCGCCTTGTTGCACGATCTCGGACATCCGCCATTCTCCCACACCCTGGAATCCGTGATAAAGGACCGCCTCGGACTGACTCATATGGATGCGACCCGCTCGGTCATGTTCGGCGACGCGAAGTCCGTCCCCGACTCGGCAAAGGATGTGGTGGGGGAGATGGTGCCGATCTCCGAGCTTCTTGAGGCTGCGGGGATCGCCCCCGAAACTGTCGCCGACATGATAATCTCCCCGACAGGCGATGGCGAATTTGGGCAGAGCCAGCTCGAGGTCGAGGGGTCCCAGGCACACTTCGGTGGTAAGAGCTATCTCAGACAGATCATCCATGGCCCGGTCGACGCAGACCAGATGGACTATCTTCTCAGAGACGCACACTACACCGGAGTGGCGCACGGCACCATAGATCTTGACAGACTTCTCCAGACGATAGGAGTCTATCACGGTGATCTCGTCGTAGACAAGGGCGGCGTGGTGGCGGTGGAAGGCCTCCTCGTCGCCAGGGCACTGATGTACACCTCGGTCTACTTCCACAAGACCGTGCGGATAGCGGAGATGATGCTCTGCAAGGCTGTGGAGAACGCGGAGGACAGCGTCCTCAGGAACATACAGGCGGACACGGACTGCAGCCTCTCGGAGAGGCTTATCGGAGCGGGCGGGGACTCGCAGCGGATTATGATGATGCTTCTCTACAGGAAGCTCTATAAGAAGGCGCTATCGATAACGACCGGAGAGATGGAGGAGAGGCAACTCGACCGTCTACTCACACTGATCGACTACAAGAAGAGGAGGGCGACTGAGGCAGAGATAGCCGAGAAGGCAGGGATACGGACTGCCGACGTCATATTGGACGTGCCGGAGAGGGAACTTCTGATATCCGAGCCTAGGATTGGCAAGACCGAAGTACCAATACTGAACGGAGATAGGATCAAGCCGCTTACGAAGTACAGCCCCATCGCGAAGGCGCTTCAGTCGAGAAGCGTTCACGACTGGGCCATTATGGTCTCCACGCCGGCGAAGCACAAGGATGCTGTCGGGGAAGCCGCGGAAAAAGTGTTGTTCTCCTGAGGGGGTCAGTCTCCGCGAGATCAGAGACCACCGGTTCCATTCAGGGCTGCTCCGCATCGATCGCAGTACCAATCTCCTTTCCTGTCCGTGTCCGAGATCGAGTTCGAGAAGAACATCACGCATCTCTGGTCCTTGCAGTGATCCAGGCCGAAAGTGTGGCCCAGCTCATGGACCGCCTCCTTGACTACTCTGCTGATGAAGACCTCCCGCTCAGCGTGACGCAGCCTGGCGATCGAGATCACGCAGGCCTTGCCTCCCAGGAGGGCCCTGCCGAAGACGAAGTTCAATCCCGGCACGAACAAGTCGGCATACGTGATTCCCAGCACCCTGTCCCCGTTCGGACGCATCGCGAGTTCAAGAAATCTCGCACTGTCGTACTGTCCTCTCCGCTCGTCATAAGAATCGCTCGGGACCTCAACTGGCGGGAGTAAGGTACCGTATCCATATCTATTCCCGAGCTTCGAGGCTAGGATCAGTAGTGTGTCCTCGTCCACCTTCCCTATCGGAAGTATCGAGACGTTCGCGTCTCGGACTCTCAGCCCTTCATCACCCCGATGGGCCAGAGACGTGCCACCCTTCTAGACAGGCCGGCGCCGTCAACAATCGAGACGACGTGGTCGATGTCCTTGTAGGCTCCCGGCGCTTCTTCCAGTATGCCGTCCTTCGTACTCGACCGTAGATAGATGCCTCTGCTCTCAAGTTCCTGCCGAACCTGGTCGACCCTGTACTTCCTCATCGCCGCCTCTCTGGACATAACTCTCCCCGCTCCGTGGCAGGTCGAGCCGAACGCCTCCTTCATCACGTTTTGCGTTCCGACGAGAACGTAGCTCCCGGAACCCATATCCCCTGGTATGATGACCGGCTGGCCGACGCTCCGGTATTTCGCCGGCACGTCCGGATGGTCCCTTGGAAATGCCCTTGTAGCCCCCTTGCGGTGGACGTACACCTTCATCTTCTTCCCGTTGACCTCGTGCTCTTCAATCTTCGCGATGTTGTGTGCGACGTCATACACCTGGTGCATGCCCATCTCCTCCGCAGAGCGCTTAAACGACTCCTCGAAAGACTGCCTCACCCAGTGGAGGATCATCTGCCTGTTTGCCCAGGCGTAGTTGGCCCCGCAAGCCATCGCCTTGAAATAGTCCTGCCCTTCCTTCGAGTTCACCGGGGCGCAGGCGAGCTGCCTGTCCGGAAGCTCAATCTTCCGCTCCCTGACCGAGTGCTCCATGACCTTGAGGTAGTCCGTCGCTATCTGGTGACCGCAGCCTCTGGAGCCGCAGTGAATCGTGACCGTGATCTGCCCCTCCCGTTCCAGTCCGAACGCCGTCGCTGCCTCCCTGTCGTAGATCTTCTCCACCTTGTCGATCTCGAGGAAGTGGTTGCCGGACCCGAGCGACCCGACCTGGGGTATCCCCCTCTCCTTCGCTTTGTGGCTGACCGCCCTTGCGTCGGCCATTTTCATCCGTCCGCCCTCCTCAGTCGCCTCGAGGTCCTCCTCCCAGCCGTAACCGTTCTTGATCGACCACTCCGCCCCGAGTTCAAGTATGTCGTTGATCTGGCTTCCAGCCACTTCCGTGACGCCCTCGGAACCGACCCCAGCGGGGACGTTCTTGAACAGTATGCCGATGAGTTCCCTGATCTTCGGCTTAACGTCGTCGACCATGAGGTCCGTTCTTACCAGCCTAACCCCGCAGTTGATGTCGAAACCTATCCCGCCGGGCGAGATTACTCCCTGCTCCGCGTCCATTCCTGCGACGCCTCCGATCGGGAAACCATACCCCCAATGGATATCAGGCATCGCCAGGGCCTTGCCGACTATACCCGGCAGGCAGGCAACGTTGGCGGCCTGCTCAGGGGCGCTGTCCGCCCTTATCATGGGGATCATCCTGTTGTCCGCGAAAATGACGCTGCTGGTCCTCATGCACTTCTTGTAGCTCTGAGGAATCTCGAAGCGAAAATTGTCGATTTGGTTGATCGGACCGTCCCAACGCATCCTACTGCACACTCCCGATAAGCGGGCCAGGTTATGCATCCAGTAGTTTATTAAACCTTCCGAGTGGCAGAGGCTGACATCGCCCTGGATCTTTGCATCCAGGTGTCAGGGATGCGCCAGTGCTCGTGGTCCCTCCGCCTGACGATATCGGCATCCGCTACGAGGTTCGTAACTATCTAGTGGGTGTAGCAGATTCCAGCACAGGGGCGTGCATGCTCGAGGGGGATCTCTCCCACTCCATCATCTCGCCGATAGTGGTTATCCTAGGGCTGCTCCCGGGAATATACGTGATCGTTAAGAATCCCTATATCGGAACAACGCGCACGTTCTTCGTCGTCATGGTCCTCTTCCTCATAGTCGGAGTGTTGGATTTCTCGCTGACGAACGCATCTGACGTAGCCACCGCGACGGCGGTCGGACGCGCACTTGTTCTCAAAGTCGTGTTGATCTTCGGAGGGGTCCTCTATCTGTCATCGTTGCTCCCCTACGAGCGTCGTCGAAATTGGTTCAGGAGCCATAGGCTCGAGTTCATCATTATTCTTCTGGCGCTTGGAATCGTTCCCGCATCCTCGGTAGAGGTCACCAGCTCGATGTACGGATGGGGCATACCTGATTCCTTCTCCATCGGTGCGCTTGTTGTTATCGACCTGGCATTGATGTTTCTAACTCTGTTAGTTCACTCGAGGGCGTACAGGTCCAGCTCCGATGCCGAGGTGAGGAAGCAGTGCGTGCTCATGTCGATAGGCATATTTTTCCCTATCGTTTACAGTGGGTTTCTCGTGTTGTTGGAAAAAGTGGGCGCACCAAACCCCCCCGCAGATCGCTCCCGGTTTCTTGCTCACGAGCATCGTCTTCCTGTACGCCATATCGAGGCACAAGCTATTCCTCATCGCTACAGTGGCCGAGCATGAGAAGGAAGAGAACGGCAGATCGGACAAAGCGAAACCTAGGATACCTGGCGTGGGCTGCTATCTCATCGAAGCGAAGAGGCCAGACGAGGCGTACAGGATGTTCACGGAGGGCATCGACAAAGGGGCGATGGGCGTCCTAATATCTAGAATGCATACCGACGCCGCGAAGGAGAAGTACGGACTCGTCAAAACACCGATAATATGGCTCGCCAGCTAGACTGGTCCCGATCGGATTGAGCCGGAGAACCTTTCGATACTACAGCATACAATAGTAGAGTTCCTTGAGAGGGGGCAGGACGTCGTGGTCATGCTGGACGGTCTGGAGTACCTCATATCGAACAATCCAACCGAGAGGATACTGAAGACGGTCTATGCGATCAAGGACGAGGTCATCGTGTCGAACTCCACGCTTCTCGTGCCGATTGATCCTGACGTGCTCGATCTCGCTCACTTAGCGCTCTTCGAGAGAGTTCGAAGTTCTGAAAACAAGCGATGGGGCCGGGACCGAGATTTGAACTCGGGTCTAGGGATCCACAGTCCCACAGGATACCAGGCTACCCCATCCCGGCCATGCTGGGAAGATGTGAACACGTTATGATAGATAAAGGTTTTCTCCTCCGGCAAATCGATGATGCATGATCTCGTACTTTGACTGGGAAGGTCCTGCTCGCTAGTTATGTCCGACGTCGTCCGCATCGCCGCCACCCGTGAGGAGTCCTATTGATAGGGGAATACCGCATGGAGCACTGCGAATTTCTCCTTCTTCTCCTGAGAGACGCGTCCAGGCCGGGAGTATAGCTTGCTGGGGCCTGATTGGTCCTAATTAGCCAATCTCCGCCATACTTTTCCATGTTGTTTTCAGAAGATGCTTCGTTCGCGAGAATTGTTCAGCACGGCACGCAAGAGTTAAGAACGGTTCGATTCTTGATGTATCGGAAGACCATGAAACGCGATCTCATCTCCGTATTGGACATCAAGGACGACATGGAGGAGATACTCTCACTTGCCGAACGTTTGAAGGCGGGCAAGGTCGATGCGACCTTCAATCTCAGGGGCAAGACCCTGGCGATGATCTTTGAGAAGTCCAGCACAAGGACGCGGGTCTCTTTCGAGGTCGGCATGGCACAGCTTGGCGGTCACGCCCTCTATCTCAGTCCCAAGGACCTCCAGATTGGAAGGGGAGAGACCGTCCCGGACACGGCGAAGGTGCTAAGCCGGTACGTCGACGGCATAATGTACCGCGCGTACAAGCACGAGACGATGCTGGAGCTTGCGAAGAATGCAACGGTTCCGGTCATCAACGGTCTCGACGACCTTGAACATCCCTGCCAGATTGTGGCGGACCTGCTCACTGTCCGAGAGCACAAGGGCAAGTTCAAGGGCGTCAGTATGGCGTACGTCGGGGACGGTAACAACGTCTGCAACTCCCTCCTGCTCGGGGCGGCTGTCGTCGGCATGGATTTTGTGGCTGCTTGTCCTGAAGGCTATTGGCCGAACGGGGAGATCGTGAAGAAGGCGGCGGAGCTCGCGAAGAGGAACGGCTGCATGTCGAAAGTGGTCAGTGATCCGAAGGACGCGGCGAAGGGTGCCGACATAGTATACACCGACGTCTGGATCTCGATGGGTCAGGAGGCGGAATCGGAGACGAAGGAGAAGAAGTTCATCGCTTTCCAGGTCAACCCCTCCCTGATGAAGCTCGCGAAGAAGGACTGCATCGTCATGCACTGCCTTCCGGCGCATAGGGGTTTAGAGATAGTCGACGAGGTCATCGACGGAGTCAACAGCGTCGTTTTCGATCAAGCGGAGAACCGTCTTCACGCGCAGAAGGCTATTATGTTGAAGCTCATCCGCTGAGATTGCCGGACAGCTGCCCCTCGACCAGTCTCTCCATTTCTGCGAGGAATTCCTCTTCCTTGCCCTTCGATATCGTCGCGCCGGCAGCGATGTTGTGCCCTCCGCCGGTCCCTCCCACCTTCTCAGAAGCGGTCTTCACTGCCGTCGCCAGGTCGATCCCCCTCTGGACCAGCTCCCTAGTGGCCCTGGCGGAAACCTTCACTTTCTCGTCCTCCGAGTAGGCGAATGCGACTATCGGCACGTCGGACGGCACCTCCCCCGAACCGAGGACCATGCCCGCCACGATCCCGACTATGCTGTCCAGTATCTCATCCCTGCCATGGAAGTGCTGAAGGAACCTTCCCCTTTCGACCCCCAGGTCCTTGACCAGACCCACCGCATCCGCGAGGTTCCCCCTGTGGTTGTGTTGGAGGCGCAGTCCCTTCTCGAGAAAGTCGCTCCTGTCCCCAACGCAGATCCTCAGACCGACCACGCCCTCGCCGTACCTGCCGCAGGCGTTCAGCAGCGTCGAGAACTCTTTCGCGTCGTGGAGCTCGGTCCCGAACTTCTCCCGATTCAAGATGTACACCTCGCCGACCAATCTCTTGCAGGCCCAGTGACCGTTGCCGAAATCAAGAAGGTGGTCGCACAAAGCGCTCGCGACCTGTCTCCTTTCCACTTCAGAGAGATCGACCCAGCATCTCCACTTCTCACCCTCGGTCAGCGGTATTCCCAGGTCCGTGAGGAACCTCTGGCATGCGACCGGGTCATTGGTCAGTCCGGGCAGTATCGGGTCAGTCGAGAACTGCAGCATCTTCCCGACCGGTCTAGTCTCCCTACCGAAGACCCTGAGATCCTTCACGGCCTTCATCATGCCCTTGTCGGTCGCGTCCTTTAGCACGTGCCTGTTTAGTCCTTTGAGCTTGCATTCCGCGGAATCCTGAAAGTCCCCAACGGCCCCGACGATTGCGATGGATGCGAGATCGACGTTGCCCACATCCATCGCCTTCGCGATTAGGTATGCGACACCAGCTCCGCTTATCTCCGTCGAGCCGTCGATGCCGAACAAGTGCGGGTTCACGTGATGTTCCGCGAAGCTAAACAGGTCCGCCTGGCCTCCTCTCGATGTGGCCTTAACCTCCTTCTCCGGGAGGTGGTGGTCCGAGACGCAGACGCGCTCGTTTGCGAACTTGGAGTACGACCCACTGCCGAGATCGACGAGCCAGAAGGTGTTAGATGTTTGAGAGTTGATAGCGCCAATCTCGGCGGCATCGAGCTTCTTGATGAATCTGACATCGCACGGGATGCCCGCTCTCCCAAGAGCGACCGAGGCGATCGAGGCTCCGCTGATGCCGTCGGCGTCCACGTGGCCGACGATTGTGACGTGCGACGAGCAGAGGATCGTTTCTGCGAAACCTTTCACGGCCTCTTTGAAGCCCTTCAGATCTTGGTCATTTTTGGAAACAAGCATCCAGATTCCGCTCCGTCAGCTCCCGCCTAGCACCTTTCTTTCGAGAATGTCGCAAGCGTATCTCGCGACAGTCTCTAGATTGCGTGTGTCCTCTTCATTGTATCTTTTTAGAAGGCTCAGCGCGTTCCTCTTTCCCTTCTCAGTCCACAGCTTCCAGAGGTAGACGGCCTGCTCTCCCGTGACGTACTCCACCTCTCTCGCCCGTCTTATGCCGATTGAACGCTCAACGTGTTTCAGCCCTCCCGTCAGGCCGATCCTCCTGCATGCATGCCTTAGATCCAAGTGCGGGACTGACGGTATCGCATAGGGGAAGCTGTAATGGAGTATCGGAAGATCGAACGAGCCGCCGTTGAAGGTCACGAGCATCTTGCAATCCCTGAGCTCGAATGCGAGATTCCGGGGTGTTAGGTCCTCGCCCTGGACGAGCGTTTTTGTCCGTCCAGCTCTGTGGATGCCGACGACGGTCACCAGCGAGTCGGAGCGGAGTCCGTCCGTCTCGACGTCTAGATACGCCGCGTCCTTCTCAATGTCGCCGAACAGCCTCCAGTGCTCGCAGCTCGGAAGTATCCCCGTGAAGTACTGGGTTCGCCCGTTTTCCATGAATTTCGCCGCCTCCTCGACCAATGAATCGAGTCTCTTCTTCCTCTTCGGGGAAAAGCCACTGACCGAGCCGGCGGACAGGAAATTGTCCCAGGTATCTATGCCTTTCTTCCACAGAGACCGCTCGGTGTTCTCCCCTACGGTGGGCAGGATGAGAAAGGTCCTGCGGATCATCTGTTCTCGGGACGACGGCCCATTTAATAGTGATTTCGGAGGGTCTGTCGAAAGTAATCGTTCGTCGATCGCCTTTGAAAGAGCGCGAGCCGGCGGCGCTCGCTGACCGCAGGTTTAGAATACTCGTTCATGACTGTTCGATTGCTTTGCGGTGATGTGATCAGCTGTGAACTATGTCGAAGTTCTGCCAGGCGTCTCCATATCTAATGACCTCTGCGTTCACCTGAAGGATCAGGGGCTAGTGGCGATTGCAGACCTGCACGTCGGATACGAGGCCGCGCTCGAGGAGGAAGGTCTGCAACTGCCGCGCATTCAGACAGCGACGATGGAGGACGCTCTCCACAGAATAATCGAGAAGTACGATCCTGACACGGTTCTGATCGTCGGGGATCTCAAGCATGAGTTTAGCAGGAATCTCGGGCAGGAATGGAGCGACGTCAAGTCGATTCTCTCGTTGCTGCATGAACAATCCAAGGTCTTGCTGGTTAGGGGAAATCACGACAACTACCTGAGAAACATCGCGTCGAAGATGGGCATCGGCTTGGTCGACAGGACGCGTGTGGGAGGAATTGCCTTCGCACATGGTCACCACTCCAAGTGCGAAGTCCGTCCGCTCGTCATGGCCCACGAGCATCCGTCTGTGAGGATTGTCGACCGCATCGGGGCTGCGATACGCCTCCCATGTTTTCTGCATTTCAGAAAGGATGAGATCCTGGTCTTGCCGGCTTTCAGCCCGCTTGCCGCCGGCACCGATGTTACCAGGGCGGAGCGATCGGACTTCCTGTCCCCGATCCTCAGGGGATGTGACATCTCCGACACTAGCGTATATGGCTGCAG
>JBEKKT010000013.1:0-45679 GCA_050010535.1 Methanomassiliicoccales archaeon | reverse complement strand
CGACGGTCAGGATGGCATCGCCGCCATAGCCGTCTGCACCGATCTTCTTCGCAAAGGTCGTGGTAACGGGAGCTCCCCCAATCATGAACTTCACCTTGTCCTTGATGCCCGCGGCCTTCATCTTCTGGAGAATGGTCTCTAGCTCCGACATCGTGGCTGTCAGAAGGGTGCCGGCGCCAACAATATTAGCCCCTGTGGTCTTCGCCTGCTCGACAAATTTGTCCAATGGGACGTCCTTACCGAGGTCATGAACCTTGTAACCATAGACCTGCAGCATGCCGACGACTAGATTCTTGCCTATGTCGTGGATGTCGTTTTGGACGACTCCTATCACGACTGTTCCGGCACTGCCACTCGCCGAACCAACATAAGGGACGAGCATCTTCTTGAATGAGTGAGTTGCCAGAATTAGCTGAGGCAACGCAATCTCTCTCTCTCGGTACCTATGCCCGACATTGTCCATGGCATCGATCAATACCTTTCCGACTTCCTTGCTATCGATCCCTGCTGCCTTTAGGCTCTCGCCTATCTTGGTAGCATCATTGATCTTTCCATTTACCACGCAATCGTAAATACTCTTGTATTGTTCCTCGTTCATCCAATCACCTACCGTCAGGCTTCATCAAACGCTCTTGATCCTGATTCCTGCCTCAAGGTCATTGACCTCTTCGATCCGGGGACACAGATGAAATGAAAAGATGAGAAAGGTGGAATCCTCTCGTCCCACACACTTCTCAGTATTTCCCATACTTCCTAGCTGCGGCGATCGCGGCCTTCATATTGTCCCATGGGGTCTTTGGAGATATCTCACAACCCGGGGCGAGTATTAGCCCGCTACCGTGCATAGCTGTCTTGCATGCGTCCCTGATCTCCGCCTCGATATCAGCAGGAGTCCCAGAAGCGAGAGTGTTCGTGTGGTCTATGCCGGACATCAGACAGAGTGACTTTCCATATCGGTCCTTCGCCTCTTTGAGATTCGGCTTGGCCCCTTTGTCCCACCAGGATATGGCTTTTACGTTCTTGTACTTCTTCTTGTAGTCCTCGATGATCTCGAACATCGGTTCGACACCGCAGATGTGTGGGATGCTAACCATGCCAGGAGTCTTCTTGAAGACCTCCTCATCGGACGGCGCACCGAACTCGCGGTATTGCTCGACGGTCGTAATCTCCTTGCTCGCCCTCGTCGTTAGGTAGCCTGCGAAGTACGCCCCGTTCGCAGCGCACTCGTTGATGAAGTCGGCAATAGTCTGAGTAATGGTGACCAATCCCCTCTTCAGAGCTTCTGGCTCCATCATCATGTGAATCATCACTTCCTCCATGGAGCACACGTGAGTGGTAGTTGTCATCGGGCTCGGCAACGAGACACCGATTGGCACCCTGTCTCCATACTTGTCGTGGCAGATCTTACAGGCATCGAGATACAGTCGCATCCTGCCATCAACTCGCGGGTCGAGCACATCCAACTTCTCCCAGTCTCCTGGTTCTTTGACCGGAAACTTGTTCAGAGCCATCCATATGTCGGGCTCTGAGGACAGCTTCATCCTAACTCCCCAGCCCTGAACAATCAGTCCCATGTCCGACAGGCAGTATATGTTGTCCCCGCCTATCGTCTCATAGAACGCGATGTGGGCCTTCGCCATGTTTGCGCCGCTGGTGCCATACCTGACTACGTCCATTCCGGGGACGAAATGGACCTCGAAAATCCCTCCGAACAACGAAATCGGAACATAGTCGGGCGTCTCATGGTTCAGCGCTGCTTCAAACCGCTGCATTGACGTCATTTCTTTGCTCAGGAAAAACCCCCCTCTTCTCCATCAAGTGAATGGATGTGATAAATACATTTGCTTCGGGGAACACACTGCATGATGGTTGTCCGGAAGCGCTCAGAGTATGAGATTTCCGATTAGCACGAGTTTCGCGTAATCAGTGAAGCATTATGCGCGCGTCCGCTACCTTCACTCCATTCTTATCCCCAAAAAGGGGATTCAGGTCCATCTCGTCGATGTCGGGGAAGTCATCGAGGAGGCACGAGATCGCCATCAAGGTGGCGATTAGCTCCTCCACATTCACAACCTCGTGGTTTCTAAACCCTTCAAGAAGCTTCCGGCCCTTGAGCTCGGAAATCATCTCCCTCGCATCGATCTCTTCGATCGGGGCAAGCCTGTACGAGACGTCCCTGAAGACCTCCACATTGATCCCGCCAAGGCCGAACATGATCATCTGACCGAACTGAGGATCTTTCACAGACCCGACGATCATCTCCTGGCCCTTCGCGGTCTCGGAGACAAGCACGCCGTCGATTCGCAGATCCTCTATCCTTTCCTTTGCTGAACTTGTCAATTCCTGGAAGATTGATTTCACGACCTCCTCGCCCACCACATTCAACCTCACGGCCCCGAACTCTGTCTTATGGACTATCTGAGGAGAGACGAGCTTCATGACAACGGGGTACCCTATTTTGCCAGCGGCGACCACGGCTTCTTCGGCCGTTCTGCAGACGACATCGCGAGTCACCGCGACCCCGTACGACCTGAGCATCTCCTTTGCCTCTGGTTCGGTGACGAACTTCCTGCCCTCAGCCTTCACTTCGTCGATGATCTTTTTCGCTTCGCCCTTCACGTGATCACCTGCCCTCCAGACTGACCTGCCTCCGCCGAAGGAAGTCAGCATACCCTGATATCGCGGCAACGGCCCTTGCGGTCCTCTCCGGCCAATCGAAGCAGGGCACATGCTTGCTCTGCAACAAATCCATGTTCTTGAGCGCGTCCCTGACCGATACCCAGCAGACAAAAGTTGGCTTACTCATACCCTTCATCAGGCAATCGTTTACCGTCTCTGCCACGGCGGTACAGACCTCCGGCATCAACGCGGCCCTTTGAAGTATGATAGGAATGATTATGTCCACTTCGCTCGACTCGTACAGAATTCGAATGCATTTCGAGTAGAGTTCGACGAACTTCGGCCAGATAGGTGTCAGGTCGATCGGATTCTTCGCGCTCGCGTACGGAGGGATTAGTTCCCTTGTTCTCGTCTGGAGGCCTTCAGAAAGCTCGGGTACCACGAGGCCGCTTTCCTCGCATAGATCAGCTAGCTCCACGCCAGTGCCTCCAGAGTTGGTGATTATTCCAACCCGGTTCCCTTGAGGGAGAGGTTGCCAATCCAGACCCTTGGCGATATTGACGAGTTCCATCCCGTTGCGGGCAAATATGACGCCGGACTGCTTGAACGCCGCTTCGTAAGCGGTGAAGGTACCTGCCATGGCAGCCGTGTGGGACGCAGCTGCCCGTACGGCACCTGCGGTTCGGCCTGTCTTGGTCGCGACGATAGGTTTAGTGAGAGCGATCCTCTTTGCCTCCTCAAAGAAATCTCTGCCCTTGTCAACGGACTCGAGGAACAGGCAGATCACTTTTGTCTCCTCGTCCTGTCCGAGATACTTCACGACCTCATAGTCCTCGATCCCGGCCTTATTGCCGTGAGCCATGACCTTGGCGAAACGCATGTGATGATCCAGAGCGAACGTCAGAATGGCCATCCCATAGGCTCCAGATTGAGTGACGAACGATATGTCCCCGCCTTTTGGAGGGGTGCCGACACCGAGCGAGGCATTCAGTCCGATGTTGCAGTTGTAGATACCGAAGCAATTCGGACCCACCACCTTCACCCCTCCCTTGTTCGCCGCCTTCATCAGTTCTTCCTCATATTTCTTCCCTTCTGGTCCAGCCTCTCCGAATCCGGCCGTGATGACGACAGCTGCCTTCGTTCGTTTCGCTGAGAGATCCTCCATCACAGAAGGGACGGCCTTTGCGGGAATAACGATCACAGCGAGATCGATCTCATCTGGAACGGACTTGACGTCTGGATAAGACTTCAGCCCGAACACCCTGTCCTCGGAAGGGTTTATCATGTAGACCTTTCCCTCGTACCCGCTGGTGATGTTTTTAGCGAAGACGTATCCCATCTTGCCTTCCTTGTTCGATCCGCCTATCAAGGCCACTGACCTGGGGTTGAAAATGGCGTCGATCTTCTCGTCTTTCATATGAAGCCTCCTCTCGGTGTGATGATAACGATGCTCTAGATCTTGAAGCGCCTCGTGAGCTCCCGTTTCGGATACTCGAACTTCCGGACGCCCAGTGGGTCGATCCTTCTGATAATCTCTACCTCCTCTCTCGCAGGCATGTCCATCACTCTGACGTCTTGATGGATCACCGGTTCGAACTCGGTATTGTCGAGGACGTCTTTTACGGTCGTGTCTGGATAGAGGTATCGCAACCTCATAGACCTGGCTTTCTCGTCGAAATCAAACACGCCTAACTCGGTGACGACCCAGTCTGGCCCATTCCCGACCAGGTCCAGCTCCTCCCTGCGCCCGTAAGGAGTAACGTGTCCGACGTTTGTGACAAAATCGCACTTGTTCACCAGCGTGAAGAACTTCTTATCCCCCTTCCCCTGTGCCCTGTGCCTCGTCGTCCATATGGTATAGTTCACACAGTCGCAGGACAGATTGCATCCTCCAGCCCCGCCAGGAAACTTGATCTTGCACTTGTCCGGCGTGCCGATCATGCTGACGTTCTGGTTTCCGTACTTGTCTATCTGAGCGCCGCTGAAGAAGGAGCGGTCGAGCTCGCCTCTCTGAGCGAGATCAAAGATCTTGTCCACGGTCACCATCGCTGTACGCCCTTGGATCATTACCCAGTCATTCGTGGTCGGGGGCATAAATGGGGGATTCGGATCGACAGCGCTTGAAACGCCCCCAAAATACACCATGTCCTTAGCGTGGGTGAGCTTGGCGAGATACATCGCCACCATCGGTATCGGAGAAGATACTCCGTGGAAAACGGTAGTCCTGTCCTTTATCGTCCTTGCGACGTTGACCACGAACAACTCGTCTATCCCGACTTCGAATCTCTCAATCATATGTGAACAACTCCATCCAGCGTTCCCGGCCCTCCTTCCATGAGGCCAACCGGTCTCTCTTCGCCTTGCCACCGACCTTCTCCAAATACTCTTCGGGTGACCTCACGCCGTAAACGTATTTGTTGAGGTACTTCTCCTTGAATGCTTCCGCGCTCTCCTTGGCCGATTTCATATACTCAGAGAGGTGCTCCCTGTCATAGGCATAGTATGGGTAGCAGCTGGTCGGATGGGCACCAAACGGCGCCTCGACCACAGCCGTCGTCTCGTAGTATGGGATCGTCGGCCCCTCGTCAATCATCTGCTTCTCGGGGATAATTTCCTCCGCGGTCACGATGACCTTCTTAGAGGCCCTTATGAAAAGGACATCCGCCACGTATGGTGGCATGATCTTCAAGTTGCCATGGATGTCCGCTTTCTGTACATGTATTATGGCAACATCCGGGGACAGAGCCGGGACGAGCACGACCTTTTTTCCCGTGAATGGATCCACCATCGGTTTGAACTCGGGATGCAACTTGATCTCGTCGCTGCCCTTGATACTCAGGACCGGAACAAAGGGGATTCCGAATTCGCTGGCACGAAGCTGCATGATGATTGTGTTGCAGCAGTTCTCTTTGATCTTCACTTGGCCGGTCTCGCAAGCCCTTCTGTAGTTCGGGGCGAGCCCGAAGTCCTGTTCGAAACTGACGTGCGTCTCTTGCACCGCACCCGCTATCCCGCCACCGCACGCGAAATCGACGTCAAAACCATGAGCTGTGCCGACGAGATGGAGACCGCTCCTCCTCTGCTTCATGAGTTCTCGAAGCAAGGCAATCGGCTCCCTCATGCATAGGCCGCCACCGACGGCGACCATGTCCCCATCCTTGATCAAGGAGGCCGCCTTCTCCATCATCATTAGTTTGTTACGGTCCGTGTAGACTCCCATGTAACACGCTCCGCAGGTTAATTGAATTTGAAGCATGTATGGACGGTTAAATAGGTTTCCTTCAAATATCACACCCAAATGAGGTAATTCTGAAATTCCATGCGCAGAGGCGGAAACGAGGAGAGCTATGAATCCGCTTCCTCGCCCTGGCCCGAGAAATGCATCTCCAATGCTTCGAACTCCTTGGCAATCCTTCGGTTCCTGCACATCCTGCACTCGATATCCTTATCGAGTCTGCGCTTCAGTTTTACGACAGAAGAATCCATCTCGGCGATTTCCCCACACGAGCACAACGCCTTGCTTTTCGTATACAGACCGAACATCACCTCACCCCGAGTTGAGAAACAGTTTGAAGAGCTTTTGGGCTGAGAGATGAGACGCGTCGCCTTGTCGAAGTGCGGCACCAATATCGAGTCTACGTGTCCGACGTGATGCATCTCTGTCCTTGGCGCGAGGGATGCGCCGGACGTGGCATTCGCTATTCTATGATCCACTTCCATCTATCTCCCCCCTATGGACGTGCCAACCAGTCTAGATTGCGACCTCTTTTCACACGCTGGTAGAACTGGCCCCGACTCGCGTTTCCGCGGGTGAAATACATTATCCGGAGTAAAGACTTAAAGGTTTCCTAAACGGTCTGAAGTCATGGCAAATATCGCACGGTACCAGTCAATGAAAAATGCGGGAGAAAACAATCTATTCTACCATTAATATAATTTAATTCTTTTCTCCTTTTTCTCATGGGTATTCTGATACACTTCGATCTCCCCTATGAAGCGATATCAGGGCTCATCCTTGACTGTGGCGAACGAAGCGCACGTAATCGTCCTGCCTACGCCCTCGATCTTCCTGAGTCTGTCGATCACCAACGAACCGATGTCCTCCATCGACCTACCTCTGACCTTCAGTAGTATGTCGTACTCGCCGGAAATCAAGTGAACTTCCCGCACTCCATTCAACTCCGATATCTTCTTGGCCAGCTCTCTTTGGGAGATAGAACTGTTCGGCAGAAAAGAGACAAGGATGAATGCGGATATGGGTTCACCCAATTTCGAGTGGTCCGGAATCACGGTGAATCCGCGGATGATCCCCTTCTCCCGCATCTTCCTGATCCTCTCGTGGACCGTCGCGCGAGGCATGCTCAGCGCCTTTGCGATCGCCATTGTGCTCCTGCTGGCATCCATCTCGAGCTCCCTCAGTATCGCGAGGTCCTTATCGTCGATCATCTCATCATGATTGATGGGACTGACAATAAGTATTTCCGTTACTGTTGTTCAGAAACTCAGCCAGCTGGGGCAAGCACATTCCCAGCCACCGATAGGACCCGCACAACGACCCGCTCCGTACGAGGCAATCGGTTCAGACCCAGAGAAAAGGTCGTACAAAAAGAGTTATTTCTGCGGTCCGACCTGATATCAGATCATGCCTCGGACCGCGAATGCCTTCCGGTACGGCAGGTGGCTTTGGCTCTATAAGAAACTCGAGAGACTGATGAGAGAGATAGAGACCCAGGATCTCCCGATGCACATAAAGGAGGTCTATATATTCGGAAGTTTCATCAAAGGAAAGAATGATCCAAGTGACGTCGACCTATTGCTCGTCTACGACTCTGAGGAGACCGCGAAGAAGTACGAAACCCTTGGAAAGAGAGGTGACAGACAATGGAAGATGTGGGAACTGAGCAAGTCTCCCTCGAAGCTTAGGGGTCGTTTGAAACGAAACGCTGAGAGGACGGTTGACCTCACTATCTGCCCGTCCGTTGAAGAATTCCAGAGAGATCTTTCAAGACGGCTTGACCTGTGCCTGAAGATATGGAGCCTTGATGATAGGGATTGGCGCTCAAACCTGAACCACTACCTCATGAAGACAAAACGGGAGACCTGACGTCGACCTTTACATTTATCCCCTGACGGACACTCTGCGTGACGATGCAGAAGTCCTCGAAAATGCCTCTGCATCGCTCCAGCTTCGCCGGATCATCGACCTGAGGGTAAAGACTGACGGCAATTGAAGTCACCCGCAGCCTTCCGCGCTCATTCCTTTCAAGCGTCGTGAACACTTCTGCAGATATCGAGGCAACGTTTTCTCTTGACTTCCTCAAACAGAAGGCGAGGCTCGCACAAAGACAACTCCCGACAGCACCGGCTAGGAGTCTGCACGCGTTGGGATACTCGCCGCTTCCAAGTGGTTCCGGCTCGTCCACGAAGATGTCCTCGATCTTGTCGGAGTTGAAACTGAGCCTTAGCTTGTAGTTTTCGACAAGTTCGATTCTTATTTTGAAGTCTCCAGTATTCATCGTCAACCACCATCCGATCGATAGATTGTCACGCGAATCATATCGGTTCGAGTTCGATCTACTCCAGCTGGCTTAAGACATTTGACCTCAGCTCTTTCGGCGTGAGCTCCCCTCTGTCCGTTTGCCTTCTTTGTCATCGCGATGCATTTGGCAATCGTCTACAGAGTGTCAAGCATTTCTCCTGTATGTCGCCAATCCCCCGAATCTGGCCTTCGAGCCAAGGGATTCCTCCATCCTGACTAATCTGTTGTACTTGGCCGTCCTCTCTGTCCTCGCAGGCGCTCCCGATTTGATTTGGCCGCAGCCGAGGGCGATAGCGATGTCCGAAATAGACGTGTCTTCAGTCTCACCAGAACGGTGACTGACGACTACGTTGTAGTCCGACTCAAACGAGAAGTCCGCCGCTTCGAAAGATTCGGTAACCGTACCTACCTGGTTGACCTTGAGCAGCATTGCGTTCGCTGCTCCCATGAGCACACCCTTCCTGACCCTTTCCACGTTCGTGACAAACAGATCATCCCCGACGATCTGCACTCTGTTCCCAAGACGCTTCGTCATCAGAGCCGCTTCGCTGAACGAATCCTCCTCAAGTGGGTCCTCGAAACTAACGATCGGGTACTCTGCCACAAGACTCTCGTAGAAATCGATCAACTCCTCGGCACCTAGCTTCTCGCCGTCTATCTCATACCGGCCGTCCGAATAGAACTCACTCGCGGCCGAATCAAGCGCCATGAACACGTCCTTCCCTGGGTTGTAGCCCGCGGAGCGAATAGCCTTTTCGATTGCGTCTAGGGCCTCCCGGGTGGTATCGATTGGCGGTGCAAAGCCGCCCTCGTCCCCGACGTTGATCGCTCCGACGCCGTGGGACTTCTTCAGTATGCCTTTCAAAGTCTGGTACACCTCAGACCCGATCCTGTAGGCTTCCGCGAATGATTTTGCGCCAGCGGGGACAACCATGAATTCCTGAATCCTCAGATTGCTGCCAGCATGCTTCCCGCCGTTGATGATGTTCATCATCGGAACGGGGAGGACATTACTTCCTTTCCTTAGGTACTCGTGAAGGGACAAGTCAGTACACATCGAACCCGCCCTGGCGCAAGCCAGCGACACAGCTGTGATCGCATTTCCACCGAGCCTCGACTTGTTCGGCGTGCCGTCCAGTTCGATCATCGCTCTGTCGAGGTCTCTCTGACACGTGACGTCCATACTTTCAAGCCTAGGCCCAATGACCTTCCGGATGTTCTCGACGGCATTTAGCACGCCCTTCCCGCCAAAACGCTTCCCTCCATCCCTCAGCTCAAGGGCTTCGTGCGTGCCGGTGGAGGCACCTGAGGGCGCTATTCCCGTAGCGGTGATCGAGGTCGTGTGTACTTCCGCCTCGACCGTTGGATTCCCCCTTGAGTCAAGAACCTCTCGAGCCCATACCTTCACTATCCTGGAATCTCTCACTAGAACTTCACCCCAAGTCGAACGTCGCGACGGTCAGGATAATCGGGTTCGATTACATAATAGGTTTCGAGGGGGAGGGTTCCATCGCATCGATGATCTCCATATTGCGCTCGATCAGGGCCATCTCTCTCGTGTCCAGGGCCCGCGGGTCCACGGATACCAACAGCCTCGATTTGTATTCCATCACCGCCTCGGTGATATGATGGATCATTCTGAGCACTTTCGTGAAGTCGTTATTGACCATGAGAAACTCGACACCGTCAATCAGGACGATGCTGTCCCCGCTCTTCTCGACGAAGCGAGTGATTGTGTCGGTCAGGATCCCTATATTCGTTGGGTTTACATACACTTTGCCTAGCTGGTTGCTCAGCCAGATGATCGGAGTCTTCTCAAGGCCCCATTCTTTCCTGATGATGTCCGGATGCTGCCTCGTGATGCACAGCCCCTGGATCTTATGAGTGGCTTGGTCTACGAAGATCTCAAAGGACTTCTTCGGCTTCTGCTCCTTCACGATGTAGCCGAACCCTCTGCGAAGCTCGTACCTCTTCGCGGACTTCATCGCCCTTTCCATTCCTTCCGTGGTTGTTCCACCAGGCTTACCCCACTTGAAGAGCTTCGCGAGGCCACTTGGCTCCTTCTCTTTGACTGTCAAAAGCGTCTCTGACGGCTGCTCGAGGACCGCCTTCAGCCTGTCGGCGAGTTCACTGTTGTTGAAGGGTTTACGAATATACCCGGATACGACGTCCTGGAGGCCGAAGATATCCGTCCCGATATCCGTGGTCGCGGTGAGCATCATCACCTTGATCTTGTCGGTCAGACCCTTCTCCTTGAGTTCCCTCAGTATGCTCCAGCCATCGATGTCGGGCATGTTAATGTCGAGAAGTATGAGGTCAGGAAGCTCCGAGTTGATCTTCTCCAGGCATTCCTTGCCGCCCGATGCGATGATAGGCGTGAATCCGGCAGAAGAGACGATTTCGGAAACGACGTCGAGAACTGCTGCGTTATCATCGACGATCAGGACCTTGCTCAAGCGATTGCCTCCGAAGTGGATTCTGGTTCGATCTCATTACGCTGTGGGAATGACATGCTACGAGAATGTTAAAAACCTATCTCCCTCGACTCGCCTTTCTGATACAGCCTGCCACTGGACGAATCAATGTGAAGTGATGGTCTTGCCCCGAAGAACTGCGCTCGGAAGGATCTGTCCAAAAGGTGGAATCCACAGCAAGCCCGTGCACGAGGAGCCTAAGTCTTCCTGCTCTCCTTGGCCTTCGGCCGGAGGTGGTCATATCCACATCTCCTGCAGCGCGTCGCTCTCGGAGCATTTCTCGCGTAGCATTTCATGCAGATCTTCTTGTTGAGAATCCTTTCATCGGCTTCCTTGAAACGCGCCATGGTAGTTCCGCCCCTCGGGAAGATGAACGGAGTATAAATACGTTGCCGAAACAGAAGAAGCAGATCTGACTTCTTCGGAACCGCTGGTGAGCGAGGACTAGGACTCCCGTTTCTTGGATCCCCCGACGATGACCAGATATGCCAGCAGCGATTCAAGTTGTATCCGCTCATTGCTCCCTTCCACGATTCTGAATTCCACTTCGCCGGTCTTGTCGATCAACTTGACCTTCTCGACGTCGGGAATCTTGAGGTCGAAGAAGGATTTGTGAATCTGCTTCACTATGTCCTCGCCGGACAGACCGTAATTTATCATTATTTCATCCAACATGTTCCTCGCCTCCATGAAATCCCCTGCTAGAGCGGTCTCGAGCATCGCCTTGACCTCGTTCGGCCTCGCAGTCCCGGTCGTCTGATATACGACATCGACCGTGATTTCCTGGTCCAAAGTCGCAGCGACCTGCAGAGAGTTTATCGATTTCCTGAGGTCCCCTTGGGCTATGTGAATAAGCGCCTCCATGGCATCGTCGGATATCCTCAGGCCCTCCTTAGAAGATATGCCTTTCAGAGCCTTCCGCACATCCTCGGCTCTCAATGGCCTGAATCTGAAAACGGCGCATCTCGACTGGATTGGCTCGATTATCTTGGACGAGTAGTTGCAGGACAATATAAACCTGCAGGTCCTACTATATCGTTCCATCGTCCTTCTCAGTGCTGCTTGGGCGTCCGAAGTGAGAGCGTCCGCCTCGTCGAGGAATATTATCTTGAAGCTGGAGCCGCCAATCGGCGATGTTCTGGCGAACTCCTTGATCTTGCCCCTGACGACATCTATGCCCCTCTCGTCGGAAGCGTTGAGTTCGATGAAGTTCTGCTGCCAACCCTCTCCAAACAACTCGCGAGCCAAAGCCAATGCAGATGTCGTTTTCCCGGTTCCCGCGGGTCCGGCGAACAGAAGGTGAGGGAGGTTCCCCGACCGGGCATACGACTGAAGACGGTCGATGATCTCTTTCTGACCGACAATGTCCTTGAGAGCCTTCGGTCGGTATTTCTCTATCCATATCTCATTCATGCAAGTTCAAACGGCTCTAGCGGTTTCATGGTGAAAATACTTTTCGTAGGGCGCGCTGGAAATGGACAACATCGAGGACACGAGCAACGACAATCAAGGCGGGCACATACCGAACCAGAAGATGCGCCCGGTCCCAGTCCTCTTCCCGAAACGTTTTAATCGGGAATAGGGTCTCACACGTTGTGGTCAAGTGCAGCAAGTGTGACATAGATGCGGTGACGTACATGCGCTACAACGGCCGTCACCTTTGTCAAGACCATTTCCGGGAATACGTAGAGAAGAGGGTCAAGACGGAAATCAGACGGCAGATCGATCTCAACGGAAAGACCCACATCACTGTTGCACTATCCGGTGGGAAGGACAGTTCTGTCACGCTTGCAATACTCGCCGATATTCTGAACCCCAGACCATACGTCAAACTGAGCGCGATTACCGTCGATGAGGGCATCAAGAAGTACAGACCACTGACTCTAGAGAAAGCTGAAATATTGACGAAAAGCCTCGGGGTCCAGCATCATATCATATCTTTCGAAGACGAGTTACAAATCACAATGGACGCGATATCGAAACGCGTCGGAAAGAAGACGCCGTGCACTTACTGCGGAGTCCTACGGAGGAGGTGCATGAACAAGGTCGCCAGGGAGATTGGCGCGAACGCCATCGCAACCGGCTTGAACCTGGACGACACCGCCCAGTCGATAATGATGAACTTCACAAGGGCGGACGTCGAGCGGTTGGCGAGGCTGGGACCACACAAGAAGGTGCAGCCCGGCCTCATCCCGAGGATCCAGCCCCTGCGCAGAATCCCGGAGAAGGAGGTGTATCTCTACGCGATGTTGCGGAGAATACCCTTCTCCGATGAAATCTGCCCCTATGCAGACGAAGCGCTCAGAAATGAGTACAGGGAACTGATCGACACCATGGAAAGCCGCAGCCCCGGCACGAAGCACTCAATTCTGGCGAGTTACGATGCCATCCTCCCGATGTTGAGGAATCTCTACCCGCCCGCCTCTTTGAACCTGTGCCCCTGCGGCGAACCTACGCCTAAGGAGAGATGTATGGCCTGCGAACTCCTCGATGAGATAAGAACAAAGAGAGTTCAGAAGAATTCACGGTACTCGTACGCCTCTTCGCCCTCGCCCAGACAATAACGAACCTTCGTGAAATCTTTCCTGAGCTCTTTAACCTGAGACTTCGCTTTCTTGATACTGCCTTTGTCGGTGACGACCTTCGATATGAGCCTGGCTACCTCTTTCATCTCGCTCTCCCTCATGCCCACCCTGGTCAGTTCCTGAGAGCCGAGCCTTATCCCGCTCGGTCGAACAGGGCTTTCATCCCCGGGCAGGAGGTTCTTGTTGGACATCACGTTCGCCAACTCGAGGTTCTTCGCGACCTCCTCTCCTCCGCCATGCTTCGAGACATCAACCGCTATCGTGTGCGATTCGGTGAAGCCCAGGTGCGGACAAAGTACCTCCAGGCCAAGCTCATGCAACGCTTGACCGAGCGCCTTCGCGTTCCTTATTGTCTGGTCGGCATATCGTTCGCCATAGATCTCCTCTTCGGCGAGTGTTACCGCAAGGGCAGCCATGGCATGCAGATGGTGACTGCTCGTCACGCCTGGAAATACGGCCCTCCGTATCCTCTTCTCCATATCCTCGGATATCTTGTCTGCTAACACAATTCCGTGGTTAGGACCCGGGAATGTCTTGTGCGTGCTGGCCGTCAAGATTGTAGTGCCCTCTCTCAGCGGGTCCTGGAATTTCCCTCCTGCAATGAGCCCGAGAACGTGCGCTGCGTCGTACCATACATCGCACCCGATCTCTTGAAATGTATCCTGGAGCTCATTCATCGGCGTCGGGAAGAGAAAGACCGAGAGACCGAATTGGGCAACCTTCGGGCGCTCCCTGAGAAGAATCTTCCTCGTACCATCGACATCGATATTCATGTTCTTGGAGTCCCAAGGGTAGTTGACGGTATTGACACCCCTGAAACCAACGGCTCCAAAGGTCGCTGTGGAAATGTGCGCGCCATTAGAAAGAGCGCACGTCGATATCAGATCCCCTGGGTTGGTGAGTGCGTATATCGCGACCATGTTCGCCACGGTCCCGGAAATCGGGCGTACGTCGGAAAAAGTGCACTTGAAGAGCCTCTGGGCGAGTTCCATGCAGCGAATCTCGACGCGGTCCACGAACTCATTTCCCTGGTAGAAGCGTTTGCCCGGCATGCCTTCGGCGTACCTGTTGTGGAAATCCGACTCCATCATTTCCTTTGCGAGCGGACTCATGAGGTTCTCTGAGGCTATCAGAGGAAGCGACTCCTCGAACCACCTGCTATGTGCCTTCACCTGTTCTCTAATCCAGAGAACGTCTTCCTTCATCGGGTCACGACACCACATAATAGAACTGCGTAAAAAACGTATTGGTAATCTCTGACAGGGCATCGGGACTTCACAGGATTGGATTGCGAGAATTCGAATCATGCATGCTGCTTTCGAAATGCTGAAGCCGAATCTGATGTGCAGCCGGAGCGATTCTCAGCCGATCCTCCGCTTCAACTCCTGAATCGATGCAACCGGCGTAGGGTCGACGCCCTTGAGCATTGCGAGATAGAAACTGACGAAGTCACCCAAAATGACGCCGTGGACCATTGCTCCCAGGTTATCATTTCCCGGGAGGCCGACGGCCTCCGGTTCCAGACCGCTATCCCTGAGCATCTTCACCGTCTCGTCCAAGATCCTGCCGATGATTTCTCCGCACGATTCGTTGTTGAGGATGACCGGAATACACTTCGTCGTCCTTCCGTCTTCGATCCATCCGACGATCTGGTTGTGATCCATCTCTGGTATCTCCCCGCTGGCTGCCATCATCTTAGCGTTCTCATTGATCTGCGTCTGCCAGCGTGTCGCGGCCGGCCTCAGAGGCTTCGGGGCGTAGATGATCGGCATTCTGCTGAGCAACCTCTTGGCAATCCGCTTCGCGGCATTCCGCCCCGCAGGGACTCCCGGAACGAGAGTGTTCTTGAACGATTCCAAATCATGGAGCATTGATTTGAGGTCCGAACGTGGTGTTGAGACGCCTGCCGACTCGAGCAACGATGCAATAGAGCCAAGCAAATGACCGAGTGCAGCACGGGGTTGTATTCCGAAAGGGACGAGGACGATCTTGAACTTGCCTTCCTTGCACCTCTTGAGAAGCTCGCCTCCTGACGTTATCGCAACGAGAGGCGAGCCGCGGTCTATGGCATTGTCAAAAAGTGCCAAGGCCTCCCGGGTGTTGCCGGAGTAGCTCATGATAATTGTGAGCGTGTCCTCGTCGACCCATGATGGAAGTCTTCCTCCGCGAACCACCGAGAGCAGGACTTCCGATCTCTCGCAGAGATACTCGGACAGTATGTCCCCTCCTATCGCCGACCCGCCCATCCCGCAGATGCACACTTTGCTTCCTTCGAATCTCAGACTGAGTGCGATGGACAGAGAGGTCCTGAGTTGGTCAGTGAAACCGGAGATTATACCCAGCATGTCGGATTTGTCTATTCTCGAGATACGTTCAAGATCACCGAGAAGCTCAAGCATGTTGGCGTGATTGGTCAGAGGTACTATAATATTATCAGCAGTGACTGGGAAGCACTGAGGGATCGCATCGGATGCCTCTTCTTAGTGCCTCCGTTCGCCTTTGAGATGCTACCATTGCGATGGTAGTTACATAAGGACTAATATAGCCATCCACGATGGCTGCTGAGCGAGTGAGATGAGACCCGATATCATGAGAGCACTCAACGACCTGCGTGAAGGCAAGATTGTTCTTGTCTTCGATTCCGATAACAGGGAGAGAGAGACCGACATGGTCGTGGCGTCCGAGAAGGTCACGCCTGGGATAGTCAGGGCCATGAGAAAAGATGGAGGCGGTCTCATATGCGTCACGATTCACGACGACATCCGCGACCGAATCGGCACGCCTTACCTTGCCGACGTGTTCAACGATGTCTCCGCCAGCTATCCAGTGCTCTCGAAGCTGATTCCTAACGACATACCCTATGACGCCAAGTCAGCATTCTCAATCACTATAAATCACAGAAAGACCTTCACAGGAATCACGGACAACGACCGGGCATTGACGATAACCGAGTTCGCAAAGCTTGCGAAGGTCTCCCTCGGCCAGGATAACGGGTGGGCGAAGGACGAGTTCGGCCGGCAGTTCCGAGCCCCCGGACACGTTTGCCTCTTGAACGCGAGAAAGGACCTGCTCTCTTCAAGGACTGGCCACACCGAACTCACAACGGCGTTGATGGTCATGGCGGGCGTGACGCCTAGTGCGACGATCTGCGAGATGATGGGAGATGACGGTAACTCCCTCTCGAAGGAGAAAGCCCAGGAGTACGCGAGACGACACGATCTCTGCTACTTGGAAGGGAGCGAGGTCGTCAGGGCTTGGAGAGACGGTGAGTGGTCTCGATGACGAGGGTGTTGGCAACTGGTGTGTTCGACATTCTGCACGCTGGTCACCTTCACTACCTTAACGAGGCAAAGAAGCTGGGAGATGAATTGGTGGTTGTAGTCGCCACCGATTCGACGGTGAGGAAGAGGAAGCACGAGCCCGTAACGCCGGAATCCATGAGACTCGAGCTTATCGGAGCGCTCAAACCTGTCGACAGAGCGCATCTGGGAAGAGAGGGGGACGTTTTCGCCATTGTCCGGGAGATAAGGCCAGACATCATTGCCCTTGGCTACGACCAGGAGTTCCGCGAGGAGGACCTGGAGAACGAACTCAGGAAAAGGAAAATATCTGCCAAGGTAATCCGCCTTTCGAAATATGAAGACGACCTGAATGGTACTAGGAAAATCATCCAGAAGATCGTTGACTGGTATTCGTTCAAGAAGAAAATCGACGAGGCTGAGGGTTAGAAATGAAAGTCATCGGGATCGCGGATACGACCTTTGCTAGATACGACATGGGCGGCAGCACGATCAACGAGCTCAAGAAGAGTGGAACAGGATTCAAGATCATAAGGTACACGGTGCCGGGGGTGAAGGATATTCCAGTGGCGTGCAAGAAGCTGATCGAGGAGAGCGGTTGCGACATCGTCATCGCCCTGGGAATGCCCGGTGCCTCGGCCATCGACAAGACCTGCGCGCATGAGGCCTCGCAGGGAATAATTCAGGCACAGCTGATGACCAACCGGCACATCATCGAGGTCTTCGTCCACGAGGAGGAGGCGAAGGACGAGAATGCGCTCGCATGGTTGGCCGACCGGAGATCGAGAGAACATGCCCGGAACGCCTACAACCTACTATTCAAACCGGAGACAATGACTAGGAATGCCGGCAAAGGACTGAGACAGGGATTCGAGGACGCCGGGCCTATCAAGGAGTGAGAGAATGAAGAAGTACAATATCGGGATAGTAGTGTCTGAGTACAATTTCGACATCACTTCGATGATGTTGGAGAGAGCGAAAGAGCATGCGAAGTTCCTTGACGTGAACGTCGCCAAGATCGTGACGGTGCCAGGGGTGTTCGACATGCCTATCGCGATAAAACAGATGCTAAAAGATGGGCAGATCGACGGCGTAGTGACGCTTGGCGCGGTCATCGAGGGAGAGACCGAGCACGATGACATCGTCATCCAGCATGCGGCAAGGAAGATCACCGACCTGGCACTCGAATACGACAAACCAGTGACGCTCGGCATCACTGGACCGGGAATGACGAGGCTGCAGGCAGAGGATAGAATCGAGAAGGCCAGAGAAGCAGTCGAGGCGTGCGTCAAGCTCTTGAAAGCGCTGCCCTAGCTCCCTTTCCTAAATCACACCATTCCCCCTCGCTTCCGTGAGAGTATCCTAATGTCGTCGCGAGAGTTGTCCCGCGATTCCGTCGCTTAAATGAATCTATCTCATATACTTTGCTTATCTGATTTCAGCGTGATAGAGAATGTCTGGCCAATCCGAAAAGGTATTATACTCCTCTTTCGAATCCGAAGTCAGTAGGCATCAATCAATGGATGCCTCCGTGGGCGGAAGTAACATGACTGACGCACTCAGGAACGTGTTGGTGATTGGCGGCGGTATCGCCGGAATCTCTTCTGCATTGGACCTCGCCGATCAAGGTCATGATGTTTTTCTTGTCGAACGCAGCCCGTCGATCGGTGGCAGGATGGCGCAGCTGGACAAGACATTCCCTACGCTGGACTGCGCGATATGCATACTCGCCCCAAAGATGGTCGAGGCTTCCAGGCATCCGAGGATCCATCTGCTCACGTTCTCAGAAATCACTGGGGTCGAACGTCGCCAAGACGGAACGTTCGGCGTCACGGTAGTCAGGAAACCGAGATACGTCAACGAGGAAAAGTGCACTGGTTGCGGTGTCTGCATCGAGAGCTGTCCAACCAAGCACGTCACTGAGGATTTCAACGAAGGACTGGGCGAGAGGGCGGCGATATACATCACATTCCCTCAGGCGGTGCCAAGGGTCGCAACGATCGACGCCGTTCACTGCCTGAAGCTGACTGAAAACAAGTGCGGCGTCTGCAAGAAGAAGTGTCCTGCAGGTGCGATTAACTACGAGGATGAGGAAGAACGGATCGAGATAGAAGTCGGCTCCATCATCGTCGCAACGGGATTCGACGTTTACAGGTCGGATTACTTGAGAAGATTCGGATACGAAGTCTACAGGAACGTGATCAATTCGATGCAGTACGAGAGGATGCTGAGCGCCTCCGGTCCTACGAAGGGGCAGGTGCTGAGACCTTCGGATGGGAAGCCTCCATCGAGGGTTGGCTTCGTTTTGTGCGCTGGGTCGAGATCCCAGTTGTGCAAGGGGTACTGCTCGAAGGTCTGCTGCATGTACGCGACTAAGGAAGGAGTCCTGACAAAAGAGCACTTGCCAGAATCGGACGTGCTTATGTTCTACAATGATCTCAGGACGATCAACAAGGGTCACGAGGAGTTCATCCGCAGAAGTTCCGAGGAATTGGGAATCCAATACATCTGCGGTCTGCCGGGGGACATCGAGGAGGATGAAGATGAGTGTCTGCGAGTGAAGCACCATGATAGGCAGACCGATAATGTCATGACCGAAATCATTGACCTGCTCGTGCTTTGTCTTCCCATCATTCCAAGCGAGGGGACGGAAGAGCTCGCCCGGATGCTTGACATCGAACTTAACGAAAACGGTTTCGTTAAGGGCGGAAACGGCGGTCCGGTTTCCACGACGGCCGAGGGCGTATTCGCCTGCGGATGCACCAGGGGACCAGACGACATTTCGAATACGGTGACCGAAGCGATTGCCGCCTCGGCGATGGCCACCGAAAGGAGCGGGCTGACGTCATGCTCTGACGAGGACACGACGCCCCAGGAGATGGCTCTCTCTGAGACCGAACCACCAAGGGTTGGCGTGTACATCTGCAGTTGTGGTATGAACATCGGCACCACCGTAGATGTCGACGCGGTGGCGGACTACGCGACCACGCTTCCGAACGTCGCTCACGCCCAGAAGTGCATGTACGCCTGCTCACAGGACAACCAAAGACTTATCCAACAGCAGATAAGGGACGAGAAGCTGAACCGGGTGCTGATCGCGGCCTGCAGCCCGAGGAGCCACCTCAAGCTTTTCCAAGATACCTGCAAAGGGGCCGGTATGAACCCGAACCTGGTGGGATTCGTCAGCATTAGAGAGCTTGACAGCTGGGTCCACCAGCACGAGCCGGACAAGGCGACGGATAAGGCAAGGACGTTTGTAAGAATGGGGGCAGCGAACGTGAGATTTGCGAAGCCGAGGGACCAGATACTGGGCGCAGTGACGCCCAGTGCGATGGTCCTCGGCGGAGGAATAGCCGGGATGTCAGCGGCCTTATCAATCGCATCGAAGGGTTTCAGAGTGTATCTTGTAGAGAAATCAAACGAGCTCGGGGGCGCTCTCAAGGGCAGACGATTGAAGGACCTAGACGGATACGAGCCGGAGAAACTCGCGAAACACTTGGAGGACGCGGTCCGCTCAAAGGAAAACATTGAGGTGCTCACTTCAACGATGGCGACGGGAGTGAGCGGCTCCATCGGAAGGTTCGTCGTCAAGCTTGGCAGGAAGGGCATGGAGTTCGGCTCATCGTTCGGGGACAGGATAGTGGATGTCGCTACGATCGTCGTCGCAACCGGCGCTCAAGATCTTTCCCCAACGGGCCTTTACGGCTACGGGTCGGAGAAAAGCGTCGTTACCCAGGCGGAGTTCGAAAGAATGCTCGAAGGCGACAAGGCGAACAAGATCGATGTCGTCGAGATCCTCTGCGCTGGATCAAGAGAGAAGGAGGGCAGGACTTACTGCTCTCAGATCTGTTGCGAGATCGCGATCAGGGACGTAATAAATCTAAAGGAGAGGAATCCATCGTCGAATGTCTATGTTCTGTACAGAGACGTGCGCACCCCAGGGACTTTGGAGAAACACTACATGACTGCGGCAGAGCTCGGAGTGAAGTTCGTCCGCTACAGCGAAGAGGATCTCCCGAAAGTGGACACCTTGGGAGGTCTGAGCGTGAAGGTCCATGATCTCACGAGCGACGACGATCTGCTAATACGGATCAATTTGGTCGTTCTGGCGACGCCGCTTGTGCCCAATGAAGACAACAAGACCCTTTCCGAGATGCTCAAAGTTCCCCTGTCCGAGGACGGTTTCTTCATGGAAGCACATCCGAAACTCAGACCGGTGGATTTCTCGGTGGATGGCGTGTTCGTGGCCGGGACCGCGCAGAGTCCGAAAGGCATCGCTGATTCGATTAAGCAGGGCTTCGCCGCGGGCTCGAGGGCGCTTGTGCCCCTCATGAAGGGCAGGATAATCTGTGAGCCCATCGTGGCGGCGGTCGACCAGACCCTGTGCACGGGATGCGCTAGATGCATAGAGGCATGTCCGTACGGTGCGATGGGAATGGGCATCTCGGAGGGTAGACTGCTAGCCGAGGTCAACCAGCTACTGTGCAAAGGATGTGGAGCGTGTTCCACAGCCTGTCCGTGCCGCGCGGTATCGATATTCAACTTCACAAGCAACCAAATCACCGCACAGATCGACGAGGCTCTTGCCGACGTGCCGAACAGTGAGACGAGGGGCATCGCTTTCCTGTGCAACTGGTGCGCATATGCCGGGGCTGACAACGCTGGGGTGAGCAGGTACCAGTACCCTCCGGAGATCATGCCGATAAGAGTGATGTGTACGGGCAGGGTCGACCCATTCCACGTTCTCTACGCCTTACTTAAGGGTGCCGACGGGGTTCTCATCGGTGGCTGCCACCCAGGAGATTGCCACTACGTCATCGGAAACCAACTGATGAAGGTCAAGATCGACAACCTGACCGAGATGATCAAGGACTACGGTTTCGAGTCGGAGAGGGTCAGAGTGGAGTGGGTGTCGGCCGCCGAGGGAAGGCGGTTTGCTGACATCATGAAGACCTTCGCCGAGGATCTCAAGAGACTCGGACCGAATCCACTAAGAGCGCATCCTGAATCGATATCCGAAATCGAGGATGAGAAGGGGGTGGTGTGATGTCCAAGGAGCTCGAGACATACGTCTGGGACCTTGGGAAGTGTACTGGATGCGGGGCCTGCACTGCATGCTGCAGTAAGGGCGTGCTCCTCTTCCCCGAGGGAGAACAACATCCCACTCATTGGAGGATCGCCAAGAAGGTCGGTCTCACGACGCACGACCTGGATCCGTGTTTCGGATGCGAGAGCTTCTGCCTCGAGGTTTGTCCGACTCTGAGAGAATGGACAGATGGAAAGATGCTGTCCGTTGCGTCAGCGAGGTCAAGCCTCATGTCTGCGAGGAGCAGGCATGGCGACCTGCTCAGCGACGTATTGAACCAGCTCCTGGTCAGCGCACTGGAGAGCGGTTTCATAGATGGTGCCATAATCACGGACGTCGACAGATGGACCTGGAGACCGTTTGCCAGGGTCGTTACAAATGCGGAGGAGATCTACGACTGTGCGGGTCACCAGTTCATATGGTCTCCAACGCTTGAGAGTCTGAATGACGCGGTTCACGTTAGGGCACTCCGCAGAGTCGCTATCGTTGGGGCACCTTGTGTCATCAACGCCGCAAGATGCATCCAGAAATCGACGATGAAGGGACTTGAGATCTACGGGAAGTCTATCAGGATATTGATAGGCAGGTTCTGCGCCGGTGTCTGCACTCATGATCTCGTTTCAGAAGTCATCGAAAAGGAAATGGGCATCTCGCCCAGGAACATAGCGATGATGGACAGATCGACCGCTGACAAGCTACTCACGGTCACATTGAGAGACGGCACGGTAAGGGAGATATCGCTGGCGAGCACGCAAAAGTATCTCAGGAAAGGATGCGCGAGATGCACTGACTACCTCGCCGAATCCGCGGATTTGTCCATCGGGTACACTGGATCAAGATTCGGATACTGCACGGTCATCACTAGGAACCCAGCGGGGGAGAGTCTGCTCACTCGCGCCGTCCAGACTGGCCACCTAGAGATCACGAAGAGCGTCGACACTAATCAACTTTACATGGGCAAGCGGAACAAACAGCGGAGGAAGAGATCCCAGCAATTCGACGATGAATTGCTTCTGATGCTCCAGGGACTGACCGACCCGGCGAAGAGGGTGGAAGCCTTGAGACGATACGCTGAGCTCAACAGGAGGCAGGACTAATGTCTATGACACTCGATCTGCGTGGGGTTGCCCTCCGAGAGGGTAATTCGAGATTGAGAAGGGCCGCAGAATCCGGGGACGAGGTTAGGGTGTCGAACGCCTCCCACCTAAAAGGCCTCTGCGACGGTTTGAAGAGGGGGACGATTTTCGTGGAAGGCGACGTGGGCGACTACTTTGGCATCCTGAACGACGGAGCCGCCCTGATTGTTCAAGGGTCGGCCGGCAGGTTCGTGGGCGACAACATGACCGGCGGCAAGATCGTTGTTCGAGGGGACGTGGGAGACGGAGCCGCTGATTACTGCTACGGCGGGACCGTCGTCGTAGGGAAATCCGCTGGCGACTTTCTTGGGACGATGAATAAGGGCGCGACCATCATTATATCAGGCAATGTTGGAAATCACGCGGGAACGTACATGACGGCGGGCGACATCATCATCCTCGGGGATGCTGGAGAAGCGCTGGGCAACTACATCATAAGAGGATCGATCTACGTCCTCGGATCTTACGACAGTCTGGGCAATAACACTAAACTGGAGAAAATGAGGTCCGACGACATCGACAAGTTGAACACCGTCCTGGGGAAGCTCAGCATACAGGCCAATGCAAGATCCTTCAAGAAGGTGGCGCCTGCATCATCCAAGCCATTCTACCATGAGAAACCAGTCGTCTCTCAGAGGGTGATGAACCCATGACCATGATAGGACAGTATTGGGTGACGATAGAAAAGGATCGCTGCCGGAGCTGGCAGCAGCCGTGGAAATGCGGGGCATGCATAGAGGCCTGCGAGCATGAAGTCTTCGAGAGGGACGCGTACGGGAGGATCTACGTAGCGAACGAGCTCGCCTGTGTGGGCTGCAAGATATGCATCGAGAAAGCATGCCCGGACAGTTGCATCTACGTCCGACCTACGACCCCGGAGACAGTTTCGAGGGGGGTGTGGACGACCCAGACCATCGAAGAGATACACAGGAAGGCAGAGACTGGGGAGTACGAGCTCAGAGGCTTCGGAACCATGGCGAACCTTCCTCATTTTGACGGTCTAGTTGTGGTACCCTCTCAGCTCGCTGGCGAACCGCCAAGGGATAAGTACCGCGAGCCATTCGACATGGAGGTCGTGATCGGGGAGAAGACCTGCTCCAAGCCGATCCGTTTAGCGCTGCCGTTCGTTCTGGCCGCGATGTCGTACGGGGCGATATCCAAGGAGGGGAAGATGGCGTATGCGGTCGCGGCGGCAAGACTCGGAACGATCGCCAACACTGGAGAGGGCGGCATGTTCCCCGGAGAGGCGATGATGACGCACGGGTACGACACCGCCCGATCCGTGAAGAAAGGCGTGAGAAGGTGGGAGCCGGGAGGATATCTTGTCGTGCAGTGGTCGACCGGCAGATGGGGAGTCTCTATGGAGTATCTCCTCGCTTCGGACGCGATCGAGATCAAGATAGGGCAAGGAGCGAAGCCGGGAATGGGGGGCCACCTTCTGGGCAAGAAGGTCACGCTAGACATCGCCAAGGTCAGGGGCATTCCGGTCGGGACCGACGCGCTTTCTCCTTGCAGACACTACGACATAGAGAACGTGGAAGATCTCAGGACCCAGATCGAGATACTCAGGGACGTCACCAATCATGAGAAGCCGATCATGTTAAAGCTTGGCCCGGCGAGACCGTACCAGGACGCTTGCATCGCAGTGGAGGCCGGGGCTGACGCGATTTCGATCGATGGGATGGCGGGAGGAACTGGCGCATCGCCAGACATCGTCACACAGAACGTCGGCATTCCGACGATTGCCTGCATAAGGCAGGCGGCGAAAGCCATCAGAGATCTTGAAGTCATGGACAGAGTGAAGCTGATCGCCCTCGGAGGGATGAGAAACGGTGCCGATGCATACAAAGCGATAGCGCTCGGAGCCGACGTGATAGGGTTCGGTGCCGCCGCGGAGATCGCACTTGGCTGCAGAAGCTGCATGTCGTGTCACAAGGGAGGCTGCCATTACGGCCTGGCGACGCAGGATCCGAAGTTTAGGACTTGCCTCGACGTCGAGTCTTCATCTCAGCGACTGGCGAACTTCGTCAGCGCTTGTGCGGAGGAGCTAAAGATACTTGCGATGCTTTCGGGCCACGACGACCTTCACACGATCGCGATAGACGACATCAGAGCGCTTGACCTCAACACCGCAGCGATTACCGGTGCGAAGCTGGCGGGGCTCGAGAGGACGTTCCCTGAGTCCTGGGAGAAGTTCAACAAGTAGGATTTAAGAACATAGTAGACAGCCTAGATCCTCTTGCTCATGAAGTTCTCGAGTGCATCGAATGCCTTGCCGAGGATATCGACGTTTGGCAAGAATACCGAACGGAAGTGCCCCGTGCCATATTCCTTTCCGAATCCTGAACCGGGGACCAGCAGAACGTGCGCGTTCTCCAACACGTCCAGAACAAATTCCTTGTCGCTCTTCCACCGTTTCGATTCATACCTAGGGAATATGTAGAAAGCGCCCTGAGGCTTGGTCGAGGTCATGCCGGGAATTGTGTTCAACCTCTTGTAAGCATACTCGGCCCTCTCCCTAAGCTTCCTCCTCGTTTCCTCGTGGTGCGGCTGCGGCTCCTTGAGGGCTTTGCCAATCGCCACCTGACAGGGGTAGTTGGCGGACAGTCTGAGCCTGAGCTGTCTAATCACCCCCTCTTTCACCTCCTTGAGCTCGCCCGTCGGGTCCCTGAAGACCGCGTATCCCATTCGCCAGCCTGGCAGAAGATCTACCTTCGAGAAGCCGTTCAGAATGACCATTGGCACATCTGGAGCCAAGGTTGAAGGCGAAAGATGCCTGCCCTCAAACGTCATTAGATCATAGATCTCATCCGAGATCAGGAGCAAACCGTGTTCTCCAGCGACATCGGCCAGGCTCTTCAACACCTTCCGTGAATAGACCGCCCCGGTCGGATTGTTCGGGTTGATGACGACGAGGGCCTTCGTTTTCGGCGTTATCTTCTTGCGGACATCGTCGACGTCCGGCTGCCAGCCGTGTGCCTCGTCCGTCCAGTAGGAGATGGGGTTCCCCTCGAAGAAGGAGGCGAACTCTGGATAAGTGGGATAGCAGGGGCCTGGGACGAGTATCTCATCGCCCGCCCCGATCATCGCGGCGGTAAGCATCTGTATGGCTTCCGTCACGCCGTTTGTGATGACCACATCGCCAACATCCACGTCGATATTGTTCTTCTCCTTCTCCCGATCGACGATAGCATCTCGCAATCCTACATATCCTTCCGACTCAGCATAGCCATTGTCGCATTCTTCCACGGCCTTGCAGAGTGCTTTCCGGACATGTCTTGGGGTTTCGAAATCGTACTTGTTCGGATCTCCGATGTGGAGCTTAATTACCTCTATGCCCTTTTTCTCCAGCTCCTTGGCGGGGACCAGGAATTCACGGATTGCATAGCTGATGGACATCGAACGCTTTGTGGCCTTCATGGTGTGCGACTGAGACCGCATTCTGATTATTTAATCTCTGGGCATCGATCGACGTTATCGTTTCAGCGTCAGCAATAGTAACCACGCCAAACGGCTGCGTGGAATAGTTTTAATACAAAATTGCCCACTCGCAGGTGCATGGGAGTTGTCCGTCTTGGCAAGATCCACTTGCGCTGGTGCAGGGATTGCAACCTGCCTGTACTAGAGGCCGAGACATGCGGCAGATGCGGCGGGAAAACCGAGCGGGTCGAAGTGACGCCCCCGGGAGATGTCAGGCCCGCCTTCGAAGGGAACCTCCGCCTCCTCAGGGAGATCGTGGACAAACAGTTTGGGGGATCGAGCGGCAGGGCGCTGTTCCCCGAGGGTAAGATCGTCCTGATGAACAAGATTCCCGCACTAGACAGAATGGATGAAGTCTTAGTCGACGGTGTGGTCGTGGGAACCCTCCGTTATGACGTCGGACGAGGTTGGAAGTTTCTTCTGAGAATGTCCGGAGCGAGGGCGATTCAGGATAGGGTTACGAAGGGCTACGTGATCGCGGATGATGGCGCATTGGATGCCATTGCTTTAAGGGGACTCAACTTGATGGTTCCCGGAGCGGTCGAGGTCACCGACGATCTTCATGTCGGTGACGAGGTTATCATCCTGACTGGCCAAAAAAATGCAATAGCGACCGGCACGGCCAGGATGTCAGGGGAGGAGATTCGGAGGTCGACAAAGGGGCTTGCGATCAAATCCAGATGGACCAGTGAACCTGCCGGGTACGATCAGAAGACGGAGTTCCGCACTTGGACAGATGTGATCGAAGCGAACTCCGACGTGATGAGGCGGAGAGTGATGGAAGCCACCAAGTTCATAAGGAACGTAACGGAGAAATACGGTTTGCCGACGGTCGTTTCCTTCTCTGGTGGAAAGGACAGTCTCGCGTCTCTGCTCTTGTGTCTCGACGCCGGCTACCGCTTTCCCATTCTGTTCCTGGACACGGGACTCGAGTTCCCGGAGACAGTCAAGCACGTCGAGGATGTTGCACGAAGACACGGTCTCGAACTAATGACAGAGAGGGCGCCGGATGGCGCCTTTTTCGGTAACCTTGATTTATTCGGGCCACCGGGAAGGGACTATCGTTGGTGCTGCAAGACGAACAAGCTAGGTCCCACAGTTAAAATGATAATGGTTCACTTCCCGAGCGGCGTTCTATCGTTCATCGGGCAGAGGCGATACGAATCTGAGCAAAGGTCCGAGAAACCCAGAGTCTGGAGGAATCCCTGGACGCCTGGACAGATCGGCGCCTCGCCAATACAGGATTGGACAGCAATGCACGTCTGGCTCTACATATTCTCGAAAGGAGAGCACTACAACGATTGGTACGACAAGGGCCTCGACAGAATCGGCTGCTACTTGTGCCCGGCATCGGACCTTGCTGAGCTTGACGTGGTCGAAAGGGAATGTGGGATCTACCCCCGGTGGAGGAGGTATCTCGAGGGGTATGCATCATCAAGAGGCTTTCCGAAGAAATGGGTCGATCTTGCGCTGTGGCGCTGGAAGGTCCTCCCAGAATCGATCAAGGAGGAGGTCGGAAAGCTAGGTTTAGAGAAAGATATCTTCACGAAGACGGAGATGAACCAGGCGGTTCCGATCGAACGAGGGAAGGGATTGACACTTCACATGCAGGAAGGATTCTCGCCATGTGTTTACGGCTACAGCATCGAAGGCGCGTTCGACAGGCAATTGGATTTTGAGAGGGTGTCAGACCTACTGAGCATCGTTGGAGTGGTCGAGTCGAATGTAGAGGAAGGATGGTGTATGGTCAGTGACATCAGGGTCTTCCGGGAAGGGGTCCTGATCGCGAAAGGCGGCGACCCTCAAAAGCTAAAGGATAAAATAGAGAAGGTGCGCAGAGCCGTGGTCAAGGCCATGGAATGCGTCGGATGCGGAGTCTGCGTCGCAAGATGCGACCAGGGTGCACTCATGCTGCAGAAGGACCGGATACGAGTGATAACCACCAAGTGCAAGCACTGTGGACGCTGCATCGAACCATGCCCCGCTGTCAGCTTCGGCGACTCCGCGTTCGAGTTCTGACGTCGGTAGATTCACCTACCTGACTCATCACTTCCGACGCGAAACCTGAATGCCCCCAGGTCAGCGCACGAAGTCGATGGCGTCATCCGAACTTGCGCGAGGACCTCTCGCAGCCGATCCTACGTTGTTGCCAAGTCGTTCGTAGTCGCTGTCCGCCTTTCCGAGCATATACTTTGACCGCGCACCCGTCACTATCAGCAACACCTTGATTGTTCCTTCTAGCTCGGGTTCGATCGAGCAACCCCATATTATACGGGCCCTATCGTTCACGCTGTTCGTGACGATCTCAGCCGCCTTCTGCGCCTCGCCGACGGTCATATCCGGCCCGCCGACAACCCTTATAAGCGCGCCCTTGGCGTCCTTAAGGTCTATCTCGCCCAGTAGCGGTGACGTGAGAGCTTCCTTGACCGCCACATCGACGCGGTCGTCGGTTTCCTTGTCGGCCTCTCCGATGCCAACGAAGGATATACCGCCCTCCCTCATGACAGTCTGAATGTCGCTGTAGTCCAGGTTGACTAGACCGGGCTTTGTAATGATCTCTGTTAATCCCTTCATAGTCTGCATCAAGACCTCATCGGCGACCTTGAAAGCAGCGTCTATTGGAAGCTTCGGAACGAGCTCTAATAGCTTGTCGTTGGGGATCACGATCGTCGTGTCGCAGATCCTTCTAAGTTTGTCCAATCCAGCCACTGCATTCTCCATCCTGACCGTGCCCTCAGCCTTAAATGGGAGAGTCACAACGCCAATAGTCAGCGCCTGGATCTGATCCTTTGCAATCCTGGCCACGTAATGTGCTGAACCAGTACCTGTTCCGCCGCCCATACCAGCGGTGACGAAAACGATGTTCGAACCCTGCAGAAAGCTCCTTATATCGATATCATTCTCGTGAGCCGCTTGCTCCCCGACCTCTGGTATGGCGCCTGCGCCGAGACCCCTTGTCGTCGTCCTCCCAATGAGAATCTTCTTCGGGGCTCTGACCGTCAGCAAGTGCTTCGCATCTGTGTTTATCGCACACAACTGCGCACCGCTGATTCCGGCATCGACGCAGCGATTGATCGTGTTCGACCCGCCTCCGCCGCACCCGATGATCTTAATGCAGACGTCCATCTGGGCGGCTATCTTCTTCAGTTCCTCGTCCACTTCTGAGGACCCTTGCTCCACATTAGGAGCTGCCTTCTGCTCAGCATCTTTAGATGCAGCTAACGCATGCTTAACAAGCGAATTCACCATGAGTGCATCCCTCAGTTGGAGGTAAGTGAGAACTGGCTTATAAATATTCCGAATCTCCAGCATGTCAAAATACGTTGTCTGAACGTGACGAGCCTCCAAGAAGAAATCACGCACTAAGAAGGAACGCGCACGACCGCCCGAGGCAAGAACCCCCTAGGAGGTGCGAGGTGTCCTCAGCCTATTATCCGCATCACTATCTCTGGCCACATGACGAGGTGAACGCTCAGCTCATCTTCGAGGTGTCTGAAGTATTTCTGGTAGATCTCCTCTGCGGATGCTGGCATCAGACCCGAAGACAGTTTCAGGCAGACGAGGCTAATCGTGTACACCGTGAAGAGCGCGGACGGATCCTCGGCAGCAACCCTCTCCCTACAGTTCTCATCGTAGAACCCGACGAACTCATCCTCAAGGAACGCGCGAAGGAGTTCTATCCCTTCTTCCTTCTTGCCGGCCAGAGTTGCCGACGTCACGGAATCCATCAGCTCATGTATTCTTGACAGTGCCCAGACGTCAACACCCGAAAGATCGGAAGCCTGCATTTCTGGCCTATTTTTGATCGACTCCTTGACAATCCTCCCGACCCGCAGTAGCTCGTTCCGGACACTGGACTCTTTCATCCGTTCTTCGATGATCTCCCTCGTCTCGTCGTATGTCCTCGATCTGCTCGCCCTTATCGCTTTCCTGAGCGGCTCCTCTATTGCGCCGCCAAACACGCCGATTCTTGTCAGATCGGGGGCCATCCTCAGTATGTCGACCACGTAATTCCGGAGCTGCTCTGCGCTGCGGTAACGATGCTTGACGAAATCGAGGCAGGCCGAGACGTCCTTGACGGCTTCCATTATTTCTCCATCCAGGAAGGTGCTCTTGGAGAGCTCCGCAAGTGCCTCGATGTCGTCAACCGGTATGTTCTTGTTCCTGGCCATGGCCATGAGGAGCATTGTCTGCTCGTAGAAAGAGGCATAAGTGATTGCATGGAAGCCAAAGTGCTCACCAAGCAAAGAGAGGACGGCCCTCCTTACCTCCCTGCTGGGGTGAACTATATTATTGAGAATCGCACTCTCTCCGGCCTTCGATTTCGCGATCTTTGTGAGACAAGACCTTACGCTGCCTCGTACCCTCCTATCGTGATGATTGTAGTATTTGAGAAGGATTGCCACCATCTCGTAGGGGTCCTGGGCGCCGTGCCGGAGAATCCTGCACTCCATCCTTCGTCTCTCAGCTGCCAAAGGAGATCTAAGGGAACTGACGAGCGAATTCTCGATTCTCATTCCTTCAGTGGCTCTCCTCTTGGAAATGCCGACAACGTTCCTGAGGGACAAGCGCGCCATATGAAAAGACTTATAGCTTCTGCGTGATACAAGTATTTTTTCTAGGGCTTGAATAAGTGACCGAATCAGTATCTCAAATGATTCTTCATCGAGTAGTCTCTATGATACAGTTGTGACGAAGTCAAAAGGATCCTCCGCCGGAAGATGCAAAGCTAGAGAGGGTCTATCACGCATGACGTCTGGATTCTCAAAGAACGAAAAAGTTATCGAAAAGCTTTTTATGTTGCCTCTTCAATTATACCCATTGCAGACGCTGAGGAGTGTGTGGGTTCAGATGGGTGAATTGTCTCAAATCCGCAATGTTTTGGAGGATATCAAGAACCTTGAACATGTTAAGGATGTATCTTTGATCTCCAGAGGAGGAATGTACATCAGTGGTGACCCTCCGAAAGGTGTTCACCAGGAGACCTTTGCTGCGATGTCTGCGATTATTCTCGGTGCGGCGGAAACGACATCTGCCGAACTCAAAGACAACTTCAACAGGGTAGTCCTGCAACTGGCTGGACGAAATCTCATACTTACTGGCGCTGGTCCCAGGTATCTCTTGGTCGTTGCAACCGATGCCGAGGGGGATGTCGGCAAAATATCGACCGAGGCGAAAGAGAAGATCTCCAAGGTCGAGATGACCCTCTGATCGTCTATAGCTTTCTGAACCCCCTTCTTGCCCATTCAGAAATACACTTCAATCCATACCCGATCGAGCCAGGTGCCGTGCGGCTCGATCCCTTCCCGGCTGTCTGTTTACTAAGAATAGCCTTGACAAGATCTTCTTGATTCTGGCAGCCGTCGGGGAACACAGTGAAAGCCTTCCCGATGTCGTCACCAGAATGAGCGTCACTGCCACCTATCTCGGGCCGATCAAGAGACCTCGCAAGAGCCAGGGCTCTTCTGTTGCTGCCCTTTAGCGATCTCCCATTCACGACTTCGATCGCATCGAACCCACCATTGGACACCTCGCTCCCTCCGATCCCGGACCAAATCCGAAATGGATGAGGAGCAACGGCGATACCGGCGAGACGGTGTATCATGTCGATAGTATCCTCGACGCTCAGACCCTTCTCGACCGCCTCGGTGACGTGATAAGCGAGAACATGGCCAGCGGTGGTGGTTATCTCCATTCCAGGCAACACAATGATGTCCATATTATCGATAGCCAGTGCTTCTTCCGACCCAATGAAGGAATTGTGGTCGACCACCGCCACAGCTCCGAATCCCAAAATTCGGCATCTCTTCATGATATCGGTGACGGACAGTTTGCCGTCGCCAGAATGGACCGAGTGAATGTGGATGTCAGCCCTCATCTGACTTGAGCCCCGTTCTCGATATCGCCATCGACGGTGATCGGCACTCCCCCATTCGTGCAGAGAGCCAAAGCACCAGCACCCTCCGCTGAGGGAAGGAAGACAGCAATCTTCTTTCCACTCTCGGTCATTCCGCAAGGCCCTTTGCACCTGACCACCCTGCCCACGTCGACACTGTCTTGGCTCACGACCTGACCTACCAAAAGAACCAGTTTCTGGAAATCGAGAAATGACAGGACTTTATCCGAGGGCCTCATACCGCTGTTGACGGGCTCTCCCGCGGGCGCGTACCCCGCCGGGGTCATCAGCAGGACCTTTCCATTGTGCTCGGCCGCGAGGAGCATGCCTTGCGATTCGACTCCCCTGAGTGTAGCTGGCTGCAAGTTCGCCACAACCACGATCTTCTTCCCAACGAGGTTCTCCTTCGAGTAGTGCGCCTTCAGACCGGCCACTAGCTTGATTTTCTTGCCGATGTCAACATCCATAACGAGAAGCTTGTCAGCGTTAGGATGGTCATTCACCGCCTGAATCACGCCCACCTTCAGATTCAATTTCTCGAATTCGCCGAACACCTGATCACCTCTCTCCACAACAATCTTCGAGAACAAGGGCTTCGGCTCCTGGAGACATTGACCCGCCTTGACGGGCACTGTCAGCCATTCCCAACCCTTTTTCATTATCCCTTCGTCGTATCCCAACAGCTTCCATACGTCTCCAGCAGACCTCGGTATGAAAGGGTAGCTGAGGATCGCCAAGGATTTTACTATCTCAAGGTTCAGATTCAGGACGGAACCACACATCTCCTTGTCGGTCTTGACCAGTGTCCAAGGGGCAACGCTGTCAAAGTATCGGTTTCCGAACTGCGCCAGGTCCATGACTGCTTTCAACGCTTTCTTGAATTGGCAAGTGGAAAGATACTCATCCACCTGAGCTGCGGCGGTCGTAACAGCATCCAAGACCTTCTGCCTTTCCTGCTCTGGACCCTTGAACGCCGGAGCGCTCCCGTAGTTGCGATGTGTGAAACTTAGCACCCTATGGTAGTAGTTGCCCAAAGTGGCTACGAGCTCGTTGTTGGTCTTGATCTCGAACTCCTCCCATGAGAACTCCGAGTCCCGGTTTTCTGGCATCTCGGTCGCGATGTAGTATCTGATAGTGTCAGAATCGAACTTCTGAAGCATGGACGGAATATCTATGCTGACACCCCTGCTCTTTGAGAACTTCTCGCCCTTGAATGTCAGGAACTCATTCGCAGGAACATCGTAGGGGAGATTCAGTCCCCCGTAACCCATTAGAATCGCTGGCCAGATTATTGTATGAAAAGGTATATTATCCTTTCCAAGGAAATAATAATGCTTCACGTCCGGATCCATCCAAAATGCTTCATAGGCATTTGGATCTCCGGAACGCTTAGCCCACTCCACAGAAGCTGACAGGTAGCCGATGACGGCTTCGAACCAGACATAGATTACCTTTCCATCCCAGCCAGGCAATGGTACGTTTACGCCCCATGTCATGTCCCTCGTTATCGCCCTGTCGGTTAGACCAGCCTCCAACCAGTTCCTCGTGTAAGTCTGGACGTTCGATTTCCAATAGGACTTGTTCTTGATGTAATCGATTAGAGACTCCTGGAAAGCACTGAGCCGCAGGAAGTAATGCTCTGTTTCCTTGAGCTCAGGCGGGGATCCACACAGCGTGCACAATGCATTTTCGAGCTCCCCCGGCGCGAAAGTGGTCCCGCAGGCATCGCACTGGTCCCCTCTCGCCCTCTCGTTTCGGCAGGTCTTACATGTTCCCTCTACGTATCTATCCGGAAGGAATCGCTGGCAATGATCACAGTAGTACTGGAGCGTGTCCTTCTTGTAGAGATGTCCCTTTTCAAGGAGGCGAAGGAAGACGTCATGGACGACCTCAAAATGATTCTCGGTGTGAGTTTTCGTGAACAAGCTGTAGTCGATATGTAGACCCTTGATCGCCTCATAGTTGATGCGATGGTACCTTTCGGCTATTTCCTCGGGAGAGACGCCCTCCTTCTCAGCCTTCACAGTGACCGGGGTACCATGTTGGTCCGAACCAGAAACCATAAGCACGTCATCCCCCTTGAGACGATGATACTTGGCAAATATGTCAGGGGGCAACAGGGAGCCAGCTACATGTCCTAGGTGAATAGGACTGTTGGAATATGGCCACGCCGTGCACACGAGGAGCTTTACCATTCGAGTCTAGGTGGAATACGACTAATAGGATTTAAGTCTTGACAAAGGACCAGCATCCCTCAGCGTTTTAAATGGTTTCTTCTCCCATTACAGGAACCAATGAACCATTCGCGCTGCTAGGCAAGGATTTGAAAACCGTCGTTATCTGAACTCGTCCTCACTTTCGGCTAAATGCTCCACATTTAAATAATCCGGGTTGTCATAAATCACCATCGGGAAGGATGAAGAATGACCAAGGAACTGTCGTTCGAGAGATCTAGGAACTCATGCAAAGATGTGGCTTTCAAGTGCGAATCATCAGCGGATCTCAAACCACTGGAAGAGATCATCGGTCAAGACCGGGCTCTGAAGGCGCTCCAGTTCGGCCTCAACGTCGAGAACAAGGGATTCAACATCTTCGCATCTGGATTCCCTGGGACAGGTCGAAAAACGGCAATCGTGGACTACGTAAAGGAACTTGCGAAGAAGATGCCAGTTCCCCCAGATTGGTGCTACGTGAACAACTTCCGCGATTCGACCAGCCCTCATGTTCTCAAGCTTCCCTCGGGAAGGGGGGAGAAGTTCAAGAAAGACATGGAAAAGTTCGTTTCCGAAGCAATTCGCGTGCTGAAGAAGACGTTCGAGAGTGAGGAATATGCTCAGAAGGTCAGCGGCAACCTGAAGGCGCTAGAAGAAGAAAGGAAAGAGAACCTCAGCAAGCTGAACAAGATGACCATGGATGCGGGCTTCCAGCTGCAGCAGTCCCAGATCGGACTCCTCCTGATTCCTATCGTCAACGGGAAGCCTATGACGGACGAGGAGTTCGCAGCCCTTCCTCCACAGATCGCAGAGAAAATACAAAAGAAACGTGAAGTCCTGCAGAGCAAAGTCCGAGGGGCTTTCAGGCACTTGAAGGAACTGGAGCTCAAGGCGCAGGAGGAGGTCAAGAAGCTGAGCCAGGAGGTCGCAACTTTTGCGATGGAATCGTTGCTTGATTTCATCAAAGATTCGTATTCAGATTGCGAAGATGTGATTAAGTTCGTGGCCGAGGTCGAGAAGGACATCATTGACAAACTTCCCGCGATATTGCAGCGACCTCAGGAGGAACAGCCGCCGTCTCCGTTCGGTCTCCAGATGCCAATTGAAGACCCGACACAAAACTACAAAGTGAACGTTGTTGTCGACAACTCGAAGCTCGAGGGAGCACCCGTCGAGATCGAACTGAACCCTTCTTACTTCCGTCTCTTCGGTGCAATAGAGAAAGAGGCACGGTTCGGCACGCTGGTGACCAACTACACCATGGTACGTGGCGGAGCGGCCCACAGGGCGAATGGCGGATTCCTTGTCCTTCCGGTGGAGCGACTGTTCGCAGACCCGTTCATGTATGAGAGCCTGAAGCACACCATCTCAAACGAGAAACTCGAAATCGAAGAACCGGGGGCTGGCTTGGGATTCATCGTTACGAAATCGTTGAGACCAGAGCCGATACCCTTTAAGGCCAAGATTATCGTCCTTGGAACTCCGCTAGTCTATGAGCTCTTGTACTCTTCAGATCCAGATTTCAGGGACTTGTTCAAAGTGAAGGCGGATTTCGACACGTCGATGGACAGAAACGACAGGAACATCAAGCAGTACGGATCCTTCGTGTGTTCCCTTTGCGAGAAGGAGAAACTGCTGCACCTAGACCCGACGGGAATCGCCGCAGTAGTCGAGTACGGCTCGAGATTGGCTGAAGATCAGAGCAAGCTATCGACGAAATTCTCTGAGATCGCCGATATCATTCGGGAAGCGAGTTTTTACGCCAAGCAGGACAAATCGAAGCTCATAACCAGGAGGCATATCAACCAGCAGCTCGAGGAAAAAGTTTATCGCTCAAATATGATCCAGAAGAAGATCGAGGAGATGGTCAAGAAGAATTTGATCCTTATCGAAACTGAAGGGGAGAAGGTCGGACAAGTTAACGGTCTGGCGGTGATGGGCATAGGAGACTATGCCTTTGGCAGGCCGAGCAGAATCACTGCTAGCGTTGCGGTCGGCAAGGAGGGGATAATAGACATCGAACGACAGGCCGAGATGGGGGGACCGACGCATACAAAGGGAGTACTCATACTTAGCGGATTCTTGAACGATAGATACGCAAAGGACAAGCCCCTCGGTCTGGCGGCGAGACTCGTGTTCGAACAGAGTTACTCTGGAGTAGATGGCGACAGCGCGTCCAGCACCGAACTGTACTCTCTATTATCCGCCTTGTCTGGCAAACCGATAAAGCAATTCCTAGCCGTCACAGGTTCGGTCAACCAGAAGGGCGAAGTTCAAGCGATAGGAGGGGTGAACGAGAAAATCGAAGGATTCTTCGAAGTCTGCGTCTCCAAAGGACTCACCGGAAAGCAGGGATGTGTAATCCCGGAGAGCAACGTCCAAAACTTGATGCTGAAAGAGGAAATCGTGTCATCAATAGAGGATGGACGTTTCCATATATATCCTGTCAAGACGGTAGATGAGGGCATAGAGGTCCTCACAGGAGTCAAGGCGGGGGAGAGACAGAAGGACGGAACGTACGAGAAAGATACAATAAACGATTTGGTACAGAGACGCCTTTCGGAGATGGCGGAGAAGGTGAAGGAGTTCAAGTGGTAAATCGATCTTCGGGACAGCTATAACTCTATCGGCATCTGCACCTGGTAATTCGATAGAATACTGGATGTTCATGATCCACCCGATAACATAGACGTAGACAATCCCCTGTCTCTCAGGGACCTCCATTCCTATTCTACATAATAAGAAGCTCCCAGAACAAAAGAGTTCGATGGCCTCTCAACAAAGCGGAAAGCGTTCCTGGAGTGGAGACCGCAGCCACCGACCGTGTCCGTTGCCAGAACAAACATCTTTTTATTTTGCGTGTTCATTGCCTAGACCATGCGTATTGCAGTCCTGCTGAGGGACCGCTGCCAGCCTAAGAAGTGCAACACTGAGTGTATCAACTACTGCCCCAAGGTCCGCACGGGAATCGAGGTAATCACCATCGGGGAGAAAGGCAAGCCAGAGATATCGGAAGAGCTGTGCGCAGGCTGCGGGATTTGCGTTCACAAGTGCCCTTTCGAGGCCATCAAGATCATAGGGCTTCCGGACGAGCTAGAGGGGGAGATCATGCACCAATACGGGCTGAACGGGTTCAGACTGTATCGGATGCCCGTCCCGAAATCCGGACTGGTCACCGGCATACTCGGTCCGAACGGCATAGGCAAGTCCACGGCTTTCAGACTCCTCTCGGGCGACGAGACCCCGAACCTCGGACGCTACGACAACCCACCTGGCCGCGACGATGTATTGGATCGGTTCAAAGGAACGGAACTTCACAACTACCTCGAGAAGGTCTACGCTGGGAGCATCAGGATATCGCTCAAGCCGCAATACGTCGACAAGATTCCGGTCGCATACAAGGGTAGCGTCAGGGACCTCCTGGAGAAACTCTCGGGCAGACTAACCGTCCGAGAGGCCGCGGAACTCCTCGATCTCATCGATGTCCTCGACAGGGATCTCGACAAGCTCTCCGGCGGGGAGCTGCAAAGATCTGCCTTGGCTGCCACGGTGATGAAGGACGCGGACGTGTACTTCTTCGACGAACCTTCCTCCTATCTAGACATTCACCAACGATTGAAGGTCGCGAGAGTGATTCAATCGATGGGGGAGGCCAAGCAGGTTGTCGTGATAGAGCACGACCTTGCCATCCTGGATTTCCTCGCGGACAACGTCTACCTAGTATATGGCATCGAAGGCGCGTTCGGTGTCTTTGCCCAACCGAGACAGGTGCGAGCCGCCATCAATACATATCTTGACGGATATCTTCCTGAGGAGAACATACGGTTCCGGGACAGAAAGATCGAATTCGAGGTCAGACCGCCGCGGGCAATCTGGCAGACCGCGAGACTGTTGGAGTTCCCGGCATTGGAGTGCGATTTTCCAGGTTTCAGGCTTGTGATGGACGCTGGTTCAGTAAAGGTCGGTGAGTCGATCGGAATCGTGGGACCAAATGCGATCGGCAAGACGACGTTCGTCAAGATTCTCGCCGGCATCCAGCAGCCTACAAAGAGGAAGCTTGAAACAATGGTCAAGGTGAGTTACAAGCCCCAGTACATCACTCCGGACTTCGAGGGCACGGTGGCCGAGCTCTTCCACGCCTATGTTAAGGACTTCTTTGAATCTGGTTTCTTCGAGACGGAGATCTCCCATCCCCTGACTCTCAAGCACCTGTTCGCCAAGCAGGTCACGACACTGTCGGGCGGGGAACTTCAGCGCGTGGCGATCGCCCTCTGCCTCTCTAGAGATGCCGACATGTATCTCATGGACGAACCATCGGCGTACCTCGATTCCAACCAGAGAATGGAAGCAGCGAAGACAATCAGGAGAGTCATGGAGAAGAGGGGAAGGAGTGCGATGGTCGTCGACCACGATATTTACTTCATTGACATGGTTTCAGATTCGATCATGGTTTTCTCCGGCGTTCCCGGGGCGGAGGGTAATGGTAAGGGTCCATTCGACATGAGGGTCGGCATGAACCTCTTTCTCAAGGAGGTCAACATCACCTTCCGGAGGGACAACGAGACCAACAGACCGAGAATAAACAAACTCGGGTCCAGACTGGACAGGGAGCAGAAGGAAAAAGGCGAGTATTACTACTCGTCCTGAGCCTTCATACTCAGCTTCCTTCTCCTCAGCAAATACCACACGAGAATCAAGACAACCGCCAGTACTATGATGACGTCAAGACCGCCGAATATGCCAGTGATGGACTGCCAACTCGGTCCGAGGGCAAAACCGATATAGGTCAAGACGAAGCACCAAGGCAAAGAGCCGATGAAGGTGAGCGTGGAGAATCGAGCACCATTCATCCTCGCCATTCCCGCCGGCAGAGAAATGAAAGTTCGTATGATTGGAAGCAATCGGCTGAAGAACACCGCGGAGTCGCCATACTTCGCGAACCAGCGTTCCGCCGAATCAAGGCTCTTCTCGTTAAGAAGGACGTACTTGCCATACTTGACAACGAACTTTCTTCCACCGTACAGCCCTACAAGATACGCGAACACGGATCCCCCCAGACAACCGAATGTGCCTGCTAGGGCCGCGAGAATCAGGTTGAATTGTCCATCATAGGCAAGCCATCCAGCAAAGGGCAAGATAATCTCGCTAGGAATGGGGAGGCATGCGCTCTCCAGCGCCATCAAGAAGAAAACGCCTGGGTATCCTGCGGTGAGGATGAGGTCTTTTATGGAAAAGATGCCCCATTCGATGATACCCATGGCCGACACGATTCGAGTCTCATTATAAAAACTATTCCCAGGGTTTCGTTCTGGGCCTAGCACTCGCGAAAGGCGCGACGCCTAAGATGAACAGAAAATAATAGATACGCGTGCCCTCGTATTCCAACTGAGGGGAGCATGAAAGCGATAGAAATCGCAGAGAACGTCTACTGGGTGGGAGCAATCGACTGGAACGTGAGGAATTTCCATGGATATACCACCCCGAGGGGCAGCACGTACAATGCATATCTCATACGAGGAGAGGCGAACGTACTAGTGGACACAGTCAAGAGACCGTTCTTCGATCAAATGGAATCTCGGATAAGGTCGGTCCTCGACCCAAAGGAGATCGGCGTCATCATCTCGAATCATGTCGAAATGGACCACTCAAGCAGCTTACCATTGGCTCAGAGCCTTACCGGCGCCAGAATCCTGGCCTCAAAGAGAGGTGTGGAGGGACTGGGACTCCACTACGACGACATCATCGTGGAGGGGGTCGAGGACGGACAAGAGTTGCGCTTCGGGAAGAGGACCGTTAAATTCATTGAGACACCAATGCTGCACTGGCCCGATTCGATGTTCACCTATCTTGTCGAGGACAAGATTCTCTTCTCAATGGACGGATTCGGGCAGCACCTCGCAAGCGCAAGAAGGTTCGATGACGATGTCGATCAGGACGTTCTGATGTACGAGGCAGCGAAGTACTACGCGAATATCTTAATGCCATTCGGCAGCCAGGTGCTGAAGACGTTCGAGAAGGTGAAGGGATTGGACATCAAGATCCTCGCGACCTCCCATGGGATCATTTGGAGGAAGGACCCGGGCAAGATCATCAATGCTTACCTCTCATGGGCGAGGGGTGAATCGAAGGAGAAGGCCGTCGTCGTCTACGACACGATGTGGGGAAGCACCCAGACAATGGCGGAGGCCATAGCCGATGGCATCGCCTCGGAGGGAGTCGAGGTCCGCCCGTACAGACTCGCGGACAGCGATCGGAGCGAGATCATGAAGGAGGTGCTGGATGCCAGGGCGGTTGTTGTGGGCTCGCCCACTCTGAATAACGGGATGTTCCCGAGTGTCGCGGACTTCGTCATATACATGAGGGGTCTGAGGCCGAAAGGCAAGATTGGAGCCGCTTTCGGGTCGTTCGGCTGGGGCGGAGGAGCAGTAAAGGCGCTGAGGGAACACCTTGAGAAAGCGGGGCTCGAACTCGCTTTCGATGACTTGGAAATGAGATATGTGCCGAAGGAGCAGGAGAAGCTCAAGTGCTTCGAATATGGACAGACCATAGGAAGAAAAGTCAAAGGGGGCTAGCTTCCTCCTCCATCGCACAGGAGGAAGAATAATGACGAAGGTCGGACAGCTTTATGAATGCGAAATCTGTGGCAACAAGGTGGAGATCGTGATATAAGCCGGCGGCACTCTGGTTTGCCGTGGCCAGGACACGACGTTGGTGAGCTGAGACATGGATAGCTCGCACGAGCTCTCCTAACGATCGAACGCTGTGCTTGCTCAGACGACGTGCGTGATTCGCTTAGACCGCATTCTTCTGCGAATTCTATTTATCATAGAAACATATTTCATACCCAGATGCAAACCAGGGCTGACATTCACGTTCACACGAGGTACTCGGGGTGGGGGCGACTTGGATTTCTTCGGTTTCCAGAGTCCGTTGCTAATCCCTGCGATGTCGTGAAGAACGCCCAAGCCATTGGTCTCAAGGTCGTCTGCATAACGGACCACAACAGCATTGAAGGGGCTTTCAAGGCGAAGGAGTGCGCGAGGGACTATCCAGGCGTCGACGTTGTCGTAGGCGAGGAGATAACTACGCTCGATGGGGAGTTGATCGGGCTATATCTCACGCAGGAAATCCCCCCTGGCCTTCCAGTCCAGGAGACGATCGATAGGATAAGGGCCCAGGGCGGATTGGTCGTCGCTCCGCATCCCTTCAGCCTTCACTGTCCGAGCCTCGGTGAGAAGATAGACGAACTCGACATCGATGCTATAGAGACGCTCAACGCCGGACACATCGATGGGTACGCCAACAGGAAGGCGCAGTCCCACGAGAATCAGGGAAGATGGGCGATTGTTGGCGGAAGCGATTCGCACAGTCTGAACACGATCGCCTATGCCTATACCCTCTTCGATGGGGAGAATGCTGAGGATCTTAGGAAGGCGATATTGGGGAAGAGAACGGCCGCATACGGGAACAGAATGCCGCTTGAGAAGGGTATCGCATGGAGTGTCGGAGTCGTCCTCGCTTCTGATGTGCTGATTCTCAAATCGATCTTCGGCCTAATCAAGGAGGTCGACATGCGCGACCCGATTATTAGCAAGATAAACTTGATGGGGACGGGCAAGAAGCTTGTTGCGTTCTTCGGATCGCTGATCTACCTGACTCCACCAGTTCCATACCTCTGCGGGATCGCGAGCGAGAGATTTCTGAGGCGTCTAACACGAATTCAGGAAAGCATCAGATAGGCCCATGTCAGACTGAGACGAATTGATGACACCTCTTCGAACATAGATTAATAGGACCAACCGCATGTCTTTCTCCGCCAATCCGTTTCGCAGGAATGGTGACTAGATGGTTAGCAAAGTGAGTGCCGCTGTTATGTATCCAGGAAGAATGGAGACGAGGTCCTTCGATTACCCTGATTTGAAGGAGGGTGAGATGACGGTCAAGATGCACATGTCCGGCGTGTGCGGCAGCGACAAACACCAGTTCGACGGACACTTGAAGGCGGACTTTCCCGTCATTCCTGGTCACGAGAACGTGGGAGAAGTCTTCGAGACAACGGAGACGGCCGCGTCGAGAATGGAGGTCCACGACGAGTGCCTACAGAAGGGGAATCGGATCCTCTGGTATCCGGACATTTCTTGTGGAACATGTCACTACTGCCGTTTTCTCGGGACCTGGCACAGCGCACAGTGCGAAAACCCGTTCACGTATGGATACGTCAACTGTGAGAAGGAGGAGTTCAGACCGTGGATATTCGGAGGATGGGGGGAGTACGTTCTCCTCAGGCCTGGAACGAGGGTTTGGAAGATACCAGGTGACATGGAGGACGATGTGGCCGTTCTGCTCGACACACTCGCATCCACGCGCGGGATCGCACGAGCGCAGATGCCGTATCCTGCTCAGAAAGAAGGCTTCGGATACGGGGACACGGTAGTCGTGCAGGGTGCCGGTCCAGTCGGGATCATGGCCGCGGTGAGGGCGAAGGTGCTTGGTGCGGACAGAGTCATAATGATCGGCGCTCCCGATTGGAGACTAAAGGTCGCGGCTGAATTCGGCGTTGACATCACGATTAGCTTGGAGACGTACGATACCGTTGAGAAGAGGATATCGGAGGCCAAAAGGCTGACAAAGGGAATCGGCGCGGATCTCGTGGCTGACTGCACTGGGATTCCCTCAGCGTTTCCAGAAGCTGTGGAGATGGCAAGGAAATCCGGATACGTGATCGAGATAGGGGCATACACCGACTATGGGCCAGTGCCTTTCAATCCTTGGAGGCTGGTGGACAGGGATCTTACGGTCATCGGCCAGTTCTACTGTCCCCCGATGCAATACGAGGCGGACCTCAAGCTCCTGCGCAACACGATGGACCGCTTCCCGTACAAGAGACTGCTGACGCACAAGGTGCCATTCGTTCGAGCCGTGGAGGCCATAGCCGCTCACAAGGCGCTCAGGTCGATGAAGGCGGCGATAACGCCCAAGTAGAGATCTCTGCACAGTTGCATTGGTCAAGCAGCGTGCTCATGCTCGTGTTCATGACCGTGCGCGTGAAGTCTGGCGAACGCTCCCACGACTGCCTCGCTCAATGCGGGATGAATCGTCTGGCTGTTCGCAATAGGCACATACGACTGATTTCCGGCGTTCATGAGATACACTAAGGGCTGAAGCAGCAGTGCAGCGTGCGGACCGACGACGCTCGCTCCGAGGATCCTCTTCGTTTCTCTTTCAACGACAACCTTCACGAAACTCTCCTCATCGCCCATGGCGTAGCCTTTCGCGCAGCTGGAATACATGTTCGTGCCGATGAGTATGTCCAACCCGCTCTTCTCAGCGTCTGCCTCCATCGTCCCGACGCTCGCCACCTGGGGATAGGAGAAGACGGCGTGGGGGACCGCATGGTCGTCCACTTTGATCTTCTGCATACCGAATGCGTTGGTCCAGGCGACGTCGCTCTCGTAGTTCGCCGTGTGCCTGAACATGTTCCTGCCGATGATGTCACCGAATGCCCAGATACCGGGCACACTTGTCTCCAGATACTCGTTCACGACGATGTATCCGTTCTTGTCCAGAGCTACGCCGCTTTCCTCGGGCCTCAGCAGATCGGAGTTGCTCCTTACTCCTGTCGTGACAAGGATTTCCTCCGCATCGACCTTGTCCGCCTTCCCTGTCTCCCTGTCCTTGTGGAAAATTGTTCTACGCTTGCGCCTCCCCCCAATCACCTCCACGACATCCTGATTGACCCTCACATCGACGAACTTTGACATCGTCTTCTTGACCTGCTCACTGACCTCCGGCTCCTCCCTTGGAAGCAGCCTCGGATTGTGCCCGATGATCGTGACCTGAGAGCCGAATGCAGAGAAGAAATGTGCGAATTCGCATGCCTTGTATCCGCCTCCGAGCACGACGATCTGCCTCGGAAGCTTCTCGATGTCGAAGACGTTCTCGGAAGTCAGGACTTCAGACTCTACAAGGCCAGGAACATTCGGTACCCTCGTTCTGACGCCAGCGGCAATCATGATCTTCGGGGCTGTGATCTGCGCGTTCCCCACCTGGAGTGTTTTCGCCCCTATGAAATGTCCGGTAATGTGGAAGTATCCCAGACCGGAATCTGCCTCGACCGCCCTTCCCATTCCCCCACGGTCGCCGAGGACGAGATCCCACATTCTCTTGCGAACTAGATCGAAGTCAAGGTTCTTGATCTTTGCATACACCCCGATTCGCCCGGCATCTTCTATTTCCCTGACCACGTCTGCTGGGTAGATCAGTATCTTGCTCGGAATGCAACCTCGGTTGAGACACGTACCACCAAGCGGACCGTTTTCCAACAATGCAACTCTCATGCCGATACGCCTGGCACGATCGACAACGTTCATGCCCGCCCCTGAGCCTATGACAATCAGATCGTACTGCTCCATAGAGCTTGCCTCCTTGCTGCTCCACTATTGGAGCATCTGGTTCTAATTAGTTTTCGCTCAGCGGCCGGGGCAACGACGCGATCCCCATGCAGTCCTGATTGTTCTCAGAAATCGATACTCTCCCCGCGGTAAGCGCATACGAACAAGCGCTTGTATTCCTTGGCGGAAGGAATCCTAGGGCAAATCGGGGTCAGTGCCGATCTCATTGCCCTATCGACCAGGCCTTCTAGCTTGGTGGTGAAGTCACGTTCGTCGATGCCAGTGTCCTTGATGCTGTCGGGCTCGCCCAAGCCCTTCCTCAGGCCTCTAACCCTGCTGATGAGTTCTCTCGCCGCTCCCTCATCGTCCGTTGCGCTGATGCCTAGGGCCCTTGCAATCCCCGCATACCTGTCAAGGACAACAGACTGACTGAATTCCATGATGTAAGGGAGCATTATGCCCACACATCTCCCATGAGAGATCTTGAACAATGCTCCGAGCGAGTGGCCCATAGAGTGCGCTGCCCCCGCCTGTGAATTCCCAAAGGCCAAGCCGCCCATCGTCGCTGCCAGATGCATCTTCTCTCTCGCCTCCGAATCTCCCGCGTCCAAGAAAGACCGTGGAAGAAACTCGAACACTATCTGGATTGCCCTGATCGCTAGACCATCTGAGAAGTCGTTCCTCCATGGGCTCGAGTATGCCTCGATAGCGTGCGTCAACACGTCGAGACCTGATTGCGCTGCCAAAGAGGCAGGCATCATGGAAGATAGAGTTGGTTCAAGTATCGCGATGTCGGGGACCACCTCCCTCGATGGTAGCTCCATCTTCACATTCTCATCCGGGTCCGTGATTATTGCAGCCCAGGTTGCTTCCGACCCAGAGCCGCTCGTGGTGGGAATGCATATCATCCGCGCCTCGGCTCTCAATCCCAACTTCTCCAAGGGGTTGATCATCCCAACCT